>CADCJX010000005.1 GCA_902801885.1 uncultured Bacteroidia bacterium
AGAAAATCATGCAATTTGGGCGTAAAAACTTAACAACTGAAAGTAATTATTAATAATCTATAACACAATGAAAAAGAAACTGTATGTCTCTCCGTTGGTCCGGGTGTTTTCATCTCTGGATATGGAAAGCCAGATTCTTGCAGGATCCATACTCCAAGTGACCATGAAAGTAGATCCTGTGCAAGAGAAGTACTGGAACTGGAATGAAGGTGATGCCTCTGAAGATCACCTCCTTGAATTCTAACCGTTAAAACATGACTGAAATGAAAACAAAACACATTGCTTTAACATTTGTTGCGAGCGTGGCCTTGATGCTCACCGCTTGCATTAACGAGACTGAATTCAACGAGGTTAAACTCGACAAGAACGGCATTGCATTCAGGATCAGCACAGTCCAGACAAGGTCAGCTGCCGAGAATCAAGGACTTGGAACTTTCGAGGTCGCCACAGTCCAGACTGGAGATGGTGACACTTTCGTGTTCGAAGAGAGTGTTGAGTCTCTGGATGCCGGTCTGGCCACCCGTGGTACCCCTGCTTTCACCGCGAATGTCCTCGATCTCTACGGGACATTCAATGCAGTTGCACCCAATACTGTCGATGGAAGCAAGACCCTCCCCGATGCAGAATTCGAATTTGACGGAACCACATGGTGGACCCATCATTATCCCGGTATGGGCGAACTCTTCCCGGCCAAATATCAGCTCTTCATGAGGATGCCTAGCGATATCGCGAGTGGTAAGTATGGACTTACCAGTGCCCCGGCATACAACACTGATGGATCAATTGAGTTTGACTACACATCGCCTACCACTGCAGCCGGACAGACAGACATCCTTTTCACTTCGAAAACGATCGAAAAGAACCAGGAGGACATTTATTTCTACCACGTCCTCACCGGAGTGAAGTTCCAGAACTTCTTCACGAATGTGGAAAATGAGGACAGGACTGTAGCCAAGACAAACATCACTGGCGTAACGATCGAAGGTATCAAGAACTCCGGTCATTGCAAGGTTACCCCTGGGGCAACGACTGCAGGTTCGAGTGCTACGGTTTCTGTTTGGAGCGACCAGACGGGGAAAGCTACGTTCTCCATGACTGCCACTGACACGACCAATTACAAGAATAGTACTGTTGGCCTTGACACGCTTCTGAACAAGACCGCAGGTGCCAGGAATGTCAATGACGATGACGGTACACTTACCTTCTGGTTCGTCCCCCAGACAATTGCGGCATCTGACAGTGTCAAGATTACCGTCGATTTCGATGTCGAGCTCGTAAATGCGAGCGGTAATACAACATCAACCAAAGACACCACTCTTACATTATTACTAGGAGCCAGGGAGTGGAAGGCTGGAGAACTCCACACCTTCACTCTTAAGCCGACCGTGGTAGGCGTTACGATTGTGGACGACATGGCCAACTTTACCAAGTCAGATGTAGTGGTTGCTAACACTGGCAATGTCTGGGAATATGTCCGCGTCAACATGATTGCAAACTGGGTTGGTAATGTGCAAACTGCGGCCGGAGTCTTCAGTTCTGATACGACAGTCCTTATGGGCTATGCCAAAGAGCATGCTGACTCCATGAGAATGGTTGAACCGTGGAATGACAAGGACGGAAAGACGACGTATGGCACCTTTGTTAAATTAACTCCCCAGAGCCATCAGGTCCCGGCAGTGAACGGCGTAGCAGATTCAATCGTAAACAATTGGGTAAGATACGACAAGTATTACTATTATATCAAGCCTATCGGTCCCGATGATTCAATTACAGACGATCTCTTTGAGTCTTACACAGTAGGAGTTTCTCCCGAATACTGGATTACTGACAAGTGGGGAACCAGAAGAAAGGCTGGGAACGTACATCTTGTTATGGATCTTATGGTACAGGCTATTCCTGCTCCAGTCGACAAAGATGGTAATATCTTGGATAATGACGACGATGAGGGGTATATCAGGGCATGGGTCAAGGCTCTTGGCAAGAGCCAACCTGCTGATTTGTTAGATCTTTAATCGGAGAAGAAGGAAATCAGCTATTTAAACAAGAATCATATTATGAAAAATACATTTAAATATATAGCAGCCCTTGCGGCATTTTCCGCAGCGGCCCTTGCATCCGGAATCACCGTATCCGCCCAGAACCTCGATGACGGTAAGTACAAGGAGGAAAACGGAATCGCCTACGCCAAAAGGGCTATAACCAACCCTGATGGCACCTATACCATCGACCTGGAAACATTCGTAACCGGAGCTGTGGAAGTCGAGAGTAATCCAATCCCTGCCGATATTGTACTGGTGCTGGACGTTTCAGGATCTATGAGTGATAATATCGTTTCTTATACATATACCGCCAGGACCTCACAAGCATACTCCTACAATAATTATCCAGGGCAAAATAATAGCAGGTATTATTATTTGCATTCAGATGGTAAATACTATCCTGTGAGCAGAAGTCGTTATGATACATGGTCCTGGGGAGGAAGGACATATCATTATATTCTATCCTTTACAGCTTCAGGCAAGACGTATTATCTTTCTGGAACTGGGGTCACAGATGAAAGACCTTCCGATCCGACTTCAGGCTCAGATCCCATCTGGACAGGAGTACTTTACACGCGTACAGCAACTCCTTCAGGGCAAACTAAACTTGCGGCACTTAAGGAAGCGGTGTTAAATTTCATTGATATTATTGACCAGAATGACACGGATAATGCTCCTGAAGGAAAAGAGCGGCTGGGCAACCGAATAGGCATTGTGACATTCTCTTCCGATTCAGATATAGAAAACCAGCTAACGGCTTTATCAGATAAGCAGAGTTTGATCACTACAATTAATAACTTAAGCGCAGGCGGTGGAACGAATGCCCATTTAGGCATGAATGATGCCCTTACGCTTCTTACACCTGCTACTGGGCCAGACGGTGAACTAAGGCAATTGAAAACGACTGTTATGTTCACGGACGGCAATCCGGGATTATATGGTGATTGGGAGGGTAATAATAGGCAAGGAACCTGGGACAGTGCAAATAATACAATCAACTACGCCAGCCAGATCAAGGCCCTTGCTGTTGAAAGCGAGGATCCTGATGAGGCCGTCTATTCTAAGGTGTACACTGTTGGTGTTTTCAGTGAATCTTCAGTATTCACGGATGTATATATGGGCAAGACCTCTTCCAATTACAAGGCTGACGCCACCAGCATGGGGACTTTCGATGCTTGGGATTCTGACGACCCTTGGTCGAATGGGGGCGGTACAGCCCTTCCCGCGGTTGAGCAAACATACTCTTTCATGGCTTCTGACGCAGAAGCTCTGAATGATATTTTCGAATCAATCGCACATGCATCAGGTGGTAGCGGCAATACTAACGTTTCCGGAGGCTCCTCAGTTACTGTGGACATCGTTTCATCTTCTTTCTCCGTTCCACAGGGATATGCATCTCATCCTCAGGATGCTATTACGGTGCTTGTAGCGCCATGCGTCAGCAAGACCACGATTGATGGAAAAGAATACCTTGAATTTGGAGAGGCAAAGGCGCCAACTGAGTATGGCCTTCCTGCAATTACTCCGTCCATCAACGAGGCCGACAATAAAGTTTCCACAACTGGTTTCGACTACTCTGCAAACTGGTGCGGTCCCGATCCGACATCAACGAGTACGATCCAGCCGGGCTATCATGGATTCAAACAGATAATCCGATTCATTATCAATGTCAAGGATGATGCTGTTGGTGGACCTGCCGTAGAGACCAATGATCCTGACTCCGGTATCTATCTTGAAGGATCAGATGAGCCGCTCATAAAGTTCAACCGCCCTAATGTCAAACTTCCTGTCCAGATCTGGATCCAGAAGCAGGGACTCCAAGGCGACGACAGTGCTGTCTTCACCATAAGGAGGATCAAGTACAGAGGCACCTTTGAAACGGACGAGAACGGAGACTATATACTCGATGCGAATGGCAACCCTATCCGTATTGACTACTCAAAGATCCAAAAGGCCGAGTGGGATACCTTCACTAAGGTAGTTGTTAATAGCAAGGACCTCGATGCCAATGGAATGGTCAAGATAGTCGGACTGGATCCGGATTATGTCTACAAACTGGAGGAAGACGCCTGGGCCTTCGGCTACACTTATCAGGATGGCGGTATCCAGTACACAATAGGTGACAACGTCGATAATCCGTTTGTCTTCGTGAATATACCCAACAATACTAAGTTCGACGAGGCTACTGCACGCAACGTCTTCACGGAGAAGAAGGCAAGCACTGAAACGAAATAGGACACCTAAACACAGCTTTTGAGTTTGTGCGGCAACGGGGTTATCCGTTGCCGCACTTTTATTGAATAAATCAATGACTAATGGTTGTTTGATCGCTCAATTTATTCCATTAGGCTACGAATCTTTGCATCTGATAGACCAGTATATAGCGCAATAGTGCTATAAGGGACATTGTCAGCAATCATCTTGCGGGCAATCTCCTCAGACTTTAGCTCTGCACCTTCTGCGCGACCTTCCTGGCGTCCTTCATTGAGCCCTTGTCTTTGGCCTCTTTTGAGCCCTTCGGCAAGACCTTCTTCGCGGGCGTATTCCTGCTGTGCAATTATGTCAATTATAGTCGTCATGGCTCTATCGTATTGTCTTCGTTGTTCTTGTGTCATTCCGGTCAGCTCGCTCGCTTTGTAAAGCATCAGCAGGAACTCATCATCAAATCCCTTGGGGGCAGCGTCAAGCTCGTGCATGTATTTCAGCGAATATGCCATCTTCTGAAGCGGTGTCATGCACTTCGCAAAGTCCCTCTTCCTCAGACCCAAGCGCCCCAGTTCCAGGAAGATGAAGTGCAGTGCCTCCGTCATCAGTTCTCCATCGTTGTCATTACGGATCGAGTACCGGCTGATCATTCCTTCTTCAAGCGCCTCATTACTATCATGCTGAAGGCTGAAATTCAGCAAACTGATGACATAGATCGGATGCAACCCGTAATTCATCTTATCATGCTTCCTACCCCTCGCTTTCATAGCCTCTTCATTTCCTCTCGCCAGTTTAGCAGCTTCTTTCAGCCTTTTGTCCATCTGCATCCGAATCGGATACGTTGCGTACACCAGCATCCTCTCCTTGAATGTAGCCTGACTGGAGAATTGCATTTCTACGATGAACTGCTCACCTTCTTCCGAAGTGCAGAACAGGTCAAAGGTCGTATTCTTGTCCGAGAGGACCAGCCCGTGATTCTCCTTGTCAAGGTTGGTCAGCTCACGTATCTTCTTCCCTGGAATCAGCATCTCGATGAACTTGATCACAAGCAGCTCGTTTCCCGGAGCCCCTACAACAATCTTGAAAGTCTCGTCGTGGAGCAAGTTGGCAAAGATTTGCATAATCTAAAGTTTAAGGTCAAGGATAAGGTCAGGCTTGACGCCAGCCTTATCGCTGGCAAGATTACCAAATCTTCAGGAATTCGTCAAGAGACGACCGGACTCAGAAGGGGGTTTCTTTTGAAAAATCTTTTTTTTACCCCTTTTTACGCCCAAATGGTATAATGTCTTGGATTGGTTTTCGATTAGAAGTCGTTTGTTACAAAGCTGTGCTGCTGGTATGTGGTAACGAATTGGAGACGATAAGGGGCCAGACTCAGGGAGCGGGAAAGGGGGCAAAATCTGCTCTAAGAGTATTATTCGATACTGTGGGAGCGGGGAATAGGCGCAATCCTGCTCTGGGAGTACTGCGAAATACTCCCGGAGCAGAAAAATGGCCTTTTCCGGCTTGCGGAGTCCGGAACGAACCTGAACGGAGTCCGGAACGAACCTGAATAACTTAGTATTCCTTCGTCAGGTGCGAGTAATCCTGTTCGAGGCGGGTTGAGGTGATCTTGGCGTAGATCTGGGTGGTCTGCAGGTCTGTGTGGCCGAGAACCTGCTTAAGACTTTCCATGGACATGCCTTTGGAGAGGGCGAGGGTGGCGAAGGTGTGTCTTCCCATATGGAATGTAAGGTTGTCCGACACTCCGCTGAGGATCCCGACCCGCTTCAGCCTCTTGTTCACGGTACAATATTCACCGACATCGAATAACGGCTTTCCTGGTTGCATATTCCCGTATTTCTTGATGATTGCCATCGAGATCGGCAGCAGCTTTGCCTGGAAGTGCACACCTGTCTTCTGCCTTCTGGCTATGATCCAGTGGCTTCCATTGATTTCGACGATGTCGTTGGATTTTAGCTTCTTGAGGTCTATGAACGACAGGCCTGTGAAGCATGAAAAGAGAAACATGTCCCTGACCTGGTTCAAGGCTTTCTTACGAGGCGAGTTGAAGTCCATGAGCTTACTGAGCTGTTTTTCTGTCAGGAACTGCCTTTCTTTCACGTCAGGGCTGACGTGGAACTGGGTGAAAGGATTCTTAGAGATAACTCCTTCATTGAAGGCGGAGGTGACAACTGTCCTCAGAGGCATCTGGTAGACCCAGACGGATGACTGAGACACGCCGACTTCGTCGCGGAGGAAGTTGCAATAGCACCGGATAAATGCTTCATCGAGTTCTCCCAGGAATATGTCCTTACGGTGGTACTTCCATTGGATGAAGTCGGAAAGGTGCCGGTGCACGACCCTGTATTTGTTGAGAGTGGAAGAGGCCCTGTCTTTCCCAACCCTTGATTCGATGGCCTCTATGTGCCTTTCAAGTGCTTCCAAGACCGTTTTGCCAGTTCCGATCTTTCCGAAATAGACTTCCTTGATCTTTCCTGCGGTTCTTGTCTCTCCGCGAAAGGCTAGTTCGTGGTAGATTACAGTGACACGTGCACGGATTCCGTCCAGGATGCCATTGATGATAGGGATCTGCCGTCCTTTCCCGACGAGCTTTCCGGCTTTCGGGTCCCAATCGCTTAGTGGGACGGACAACTTACAACTGAATTGCGCCACAGTACCGCTGACTGTGACTCTGCACAGGACCGGGACCAAACCCTTTCTTTCCTTGCTTCTGTTCACGTAGAACAAAATGTTAAAAGTACTTCTCATGGCTTTTGAGTTTGGGCCCAAAATATGAAATGTGGCTAATCAGTCATTTGTGCGAATTATTTATTAAATTTAATACATTTTAATAAAAATTTTAATAAATAATTAAATTATTTACTTATATTTTTAAAGCAAATAGGTGGTGTTCTATAAAATTGCGCAACTTATGAATATACTCCATAAATTGCGCAAAAAATCTTGGTCAGCTACCTTTACCAGCCTTTCCGGATGTTGGCTGCAATCTCCTCCGCAAGACGAAGGCGGGTTTCTTCGCTTGCCCAGGCAACGTGGGGTGTGAGAATCATCCGTTCTGGATGTTTCGAGTTGAGTAGGGGACTTTCTGCGGGGAGCGGCTCCTCGACGTAGACGTCTATTCCGACACCGGCTATCCTTCCTTCGTCAATGGCTCTGGCCAGATCGGCTTCGACTGCAATTCCTCCGCGTCCGGTGTTGACCAGGAAGGCGGTGGGTTTCATGAGACGGAGTCCCTCGTAGTCTATCAGGCCGGCGGTCTTCTCATTATAGGGGGCATGGATGCTGACCACGTCAGCCTCGCGAAGAAGGGATTCCAGTGAGACTGAAGGATATTCAGTGCAATGAGAAGTCCCTGAGGTTGAGTAATACAATACCTTCATCCCGAAGACTTCGGCAATACGGGCTACCTTCTGACCGATAGCACCCATCCCGACTATTCCTATGGTCTTTCCGGAGAGTCCTGTGTAGGGGTGGTCGGAGTCGGTGTGGAGCCTGGCCCGGGTGTAGCGTCCGTCCTTTACGTAGCTGTCGTAGTGGAACAGCCTGCCGGCCAAGGCAAGGATCAGCATCCAGGTGTGCTGGGCAACTGCGTCGGTGGAATAGCCGGCTACGTTCCGCACTTGGACTCCGCGCTTCCGGCAGAGCTCTGCGTCGATGTTGTTCATCCCGGTTCCGGCCTCGCAGACCAGCATAAGCTTAGGTGCAGCATCCAGGAATGCCTGGTCGACAATCACCTTGTTGACTATGGCCACGTCGGCATCACGGACCCTCATCCGAGCCTCCTCGGCAGTGGAATTGTCGAAGCGTTCAAACTCTCCGAGACTTTCTATCGATGTCAGCGGCGTGGTACCCATAGTGGCCGCGTCGAGGAAGACTATCTTCATGACTAATCCGATGAATACAGCTGCCTGCGGTTCGTCGGACCGCTGCTCTTGAACACTTCAGGGTCGTCGATCGTGGAATCCACTATGCGGGCCATTCCGCGGATTACATTGGTCTCAAGGAACCTGATCTGCTCAGGGAAAGTACTGATGAATGTAGACGCTATCTCGTGGGAGTGACCGTCGTAGCGATAGATGTTGTAGGTGTAGCCGTTTTTATTAAAGATCTTCGCCAATTTATGGGCTCCGAAAAGGCCCCATTTGAGGACATGGACCTGCTTGTAATTCACGATTTTGTCATCTGTCCCATGGAAAAAAGCCGTGGGTGCCGGAGGGGTTTTATAAGAAGGAACCCCCTCCACTGAGATGATTGCTCCGGCAAATGGCATGGCTCCTGCATAGCGGAAATCTTCAGGGAGGAAGTCTTTTGCCTTGCCGTTATTGAGGAGCCAGTCGGCTTCCAGGATGGCAATGGCTCCGGCGGAAGAGCCGCTAGTGACAAGTTTCGCGGGATCTATTCCGAAAACATCCTTGTTGGCGGTGAGGTAGGCCGTGGCAGAGAACAGGTCTTCGGCAGCGATCTGTGCACTGTGACGGAAGGCTTTGACGGAACTGATCCCTCCGGAGGTCTTTACGTCCTTCATCCCAAGCCTGTAGTCCAGGCTGAACACCTTGTAGCCGGCATCGTTGAGTTTCTTGAACCAGGGGGAGTAGAACTTGTCGTTCCTGGTGCCGGTGATAAAGCCTCCTCCGAACATGAATATTATCGCGGGCTTCGATTTCCCGTCGAGAGTTGTCTCACTTTCCGGAGACGCATCATAGTAATCAAGGTACAACTCCTGACCGTCCTTTGTGGAATAAAGGTAGGTCCCGGTGGGGAAGTAAACTTCCTGGGCGGCCAGGCTTGAAAACAAGGCGAGGCATGCCCAAACGAGTGTTATGATTTTTTTATTCATGTTCATCAGTCTTCGTCACTGGTGGCTTCGATAAGCCGTTTGACTGGTTTGAAACCTTTGAGGAAGCGCGCGGCAACGACCCTGATTACTGTGTAGGTGGGTATTGCTACAAGCATTCCGAGGATGCCTCCGACATGTCCTGCCATGAGCAGTACTATGAAGATCTCAAGGGGTGTAGACTTGATACTGGTCGAATAAATGAAAGGCTGGAAGAAGAAGTTGTCTACCATCTGGGTAACTGCGAAGATCGCGACAAGGGTGATGAGTATGACCCAGAAATTGGGGAAGACTCCCAGGGCGGCAGCGCTGCTGAATTTCAAGACCAGGCCAAGGACCACGCCTATTGCAGCTCCGATCCATGGGCCTACATAAGGAATGACGTTGAGCAGGCCGGCCATGAAGGCGATACCGATTGCCGGGTAGAACCCGATTTTTGCTATCAGCCAGAGACCCAGGAAGTTGAGTGTCGCAACACCGAGTACTTCAATCAGAAGGCCTCCGAAGTAGCGGGAGAGAAGATGCTCGATGTCACCGATAGCCTGGATGGCCTCGTCTTCAACCTTGTCCGGGACAAGGGAACCGACGATCCTGCGGAAAAGCTTGTCATCCTTTATGAAGAAGAAGCCTATGAACACGACTGAGAAGAGCCCGACTCCAAATGATCCGAGAGCCGAAGCTACCGAGCCGACGACAGAAGTGATGGAGGACATGTCAAAGGCATTCTTCAACCAGGTGACAAGGGCCTCCTGCAGCTTGAAGTCCCTGCCCAGGGTCGGGAACCTGTCGATCAGCCAGATGTTCAGCTTTTCCATCCATCGGGCTATTTCCGAGGCGTTGAACGAGGCTGTCTGGAGGTTTCCTGAGACACTCTGGATAATGCTGGACACGACTGGGATGACCTGGGTGACGATGCCAAGGAATATTCCGAGGATCAGGACGAGGGACAGGATGGCAAGCAGCCAGTCCGGTGCGGACTTCCCCTTGACCTTTATCTTCCGGAGGAGTTTCATCACCGGCCTTGCCAGCAGGGACACCACCGCTGCCAGGATTATGTAGACCAGGACGCTCCTGAAATACCAGCAGAACGCAATGATGATTGCCGCAGCTGCTGCCCACATTATGTATCTTGCCAGTTTATCCGAACTTCTTTCTTCTGCCATAGCGTTATTCTTTCCCCTAAACTTACGAAAAAGTTATGAATATGATAAAAAATATTCAGCTTGTGCAGCGAATTGGCACAAGCTGAACTTACCTTTGCATCAGAAACAGAAGTAGAACTATTAAATCATACAGCCATGAAGAACACAGAGTACAATCCAGTCGACCTCGCTTCGATGATCTCTTCCGAATCTTCGTTCAACGCCCTTCTCGAGATGATGGGCGACATGGGCCTCGAACTCGATTCCGCCTCCCGCCTGGGCTAGTCTTCGCGCAGCGAGACCAGGGTGTTGTCTTTCTCGGGAGTCAATCCGACCTTGAGGGTACGAAGCTCCGTCGAGCCTTTCTTGCGGCGTCCCTGCAGGATCCTGTCGGAGATGATGAACTCGGAGACCGGATCTTCCACGTACCTCATTACGGCCCTCTTGAGCGGCCTGGCTCCGAATGCCGGATCGTAGCCGGCATCGGCGATGAATCTCTTGGCAGAAGGAGTAATCGTCAGTTTGTAGCCGGATTCCTCAGCCCTTTCCTTGAGGTCTTTGAGCTCGATGTCGATAATCTTCTCTATGTCTTCCTTGGAGAGGGAATTGAAGAATACCTGCTCATCCACCCTGTTGATGAATTCCGGAGGGAAACTCTTCTTTATGGCCTTTTCGAGAACCGTCTGGCGGTTCTGTGCAACGTTCTTTCCGGCAGTGGCGAAGCCGACTCCGGTACCATATTCATCAAGCTCGCGGCTTCCCACGTTGGAAGTCATGATCACAATGGTATTCTTGAAGTTTACCACGCGTCCGTTGCTGTCCGTGAGGTGACCGTCGTCCAGGACCTGGAGGAGGATATTGAATATGTCCGGATGGGCCTTTTCGATCTCGTCCAGGAGTACGACGCAGTAAGGCTTGCGGCGCACCCTCTCGCTGAGCTGTCCGCCCTCCTCGTAACCGACATATCCGGGCGGCGCTCCGATAAGACGGGAGACCGTGAATTTCTCCATGTACTCGCTCATGTCAATGCGTACCATATTCTCCTCAGAATCAAAGAGATATTCGGCAAGACACTTGGCGAGCTGGGTCTTTCCGACTCCGGTAGGACCGAAGAAGAGGAATGTTCCGATCGGTCGGTCGGGGTCCTTCAGTCCGGCACGGTTGCGGCGTATGGCGCGAACCACCTTGTCTATGGCCTCGTCCTGGCCGATGATCCTGCCCTGAAGGCGGTCCTTCATCTTCAGGATCCTGTTGCCTTCGCTCTCTGCAACCTTGTTGACCGGGATTCCCGTCATCTTCGAGACTACGGTGGCGATGTCCTCTGCGTCGACCACGTTACCCGTCTTCTTGTCCTTTGTAAGACTGAGACGTACCATCGAACCAGCCTCGTCCATGGCATCTATAGCCTTGTCCGGCAAGAACTTGTCGGTTACGTAACGGTCGGTCAGGCGGGCGCAGGCTTCGATGGCTTCGTCGTTGTAGGTAACCTTGTGGAAGTCTTCGTAATTGGCCTTAATGTTATTCAGGATAGCGATGGACTGCTTGATGTCAGTGGGTTCCACGACGATCTTCTGGAATCTCCTGTCGAGGGCTCCGTCCTTCTCGATGATCTTGGCGAATTCATCCATCGTCGTGGCGCCGATGCACTGCAGTTCACCTCGAGCAAGGGCAGGCTTGAGCATATTCGCGGCATCCAGACTGCCTTGGGCCCCTCCGGCTCCGACGATTGTGTGGAACTCGTCGATGAACAGGATGATGTCAGGATTGGTGCTGGCCTCCTTGATAATGGCCTTGAGTCTCTTCTCGAAGTCGCCGCGGTACTTGGTCCCGGCCACGACTGAGGCTATGTCCAGGGAGATCAGCCTCTTCTTGGCCAGTACGGGCGAAATGCTGCCGCTGGCTATTCTCTGTGCTATTCCTTCGACTATGGCAGACTTCCCGACTCCAGGTTCTCCGATCAGCATGGGGTTGTTCTTCTTCCTCCTTCCGAGGATCTCGATCACGCGGGCGATCTCGATGTCCCTGCCGACCACCGGGTCAAGCTTGCCCTCGGCTGCAGCCTTGGTCAGGTCATAACCGAAGTCTTCCATGTTGACCTTCCCGGACGGGTTGTTGCCCTGGGCAGGCCCCTCTCCCTCCTCTTCGTCGTCACCCTGTGGGGCTTCCGGCTGCGGCCTTTGGCCGGGCTGACCGAGCAGCCCTTCGTCGCGCATGTGTGCCAGGAGCCTGCCGTAGTCCACTCCGTGCTGCCGCAGATAGGCCTGGCCATAATTCTCAGTGGTGCGACACAGGGCCAGCAGGAGGTGGAGGGAAGTCGCTTCTGAAGCATTCATTTTGGACGCCTCCATCACCGTGATGCTGAGCACGTTCTGGGCATAGCGCGAGAAGGAGATCTTGTCAGCCTCCGAGTAAGGTATGGATTCGTTCGTGAATATGTGGCTGTCGATGAATCTCTTGAATTCGTCAAGGTCGACACCAAGGTTCACGATAACCTTGCATGCCTCGTTCTCTGCCTGTCGCATCATCCCCAGGAACAGGTGGTCGGGTCCGATGCCGTAACTACCGGTCCGCATGGCTTCTTCGCGGGCGTACCGGATGATATTATTCAGTTCGTCGGATATTTTTATTTCCATAGTGAGCTTTCTTGAGAGTCCAAAAGGACAATATAGCAATTTATGGCCAGAAATGCAACTTCCATGCACGCCGGAACTCACTGTCAAATTGGCATACTTGCCAGTGTCCTAATTTTTGATTATATTTGCATGTTTAACCAATAAGGTAAGAATACTACGTATTTATGGATAGTGAGGACAAGATTGTAGAAGGACAGACAGGTATCATAGAGCAGGTCGAGATAGATCAGGAAATGCGTTCGGCTTACATTGACTATTCAATGTCGGTCATCGTTTCCCGTGCCCTCCCTGATGTCAGGGATGGACTCAAGCCGGTTCAGAGGAGGGTTCTCTTCGGAATGGACGGTCTCGGTCTGCTATATTCAGGACCCACGAGGAAGTGCGCGAAGATAGTCGGAGAAGTTCTTGGAAAATATCACCCGCATGGAGATTCCAGCGTCTATGACGCCCTTGCCAGGCTAGCCCAACCTTGGAACCAGCGTTATCCCACCGTGTTCGGCCAGGGTAACTTCGGTTCGATGGACGGCGACCCCGTGGCTGCCATGAGGTACACTGAGGCAAAGCTCCAGAAGATCACCGAAGAGATCCTTGGCGACATCGACAAGGACACTGTCGACATGGTCAATAACTTCGATGACACTGAGCAGGAACCTACCGTCCTTCCGACCAAGGCTCCGCTCCTTCTTCTCAACGGATCGGCCGGTATCGCCGTCGGTATGGCGACCAACATGGCCCCTCACAACCTGGGCGAGTGCTGCGATGCGATCTGCGCCTACATCGACAATCCTGACATCGACACCGACGGCCTGATGAAGTACATCAAGGGACCTGATTTCCCTACCGGTGGCATCATCATGGGCATGAGCGGTATCAAGGAAGCCTACGAGACAGGCCGAGGCAGGGTAGTGGTCCGGTCAAGGACCGAGATCGAGGTGGCTGACAACGGACGTGAGACGATCGTTGTGACTGAGATCCCCTACATGGTCAACAAGAAGGAGATGATCGAGAAGATCGGCCAGATGGTCGAGGACAAGAAGATCGAGGGTATTACCTACATCAACGACGAGACTTCCCGCGAGGGAGTGCGTGTCATCCTGAGGGTTAAGCAGGGAAGCAACTCCAACGTTGTCCTCAATACCCTCTTCAAGTACACGTCCCTCCAGTCCAGCTTTGCGTTCAACAATGTGGCCCTTGTGAACGGCCGTCCGAAGACCCTGTCCCTGAAGGAACTCATCGCCAATTTCGTGGATTTCCGTCACGAGGTGGTTGTCCGCAGGACAAAGTTCGAACTTGACAAGGCCCAGAAGAGGGCGCATATCCTCGAAGGACTCCTCAAGGCTATCGACGTCATCGATGAGATCATCAGGATCATCCGCCATTCGGCCAGTGTGGACGAGGCCAAGGCCGAGCTCATCAGCCAGTTCGCTTTCACCGAGATTCAAGCTACTGCCATCGTCGAGATGAGGCTGAGGCAGTTGACCGGACTCGAAAGGGAAAAGCTCCAGGCTGAATATGACGAACTTGAGAAGTTCATCGCCCGCTGCAACGAGATCCTCGCCAGCGATGCCGAGCAGCTCAAAATCGTCAAGCAGGAGACCCTCGAGCTCAAGGCGAAGTATGCTGACCCTCGCAGGACAGAGATACGTCCTTCCGAAGAAGAATTCAATCCCGAGGACTTCTATCCGAACGAGGATGTCGTGATCACGATTTCCCACTACGGCTACATCAAGAGGACTCCTCTTACTGAATATCGTACACAGGCACGCGGCGGCGTAGGAATGAAGGGCAGTTCCACCAGGGATGAGGACTTCATAGAGCACATCTACATCGCCAACATGCATTCCACGATGCTGCTCTTCACCCAGAGCGGCCGTTGCTACTGGCTGAAAGTCTATGAGATCCCCGAGGGATCGAGGGCCTCTAAGGGCCGTGCAATCCAGAATGTGCTTAGCATCCCTGACGACAAGATCAAGACCTACATCAATGTCAAGACCCTCAAGGATGAGGAATATGTCAACTCCCATAGCATCGCTCTGGTGACCAAGAGGGGTATAATCAAAAAGACTGCCCTGGCCGCATATTCACATCCCAGGACCGCCGGTGTCAATGCCGTGAACCTTCGCGATGGAGATGAACTGGTCGAAGTCATGCTCACCTCCGGCAACGATGAAATCCTTATCGCGGCCCGTGACGGTCGCTGCTGCCGCTTCAATGAAACGGATGCCAGGGAGATGGGCCGTACTTCAACCGGTGTCCGTGGCATCAATATTGAAGACTCCGATGAAGTGATAGGTGCAATCAACTACGATCCTTCTGCTGAGGATGCTGCAGACCACACTGTACTGGTAGTCAGCGAACATGGATTCGGCAAGAGGACTGACTTTGACGAGTACCGTATCACCAAGAGGGGAGGCAAGGGCGTAAAGACCATCAACATCACCGACAAGACAGGAAAGTTGATCGCCATCAAGAATGTGACCGAGAGGGATGACTTGATGATCATCGAGAAGTCCGGACTTACGATCAGGATGGCAGTCTCTGACATAAGGGTAGCCGGAAGGGCTACGCAGGGAGTCAAGCTGATCAACATCAAGGAAGGTGATTCGATAGCTGCAGTCTCCTCTGTGGAAAAAGGGAATGAAGAAGAAACAAACAACGAAGTCATCGACAACGACGACAACAACTAAAATACCAATAATCATGAAAAAGATTTTGATAGTTTTGGCATTGATCGCTTCCGTACAGGTCGCGAATGCCCAGGGTGGTGCAGCCGCCAAGAAAGCCCTTGACGCAGCCATCGAAGCTTCACAGAATGCGAAGAAGGCCACCAAGGTCGCAACTTGGACCAAGCTGGCCGAGACTTATCTGGATGCATACAATGCTCCTTCAGCCAATGTCTGGGTTGGTGCCAACGAGAGCGAGCTCAGGCTTGCCATGGGCAACGACAAGGCTTCATCTTCCGAGAACGTTGAACTTGGTGGAGAGCAGTATGTAAAGCAGACTTATGCTGACAAGAACCTGTATTTCAATTCCAAGGGCCAGCTCGAGATCATCGAGGTCACAAAGCCTGTGGTCGAGAACGCACTTACCAAGGCTCTTGAGGCTTACAAGAAGGCTTACGAGATTGACACCAAGGCCACAAAGACCAAGGATATCGCTGCTGGTATCAAGAAGATCGTCGAGAAACTGAACGGCGAGGCTTATAATGCCTACACTTTTGGCAATGTAGCCGCTGCAGAGCGTTTCTTCGAGAGAGCTTACCAGGCTTCCATGCAGAAGCCCAGCGAGTCCATCGACACCAGCGCCCTTTACAATGCTGGTTTCACCTCATTCAGCGCTGAGAATTACGGCAAGGCCAAGATCCTCTTCGACCAGTGCCTTGACCTTGGTTACTATGCCAAGGACGGCGAGGTCTATGCAAAACTTGCTGACTGCGTCGCGAAACTTGACACCACTGCAGCCGGAAAGGCTCTCCAGAAGGATTATCTTGAGAAGGGATTCACCAAGTTCCCTCAGAGCCAGGGCCTCCTCATCGGTCTGATCAACTACTATGTGACCAGCGGCGAAGACACCGACAGGCTTTTCTCCCTCATCGCAGATGCCAAGAAGAACGAGCCCAACAATCCTTCCCTTCCTTATGTCGAGGGTAACATCCACGCCCAGCTCGGCAACTATGACAAGGCCGTCGAGGCTTACGAGAAGTGCAGCCAGATCGATCCTAACTATGAATATGGTTTTATCGGAGAAGGTCTGATGTTCTACAAGCAGGCAGAGGAATTCGTCGAGAAGGCCCAGAACGAAATGGACGATGCCAAGTACATGGCTCTTGTCCAGCAGTTCGAGAAGGCCCTCAAGGGATGCATCGAGCCTTTCGAGAAGGCCTTCAACATCACCAAGGATGAGAACATCAAGTCCAGCATCGCTGAGTACCTGAAGAACGCCTACTATCGCTTCCGTGACGAGGATGCCAAGTACATGGCCGGTTACGAGAAGTACAACAAGATTCTCGGTAACTAATACCTTGGAATAGAAAAGAAAAAGCCTGCGGATTCGCAGGCTTTTTTTGTTGGGGCCGTCAGAATTATTATTTTTGCTTCTGACGATTATCTGTATTCCATAATAACATGAGATTGAAGCTTTTGTACTTGTCCGTCACGTTGCTGGCGTTCGCCTGCTCCCCGAAATCGGACGACACCACCAAAATAGTGGGACAGTTCAAGGAGAACGCCCCTCAGACAGTGAGATTTGTGAGAGGATATTACGATGGTTCCTTAGAGAGCAATGCGTTTGTATCTTCCTTTGACACCACAGTTGCGGTCGTGAACGGACAGTTCGAGGTCGAGATTCCGAAATATGTCGTTATGCCCACGGATTTCGAGTCCGGCTCCATACATATTCCCATCCTTTCCGACGGAACCACCATCACCATCGACCCGGAATCCGGTACCGCTGTGTCTTCGGATGAGAATGGGCATCATTCCCAGTATATGGATTTCGGCAAACGGTGGAACGACTATCAGGCAATGATGGCGGGGTTTGATGATGAGGAAGCCCGTGAGAAGTATCGCAATGAGAATTACGGCACTCTCATAGAGTACACGAAAGAGGTTGCCCGGAACAACCCTGATAATTACAATGGCCTGAATGCTCTTGAGATACTCCATTTCAGCAGCCTGGGCCAGGGTGCCGAGTCGGATCCGGAGGAGATTCTCTCCCTTCTGAACGGTCTGTCCGATGAGATGAAAACGTCACCGATGTCCTCCATGATGTTTTCCGAGTTGTACAATATTTATAATGGCAGGGTCAATACAGTGGAAGGCAAAACCTTCATAGACTTCACTGTCGTCCAGGACCCGGAGAATCCTGAGACATCAACGGTCAAGTTTTCAGACTATATCGGCAGGGGCAAGTATGTGCTCGTTGATTTCTGGGCCTCCTGGTGCAGCCCCTGCCTGGCTGAGATGCCTAATCTCGTGAACGTGTACAACACCTATCACGGGGACAGGTTCGACATGCTCAGCGTCGCTGTCATGGATGATGTGGAGAATACGCTCGCAGCGGCCAAGGAACATGGAGTCGTCTGGGACCAGATCGTCAATGCCCAGCAGATTCCTGGTAACGCGTACGGATTCAATGCAATTCCGCTTACCATCCTTTTCGGCCCTGACGGCACAATCCTCAAGCGGGACCTTCGCGGAGACCAAGTCGGCGCAGCCGTGAAGGAGGCTCTGGGGTTGTAGGGTGATGATATGGCGCATGCTTCGGCGTGCTCGGACTATGTCATCTCGAACTCGTTCTTGGAGGACTTGGAACGCCTCTGGGAATTGCGTTTTATAAAAGAGTAGGCTACCTTTCGGTACGGGTTCAGAACGAACCTACTTCAGACACCTCTAATATCTGCGGTAGTGGCTCCGAACCTTTACTTGCCTGCCATTGCGCCAGCGTGTGTACGCTCTAACTTTGACAAGCCTCACAACCTCCACTCTCACGGAGATTTTATAGGTTGCCGTCCGGCAAGATATAGCTCCTGATTCTAACCTTTTGACCACCCAAGGTACCTGAGAAGCGACGTTTTCACGGAAAACGTTCCCGCAGAATAACCTGCCGAGCAATCAGCGTTATGAGTGGATGCAGGTTAAGGGCCTTTTTAAAGCAAAACAGACATCGGAGGCGCTACGCGCCGACCGAGGGGATAGCTGCGAAGCAGCGCAAGGGGAATCTTCCCCTTGTCCCCTGGGGGTGCAGGGGGATAGTCAGGCGCGATCGCACCCCAAAACAAAAGGCCTCCCATTGGGAAGGCCTTTTGTTTTGGGGTGCGATGTGGGGCTCGAACCCACGACACCCAGAACCACAATCTGGTGCTCTACCAACTGAACTAATCGCACCGTGTTAGAGGTTGCAAAGATACAAAAAAATCTTTCTTTGCAAGAATTTCCGATAATATTTATTTTTGTGTACGAAATGATTTGTTCTGCCTAATGAAGAAAACCATCACTTTGGACGCTGTCGACCCCGTAGAGATATTCGGGGCAGGGAACAGGATCCTGAACGAGTTCGAAAGCTATTTCCCAGGTCTCAAGATTGTTGCCAGAGGCAATGAGATCCATCTTGACGGCCGCCAGGAGGATGTACACAAGTTCGAAACGAAATTCGCCGAACTTGTCCAGAGGCGACTCCACAAGATGAATCTCACGGTCTTTGATGTTGAGGACATCTTCGATGGAGAGAGTTCTCCGGACAGCTTTGTCAAGGAAGGAGATGCTATCATAGTGCATTCCACGGATGGGAAACCTATAAAGGCTCGCAACAAGAACCAGCAGGAGATGGTGAAGGCCTATTTCAACAGCGACCTTGTTTTTGCCGTGGGACCGGCTGGAACAGGTAAGACCTATGTGGCTATCGCGCTGGCAGTAAGAGCTTTGAAGAACAGGGAGATAAAGAGGATCATCCTGACTCGTCCTGCTGTCGAGGCAGGGGAGAGACTGGGTTTTCTTCCTGGAGACCTCAAGGACAAGCTTGATCCTTATCTCCAGCCCTTGTACGACGCCCTTGGTGACATGATCCCACCTAAAAGGCTTCAGGAGTTCATGGCTGAAGGAACAATCCAGATCGCTCCCTTGGCTTATATGCGTGGTAGGACGCTTGACAGGGCTTGTGTGATCCTGGACGAGGCCCAGAACACCAACATGGCCCAGTTGAAGATGTTCCTCACCAGGATGGGTACGAATGCCAAGTTCATCGTTACCGGAGACGCGACCCAAGTCGATCTTCCACGTAAGGAAGATTCAGGACTTCTTAGGGGAATATCCCTTCTTCAGGGGATAAAGGGGATAAGCACCATATTCTTCACCAATGAAGACATCGTGCGTCACCCGCTCGTGACCAAGATCGTGAAGGCCTTCGACAGGAAGGAAGCCAGGGGAAACGAAGAGGAATAGGTTTATTTCCTCCTTCTTGAAGTAGGATGGGCCAGGATCTGGATGTCCATTCCGTCTACCTTGTAGCCTTTGAAACGCTTTGAAAGCAGTTTGTCGGCTATGCTCTTGTAGAGAAGGTCGTCGTAAATGTCTATGTAGACGTGATTGACGGTGTCGTAAAGATGCATGTGGCCTGTCGTGTTGACGTCGAAGTACATCTTGTTGTTGGAACTCATCCGATGCTGGTAGATATCTATCATGGAGAGTTGGGTCAGGATGTTGTAGACGGAGGCGACAGTCACCTTTGTTTTACCTTCCTTGACTATTTCTTCAGTCACCATGTCCGCGCTGGCATGGCCGAGCTTCAACATGGCTTCATGAACGGCATATCGCTGTTGAGTCACCTTGAGCCCATGTTTCTTGAGGCGGATACGGAATTCCGCCATGCGCTTTTCTAAGTCAACATTTTCCATCCTGACACAAATTTATACAAAAGCAACGTAAGTCCATCAAAAAAATTATACCTATCTTTGTAAATTAAGTCAATTATAGATTGGAATGGAGAATATAAGATGTCTGATCATAGGTGGCGGACCTGCGGGATACACCGCTGCCATCTACGCTTCCAGGGCAGGATTGAACCCTGTCGTCTACGAGGGCATGGAACCCGGAGGCCAGCTTACAACGACCACTATAGTCGAGAATTTCCCCGGTTTCCCCGAAGGAGTCGATGCCAACCAGCTCATGACCGACATGCGTGCCCAGGCAGCCCGTTTCGGTGCCGACATAAGGAGGGGAACTGTTACTTCAGTGGACTTTTCCTCCAGGCCATTCAAGCTTACGATAGATTCCGATACCCTCATCGAGGCCCAGGCCGTCATCATAGCGACAGGAGCCACAGCCAAGTACCTCGGGCTTCCTTCCGAGCAGGAGTTCCGCGGCATGGGTGTAAGCGCATGCGCCACGTGTGACGGATTCTTCTACCGCAAGAAGGATGTTGCCGTGGTGGGCGGCGGAGACACTGCATGCGAGGAGGCTACCTATCTTGCCAATCTCTGCAACAAAGTCTACATGATCGTGCGCAGGGACGTCTTCAGGGCTTCCCAGGCCATGCAGGACAAGGTCAGGAACACTCCCAACATCGAGATTCTCTGGAACTGCAACACGCAGGAGATCCTCGGTGATGCCTCAGGAGTTACCGGAGCCAGACTGGTCCGTAAGGATGGTAAGGTTTTTGATATCCGTATTGACGGATTTTTCCTTGCAATCGGCCATCATCCGAATTCCGATGTATTCAAGGAGTTTATTGACACCGATGAGCTTGGCTACATAGTCACTTCCGGCAAGTCCAGCAGGACAAATGTCGAGGGAGTGTTTGCGGCCGGGGACGTCCAGGATCCGAGCTTCAGGCAGGCTATCACTGCTGCAGCTTCCGGATGCAAGGCTGCCCTTGAAGTGGAAAAATTCCTGCTGTCGCATTGATATTTATGAAAATGTTCAAGTCAATACTGAAGTTTGCGTCCGTCACCTTGCTGGCGGCAATTTCCTTGCAGTCGTGCAAGTCCCAGTACGATGCACTTCTGAGCAGCAGCGACGTAGATGCCAAGTACGCCGCGGCCTTCGATTATTTCAACAATGGCAAATACAACAAGGCTGCCCGCCTTTTCGAGAACATGGCAGTGCAGACCAGCGGAACTGAGAAGGATGACACCGTACAGTTCTACTGGGGACTGAGCAACTACCGTTTCAAGGATTATTACACGGCAGAGACCAATTTCTCCAAGTTCCTTTCGAATTTCCCGAGAAGCCCTTTTGCCGACGAGGCTGCCTTCCTCCGCATAGACTGTCTCTACCGTTCCACCTACAGGTCCGAACTTGACCAGAAGCCGACATACTCAGCTTTGAGCGTCATTTCCCAGTACATGGTGGAGAATCCTGAGAGTTCGCATTACCCGATCTGCAAGAGGATGCTGCAGGAACTCAACGAGAGACTTGACAAGAAGGCTTATGACAATGCCCGCCTCTATTTCAAGATGGAGGATTACAAGGCAGCAAGGGTCGCTTTCAAGAACATCCTGAAGGACGATGCGGATAATATCTACAGGGAAGACATACTCTATTACGTTGCCAAATCTTCCTACAAGTTTGCGCAGATGAGTGTGGAGGCGAAGCAGAAGGAACGTTATCTCACCTTCGTGGATGACTACTACAACTTCGTAGGCGAACTCCCCGATTCACCTTATCGCAGGGAGCTTGACGTCCTCTACAAGCGTTCGCAGAAGGCTCTGGGCCGCTATTCCGGTTCTGAAGAAGAGCTTGAGGCCAAGGACAAGGATTTCGAGAAGGAAAGAAAGAAATTATTGAAACAATCCGAGTCCGAGGAGTAGTACTATTAATGGATAACAATTAAGAATCGATATGGAAGTCAAGAAGAAAACCCCGGTGAACACGATCACCAGGGATGTGAAGTATCTCGCCGAACCTACCGGCAACATCTATGAAACAGTTGTACTTCTTTATAAAAGGGCAAACCAGATAGCTCTCGAGGAGAAGAAGGAGCTTGCCAAGAAGCTCGAGGATTTCCGCTCCGACCGTGACACCATGGACGAGGTTTTTGAAAACCGTGAGCAGATCGAGATCTCGAAGTACTACGAGAAGCTCCCGAAACCGGACCTTATCGCCATCACTGAATTCGAGGATGGTGAACTCTATTACAGGATGGCCGGAAAGGAGGAATAATCCGGGGCTATGCTGAGGTCCCTTCAGATCAGGAATTACGTTTTGATAGACTCTCTGGATGTCTCTTTTCCGGAGGGTCTCGTCATTATTACCGGCCAGACCGGAGCTGGCAAGTCCATAATCCTGGGAGCACTATCCATGCTCCTGGGCTCGAAGGCTGATGCCTCCGTGATCGGGCGGAAAGGGGACAATTGTGTGGTTGAGGCTGAATTCGTCGTTCCGGTTGAAGACAGTCTTACCCTCGGGATCCTGGATGAGAATGAGATAGACTCGGATGGCGGCAGTATCCTGATGCGCAGGGTGGTCTCCAGGACCGGGCGTTCCCGCTCTTTCATCAATGACTGCCCTGTGAACCTTCAGGTCATGCAGGCCGTCTCTTCCAAGCTCCTGGACATCCATTCCCAGCATCAGACGCTTCTTCTCTCAGACCGCTCCTACCAGCTTGGAATGCTCGACCACTTTTGTGGAAATATAGGCCTGCTTGAGGAGGCTGCTTCGTGCTTCTCCGCTTTCCGCTCACTCCAGAAGGAACTTTCGGAAGTCACTTCCAAACTGGAGAGGATAGAGGCTGACAGTGAATATGCCCGCTCAAGATGGAAGAGGCTTGATGATGCCGGCCTGAAAGAAGGCGAACTGGAAGAACTCGAGGCTGAGCAGAAGCAGCTCGCCAATGCCGAGGCCATCAAGGAGAATCTTTACGAAGTCGAGGAAGTACTCGGAGGACTGGACCTCAAGGAAGTCCGGAAGAAACTTGAAAAAGCCGGGAATTATCTGCCAGAGGCCGCAGCCCTGGCTGAAAGGCTGGAGTCTTCCAGGATGGAGATAAAGGACATCCTGGATGAGGCGGCTTCCCTTAATTCCAGAACCGAGCTTTCCCAGAGCAGGCTCGAAGCGGTGGAGAATAGGATGGGCCTTCTCTATGACCTCATGAACAAGTATTCCGTCTCATCTGTCGAGGGATTGATTGCCGAAAGGGACAGGCTCTCCGGAGAACTGACGGACACGGACTCCTTGTCTGCGCGCAGGGAGGAACTGTTGCTCCAGGTGTCTACCTTGAATGAGAAGATGGAAGGAATATGTCTGCGCCTGCATGAATCCAGGGTCTCATCCAGCGAGGCTTTTGCTGCAGCTGTCTCTTCCGATCTCAGGTCCCTTGAACTTGAGAGGGCGGTTTTCGAAGTTTCTGTCGAAGAAGCCCCAATGTCGGCAACAGGCTCGGATGCTGTGCGTTTCCTTTTCTCCGCGTCAGGAGCCAAACCTGAAGATGTCGCAAAGTGTGCTTCAGGCGGAGAGCTTTCCCGCCTTATGCTGAGCTTGAAGGCAATGATGGGCCGTTTTATGAATATGCCTACTCTTATCTTCGACGAGATCGATTCCGGAGTGTCCGGAAGCGCAGCAGACAAGATGGGACAGATGATCTGCTCCATGGGACGAAACATGCAGGTCTTTGCAATTACCCATCTTCCTCAGGTCGCTGCCAAAGGTGATGCACATTATCTTGTCGAGAAAGGTTTCGACAGCGAAGACCTGGCTACGACAACCATTCGTCCCATCCATGGGGAGGAACGAGTGATGGAGATTGCCAGGATGCTAAGCGGCAGCCAGATCAGCACTGCCGCAGTCGAAAATGCGAAAGCGCTTCTATCTGACCAGCGAAACTGAATAATCCGGGTTGTAGACCACCCTGCGTACGGCAGTGTTGATGAAGCTGCCGCTCGCAGTCCTTTCCAACTTGAAATCACTCTGCAAGCCGGTGAAGTCAACCCGGTCAAGGGCCTTCGGCCACTTTTTCCCGTACTTGTAGGAAAGGGTTGAGAAATACCTCATCAGATCATAGCCGGAGTAAGCGGAACGGCTGGGCTCAGCCATGAACAAGGCCCTGTATTGAAGGAGGAAGTCCTTTACATCCTTGCTGTTGTAGTCGACGAAGTAAGTCACGCATGCATGCAGGTTGAGTTTGTGCAGCTGCTCGACATCGATCTGGTCGTAGGTCCTGATCTTCGATGTACTGTAGAGGACTATGTTCGGCCTCCTGCTGGAGAGCATGTAGAGGTTCCTGACAGCTTCTATGAGGAATACTGTACTCCTGTCGGTGTAGTCGCAGGCCAGGATGATCCTGTTCGTTCCTGCGGAGTTCATATGGGAGGACGCCGATCCAGGTGTGCTTGAAGAATAGGGAATACCTGCTTTTTCAAGTTCTTTCAACACCGTGTCGGTGTAGGAAGATGTCTGACCGGATGGACTGACCACGATAACCTTGTCTCCGGAACGTAAATCCTCCCGTATCCATTCCACCATGTCCTTTATTTGCACCGAAGTAGGAGTCGGGGCCTGGATCAGGTTGCTAAGAGAATCGGCCAGGGGCTCCACCTGCATGTCAAGAGGGGATACTATCCACGCAGCTCCTCTGTTGTGGTAAGCTGTCTTCATGATGTCCGCCCTTGAGACGGGACCGATTGAGAAGTCGCTCCCGGACAGGTCCGGTACAGTACCCTGACTCACGTCATAGGCGCGGATGTCAATGTTGGTGCCATGGCTTCCCATGGTTCGGGCTGCGAGCAGTGAACCGCAATAGAAATCCATGAACGAAACCTTATCTCCTTTCCTGGGAGAGGAGAAAGGAAGAAGGATGGAGACGTTGACATCGTGTTTGCCTTCCCTGACGAACAGGTCGTCTAAAAGGCCTCCTTCTTCTCTGTCTTCATTGTCTCCCAATGTGTCACTGACCTCGGCCTCGACCGGCTCTGTTACTTCAGGTTCCCGGACTGCAACCGACCTTCCTTCCCACTCTTCTGGATGACGCGGGATCTTGAGTTCCTGCTTACGCTTGACCTTGTCGGAGGTCATTCCGTTGATGTTGATGATCGACTCCTTGGACACTCCGTATTTCTTGGCTATGGCATCCAGGTCTTCAAACCATTTGACCCTATGGATGAAGTAGTCTTCCTGATCTGCGGCTGCAGGTTGGGGGGCAGGCTGTTGTACCTGGACAGTCGATGCTTCTGCCGGCATGGCCTCCTGCTGGACATTCTCCTTTACAGGAATCATCAGGATCTGGTTCTTCTTGAGCCCTTCGGTCGGGAGGTTGAGAGCAGGATTAGATTCATAGATCTCCTCGATCGTCACTCCGTAGGCCTTGCTGATTGAATATAGCGTCTGGCGTTCCTGAACGACATGGGAATAGTAAACCTTGCCTCCGGAGCGTACCTTCTCTTTGGAGACGACAACTTGCGGGGCGATGTACTCCTGTGCGAAGACAGCCGTGTCCGCGGCTGCGATGAGGAGTGAAGCGGCCAGGATGTGGATTATCTTTCTGTTCATGCGTTCTTGTACAAATTGTCGGTGAAGTCCAGCAGTTTCCTGCTGAATGATTTCCAAGAGAGCCTGTCTTTTTCGGCCTTAATAGAGCTGATGCAGAGTGTCCTGATGTTCTCGTCGGAGAAGAAGCGCCGGATCTCTTCGACGACACAGTCCGGATCAGGCCTTTCGGCGACGAGTCCGGTTCCTGTGTCTCCGACCGACTGCTTGAGTCCGCCGACATCAGTCACCACCATGGGCACTTCAAAGTGCCATGAGATTGCGCTGATTCCGCTCTGAGTGGCGGAACGGTATGGAAGGACTGCAAGGTCGGCTGCCGAGAAGTACAGCTTCACTTCGGAGTCCTTGATGTAATTCGTAAACAGCTTGATCCTGTCCTTGGCAGGAGAGTGACGAATGATCTCCTCGTATTTGACAAATGAACCGTAAGGTTCGCCAGCGACAATCAAGGTGTAACTCTCGTCCAGCTTGCCGAAGGCTTCGAGGAGGATGTCAAGCCCTTTGTAATCCCTGATAAGCCCGAAGAAAAGAAGATTCTTCTTCCCATGCTCCAGCCCTAGGATGTTCTCGGCTTCTTCCCTCGGGATCCTTTCTCCGAAATGAGCGTAGACAGGATGGAACAGGGTGACTTGCGGAGCCTTGGGCATGATCTTCCCGAGATCGTCGGAAACCTCGTCGCAGAGGGTTACGTTTCCGCTGCAGCCACTCAGGAAATACTTTGTCAGGGGAGCGTCGAAGAACCTGGGCTCATGGGGGATGACATTGTGAAGGATCGAAATGACCTTGCAATACTTTTTCAGCCTTCTTGCGATGTAGCCAAGCGAAGGTCCGAAATAGGACATCCAGTAACTTATGATCACCAGATCCGGTTTCCAGTCCCGGATCGCCCTGTAGGTTCTGCCGTAGGTAAAAGGATTAGCCGTATCCAGGAGAGCTTCGCTCTCGATGGGTACGGCATCATCGTCCTTGGTTACGTACTGGGTCTTCCCGGGAAAAAGGAAGCCAGGGTACTGCCTTTTGAAATTGAACGCCTTGACCGTGTTTTCCTTTCCCAGTTCCAAGTAGAGACTTGCGTTGAACTGAGAAATCCCTCCTCTGAAAGGGTAGAAACAGGAAAGGAGCGCGATTCTCAAGTTATTCGGCCTTGGTGTCTGTGCTGGCGGCAGGGGTTGTTGTGTCCTTGCCCTTGTTCTTTACATATTCGCTGTTCAGTCCTGCGAGCAGGGCGTCAGTGATGTCGAGGTCGGGATCACCGCATGAAACGGGGGCGGGAAGAATGCCACCCTGGGTGGCGATGATCATTGCATACTTGTGCTCCTCGTTGAACTGGTCGATGAAGGTCTTGATTGCGTCGGCAATCTGGTTCATCATGACCTGCTGCTCTTCGGCCATCTCCTGCTGCTTCTGGGCGGCGTAGTTGTTGAAGTTGGCCTGCTGCTGCTGGAGCTTCTGGTTCCTCTGTTCTGCTACGGAACGGATAAGGACACCCTTGTCGAGATCGCTCTGGAACTTGTTGACATCGCTCTGGAGCTTGTTGCCCCTGCGGTTGATCTCATCCTGGATGCTCTGTGCCTTGGTCTCGACGACGGATCTGAGGTCGTTGGCCATGTCATATTCATTGAGAACCCTGTCGAGATCGTACCAGACGATGGCTCCTTCTTTAGCGGTGACTTCGGCAACCTCGCCTTCGGCGGCCTTTTTCTTGCCGTTGCCGTCAGCGGTGAGCTGGATAATTCCGAGAGCAGCAACTGCCACAAGGGCTATGATGCTGAGGATCAGTGGTGTTTGTTTCATTTTATGATAACTTTAAATAATAATCAAGTCTACAAAAATAATTAAAAAATCTTAATCTCCGAAAGATAGGCCTGTATTGTTTTCTCCAGCCCCATGTAGAGGGCATCGCAGATGACTGCATGGCCTATCGAAACTTCGTCAGTCCATGGGATGGTCCTGATGAAGAATTTGAGGTTGTCAAGGTTGAGGTCGTGGCCTGCGTTAAGCCCAAGACCCAGTTCCCTGACCTTCTCGGCAGTCCTCAGGTAGGGCTCGATTGCCTTCTGGGGGCCTGAAGGGTAAAGGGCTGCGTAATCGGCCGTGTAGAGTTCCACCCTGTCACAGCCGCAGGCCTTGGCCCCTTCGGCCATCGCAGGGTTCGGATCTATGAATATGGAGGTGCGGATCCCCTTGGTTTTGAATGTCTTGCAGATCTCCGTAAGGAATTCCCGGTTGCGGATGGTGTCCCAACCCTTGTTGGAGGTGATTGCATCGTGTGCGTCGGGCACCAGCGTCACCTGGTCGGGAACGACCTCGAGGACCAGGTCGACGAAACTTGGAATAGGATTGCCTTCAATGTTGAATTCCGTCTTTACCAGAGGCCTTATGGCCCTTACGTCGGAGTAGCGTATGTGCCTTTCATCCGGCCTCGGATGGACAGTGATGCCTTCCGCTCCGAACCTTTCACAATCTACTGCAGCCTTTTCTACATCAGGCATGTTCCCTCCGCGAGCGTTGCGGATGGTGGCTATCTTGTTGATGTTTACACTCAGTCTTGTCATGTGACAAAAGTAGTGATTTCTATTCAGATTTTATCAGATTTATGCTAATTTTGAAAATTGTAACGTTAGCATCCTGAAAATGAAGATCGCAATATATTCCAGGGACGAATCGACACTTTCGCATCCAAGGTTTGTCTCCTTGCTTGAGGCCTTGTATTCCGGCCCGTTCGATTTTTATGGGATTAAGTCAGGGGAAGACATACGTACCGGGACTGACATGGTGATGAGCGTCGGTGGCGACGGAACCTTCCTTTCTGCTGCGAAGAGGGTGGGGGATTCCGGGATCCCGGTGCTCGGTGTCAACCTGGGCCGTGTAGGCTTCCTTTCTGAATACAGTCCGGAAGAGGTGATTGAAGCCTTGATTGACGGCTCCTATTCCCTTGAAGACAGGGAACTTCTGGAAACGGCCATCAGTGGGGAAATCCTGGATTCCGAGACTTCTTTCTGGCCCTATTCGCTCAACGAGATCTCCATCCTGCGCCGCGGTGCGGCCATCCTTGGCATTGATGTATCGATCGATGGGAATCCTCTTCCTACTTATTGGGCGGACGGTCTCCTGGTCTCGACCAGCTCGGGTTCCACTGCTTATTCCTTGAGTGTGGGCGGCCCTATCTGTGTCCCGTCTTCCAAGGTCCTTATAGTTGCTCCTATTGCACCGCACAACCTGAATGTGCGTCCCCTTGTGGTTCCCGACACTACCAGGATTTCGATTTCCATGAGGTCCCGTGACGAGAAGGTTACGATGTCGATGGACAACCGCAACCTTCTGCTTTCTTCTTCCGCCAGAATCGATGTCGGGGTGGCACAGTTTTCGCTGAAAAGGGTTCGTCTTGAAAGATCTAGTTTCGTCAAGGCGCTCACGACAAAGCTATTCTGGGGAGAAGATATCCGGAACGGCGGAGAACAACTATAAGGAAATGAACGACAAGAGCAAGGTTCCCGTGCATGTGTCCATCATCATGGACGGAAACGGAAGATGGGCCCGGCAGAGAGGGCAGGAAAGAGTCTATGGTCATTCGCATGGAGTTGAAAGCGTCCGTGCGTGTGTTGAGGCAGCAGTCGAGACCGGAGTGCGCTATCTTTCCCTTTTTGCGTTTTCAGAGGAGAACTGGGGCCGTCCCGATTCTGAAGTCAGCACTCTGATGGGATTGATGTTCAAAGCAATAGCTAATGAGATGGCGGCTCTTAAGAAGCAGGGAGTCCGGTTCCGCGTGCTTGGCAATGTGGACCGCCTGGACAAGGAACTTCTCACTTCTATCCGCGATGCCGAGGCCATGACCGCTCCCGCTCCTGGGGTGGAACCGGTGCTTGACCTTATTATATTCCTCAGCTACAGCGGTAAGTGGGACATCCTCCAGGCTGCCAAGAAATTGGCGAAGAAATATGCCTCCGATCCCGAAGGCCTTGAAAATGCAAGCCTTGACGATCTTTCAGGGCTCCTTGTGACCGCCGGGGTCCCGGATCCTGACCTTATCATCAGGACTTCCGGGGAGCAGAGAATCAGCAATTACCTGCTGTGGCAGGCTGCATATTCAGAACTGCTCTTCGTCGATACCCTTTGGCCCGATTTCCGCAAGGAAGAGTTCCGTTCCGCCCTTGAAGAATACTCAAAGCGGAACCGCAGGTATGGAAAAGTTAAATAATTGCGTATATTTGCATTCTTGAATTTCAATGAAGCTTTTTTTGATGAAGATATATCGTCTGTTATGTCTTATAGCCCTTTCGCTGGTCTGCTTCACGGCTTTCGGCCAGGAAGTGGAGACTGCCAGCGAGCCGGTAGAGGTGAATTATGACCAGCCGCAGACCTATTATGTCGGCGGTGTCCTGGTTGAAGGAAACACTCATTTCGGTGATCAGCAGATCATCTCCCTGACCGGCCTTCAGAAAGGTATGCAACTGACAGTCCCGAGCGACGAAATCACATCGATTGTTCAGAGGCTCTGGAGCCAGAGGTATTTCGAGGACGTAGCACTGGCAATCGACCATCTGAATGCAGCCGGGGATTCGGCTTGGTTCAAGATCAGCATCAAGGAGCGTCCGAGAGTCTCCGCGTGGTTGTTCTCGGGAGTCAAGAAAGGAGAGGAGAAGGACCTGAGGGACAGGCTGAGCCTTCGCAGGGGAGGCGAGTTCTCTGAATATGTGGCCACGACTTCTACCGGTATCATCAAGAAATACTATTCCGAGAAAGGTTTCCTCAATTGCGAGGTCGACGTCCAGACCCAGAAGGACAGCATTATCAAGAATGCTATCAGGGTCAATTTCGCAGTGGACAAGGGTGAGAAGGTCAGGATCAGGGATATCAACTTCGAAGGCAATGAAGGAGTTTCCGACTTCAAGCTGGCCCGCTCCATGAAGAAGACCAAGGCGAAAAAGATCTACAACTTCTTCAACAGCAAGAAATTCAACGAGAAAGAATATCCTCAGGACAAGCTCAACCTTATCAGCAAGTTCAACGAGGCAGGTTTCCGTGATGCAAGGATCCTCAAGGATTCCATCTACTACGTAGAGCCAGGACGCCTTGGAATCGACTTCAAGTTCGACCAGGGAAAGAAATACTATTTCAGGAATATTACCTGGACCGGAAACTCGGTCCATTCCGCCGACCAGCTCAATTCCATCCTCCAGATCAAGAAGGGTGACCCTTATGACATGGTGACCATGCAGAAGAGGCTCACGGGAGGTGGAAAGCAGACAGACTATGATGTCTCCAAACTTTACCGCGACGAGGGCTATCTTTTCTTCAATGTCACGCCGGTCGAGCTCAACATAGACGGAGATTCCGTGGATGTGGAGATGAGGATTTCAGAAGGCAAGCAGGCCACTCTGAACAACATCGTGATCAATGGCAACGATCTGACGAGTGAAAAGGTTGTCCGCAGGCAGATCTACACGAGGCCGGGCGCACTCTTCAGCCAGACCAACTTCGAGAGGTCCATCAGGGAAATTGCATCCCTGGGACAGTTCGATCCGGAAGCCATAGCCGGGGAAGGTGGTTATTCCATTGTGCCTAACCAGCTGAACAATACAGTCGACCTCGTCTACAATGTCACTGAGAAGCCTTCCAGCCAGCTGGAACTTTCCGGAGGTTGGGGAGCCAATACTTTCGTGGCTACCGTAGGTGTCAGCTTCAACAACTTCTCTACCAGGAGGATGCTGGACAAGAATGCGTGGAGGCCAGTTCCTCTTGGAGACGCCCAGAACCTTTCGCTGCGTTTCCAGACCAACGGTACCTACTACACTTCCCTCATCTTCAGCTTTACGGAGCCTTGGCTCACACAGAAGAAGCCGACTTCGCTCAGCCTGCAGTCGTACTATACCAGGCAGACTGACTCCTACCTGGCAATCGGTATCCTGAGCAACGACAAAGTCATGCAGGTCTACGGTTTTACCGGTGGCATCGGTACCCGTCTCAAGTGGCCGGATGACTATTTCACTTTCTACAATGGTCTCAGCTGGCAGGTCTATAACCTGAAGAACTGGTTCAGCGGTTATTTCATGTTCACTGACGGTATTTCGCATAACCTCAGTTACACCTCTACGCTCAGCAGGACATCCACCGACCAGCAGATCTATCCAAGGTCGGGTTCCATCTTCACTGCCAGCGTGCAGCTGACTCCTCCTTATTCATTGTTCAGGAAGAAGGATCTGGGTACCCTGGATGCCTCGGGCAATCCGACACGGGTGTCTAACTACAAGGACATAAACTACGACAACTGGACCTCCCAGCAGCGTTACAAGTGGATTGAGTACCATAAGTGGAAGTTCAGTGCAGAGACTTACACCAAGGTTATCGGTGACCTCGTGGTCATGGGCAGGGCCCAGTTCGGTTACCTGGGTTACTACAACCGCAGGTGGGGTTATTCTCCGTTCGAGGGATTCCGCCTTGGTGGTGACGGTATGTACGGTTACGACACTTACGGATCCGATGTCATCGCAATGCGTGGTTATGAGAATTACTCCCTTACTCCTTGGGAGGCAACTCCATACAACACCAACGGCTATTATGCGGGTAATGTCTATGACAAGTTCACCATGGAGGTGCGCTACCCTGTAATCCTCCAGCCTCAGTCCACGATCTTCGTGCTGGCATTCCTTGAAGGAGGTAATTGCTGGTCAGACATTAAGAAATTCAATCCATTCCAGATCCAGAGGTCTGCAGGAGTCGGTGTGAGGGTCTTCCTCCCGATGATCGGCTTGCTAGGAATCGACTGGGGATATGGTTTCGACAACCCTGTCAAGAAGGAGAGAAGCCAGTTCCACTTCATGATAGGTCAGCAGTTCTGATAGTATTTTATGTTTTTATTTTTAAATTTGCACGACCTTTGCATAACACTGTTTCGTAACGTTACAATTTAGCAAACTATAAAATTGAATTTGATATGAAAAAGATCTTTTTGTTTGCCGCAATGGCATTGTTCACTCTCACTGCTTCAGCACAGGTGAAATTCGCCTATGTCGACTTCAATGAAATCGTGATGCTCATGCCTGAATCCGACGCAGCGAGGACTCAGATGCAGACCGCTCAAAAGGAGGCTAACGAGACTTACGAGAGCATGGTCAACGAGGGTAATGCCAAGTTCACCGAGTACCAGCAGAAGCAGTCTACCTGGACTCCGGCCATCAAGGAGAGCAAGGAGAAGGAACTCACTGACATCCAGAACAGGATCCAGGAATTCCAGCAGACTATCCAGGTCGAGCTTCAGCAGCAACAGCAGCAGCTTATGGAGCCTATCCAGAAGAAGGCTCTTGAGGCTGTCGAGAAGCTTGCGAAGGCCGGTGGCTACACCATGGTCTTCGATCCCAGCCAGTTCATTTACTTCGACAAGTCCCAGTGCAAGGATCTCACTCCCGACGCCAGGAAGGCTCTCAACATCCCTGCCGGAAGGACTATCGAGGCTCTCCAGAAGGAGCTCCAGGCACAGCAACAGCAGCAATAATTTGATTATTCCATAAAGAGAGGCAGGCCATCGGCCTGTCTTTTTTTGCTCTTAGCTCAAAAATCTTCCTTTTTTCTTCGAGTTTGTTGTTATTTATGTATTTTATTCTTTACATTTGCAACAATATTCAAAGAATAGGTAAACTTTCATAATTAGTAATGCAACATAAGGTTATTGATGCCAAGGATGTCGTAATCAGGTTCGCAGGTGATTCGGGAGACGGAATGCAGCTCACCGGTACCTTGTTCGCCAACCTCTCAGCCATCTACGGCAACGGCCTCTCCACATTTCCGGACTATCCGGCAGAGATAAGGGCCCCTAAGGGCACCGTCGCCGGCGTGTCCGGTTTTCAGGTTCATATAGGGAGCGGCAAGGTTAACACCCCCGGCGATTTCTGCGACATGCTGGTCGCCATGAATCCTGCAGCCTTGAAGGCAAATGCCAAGTGGCTCAAGAGAAACGCTACGGTCCTTGTAAACGAGGATGCTTTCGATGACATGGGCCTGGACAAGGCCGGCTTCAAGGGCAATCCGTTTGAGGAACTCCACATCGAGGACAGGAACATCATCATAGCGCCGATCACCAAACTGACGGAAGAAAGCCTTAAGGACAGCGGACTTGACATCGCTTCGATCCACAAGTGCAAGAACATGTTCACTCTCGGAATGGCTTGTTTCATCTACAACCGTCCCCTGGACTACGTCTACACTTATCTCGAGGGCCGCTTCAGGAAGAAGCACCCGGAGATGATCGAGCCTAACCGCAAGGTTGTCAACGACGGCTACAACTATGCATCCAACATTCAGGCTGTGGCTGACACCTACACGATTGTCCCCGAGGCCAAGGAGAAGGGCATCTACAGGAACATCACCGGCAACCAGGCTCTTGCGTGGGGCCTTATGGCTGCATCCGAGAAATCAGGCCTTCCTCTTTTCTGCGGTTCCTATCCTATCACTCCTGCGACAGCCATTCTCGAGGAACTTGCAATTCACAAGAATCTTGGGGTCAAGACCATGCAGACAGAGGACGAGATCGCAGGAATATGTTCCGCCATCGGTGCCTCCTTTGCAGGCAGCCTTGCTGTCACCACTACTTCAGGTCCCGGTCTTTCACTCAAATCCGAAGCTCTCGGACTGGCCGTGATGACAGAACTTCCATTGGTCGTAGTCGACGTACAGAGGGCAGGCCCCTGCACCGGTATGCCTACAAAGACGGAGCAGACCGACCTGAACGAGGCCCTTTATGGACGTAACGGTGAAAGTCCCGTTGTGGTCATGGCTGCCCATTCTCCAGCCAACTGCTTCGATGCTGCTTTCAATGCAGCCAAGATAGCCCTTGAGCACATGACTCCGGTGCTCCTCCTCTCAGAAGGCTTCCTCGGGAACGGATCAGAGCCCTGGAAGATTCCTTCGATGAGCGATTATCCCGTCATCAGGCCACGTATCGCGAAAGCTGACGGAACCAAGTTCCAGCCTTTCCGCAGGGACGAAAAGACTCTTGCGAGGGATTGGGCACCTGCAGGCACTCCCGGTCTTGAACATCGCGTCGGAGGGCTCGAGAAGACTCATTCAGGAGTCCTTTCCACGGATCCGGACAACCATGCCCTCATGGTAGCAGAGCGTGCTGAAAAAGTCGCCCGTGTCGCTGAAGCCATTCCGGATCTCGTCATCGACGGTCCTGAAAGCGGAGACGTACTGCTCGTCGGTTGGGGCGGTACCATGGGACATATCCTCACCGCAGCGGAAGAGCTCAGGTCCCGTGGCATTAATGTAAGCCGTGTTCACTTCGATTACATCAACCCTCTTCCTAAGAACACTCGAGAGGTTCTCTCGGGATTCAAGAAGATCATAGTCTGCGAACTCAACAGCGGACAGTTCGAGGCTTATCTCAGGAGCTGCTTCCCTGAGTTTGAATATATCGGCTGCGACAAGGTCCAGGGCCAGGTCTTCCTGGTGAGGGACATCATAGGTGCCGTGGCACCCGAACTATTGAAAGAACAGGAGGACTAGCCATGGCAAAATACACATTCAAGGATTTCAAGAGCGACCAGGAGATCAGGTGGTGCCCGGGATGCGGAGATTTCTCCGTGCTGGCGGCCCTGCAGAGGACACTCCCGGTAGTTTGTGAAGAGAAAGGAATAGACAAGGACAAGATAGTGGTAGTTTCCGGAATCGGTTGCTCCTCCAGGCTCCCGTATTACATGGACACCTATGGCTTCCACAGCATCCATGGACGTGCCACTGCGATTGCGACCGGAATCAAGGTCGCCAATCCGGACCTTTGTGTCTGGCAGGTGAGCGGTGACGGTGACGCACTTGCAATCGGTGGCAACCATTTCATCCATGCCATCCGCAGGAACATCGACATCAACCTGATGTTGTTCAACAACCGTATCTATGGCATGACCAAGGGACAGTATTCTCCGACGTCAAGGCTCGGAACTGTCACGAAGACTTCTCCTTACGGTACAGTTGAGCCTCCGTTCAATCCCGGAAGCCTCGTTTTGGGAGCCAAGGGAACCTTCTTTGCCAGGAGCATAGACACCGAACTTGCCCTTAATCAAGAAATCATGCTGGCCGCTTCCAGGCATCATGGCACTGCTGTCATGGAGTTCCTGACGAACTGCATGATATTCAACAACGGCTCCCATGCCGAGATCTCCGCAAAGGATGTCAAGGCGGACAGGACCATAGTTCTCCGCGACGGAGAGAAAATGATATTCGGAAAAGACCGCAACAAGGGCATCATGCTGGACGGCTGGAAGCTGAAGGTCGTGACCATAGGCGAGGATGGCGTCACTGAAGATGACATCCTGACTCATGACAGCCATTCAGACAATCTTGGTCTGCAGACCATGCTTGCTGAGATGAGATGGCCGGAATTCCCTGTCGCCCTTGGCGTCATCCGCCAGGTGCCTGCGCAGACCTACGAAGACGAGGTCGCAAGGCAGGTCGAGGAGGTCTCTGCCAAGGCCAGGATCCACGACATGGATTCCCTTCTTGTGAGCGGTTCTACTTGGGAACAGAAATAGATTAATCCATAAATATTACGTAACACTTTCATACATCATGAAAACCACAGAAATAATGGCCCGTCTCCAGGCCAAGTATCCTACAGAGAAAGAATATCTCCAGGCGGTACAGGAGGTTCTTGAGTCCATCGAGGATGTCTACAACCAGCATCCTGAGTTTGAGAAGGCAAAGATCGTCGAGAGAATCGTCGAGCCCGACAGGATCTTCACTTTCCGTGTTACCTGGATTGACGATAACGGTGATGTCCAGACCAACCTGGGCTATCGCGTACAGTTCAACAGCGCTATCGGACCCTACAAGGGAGGTCTCCGTTTCCACAAGGCTGTCACTCCTTCCATGCTGAAGTTCCTCGGTTTCGAGCAGACTTTCAAGAATGCCCTTACAACCCTTCCTATGGGTGGTGCTAAGGGAGGTTCCGATTTCGACCCGGTCGGCAAGTCCAACGCTGAGATCATGCGTTTCTGCCAGGCCTTCATGCTTGAGCTCTGGCGCTGCATCGGTCCCGACCAGGACATCCCTGCAGGTGACGTGGGTGTCGGCGGCCGTGAGATCGGTTTCCTTAACGGAATGTACCAGAAGCTTGCCCGCCAGTACCACACCGGTGTTCTCACCGGCAAGGGCGCTACATGGGGTGGCTCCATCCTTCGTCCTGAGGCCACCGGTTTCGGTGCCCTCTATTTCACCCAGCACCTTCTCCACAAGGCAGGCAAGGACATCGAAGGCAAGAAGGTCGCTCTCTCCGGCTTCGGTAACGTCGCTTGGGGTGCAGCTACCAAGGCCCGTGAGCTTGGCGCCAAGGTCGTGGCTATCTCCGGTCCCGATGGTGTCTGCCATATTCCTGACGGAATCACCAAGGAAATGATCGACTACATGCTTGAGATGCGTGCTTCCAACCGTAACAAGGTCGAGGACATGGCAACCAAGTTCCCTGAGAAGGCATTCTTCACCGCCGGAAAGAAGGCTTGGAGCATTCCTGTCGACATCGCTCTTCCTTGCGCATTCCAGAATGAGCTTAGCGAGGACGACGCAAAGGAACTCGTCGCCAATGGCTGCTGGTGCTGCTGCGAGGTGTCCAACATGGGATGCCAGCCCGGTGCTATCCACTATTTCCAGAACAATGGCATTCTCTTCGCTCCAGGCAAGGCTGTCAACGCAGGTGGCGTCGCCACTTCCGGTCTTGAGATGACCCAGAACGCCGCTCACCTCAGCTGGTCTGCCCAGGAGGTCGACGACAAACTTCACTGGATCATGCAGAGCATCCACGAGCAGTGCGTCAAGTACGGAACCCGCGAGGATGGAACCATTGACTATGTCAAGGGAGCCAATATCGCAGGCTTCATGAAGGTGGCTGAGGCCATGCTCGAGCAGGGCGTTATCTAGTCCTTCCCGGCATATTCCTAAAACAGGTGAATCGGCAGGTCCGGTTTGCCTGTTTTTCGTTTATATTGTTTATATTTGCAAGATATTCCCGTTAGTGGATAATTAATGTAAATAACTATATCAAAATGAAAAGAATAGTTCTGGCAATGATGCTGCTTCCCCTTGTGGTTTCTTGCAATACGGGGAGCAAGTCCGCTGTCCAGAAAAAGGCCGATGAGTACGCCCTCGTGAAGATCGCGGCCCCTGACCTTTCCGGAATAACGGACAATGGCAAGGAAGTCCTCAATCTTTACAAGTTCGCTGCCGACCAGGCGGACTCTATCTATTGGATGCAGAGTTTCGGTGACAAGAAGGCGATCGAGTCGCTGACGGATGAGGATCTGAAGGAATTCGCCCTTATCAATTATGGACCATGGAACCGTGTTGACGGTGAACCTTTCATAGAGGGTTACGGTCATGAACCGGCTGGTGCCAACTTCTATCCCGCAGACATGACTTCCGCCGAGTTCGACGCTCTGGAGGATCCTGCAAAGAGCAGCCCGTATACCCTTATCAGGAGGACCCCCGAAGGTGCTCTCGAGACCGTGTGGTTCCATGATGCCTACAAGCACAACATCGACAAGATCTGCAACTATCTCATCGCAGCCGCTGACATCACCATCAAGGAGAGCGTGAGGAATTATCTCCTTTCCAAGGTAGACGCTCTCAGGACTGACAATTACTACGACTCCGACTGTGCCTGGCTGGACATGACAGACAGCAAGATGGACCTTATCATCGGCCCGAACGAGATCAATGACGACCATCTCTATGGAATGAAGAGGTCCTACGAGGCCTATGTCCTTCTGAAAGACATCAAGCGTACAGAACTTGTGAACACTTTTGCGGACATGCTCCCTGATTTCCAGAAAGCCTTGCCTTGCGAGGATCAGTACAAGACTTTCGTGCCCGGGAAGGACTCCGACATCTACACTTATGATGCCATCTATTGCTCAGGCCATGCGAATGCCGGAATAAAGCTCATGGCTCTCAACCTCCCTTATGATCCCAAGGTCCAGGCGGAGAAGGGCACTCGCACAGCCTTGCTCCATAACGTGATCGTCGAGAAATTCAACAGGTTGGTAAGTCCGGTCGGAATGGTTGTCCTTAGTGCTGATGACCAGGCTACTCTCGATGCCGAGTCTTTCTACTGGAATGTCGTATTCCGTGAGATAGCACATGCTCTTGGAGTCAAGCAGACTGTCAATGGTAAAGGCCCTGTCTATGAAGCCATGGGCAACAAGAATCTTACATGGGAGGATGCCAAGGCCAATGTGCTGGGACTTTATCTCGTCTGCAAGATGATAGACGAGCACAAGCTTCCCGGTATTAATTCAAAGGCTTCGGCTATCAACACCTTTGTGGCCAACCTGATCCGTTCACAAAGATTTGGTGCGGAATCCCTTCTTGGAAGGGCTTATGTCATGGTCTTCAACTATTTGTATGAGCAGGGCGCTTTCAAGCGCGGAGACAGTGGGAAGTACAGTATCGACCAGCAGAAGCTGCTCGATGCCGCTGCCGAACTGACCGGAATCATCATCAGGACCCAGGCTACCGGAGACTATGAGTTCGCCGAGCAGTTCGAACAGAAGTATTGCTCCCTCTCAGACGCCTTCAAGGCGGACCTGGTGAACATCCGTCTCGAGAACATTCCTATAGACATCAAGTTCGAGTTCCAGAAATAATAATCAAAAACAATATTCAATATGGCTGAAAAGACAATTGAAACAGCTGGGAAGAAGAAATTCAATGTAAAATATTGTGTTCTTCTTCCGATCGTACTCCTGGTCACGCTTTTCTTGTGGTGCGTGCCTACATCTTTCTACGGAATTGACGCCCTGACGGTCAGTCAGCAGAGAGTCATCGCCCTTTTCGCCTTTGCGGCTCTGATGTGGATGTTTGAAATCATCCCTAACTGGACCACTTCCGTCCTCTTGATAGTCATAGCTTTGCTGACAGTTTCGAACAAGGGAATAGGTTTCTTCTGCACTCCCGAGGCTGGACAGTTGGTCAACTACAAGAACATCATGGCTGCTTTTGCGGATCCAGTGGTGATGCTCTTCCTCGGAGGCTTCGTACTTGCCATCATGGCTGAGAAATACGGTCTTGACGTGACTCTCGCCAGGTTCCTGCTCGCTCCTTTCGGAACAAATCCCAAGATGGTTCTCCTTGGTTTCCTCATCGTGATCTCCGTGTTCTCGATGTTCATGAGCAACACTGCCACCGCGGCCATGATGCTGGCTTTCCTCGCACCTGTCCTTTCGGTTCTGCCGAAGGACGACAAGGGTAAGGTAGGACTCGCTCTGGCTATTCCGATCGCCGCCAACATCGGAGGTATCGGTACCCCTATCGGAACTCCTCCGAACGCTACTGCTGTCAAGTTCCTGGCCGAGGCCGGTGCCGAGGTCTCCTTCGTCGAGTGGATGGGCAGGATGATTCCATACGTGATCATCATGATACTCTTTGCGTGGATCCTCCTCCAGCTTTTCTTCCCCTTCAAGTCTAAGGAAGTCAGGCTTGAGATCCCCAAGAGCAACAAGGAAAAAGACTGGAGATACTATCTCGTCTGGATCACCTTCATCGGAACCATAGTCCTTTGGGCTACTGAGCAGATCACCAAGATCAACTCCAACGTGGTTGCCCTCATCCCCCTTGCCGTCCTGACTTGTACTGGAATATTCACAAAGGAGGACATCAAGGACATTAACTGGAGCGTGCTGTGGCTGGTGGCAGGAGGTTTCGCCCTCGGAACTTGTCTCCAGGAGACAGGTCTTGCGAAAGTGCTTATCGAAGCCATTCCTTTCGGTTCGATGTCAGTCGTGCTCGTTCTGGTTGTCGCCGGCCTCGTCTGCTACTTCCTCTCCAACTTCATCAGCAACTCTGCTACTGCAGCCCTGCTGATCCCTATCCTGATTGTCGTGGCTGAAGGCATGGCAGATCCGTCTGCAGCCAATAACGCACAGTTCCTTGCTGCCGGAGGTACAAAGGCCATGATTTCCTTCATCGCCGTCTGCGCCTCCATCGCAATGTGCTTCCCGATATCGACCCCTCCGAATGCCATCGCGGCTTCAACAGGCCTGGTCGAGACCAAGGACATGGCCAAGGTCGGCATCATCATAGGTGTCGTAGGCTTTGTCCTCGGCTATTTCTGGCTTACAACAATTTTCCCTTTTGCATAATATGAAAAGAATCTTAACAATCTCAATCTCCCTGCTAGCTATCTGTGCTTCACTAGGTGCTCAGGAGAAGGCTGTAACCCTCAAGCCCTACGGCTTCGTCCGTAACTACTTCGCCTTCGACACCCGCGAGAGTGTAGCTGGCACCGAGGATTTCTTCTACTATGTCCCCAAGGATGAACTGATCGTAGACGGAGAGGATCTTAACGAGCAGGCAACCTTCCGCTTTGCTGCACTTACTACCCGTCTTGGCCTCGACCTCATTGGATATGAATTCGACGGTTTCAAGATCGGAGGCAAGATCGAGACCGACTTCTACAGTGGAGTGTCAGGCGTGACCGGTACTGCCCAGCTCCGCCTTCGCCAGGCCTTCGCTACTATCGGTAAGGGCGACTGGCTCGTTACAGCAGGCCAGACATGGCATCCCATGGCTGCCGACATGCCCGATGTGTTCTCCCTGAACACCGGAGCACCGTTCGGTCCTTTCTCACGTACTCCTCTTGTGAAGCTTGATCTCAGCATGGCTGAGAACTTCTCGATCACTGCTGCCGCCATCTGGCAAATGCAGTACACTTCCGCCGGACCTGGCGGTGCTTCCGCCAACTATATCAAGTATAGCGGCATCCCCGAGCTCTATCTTGGTGCCAACATCAAAGGCGGTGACTTTTCTGCCAAGGTCGGAGTAGACATGCTTTCCATAAAGCCCCGCTGGAACGATGGCAAGAAGAAGGTCAGCGACAGGATCACTACTGTCTCTCCCTTCCTTTTCGCACAGTACAAGAAAGGCCTCTTCTCGGCTAAGTTCAAGACTATCTATGCCCAGGCCGGTGAGCACTTCAACCTCAACGGAGGCTACGGTATTTCCGATATCAATCCAGACGGCAGCTATGACTACACTCCTACCGTCAACTCTTCATCCTGGCTCAGCCTGGCATACGGCAAGAAGACCCAGGCTATCCTGTTCGCCGGTTTCGTGAAGAACTTCGGAACATTGAAGGATCTCTACAGCGGGACAGTCCTGAAGGACGTCATTGATTATGTCCCTGCTTCCGAGCTCTACTTCAGCAAGAACAGTTTCTCCAACATGAATATGATGTGGAGGCTCACCCCCACCGTAATACATAACATCGGCAAGTTCGCCATCGGTCTTGAATATGAGGTGACGAGCATCCAGTACGGAGACTACAAGACCTTTGCCGGCCAAAAGTACATTGGAAAGAATGGTCTTGCACAGGACAATCTCCACTGGATCACCAACAACCGTGTCCAGGCCCTGGTGAAATTCACCTTCTAAAACCTTAATCTGAACCTGGCTATGAAAAAGTCATATTTCATTGCATTGATTATGACCGCGACGCTTTCCTGGGCCCCCTCAATGAAGGCCCAGGATGCCTCCGCGGGATTGTTGGGACATGTCCATCCCTACGGCTCGGTACGTTCTTATGCCATCTTCGACACCAGGGACGTAAAAGCCGGTGCTGAGGACATGTTTTTCTACGTACCTCGCGATTACAGCCATAATCTTGAAGGACAGGATGTCTATTCCAATCCATCCATTAAGATGTGCGCGCTTACATCCCAGCTTGGATTGGAGTTTGCCGGGTTTAACTACGGTAGCCTGGATGTGAGCGGCAGGGTAGAGGCGGATTTTTATCTGCTTAACGGAACTTCTGCCTCGATGCGCTTCCGGCAGGCATATGTCGACCTTGTTTGGAATCATGTGGGATACATGGAGAACAAGTTTTCCATCAGGGCAGGCCAGGCATGGCACCCCATGGCAGCAGACATGCCCTATTGTGTCAATGTCGAGTCCGGTTCTCCTTTCAGCCCCCACTCGAGGAGTCCTCAGCTCATTCTGGATTTCACTCTGTTCAATGGCATCAGCCTGACGGCAGGAGCTTTGTATCCTTTCCAGTTCCTTCCCACAGGACCGGCCGGTCCCTCTTCAGCCTATGTCAAATACGGCTTGATCCCGGAACTTTATGCTGGCCTGTCTTTCCGTTCCTCTCATTTCCTCGCCAGGGTAGGTGCTGATTTCATCAGTCTCAGGCCAAGATGGAGGACTACCACTGCCAATTATACTGAGGACAATCCTTACGATGTTGGCTCGAAGGTTTATGACAGGATAAACATGATCAGCCCCTTCGCTTATCTTCAGTTTGAAAGCGGGGACTTCAAGATCAATGCAAAGTCGGTTTTCGCCCAGGGAGGAGATCACATGCAGCTGATGAGCGGATACGCCTTGTACGACTGGCGTGACCCTTGGAACTACCTCTACACTCCTCTGAGGGCTTCCGTCTCGTTCCTGTCTATCAGCTATGGGCGAAAACTCCGTTTCATGTGCATGGGAGGCTATCACAAGTCTCTTGGGACCCAACATAACCTTTCAGTCAACGATGCCGGATACTGCCGTCCAACTGACATTTATTTCTTCTCCGCCGGAACCAGGGACCTTGCGCAGATGTTCCGGCTGACTCCTACCATTTCTTACAATGTCGGCAATCTTACCGTTGCCCTGGAGTACGACAATACCTGCGTCCAGTACGGAAACGTGGCTAAGCTTGACAACTATGCACGCCCGTTGGAAGACCTTCATTGGATCACCAACCACCGTGTGCTGGGTGTAGTGATGATGAGATTCTAGCTATTTCAGGAAGCGGTCAGCGAAAGCGACGTAGTTTTCCCAGTCATAGAGGCGGACATTGTGTTCGCCTTTTCTTATGTGGTGACCCATCCTTCCGACAACCACCGGATGCTCGATTCCAGGGACATTCCTGTCTGTGATGCCGTCGTAGCCGAACAGGTTATAGACGGAAGCTGCGCCGACCAGGCTGAAATACTCTCCGACCGGATCGGCCCATGAATCTTCGCTGGCACTTGCAACGTACACAGGTCTGGGAGCTATCATGGCGATGAGTTCATGCTGGTCCCAGGGCATCATTTCCTCCCTGCCACCGTAAGCCTTGTAGTTGTCGCAGAACCAGTGAGGGAAACTCTTGTTGATAGCGGCGACTGTCTCTCCGAACTTCCTCCTTGCTATTGCAGCGCCGGAGCAACCAGAATCGTTGGAGATGACAAGTGCGAACCTCTGGTCGGTGGCACCTGCCCACAGGGATGTCTTTCCGAGGCGTGAGTGGCCGATGACTGCTACCTTCTTGGCATCGATCTCCTTCACTGTCTCCAGGTAGTCGAGGCACCGTGACAGGCTCCAGGCCCATGCCGAGATCGACCCCCAGGATTCACCGTTGCGGGGCTTGTCACCATCGATCAGTCCGTGGATTCCGTTATGGAAACCATCATGGAAGTCTGGATCCACGTCGTTATAGCAGAATGTCGCAACAGCGTAGCCATGTGATAGGATGTATTCATATTCCCAACGGTGACCATTGGCATCGCGAGGTTCGACCTTATAGCCGGGAGCGAAGGTCGCAAGCTTCTCTTTTGTAGGCATGAGCACCTCCGGGTCGTCGGTCGTGGCATGGTTGCCCTTGAAGTTGGGACCGAGGAAGGCCGGGACCGGGCCGTTGTGCTTGTTGGGGATGTACATCAGGAGGACAAGATAGTAATTCTCGTCCTTGTCGAAGCTGATCTTCACCTGGCGCCTTGTAGCGAGGCCTCCGAAGGCATCCTTGCTTTCTTCCAGGAGAGTGTAATGGATGTCCGGAGCAGCATCAGCAGCAGGTTCGCGTCCGAACATCTGGGAGCGAAGCATTTCCATCAGTTCGGGGCGGCGTTCGTTGATCCATTGGCGCTTGTTTTTGACAATCCTTCCGTCTTCCATCTTCAAGGGATCCGGAAGCTCGTAGGGATTGGACGGCTGGGCGTAGGAAGATAATGCAATGACGGACAGTGCCGCGGTCGCAGCCAGTTTCAGTAATGTATTCATGTCACAGTTGTTTTATTACTCCCACTCAATGGTTCCGGTCGGCTTCGGAGTGAGGTCGTAAAGGACGCGGTTCACCCCCGGAACTTCAGTGACTATTCGCTTTGTGATGTGATGCAGCAGTTCGTAGGGGATCTCCTCGATGGTTGCAGTCATTGCATCGCGGGTGTTGACGGCACGGATGATGACAGGCCAGTCCCAGCTGCGCTTGCCATCCTTGACTCCCGTTGACTTGTAGTCGGGAACCACTGTGAAGTACTGCCACACCTTCCCTTCCAGACCGTTCTTGGCGAATTCCTCACGCAGGATTGCATCGCTCTCGCGCAGTGCCTCGAGCCTGTCGCGGGTGATGGCTCCGGTGCAACGGACTCCCAGGCCCGGGCCGGGGAACGGCTGGCGGTAGACCATGTTGTCGGGCAGTCCAAGTTGCTTGCCTACGACGCGGACTTCGTCCTTGAAGAGCAGCTTGATAGGCTCTACGAGCTCGAACTGCAAGTCTTCTGGCAGACCGCCGACATTGTGGTGGGACTTCACAGGTCCGGATTCGATGATGTCAGGATAGATTGTCCCCTGGGCCAGGAAGCTTATGCCATCCAGCTTGCGGGCCTCTTCTTCGAACACGCGGATGAATTCAGCACCGATGATCTTGCACTTCTGCTCGGGATCTGCCACTCCGGCAAGCTTGTCGAGGAAGCGGTCCACGGCGTCAACGTACACCAGGTTGGCTCCAAGCTCATCTCGGAACACCCGCACCACCTGCTCGGGCTCACCTTTGCGGAGGAGTCCATGGTTGACATGGACAGAGACCAGTTGTTTACCCACAGCCTTGATCAGCAAGGCGGCAACCACTGATGAGTCTACACCGCCAGACAAAGCAAGGAGAACCTTCTTGTCGCCGATCTGGGCGCGCAGCTCCTTAATCTGTTCTTCAATGAATTTCTGCGCCAGTTCGGCAGTAGTGATCCGCTCCATGTCAGCGGGACGAACGTTGCTTGTTGTCATCTTGATTATGTGTTAAGAATTATTCCCATTCTATGGTTGCCGGTGGTTTGGACGAGATGTCGTAAACTACCCTGTTGACCCCCTTGACCTTGTTGATAATGTCATTGCTGACCTGGGCAAGGAAATCATAGGGGAAGTGGAACCAGTCTGCCGTCATGGCGTCGGTCGAGACGACTGCCCTGAGTGCTACTGGATTCTCGTAAGTGCGTTCATCTCCCATGACTCCGACGCTCCTTACCGGGAGCAGGATCACTCCGGCCTGCCAGATCGCATCATAGAGGTTTTGTGCCTCGACTCTAGGATCGGAAGCAGAAGGGAGGTGGAGGGAAGTGCAGTCGTAGTTCCGCAGCCCTTTTATGAATATGTCATCGGCTTCCCTGAGTACGTCCAGCTTTTCCTTCGTGATGTCGCCTATGACCCTGACAGCGAGGGAAGGTCCCGGGAAGGGATGCCTTCCGACAAGTTCTTCCTTGATTCCGAGGGCCCTGCCGACGCGACGGACCTCGTCCTTGAAAAGCATCCTGAGGGGCTCCACTATTCCCATGTTCATCCTTTCTGGCAGTCCACCCACGTTGTGGTGGGATTTGATCTTTGAGGCTATTCCCTCGATGCCAGCGGATTCTATGACATCCGGGTAGATGGTTCCCTGGGCTAGCCAGCGGGCTCCCTCGATCCGGCGGGCATATTTTTCAAATGTCTCTATGAAAAGCCTGCCGATGATCTTTCTCTTGGCCTCCGGCTCGGTGACTCCGGCAAGTTCGCGCAGGAAGTCCTCCGAGGCGTCCGCTCCGATCACGTTGAGGTTCATGTCCCTGTAGGAAGCGAGGACGTCTTCATATTCATTCTTCCTCAGGAGACCGTTGTTTACGAATATGCAGGTGAGGTTGTGGCCGATTGCCTTGTTGAGAAGGACTCCTGCCACGGTGGAGTCGACACCTCCGCTGAGACCTAGGATCACCTTGTCGTCTCCGATCTGCTTTTTCAGAGCCGTCACCGTCGTCTCTATGAAGGAATCAGGAGTCCAGTCACCCTTGCAGCCGCAGATTTCGAATGCAAAATTGCCAAGGATCTTGGAGCCTTCAGTTGTGTGGAAGACCTCCGGATGGAACTGTACTGCATAGGTGGGCTCTCCTTCGAATGAATATGCTGCATTCGCTACATTTTCCGTAGATGCTATGACTCTGGCTTCTTTCGGCAGGGAGGAGATTGTGTCACCATGCGACATCCAGACCTGAGTGCGTGTTGAGAGGCCCTTCAGAAGGGGAGATGTGGCATCCTTGACTTCCAGCATCGCCCTCCCGTATTCCCTGGCAAGGGAACCTTCAACCTTGCCTCCGAACTTATTGGCAAGATACTGGGCTCCGTAGCATATTCCGAGCAGGGGAAAATGACCTTTTATGCCTTCGAGATTGATCTGGGGAGCGTTGGCATCGCGTACCGAGCACGGACTGCCGGAAAGGATGACCCCCTTCACGCTTACATCGAGCGTCGGGACCTTGTTGAAAGGGTAGATTTCACAATAGACATTCAGCTCCCGGAGTCGTCTGCCGATGAGTTGGGTGACCTGGGAACCGAAATCAAGGATGATGATTTTTTCGGTCATTTTGCTCTTGATGTTTCCAAATAACAAATTTACGATAAAATCATAAGACTGAAAAATATTATGAAATGTGAATATTTTTTGAAAAAATATCCGTATATTTGCGAGAGTGAATGAATAAAAATTCTTGAAATGGCCAAAGAAAAGCTTGACAGACAGCGAATTATCAGAGATCTAATACGGAATGGCAGGATCGCCAATCAGGAAGAACTCTCTTCTAAACTTCAGGAATTGGGGTTGATTGTCGCCCAGGCTACGCTTTCCCGCGACATCAAAGAGATGCAGATTTCGAAACTTCATGACGATGAAGGCTATTACTACAGCCTTGCCCGTCCTGCTTTCGTCCGCAAGGGAGGATCTCTGGCCATGGATTCTTCAGACAGCATCCTGAGCATCGAGTTCTCAGGTGTCATGGCAGTCATCAAGACAAGACCAGGCTATGCCAACATGGTGGCTGCAATCATCGATTCCAGGGAGATTGAAGAAATAGCAGGGACCATTGCCGGAGACGACACGATACTCATCGTAATCAGGGAAGGCAGCACGAAGGAGGACTTGCTCAAGTCGCTCGGAAAGCTATTCCACCAGATAGGTAAGAAAAGACTGAATTAGTATATAATAACGGACTGAACAAATGAAATTGGATGACATCACTGTTGAGGTGGCTTCAGAGGAGCATCTCTTCTACGTCGATCAGATTTTGGAGACTATCGAGAATGCAGCAAAGGTAAGGGGGACGGGAATAGCCCGGCGCAAACCCGAATACCTTGCCCAGAAGATAAAGGAAGCTAAGGCGGTAATAGCCTTGTGTGATGGACGCTTTGCGGGTTTCAGCTACATCGAGACCTGGGAGCACAAGCGCTACGTCACCACTTCGGGACTTATCGTCCATCCTGATTTCAGGGGACTGGGCGTGTCCAAGAAGATCAAGGACCTTACCTTCTCGCTGGCCCGTACGCGCTGGCCCAATGCCAAGATATTCAGCCTCACGAGCGGAGCTGCTGTGATGGTCATGAACACACAGCTGGGCTACAAACCGGTCACCTTTGCCGAGCTCACGACGGATGATGCTTTCTGGAAGGGATGCGAGGGCTGCGTCAATGTAGATGTCCTCAAGAGGACCGACAGGCATTTCTGCATCTGCACCGCCATGCTCTTCGATCCCGAGGAGCACTTGCCGGCCAAGATTCCGCAGGAGGTCCTGGACAGGATAGCTCTCCTCGAATCGCAATCAAAGGAATAATGAAAACGATCTGACGATATGGACAAGAAGAAAAAAGTTGTAGTCGCATTCAGCGGCGGTCTGGACACATCATTCACAGTGATGTACCTGGCCAAGGAAAAGGGTTATGAAGTCTATGCTGCATGCGCGGACACGGGCGGATTCAGCGAGCAGCAGCTAAAGGACAATGAAAAACATGCCTATGAACTTGGTGCCAAGGGATATGTGACTCTTGACGTGACCAAGGAATATTACGACAAGAGCCTCAAGTACATGATTTTCGGCAATGTCCTGAGGAACGGCACCTATCCGGTGTCCGTCTCTTCTGAGCGTATTTTCCAGGCCATGGCCATCGCCCGCTACGCCAAGGAGATCGGGGCCGATGCGATAGCTCACGGTTCCACCGGGGCCGGTAACGACCAGGTCCGTTTCGACATGACTTTCCTGGTGATGGCCCCCGGCATTGAGATCATTACTCTCACCCGCGACATGGCCCTTACACGCCAGTTCGAGGTAGACTATCTCAACGAGCATGGTTTCAAGGCCGATTTCAAGAAGCTGAAATATTCCTACAACGTTGGTCTCTGGGGGACTTCCATTTGTGGAGGTGAGATCCTTGATTCCAAGCAGGGTCTTCCGGAGAGCGCTTATCTGAAGCAGGTTACCAAGGAAGGTTCCGAGATCATCGAACTCGAATTCGACAAGGGAGAGATCTGCGGAGTCAACGGAGAGAAGTTCTCTGACAAGGTGGCGGCTATCCAGAAAGTGGAGTCCATTGCGGCCCCTTACGGAATTGGACGTGACATGCATGTGGGTGACACGATCATCGGCATAAAGGGTCGTGTCGGCTTTGAGGCGGCAGCTCCGATGCTGATCATGGCGGCTCACAAGTTCCTCGAGAAGTTTACTCTCAGCAAGTGGCAGCAGTACTGGAAGGACCAGGTCGCCAACTGGTACGGGATGTTCCTGCATGAGAGCCAGTACCTTGAGCCGGTGATGAGGGACATCGAGGCAATGCTGACCGAGAGCCAGAGGAACGTGACCGGAAAGGTTACGATGGAACTCCGTCCGTGGTCGTTCTCGACAGTCGGAGTTGACTCTCCGTGCGACCTTGTCAAGACCAAGTTCGGTGAATATGGCGAAATGCAGAAAGGCTGGACCAGCGAGGATGCCAAGGGCTTCATCAAGGTCAGTTCAACTCCGCTGAGGGTTTACTACACGGCCCACAAGGATGAGGGGGAGAAACTGGAAAAAGAACTCTAAATGACAGCGGACGGTAAAATAAAGGTTGGGATCGTCGGAGCTGCCGGCTACACTGCCGGGGAGCTACTGAGGATCCTCGTGAACCACCCTTGCGTGGAGATCCTCTTCGCGCAGAGCGGCAGCCATGCCGGCGAACCTGTCTGGTCAGCCCACGCCGACCTCCTCGGTGAAACGGATTTACGGTTTATTCCTTCGGTTCTTCCTGGTGAGGGCAAATCGGCCAATGAGGACAATGCCACCCTCGGCACTAGAGGGGGGACCGGAGCGGAACTTAGTGGAGCGAGCGGTGGGGCCTCGCGGAGCGAGGCGTCCGAATGGCCGATATTGCCCTCACTGGATGAAATAGACGTGTTATTTCTTTGCTCAGGTCATGGAAAGGCGAAGCCGTTCGTGGCGTCGCTGCCGGAAAGCTACAAGGGCGCAATCATCGACCTGGGCAACGACTACCGTCTTGCAGCCGATGCCGAAGACTTCGTCTACGGCCTTCCCGAGGCCTTCCGTGACAAGATCAAAGGCGCCCGGCATATTGCCAACCCAGGCTGCTTTGCCACTTCGATCCAGCTGGCCCTCCTGCCGATGGCTAAGGCGGACCTCCTCCCCGAAATCCACGTTACAGGCATCACCGGATCGACCGGGGCCGGCCAGGCTCCTTCCGAGACAACACATTTCAGTTGGAGGACCGACAACCTGTCAGTCTACAAGGCATTCACCCACCAGCATCTGGGCGAAATCAACGAGACTCTCCACGCCCTGGCTCCAAACTATGCCGGGCAGATGAATTTCGTCCCGGTCCGGGGCGACTTCGCCAGGGGAATCCTTGCCTCGGTGTACTTCGACTGCGACCTTGGCGAAGAGGAGGCGGTGGCTCTTTACAAGGACTACTACAAGGACGAGCCGTTCGTACACGTGATCGACTCCAATCCTGACGTCAAGATGGTCGTCAACACCAACAAATGCGTGTTGAACGTCCGTAAACATGGCGGGAAACTCCACGTTATCAGCGTGATAGACAATCTGGTAAAGGGGGCTTCCGGCCAGGCTGTCCAGAACATGAACCTTATTTTCGGCCTGCCTGAAGACGCTGGCCTGCACCTGAAAGCAACAAGATTCTGATGAAACTTTTCGACGTATACAACCTGTTTGACGTGACCCCGGTGAAGGGTCTCGGCACCCGTGTCTGGGACGACAAGGGCACTGAATATCTCGACCTCTATGGTGGCCACGCCGTAATCTCCGTCGGCCATTGCCATCCGAAGTACGTATCGGCCGTAACCGACCAGCTTGGCAAACTGGTATTCTATTCCAACAGCGTCCGCAACCCACTCCAAGAGGAACTTGCGGAGAAAATAGGGGAACTGTCCGGCTACCAGGACTATTCCATCTTCCTATGCAATTCCGGGGCTGAGGCCAATGAGAATGCCTTGAAGCTGGCTTCTTTCCACACCGGGGAGAGACGTGTGCTTGCTTTCAAGGGTGCTTTCCATGGCCGTACATCAGGGGCTGTCGCCGTCACCGACAATCCCAGGATCAGGGCTCCGTTCAACAGCTGGCATGAGGTTACCTTCGTTGGGATGAACGACATCGAGTCCGTAAGGGATGAACTTTCCAAAGGGGACATCGCTGCCGTGATCATCGAGGGTATCCAGGGTGTCGGGGGAATAATCATCCCTGATGACAACTTCATGCGTGAGCTCAGGGTGGCCACCGAAGACGCAGGAGTCCCGCTGATCCTTGACGAAGTCCAGAGCGGATATGGCCGTACGGGCAAGTTCTTCGCCCATCAGTGGGCCGGGATCAAACCGGACCTCATCACGATGGCGAAGGGCATGGCCGGAGGATTCCCGATCGGTGGTGTACTGATTTCGCCAGAGTTCGAACCTGTCAAAGGCATGCTGGGCACGACTTTCGGCGGCAACCATCTCGCAATGGCCGCTGCAATAGCCGTTGCCGACATCATCAAGGACGAAGACCTCGTCTCCAACGCCCTCACTGTCGGTACTTACCTCAAGACCCGCCTCCAGGCATTGTCAGATGGCGCCCCGGCAAGTGAGGACAATGCCACCCTCGGCACTAGAGGGGGGACCGGAGCGGAACGAAGTGAAGCGAGCGGTGGGGCCGAGCGCAGCGAGGCGTCCGAACTGCCGGGGGCACCATCTGACCATCAACCGATGATCAAGGAGGTCCGGGGAAGGGGACTGATGACAGGAGTGGAGTTCGACGGGCCGGTGGCGGAGATAAGGAAAAAGCTCCTGTTCGACAAGCATATATTCACAGGTGTATCAGGCAAGAACATGATCCGCCTTCTCGCCCCTCTCGTTCTCACCAAGGACGACGTCGACATATTCATTAAAGCATTGGAGGAAGTGTTATGAAATCATTCCTGCACGTAGGTGACATAGGCGACCTCGGAAAGGCGCTCGAAGAAGCACGCAAGGTGAAGGAAAACCCTTTCGCATGGAAAGACCTCGGAAGGAACAAGACCATCATCCTGATCTTCTTCAACAACAGCCTCCGTACCAGGCTGAGCAGCCAGAAAGCTGCACTCAACCTGGGCATGGACCCGATAGTCCTGAATGTAAACGGTGACAGCTGGAAGCTGGAGACCAGTATGGGAGTGGTCATGGATGGCGACAAGAGCGAGCATCTCAGGGAGGCTATCCCGGTGATAGGGAGCTACTGCGACATGATCGGAGTGCGCTCCTTCGCAGGATTGCAGGACAGGGAGTTCGATTATGCCGAATCCATCCTTAACCAGTTCATCGAATATTCCGGCAAGCCCGTGATCAGTCTCGAATCGGCTACGGTCCATCCATGCCAGGCGTTCGCCGACCTTATTACCATAGAGGAATATAAGACGAAGGCCCGCCCTAAAGTCGTCATGACCTGGGCCCCTCATCCACGAGCCCTGCCGCAGGCCGTCCCGAATTCCTTTGCCGAGTGGATGAATGCCGCGGATGTGGATTTCGTGATCACCCACCCCGAGGGCTATGAACTTGATCCAAAATTCGTAGGGAATGCAAAGGTGGAATACGACCAGATGAAAGCCCTGGAAGGAGCAGACTTCGTCTATGCCAAGAACTGGAGCTGTCCAGGAACCGTCAACCATGCTGATTACGGCAAGATTCTCAGCAAGGACATGGACTGGATCGTGGATTCCAGGCACATGGCCGTGACGGATAATGCTTATTTCATGCACTGCCTGCCAGTGCGGAGGAACATGATTGTCTCGGACGAGGTGATCGACTCGCCCCGCAGCATAGTGATCCCCGAGGCGGCGAACCGTGTCGTTTCCGCCCAAGTCGTAATGAAGAGGATGTTGGAGGACATGCAATGATCAAGGAGGAACTGAATATAATCAAGGTTGGAGGAGCCATAGTCGAGGACGAGGATTCCTTGAAGGGGCTTCTGATGTCTTTCTCAGGGCTTCATGGGAAGAAGATCCTTGTTCATGGGGGAGGAAAGATCGCTACTGAAGTCGCATCGAAACTCGGGATCGAAACCCAGATGATCGATGGCCGCAGGATCACCAGTGCCGAGATGCTCAAGGTCGTGACAATGGTCTACGGCGGCCTCGTCAATAAAGACATAGTGGCAAGGCTCCAGGCTCTCGGTGAAAATGCGATCGGCCTTACCGGGGCTGACATGAACCTCATAATGAGCGTGAAAAGGCCGGTAGAACTTATAAACTTCGGCTTTGTCGGGGATGTGAAATATGTGAATACCAGATCGTTGAAGTCATTGCTCGAGGTGGGCGCCGTGCCGGTGCTCGCCCCTCTTACCCATGACAAGGAAGGTACGATGCTGAACACAAATGCCGACACCATTGCCTCCTCGGTGGCCAGGGCCCTTTCGGAAGAGTACTCGGTCACCCTGACCTTCTGCTCCTCGATTCCGGGAGTCCTACGTGATTTGAAGGATCCGTCTAGCGTGATCAGAACGATTTCCAAGGCTGATTTTGCTCCTATGGTCGCAGATGGAACCATTTCGGAAGGAATGATCCCGAAACTCCAGAACGCATTCGATGCAATCAACGACGGAGTCGCAAAGGTGGTAATCACTTCTCCATCGGACCTCTCCGGCGGAACTACTATCCTTGCTGACCCTGAAACCGACGATTAGATGTCATTCATGGACACCATAACGCTTTTGGAGGATCTTATCCGCATCCCTTCCTTCAGCAGGGAGGAGGGTGCCGCATGCGATCTCCTGGAGGCCTGGCTGGAGGCCCACGGCTTTGAGGGTGTGCACAGGGTCGGCAATAATCTTTGGATGGAGTCCGAGTCGCCCTCCGGAAAGCCTACGATCCTTCTCAACGCCCACATCGACACAGTGAGGCCAGCAAGCGGTTATACCCGTGATCCGTTCGCTCCTTCGGTTGAGGATGGCAGGCTGTATGGCCTTGGGAGCAATGATGACGGAGGTTCGCTCGCCGCCCTTCTGGAGGCATATTCAAAACTGATTTCTGCCCCTCAACCCTACCGGCTGGTGTTTTCTGCTACCGCAGAGGAAGAAGTCTGCGGGAAGGGCGGTTTCGACCTTCTCCTTCCTGAGATAGGGAAGGTTGATTTCGGAGTGATAGGGGAGCCGACTGGAATGAATATGGCCGTGGCTGAGAAGGGCCTTATGGTCCTGGACTGCATGGCTCATGGAAAGAGCGGACACGCGGCGAGGAACGAAGGCGTAAACGCCATCTATGAGGCCCTGAAAGACATCGAGTGGTTCAGGACATACCGTTTCCCGAGAGTCTCCGACTTCCTTGGGCCTGTGAAGATGAGCGTGACAATGATTTCCTCCGGAACACAGCACAATGTGGTCCCGGACTCCTGCAGTTTCGTCGTGGATGTTCGTTCCAACGGACTTTACACCAATCCGGAATTACTGGAACTTATTAAAGAGGCCGTCAGATGCGATGTCAAGGAACGTTCGACCAGGATCGGAAGTTCCCATCTACCGATGGAACATCCGGTCGTTAAACGCGGCCTGTCCCTGGAACTTGAGCCCTTCGGTTCACCGACGACCAGCAACCAGGCCCTCTGCACGTTCCCTACTCTCAAGATCGGGCCAGGAGATTCCGCCCGTTCCCATGGTCCGGACGAGTTCATAGGCCTTGACGAGATCGCTTCTGGCGTTGATATTTATGTCAAACTTCTTGATGGATTGATAATTGAATAGCTATGGCAAATAAACTTTGGGACAAGGGATACGACGAGGACGCCAGGATTGACGCCTTCACCGTCGGCCATGACCGTGAGCTGGACCTGGAACTGGCACCTTATGATATCTTGGGCACCATGGCCCACATTACCATGCTCGAGACCGTAGGGCTCCTCTCCAAGGAAGACTTGGAAGCGCTGCTCCCGGAACTCAAGGGATTGTATTCATTGGCGGAGGAAGGAAAGTTCACCATAGAGGACGACGTCGAGGATGTCCATTCCCAGGTGGAACTTATGCTGACCCGCAAGCTCGGCGACATAGGCAAGAAAGTGCACACAGGGCGTTCCCGAAACGACCAGGTACTTGTAGACCTGAAGCTCTATGCCAGGGCGCGGATCGAAAAGACGGTCCGTAAGGTGGAGAGCCTGTTCAGGACCCTCCAGGACGCGAGTGAAAAGTACAAGGATGTCCTGATCCCCGGGTACACCCATCTCCAGGTGGCAATGCCCTCGTCCTTCGGACTCTGGTTCGGAGCCTATGCTGAAAGCTTGACAGGGGACATGACCATGCTGAAGGCAGCCTGGGATGTAGTGAACCGCAACCCTCTTGGTTCAGCCGCTGGCTATGGATCGTCAGCGCCGCTGGACCGCACCCTCACCACGAAACTTCTGGGTTTCGATGACCTGGATTACAATTCCGTCTATGCGCAGATGACCCGTGGGAAGATGGAAAGGGCTGTGGCGTTTGCATATTCATCGGTCGCAGAGACCGTAGGCCGTCTCGCATATGACGGCTGCCTCTATTCAAGCCAGAATTTCGGTTTCCTGAAACTGCCCGATGCCCTGACTACCGGTTCCAGCATCATGCCGCACAAGAAGAACCCGGATGTGTTCGAACTTGTACGCGCCCGTTGCAATAAGATCCAGGGAGTCCAGAACACTGTCCGTCTGATTACCGGCAACCTGCCTTCGGGCTATTTCCGGGACATGCAGGTACTGAAGGAAGTCTTCTTCCCCCTGTTCGATGAAATGGATTCCTGCCTGGATATCGTCGAATATGCCGTCAAGGGCATGGAGGTGCGCACGGATGCGATGGACGATCCGAAATACAAGCTAGCCTTCAGTGTGGAGAAGGTGAATGACCTTGTCAGTGAAGGAGTCCCTTTCAGGGATGCCTACCGTCAGGTCGCAGCCTCCATATCAGGTGGTACCTTCGACTACCAAGGGACCTTGAACCATACCCATGAGGGTTCTATCGGCAACCTTTGCAATGACCGTATAGCCGCAAGGATGGATATCCTGGTTGATAGCTTCGATTTCGGGAAAGTCGCCGCAGCGATCTCAGAACTGCTCGCCTGATAGTTTATCCTTTCCATGTCATTCTGAACGAAGTGAAGAATCTTTTTTTCAGTTTCCTTCGAAAATCTGTAAATTTGTAAGATTTTTCCAAAAAAGAATATGCAGGAAATTAGAAATATAGCGCTTATCGCGCATGTCGACCACGGCAAGACCACCCTCGTGGACAGGATGATCTACCAGGCTAACCTGGTCCGTCAGCCTGAGAACCTGGGCCAGTTGATTCTCGACAACAATGACATTGAGAGGGAAAGAGGCATCACCATCCTCGCAAAGAACGTATCCGTGACCTATAAGGGTGTGAAGATCAATATTATCGACACTCCTGGCCATAGCGACTTCGGTGGAGAGGTGGAAAGGGTATTGAATATGGCTGACGGCGTTCTGCTTCTCGTAGATGCATTCGAAGGCTGCATGCCGCAGACCCGTTTCGTCTTGCACAAAGCCCTTCAGCTCGGGAAGAAACCCATCGTAGTAGTCAATAAGGTGGACAAGCCCAACTGCCGTCCTGACGAGGTCCAGGAAGAGGTGTTCGACCTCATGTGCGCCCTGGATGCCAACGACGAGCAGTTGGATTTCAAGACTATCTTCGGAAGTGCCAAGCAGGGCTGGATGTCGGAGGACTGGAAGAATCCGACTTCTGACATTACTCCCTTGCTCGATGCCATACTTGAAGTCATTCCGGCACCTAAGGTGGTGGAAGGTACCGTGCAGATGCAGGTTACTTCTTTGGAATATTCCCCCTATGTCGGACGTATCGCGGTGGGGAAGGTCACCCGCGGCAGCCTGCACACCGGCAGCCAGGTGAGCCTCTGCAAGAGGTATGACCAGATCGAGAAACACAAGGTCAAGCAGCTGATGGTGTTCGACGGCCTTGGCAAGACAAATGTCGACGAGGTGCTGTGCGGGGACATCTGTGCCGTAGTGGGAATAGACGGCTTCGAGATCGGTGACACCATTGCCGATTTCGAGAATCCGGAGGCCCTTCCTCCTATCTCGATTGACGAGCCTACGATGAGCATGCTCTTCACCATCAACAATTCCCCTTTCTTCGGGAAGGATGGCAAGTACGTGACTTCCAGGCATATCAAGGATCGTCTTGACAAGGAACTGGAGAAGAACCTTGCACTCAAGGTAAAGCCTGGTCTCAATGCTGATTCTTTCATCGTCTATGGACGAGGAGTCCTTCACCTCTCGGTCCTTATCGAGGAGATGCGCCGGGAAGGTTTCGAACTCCAGGTCGGTCAGCCCAAGGTTCTGGACAAGACCATCAACGGGCAGAGATGCGAGCCTATCGAGGACCTGTCCATCGAGGTCCCTGAGAATTTCGTGGGTACGGCAATCGAACTTGCCACACGTCGCAAAGGTGCCCTTATCCACATGGAACCCAGGGGAGACAGGACCCTGCTCCAGTTCGACATACCCACCAGGGGACTTATGGGACTTAGGAGCAACCTCCTCACTGCTACTCAGGGTGAGGCTATCATGGCCCACCGCTACAAGGAGTACCAGCCGTTCAAGGGCGAGATCGACAACCGTACAAATGGATCGTTGGTTTCACTGGAGACAGGAGACGCTATCGCATATTCAATGAACAAGCTCCTGGACAGGGGCAAGTTCTTTGTCGAGCCCGGCGAAGAAATCTATTGCGGCCAGGTTGTCGGAGAGCACACTCGCGAGAGGGATCTCAACATCAACATCTGCAAGACAAAGAAGCTTACCAACGTTCGTGCAGCCGGTTCCGATGAAAAGATCATCCTGCCTCCTGCAATAAAAATGTCCCTTGAGGAGATGCTCGAGTACATCCGTGAGGATGAACTTGTCGAGGTCACGCCTCATCACATGAGGATCCGCAAGATCCTTCTGGATCCCATGGACAGGAAGCGTTCCGGAGGCAGTGCGGACGAAGAATAATCGAAACTATTCGAAAAAGATTTTTATTAAGGATTTTTTTTTATACCTTTGCAACCCTTAATCTGTTTGGCGAAGCGATGAACGACGTTTTTATAGTTCCTCTGAACGGGTTGGCGCAAGGTCGGACACAGTTCCGAAGGCGCATAGGGAAAGAGTTCTTTGAACATTTTGAGAATTCAGAGATTCTGGACGCAGGTCTGGATGTCGACGTGGAAGTGGAAAAGTCAGGCCGATTCATCGGCGTCGACTGCTACATCTCCGGAGATGTCACAGTGACATGCGACAGATGCCTCGAAGACTTGAAGATCCCGGTGAAGACGGATTTCAAGCAAAGCGTGAAATTCGGCTCCGGTGATCCTTCTTCCAGTGAGGTCGAAGGCGACAGGGAAATAGTCTGGCTTCCGATGACGGATGCAGACCTTGACCTGAGCCAGGCAGTATATGATTACATCTGCCTTTCGCTGCCTGTACAAAGGGTTCACGAAGAAGGGGAGTGTGATCCAAAGGCTCTTGAGTATCTGACTTCTGAAAGTGGTGAAGAGCGTTTGCAGAAGGATTCTGCGACCCCTTTTGCGGGCCTACAGGACCTTCTTGGAAAGATAGAATAAAATTAAAAGATATTTGATATGGCACATCCGAAACACAAAGTCTCCAAGCAGAGAAGAGACAAGAGAAGGACTCACGACTTCGCTCCTGTACCGACTCTGGCCACTTGCCCTAACTGCGGTGCGACTGTGATGTATCATCACGTTTGCCCTGAGTGCGGCTACTACAGAGGTCGTCAGATCATCGAGAAGAGCGCTGAATAAGCTATCTCTTCCTTAATTATGGCCTCATAGTTCAACGGATAGAACGGAAGTTTCCTAAACTTTAAATCGAGGTTCGATTCCTCGTGGGGCTACGAAAGAGCATCGCGGAAGCGGTGCTCTTTTCGTGTTTGGTGCCCTTATTAAAAAATATTAGTTTTAGCTAGTGGTTATTAAAATATTTTAGAGTTAAAAACGCAATTGCGACGGCTTGCAGAAGTCTTTTGTAGAATTGTGATATTATTTGGATAATTATAGAAAATATCGTAATTTAGCATGGATTTACCAATTTTGGGGTGAAATCAATATACTTGTAAAACCACATTAGAGTATAACATGGACAGAAGACAATTCCTATCTCTTTCAGCTACCGGCGCCTTAGGTCTCAGCCTTGGGGCAGGGTTCGTTTCATGCAGTCAGGATGGAAAACCGGGCAACGGGAAAATGCGTGATAAATACTCCGTCATCATTCTTGGAGACACTCATTTCGACACCGAGCCGGCTGACGTCTATCACTCGAATTACAATGAGCCCGTAGAGTGGTTGAACAGGGTCCAGAGGGCTGAGTTTGCCCGTAACGGAGAAATGTGGCGTGAGCGTTGCCCACGTCTTGTGAAGAGGGCTGCACAGTTGGTTGACAAGAACACCAGGATGGTTTTCCAGATGGGTGACCTTATCCAGGGAGACTGTGGAAAGGGTGAAGTCCATCAGAAGATGCTGACCGATGTCATGGATAATTTCAAGGGCCAGTTCGGAGGTCTTCCCTTCGTGACAGTCGTCGGCAACCATGACATCCGTGGCGTTGATGCGAAGGAGACCTATCACAGGTTCATGCCCCAGCGCATGAGCCAGGAAATCGGCAAGCAGGTCTCAAAGACCACCTTTGACTTCTTCATCGGCCCTGACGCCTACATTTTCATCGACTTCAACGATCCGGATGATGCGGAAGTCGAAAAATTGCTAAAGGAGACGGAAGGAGCCCGCTATACCTTCATTGTCACTCATGGCCCTGTCTTCCCTGCCGACAGCGGCAACTGCCGTTGGTTCTATCACGGATCGGAGAAGGACACCGAACAGCGCAGGCATTTCCGCAGGCTTTTTGCCGAGCGTGATGCCATCTGCCTCTGCGGTCACATCCACACCACAGAGTTCTACGACTGGTACGGAGACGGTGGTAGGATCACCCAGATGACCATGAACAGTGTGTGGTCCAGGGAAGAACTCGGCAAGTACGAAGTGGTTTCCGAGGGTGCTGCTGACTATGGTGAGCTTCGCAAGAAAGTCACAGCTCTCGACAACGGTTCTGCTCCCAAGGACGAGCAGGCACTCTTCGATGAGTACCGTCCCGGCCTCAAGCAGTACAGCCGTTCATCTGCAGCCGGATCTTATAAGATGAATGTTTCCAAGTCCGGCGTCTCCATCGATTTCTATGCCGGAGATTCACAGGAGGTAAGTAAGCAGTTTATCCTAAGGTAGTTTCATCGATGCGGACTTACTGCCATTTCCCCGATATTGCATGGCGCCTCCCTTTGGTCGCCATGCTTGTCGTGTGTTTCATGGCAGTCTCGTCTTGCAATGGCAATAAGACCGTAGAGCCCGAAGTCGTTGAGGAAGAAGGGCCGTTCTACACCAATCCAGTAATTCCGAATAACTGCGCTGACCCGAGCATCATTGACAATCGTGCCAGGGACGGCTATTTTTACGCCTATTCAACAAGGAATGGTACCAACGGCACTCCGACCGTAGTTTATCTCCCAGTATATCGTTCTAAGGACATGATACACTGGGAGCCTTTGGGTAATGCCTTCGGAGGTCTCAACCGTCCTGAATGGGTGAGTGAGAGCAGCCTCTGGGCCCCGGACATTAATTATATCAATGGCAAATACGTCCTGTACTATGCCCTTGGGTGTTGGGATGAGTCAGACCGGTCGGCCAGCGGTGTGGCCTGGTCAGACCGTCCGGAAGGACCCTTTACGGATGTAGGAATGCTTGTCGACATTGAGACGCAGGGCGTCGGTAATTCAATTGACCCGAATTTCTTCGATGACGGCGATCACAAGTACCTCTTCTGGGGAAGTTTCGGTGCGAAGTCAGGAATATTTGCCATCGAATTGTCTGCCGACGGCCTTTCCATCAAGGAAGGTGCACAGAAGGTGAAGATCGGGACCAGCATGGAAGGTACCTATGTCTATAAGCGTGGTGACTGGTACTATGTCTTTGGATCCAAGGGGAGTTGCTGCAGCGGAGCCGCAAGTACATATCATATAATCGTGGCACGTTCCAAGAATGTCCTCGGACCCTATGTCGGTCCTGACGGGAAGCAACTTACCGATGCAAGTTTCGACTACACCATCCTGTCAGGGACGGAAGCTTTCAGGGGACCCGGCCATAACGGTGAAATCATTACGGATGACAACGGACAGGACTGGATGATCTATCATGCCTTCTGCAAGAGCAACAACTACAACGGACGTTGTCTTGTACTGGACAAGATTTTCTGGACGAAAGACGGTTGGCCTTATTTCAACCTTGCAACTCCGACACCTTCAGGACATGGTCCGATACTAAAATGATTTATCAAAACTATACTACACCATATTTTATTAAACAAACCATTTAACAAAAAAACTTTATCGTAATGAGTAAAGCATTAAGATTCTTCGCGATTCTTTCGCTGCTTCTCCCGCTCGGTCTCCGCTCGTTCGAGGCCAGCGCCCAGCAGTCGAACAGGATCACGGTGACCACTGTTGTCAAAGACAACGTGGGTGCTCTCCCCGGAGTCGGAGTCGTGGTCAAGGGAACGACCAACGGCACCATGACCGACGAGAACGGATCGGCAACGCTGAACAATGTGCCCGCCAATGGGACAATCGTAGTCTCCTATCTTGGTTACACTACGGTTGAAGTTCCGGTCAACGGCCGCGCACAGATTGCAGTGACCATGGAAGAGGACGCCCTCGCCCTTGAGGAAACGGTTGTCGTCGGATACGGCGTACAGAAGAAGGTCAACCTGACCGGTTCTGTCTCCGCTGTCGATTTCGACAAGGTAGCGACCAAGTCACGTCCTATCGTCAACGCCTCCCAGGCTCTCACCGATGCATCCCCTGGTCTGCAGGTCATGCAGAGCCGCGGTATGCCTGGTGACGAAGGTATTTCCATGAATGTACGTGGTATCGGTACCCTCAACTCTTCCGGTCCCCTCGTGCTCGTGGACGGTATTGAGCAGGGTATTAACAGTGTCAACCCTGCCGATATTGCCAACGTTTCCATCCTTAAGGATGCTGCCTCCTGCGCCATCTACGGTAACAGGGGTGCTAACGGTGTTATCCTCGTGACCACCAAGAATGGAAGCAAGGACGGAAAGGTCTCTGTTACCTATGACGGCAACTTTGCTTATAGCGAACCCTTCAAGGTAATCCACACCATCAGCAGCTACGTGGACTACATGAACCTTTTCAATGAGGCACGTGAGAACGTCGGTGGAAGCCATATCTACTCCGATTCCAATATCGAGAAGTGGACCGCCGCTTCCAAGGATCCTAACGGAAAACTATCTTCCGATCAGGCCTATCCCAACTACGTCGCCTATCCTAACATCGATTGGTGGGATTACATTTATCTGAATAAGTGGCAGCAGACTCACACCGTATCCATCAGCGGAAAGGAAAAGAGGAGCGGCTACACCATGAGTTTCGGTTATGTTGACAACCCTGGAATCGTCAGAAATGCTGGTTTCAAGCGCTTCAACGGCCGTGTCAACCTCTACAGCGATGTGACCGACTGGCTGCGCGTCGGTGCCAGAATCAGTGGCAACCGCACCAACCACGACGTCAGTTCCATGAGCTCCGGCTTCTTCGGATCCCTCTCCACCCAGAAGATGGTTCCTGCCACCTACCCGATTTACGACGGCAAGTACGGTGCTCCTGAGTGCGACCAGGAAGACCCTCAGTCCCACAACCCTCTTTGGGATGCCGACGGCAACGTGGGTCATGACTACAGGACAAACCTTGTCACCGACTGGTATGCCCAGGTCAAGTTCCTGAAGCACTTCACTTACAACTTCGACTACTACTACACTGACAACCGCCGCGAGAAGAAGACCGCTCCGAAGCCCCTCGGTAAGTATTCCTTCCAGAAGGACACCTACACTACCGGTGCCGATGATCCGGCCACCCTGTACACCTACATGTACTACACCCGCAGCAACCAGTACAAGATGGTCAACACCCTGAACTACAACCAGACCTTCGGCAGCCACGATGTCGCTGCCATGCTCGGTTACGAGGAGCAGGAATATGACTATAGGGTCACTGATGTCAGCAAGCTCGGCCTTACCGACGCTGCCGTCAACGACCTTAACAATGCTGCCAACCCTTACAGCACATCTGGTTATGGAAACGGTTATACTGCCCGTTCCTGGTTCGGCCGTGTCAATTACTCCTTCAAGAACCGTTACCTCTTCGAGGCTAACTTCCGTTATGACGGTTCTTCACGCTTCGCTCCGGATTATCGTTGGGGTTTCTTCCCTTCATTCTCTGCAGGTTGGAAGATCAGCGACGAACCTTGGTTCAATGTCAACAATATCAACAACCTGAAGCTCAGGGCATCATGGGGTAAGCTCGGCAACAACTCCGTCGGTTACTATGCATGGCAGAGTGTTTACAACGGAGCCAACTATGCAGCCGGATCCGCTTCAGCCAACGGTATCGCCATTACTTCCCTTGCCAATGACAAGATCCAGTGGGAGGAGACCGCAGTCACCAACCTCGGTCTTGACTTCGGCTTCTTCAACGGACGTCTCTCCGGTAGCATTGACGCTTACAACAAGCTCACTACAGGTATCCTTTATGCCCCTGACATCTCCTATATCTATGGTTTCATGTCGGCTCCTACCATGAACCTCGCAGAGGTTACCAACCGTGGTATCGAGTTTGAACTCGAGTGGAAGAACTCCATCGGCAAGGACTTCAGTTACTCTGTCAAGGGTAATGTTGCTTACAACAAGAACTGGGTCTCCAAGTACAAGGGCAAACTTGAGGAAGACAAGTCAAACCTCGGACTTGTTTCAACCGGTGGCAGCAACCGTATCCTTGAGGATCACATGATCAACGAGTGGTACCTCCCCGATGTTTACAAGGGAACTGGTACCTACTTCAACGGTGGCGCCGTCGATCCCAACGGTGGTCCCAAGGACGGTATGATCCGTACCGAGCAGGATCTCCAGTGGGTCCAGGCCATGCAGGCTGCAGGTTACAGCTTCCAGCCCCAGAACAATGTTCGCAAGAACGGTCTCTGGTATGGTGAGTACATCTATGCCGATGCCAATGGTGACGGTGTCTACGGTAACGCCAATGACGCTGAGTTCCAGGGTGTTTCAACAACACCGAAGTGGAACTTCGGCCTGAGTGCAAGCGCAAACTGGAAGGGCATTGACTTCTCTATGTTATGGGGCGGATCCGCAGGCTTCAAGGTGTATTACCTGGCCACCTGCCAGAACTCCAGTTCACTCGTGAGCGGTTATGCTATTCCTGACAGAGTTGCCTATGATCACTATTTCTTCAATCCAGACAACCCCAGCGATCCGCGTACTAACTTGACTTCGAAGAACCCTCGTCTCATGGAGAACAACTCCCAGAGTACCAAGGCTTCTACCAGGTGGCTCTTCGACGACAGCTTCTTCAAGCTCCGTAACGTGACCCTCGGTTACACACTGCCTCAGAACCTGACCCGCAAGTTCTTCGTTGAGAGACTCAGGCTGTATGCTTCTGGAGAAAACCTTTGGGCTCTTACCAGTTTCCCTGGACAGGATCCTGAAATGCGTGCCGGAAATGCCGCCTACTCGACCCTGCGTCAGTACTCATTCGGTGTCAATATAACTTTCTAAAATTGACTGATCATGAAAAATATATTTAAGTATATCGCTATCGCATTATCAGCATCCGCACTGTTTGCGTCATGTGTCAGCCTTGACACGGTTCCTTCGAACCAGTTCGCTAGCTCGAATGTGTGGAAGAGCCCTATCCTGGCTCGTGCTGCAGTGAACGGTGTGTATAATGATCTTTACCGTGGATTCTATGATTCCGGAAACGACAACCGTGCAACGCCGCTCGACACTTATGCTTCTGTCATGGACATTGACAAGAACTGGCGTTCTTCCTGCGTCGTTACCCAGGGATCCATGACACCTTCCCATGGTACTGTTAACGACAGGTACAGGATGTACTATGAGATTGTCTACCGTGCCAACGACGTCATCAACAACATTGACAGCGTTGAGGAGATGGATGCAAAGGAAAGGGCAAAGCTTAAAGCAGAAGCCATCTTCCTTCGCGCCTATGCCTATTACAATCTGAACATGTTTTTCCGCGGCGTTCCGATCTACACCGAGAATGTAGCTTCGGACGAAGCTACCAAACCTCGCAACACAGAAGCTGAGGTTTGGAATCAGATCATCACAGACCTGACAGCCTGTATCAATGAACCCAACCTGCCCAACAAGACTACTGATGGAAAGGTTAGCAAGGGTGCAGCTTATGCCTACAGGGGAATAGTCTACCAGAACTTGGGCGACTGGTCCAAGGCTCTTGCTGATTTCGAGGCTATCGAGAAGCTTGGTTACAAGCTTTACAGCCCGTCCAATGGTGCACCAGGCAACGACGACTTCTTCAAGATGCTTCGTCCTGAGCAGGAAGGTTGCGATGAGCACATCTTCAAGGTGAACTGTATTACCCAGAGTGGACAGGGTAATCCCCGTTCCATCCACTATGGAAACCGTGTAACCGGTGGATCTGCTTGGAATAACTTCCTCCCGAATCCCGGTCATGTAGAGCGTTTCGAGAATGCAGATGGTTCCCAGTTTGACTGGGAGGAATACTGCCCGGGCTATAAGGACCTCACTACTGAGCAGAGGATCGTATTCTTCCTCCGCGATGGTCTTGTGGACGGTGCCAACGGCCACTATGGAGCAGGTGCAAATGCTTTCAATGAGGATCGTTACAAGAACATGGTCGCTTATTGCAACGATGGTGGTACAGCTATGCAGAACTACTATCTTGACAAAGGCAACGAAGCTCGTATCCGCAGGGCTTACGAGAACCGTGACCCTCGTCTCGAGATGTCAATCATCACTCCTTATGCCGTTTATTACGGAAATGCCGCTGGTGTAGGTAACCATGATTGGGTCCTTCGCTGGCCTTACATCCTCGACACTGGCGAGCCTTATGATATTCGTACTGACTGCCCTTGGGCTTTCTACTATCTCTGGAGAAAGTATGTTACTGAGGGTGACGAGTGCACCACTCGTTGGGTCTATGACCAGGATATCATTCTTATCCGTTACGCTGAGATCCTCCTCCGCAGGGCTGAGTGCCTCAACGAGCTCGGCCGTACCAGTGAAGCTGTCCAGTATGTCGACATGGTCCGTTCACGTGCCGGTCACATCAAGCTCAGTGATCCTGGCTACAAGGGAACTGATGTTTCCACTCAGGCAGGAATGCGTGAGAAAATCCGCAACGAGTTCTACGTAGAGCTTGGTGGCGAGGATTCCATGTACTTCAATGAGCTGCGTTGGGGAACCTGGTACGACCTTAAGTTCAAGAATTACACCCAGTATGCTCACGACACCAGTGTAGGCTCCAACGGTTTGATGGAGATCTGGGGCAAGATCTACTACAGCAACACTCCTGTTTCAGCTCTCGCCGGGAACAAGGGCGCATGGCCTATCCCTCAGAAGGAGCGTGAGATGAATCCTAATCTTACCCAAAATCCCGGATGGACCGACTAATCCAACTATAACTACAACAATGGCCCACTTGGGCCAAGAACACCGAAGTAGGCTGGCCGTGAGGTCAGCCTACTTTATAATATTCATAACAATGGAAAAAGGGTGACCGCGGAGGCCACCCTTTATCATATTCATTATGCCGCGAGGGTTTAATCAACCCAACCGGGATTCTGAGTGAGTGAAGGATTCATCTCACGTTCCTTCTGAGGGATGGGCCAGACTGCGCTGTGGGTACCCATGGAGAGGTTGGAGTAGTAGATCTGTCCCCAGATCTCCATCAGACCGTTGGAGCCGATCTGGTTGGCCCTGCTCGATACCGTCCACGAGCACGAGGGGACCGGAGGAGTTGAGGGTTCCGATACCACGGATGTTCATGGAGATAGCCTCGTCACCAGGCATACCGCGTCCCTGCATGACCTGCAGGCCAGGGGATGCATCGGTGAGGGCCTGGGAAGCGTTGACGATAGGACGGGACTTGGTTGCTACCTTGTCGAAATCGACTGCGGAGACAGAACCGGTCAGGTTGACCTTCTTCTGCACGTCGTAACCGACGACGACCGTCTCCTCAAGGGCGAGGGCGTCCTCTTCCATGGTCACAGCGATCTGGCTGCGGCCGTTGACCGGAACCTCAACCGTAGTGTAACCAAGATAGGAAAAGACGAGAGTCGCATTCCTCGGCACGTTGTTCAGCGTAGCCGATCCGTTCTCGTCGGTCATGGTGCCGTTGGTCGTTCCCTTGACCACGACTCCAACTCCTGGGAGTGCACCCACGTTGTCTTTGACAACAGTGGTCACCGTGATCCTGTCGCCTTGCTGCGCAGATGCTGTTGTCGCAAAAAATGCGAAAGGCAGTATTAACGACAGAATCGCAAAGAATCTCAATGCTTTACTCATTACAAATGCGTTTTGTTAAATGGTTTGTTGTTTAATCAAATGTGCTTCCGGAGCCTTGTTTAATCAAAAAAATATGGCTATATTGTCATGGGAATATTGCTTTTTAAACATGAAAAGGAGAATTTTAAATAAGCTTGGAGACATCTCCAAGATTCATCATCGTGCGGCTTTTGCTGACGTTCAGCAACATATAAACAAACATCAAGGATCCAACGCCTTTTTGGAACTGGCAAAGAAGCGCTATTCATGCAGGGAGTTCAACCATCATCCCGTGGCAGCCATAAAAGTCAAGAAGATCCTCGAAGCTGCCCGTCTGGCACCTACCGCTTGCAACAAGCAGCCGATCCATGTCTGGGCTATTACTAGTGAAGAAGCCTTGCAACGTATCCGTCCTGTCCACACACTCTTCGGAGCTCCTTTGGCCTTTATCGTGGGCTGTAAGAGTGATGAAGCCTGGGTACGTGGTTTTGACGGAAAGAATGGGGCAGAGACTGATGCTGCAATCGTAGGTACCCACATCCTGCTGGCTGCAGCTGATTTGGATCTGGGATGTACCTGGATAGGCGGATTCGATCCTAAGAAGCTTGCCGATGCTTTCCCGGAGACTGCAGGTTATGAGATCACGGCTGTTTTTGCCGTAGGACATCCTGCGGCAGGTGCTGTGCCTTCAGAAAGGCATTCCATCCGTAAGAGTATGGATGAGTTCGTGACCGAGCTTTAAGATTTACTGCCTCTGGGGAATCTCACTGTGAAGCAGGCTCCCTTCAGGGAGAAAGACTTGGAGTAGAGAATCTCTCCGTTGCACTTTTCGACTATGTTACGGCATATGGACAGACCAAGTCCTGTGCCGTTGCTTTTTGTCGTGAAGTTCGGAGTGAAAAGCTTTGAACGGTTCTCGTCGCTGACTCCGGGACCGTTGTCTTCGAAGACAATATCATAGAAGCCTTCCTTGTTGGATAGCCTCAAAGAGACCAGGATCTGCCCCATGAAGGGTTCTTCTCCCTTCTCACGGACTTCATTCTGGGCATTCTCTATAGCTTGGACGGAATTGCCTATCAGGTTGACGAATACACGGGTGAGTTGTGGTTTGGGACCTATGACCTTAGCCCCATCAAGGCCCATGTAGGAGAAGGTTATGTTGTCCCGGCTGTCAAAGAGGTCTATTTCTTCTTTAAGCAACTTGTCGAGATCGATCTCCACCGGTTCCTCGGTGTAGAGTTTCGCGAAAGTCGAGAACTCATTGGCGGTGTCGGCAAGCAGGTCTATCTGCTTGAGTACTTCTTCTGACACCTCATCGAATCTCTCCGCCCATGCAGGATTGCCGTTGCTCTTCATCCTTATGAGCCTCTGGATCTGCAGCTTGATAGGAGTGAGAGGATTCTTGATCTCATGGGCGACCTGGCGCGCCATGGTGGCCCAGGCCTTGTCTCTTTCAGCCTGGGTCAGCTGCTTGGTGGAGTTGTAGAGGTCGTGGACCATCAGGTTGTATGCCCGTACCAGGGTAGACACCTCGTCGTCCCGCTCGTAGACAATATATTCAAGGTTATTGATGTCCACTTCGTTCATCTTCTTTCCGATCTCGGTGATGGGCTTGAACATCTTGTCGACTGCGCGTTCCATGAGGAAGCGGGCGAGCAGGAGCAGGATGATGAACATCGTGATGATGGTGATCGAATGGGAGACCGCCTCCGACTTGAAGTCGAAGCTCTCGTCGGTGTACGGAGATCCCATGATGGCTATCATCTTGCCCTGGGCGTTGAATATCGGGGCGTAGAGGAAGTAGGTCTGTGTCGATCCGATCTTTTCCTTGCCGATGTAGTAACGCCTGTTCCGGTAGATAATGTTCTCGAAAGCTTCCTGGTTCATTCTGGTTCCGAGGAGCATCCTGTCGAACACTTCAGGAGTCGTGGACCGGAATTCCTTGCCTCCGGTAGTGTACAGAGTGATGTCCTGTTTTGTGGTGTTGCTGATGTCTTCGAGCACGCCAAGGGCTTCCTGGGTGTTGAAGGCAGTGTAGTCTTGTGCAAAACGGCATCTTGCCTCGAGGAGCGTCTGGAGGGAATTGATCTTGTCAGCCATTGAGGACCGGAGATTGGCATTGTTCCTCCTGTAGACGAACAGGACGCTGATCGTGGCCAGGGTAATGAGGGTCATGACCAGGGCCAGCATCATCGCAGCATTGATCCTGGACTTGTAGTAGTTCTTCTCGGTCTCGACAGGACGGTTCCTCCTCAGGAGGGCGAGGAGCGAAAGGCAGGTGAAGAAGAACAGGGCCAGGAACAGGAAGGAGACAAAATAGAGGAAAGCCTCGGTTGTCTGCCTCGAAATCAGGATCATGTCTTCATCTGAGACGCTGTTGATGAAGTGAGTGTAGCCGCCGAGCCGAAGGACCCCGGACGGGGCGTCCAGGAGTTCATCCTTCACCCCGGTGTGTAGTACAGTTGGATAGGCATAGCTCCCTTTGTAGGAGACCAGGTTGTCGAGGGAGTACTTGGCGTAGGAATACTGTGCCGGCATCAGAACATCTCCGGGAGCGGAGAAACCGAGCAGACGGGCATAGCCCCTGTCTTCCTTGTTGGATTTGGGAGAGACGGTGAGCAGCATCATCGTGACTCCGTAACCCTGGTTGTAATAAGCGAAACTGCCTGTGTAGAAGCTGTTGCCTCCGGCATCCCTGCGGTAGCGGAAGCGGGACTCATCAGCAATCGGAGTCCCTCCCGAAACCATTGCCGTAAAGTAAGCTATTGCATCCTTGTCCTTCTCATTCTCTGGGAAGAGCTCGACCATGATGTCGTTGTCCTGTGACAGGTTGTACATGTAGGTCTCGACAATCCTTCCCAGGATGATGCTGTTGCTGTTGTCGAGGGCAGCTAGCGAACCGATCAGCTGGTCGGATGCAATCTTGTCCTCCATCAGCCTGAGTTCCAGCTCAAGGCTGATATTCCTTTCCATTGCCAGGCGGTTTGCGAGGACATTTACCCTGTCCTGCTCCTTCTTGAAGCCCAAGGTGCCGGTTGTCAGCACCAGGTAGGCAGCGAAAGCAGTGGCCGTCAGCACCCTGGCCATGGGAGAGAACATGTCAAGTTTCAATCCGAAGAGCCTCTTCATCGCTGGCATGAGGATCTGGACGAGCAGCGGAATGGTCATCAGCAGGAAGGTGACCATCATGTAGACGACCAGGCTGAAGAGATTCAGGTCGTTGAGTTTGTGAAGCTCTAGGGATATGCTCGAGTTGAAGATTATGCTCCTGAACAGGTAGTTGATGAAGACTACGACCAGCCCCAGCACGAGCAGGGAGAAGAACGCTACGGCGGCGAAACCGCTCATCGGACTCTTGGACCGTAGGATATTCCTGTAAATCTTCCTTCTGAAAAAGAATATGGTTCCGATCGACAAGACGATGAGGAGGGAAACTATGAGGGCGGAACCGAGGGAGTTGAACAGTTTTCCGTCAGCATAGACAGTGGGGGAGAACAGCTTGGAGCGGAGAGCCGACTCGAAGGCGAATCCCTGTCCGGTCAGTGACTCTGCCACGATCTTGAAGACAGGCTTCCCGTCCAGGTTGACCACGCTTCCTCCGTTTTCGGACAGAGGGACTACCGAATAGTCCCTGCCCAGGTGGAGTTTCGGATTGATTCCCCCGGGGTTGTCATCATCCATGGAGTCGAGGATCTCCAGGCCGGCGATCACCTTCCTGGGGCCGAGGATGGCGGCTTTGACAAGGTACCACTTGGGACCGTAGTTGACGAACATTGGATCTTCCCCGACTTCTGCAAGAGGAGAAGAGATGCTCTCCCTGGGCCTTGAAAGTCTCTGGAAGACTATCCTGTTGCTTATGTCATCGTTCCTGACGGGGAACTGGTTGGTCCAAGACTGAAGGGTGTCGTCGATGTAGCGGTAGATGACCATGTCACCGGGAAGATCATAACTGCCGACCCAGTTTTCACGGTTTGCGGTGAGGGTGTTCGAGATGTAGGAGTCGAGGATGTGCATCCTCCTTGCGAGGGACTTCTCAGTGGATGAGGCGGCTTTCTCAGTGTTGGTAGGGACGCTGTACACGGATGCGATTACGGCGATGAGGACGATGGCGGCGGCCGCCAGTCCCCAGATCCGATAATTCCTTATGCCACGTCTTTTCCTGTTCATTCGTGATGGTAGGGCTGCCCTTTTATGATGGTGAAGGCGCGGTAAAGCTGCTCGGCAAAGATGGCCCGCACCATCTGGTGGGAGAAAGTCATCCTTGAAAGAGACAGTTTGCCGTTGCTCCTTGAATAGACCGCATCGGAAAAACCGTAGGCCCCTCCAATGACGAATACAATATTTTTGCCACTGCCTGCAGTCCAAGACTCGATCTGCCTGGCAAACTCGACGGATGAATATTCCTTTCCGTGTTCGTCAAGGAGGATGACCATGTCCGAAGGGACAAGGTTGCCTAGAATCAACTCTCCTTCCTTGTCTTTTATCTGCTGGCGTGACAGGGAGGAGACGTTTTTCAACTCCGGAATCTCTTTGACGGAAAATGGGACATAATGAGACAGCCTGGAGACATAGGTTTCCAAGCCCTCACGGACCCATCCGATGTCGGTTTTCCCGACGGTCAGCAAACAAAGTTTCATCAGTTGCAAAAATAAGAAAGTGGCTCGGTATTTGCAACAAATCAACATGCCATGAGGACTTTGGTTAGACTTTTCCTGGCGTCTGCCGTGCTGTGCCTGTGCATCACCGCCCATGCGGCTGGTGATGGCTATGACGTGTTCGTGCCTATCTCAAAGTACCTGGCCAAAGGGGATGCGGAAAGTCTTTCCGCATGGTTCGCCGACAACCTGGAGATCACGATCATGTCGAACACTACGGATTCCAGCAAGAACCAGGCGAAGCAGATCTTGAAGTCTTTCTTCGGGACCCACACTCCACGTTCCTTCGAAATCAATCACACTGCTTCAAGATCCAACTCCAAGTACGCCCTTGGCTATCTCAATGCCGGGGGAGAACTTTTCGAGGTCACGATCTTCGTCAGCAAATGCAAGGACAGTTACAGGATCCAGCAACTGAAGATCGACAGGATCCGATGAGTGACCTTTCATGAGAGAATCCAAGCAAATAATCCTGGCCCTCCTGCTTCTGACCTGCCTGACCGTCATGGACGCCTTTGCCCAGTCCAATGTGGTCAGGGATAGCCTTAATGTACTGAATCCAGCCATGGTAAGCGCTGACAGCCGTTTCATCAAGCAGATCATCTCAAGGACACTGGAAGCAAAGAGCAGGAACAATCCGGAATTCCGCCCGCATTATGACTGCGAGATTTACAGCAGGAATGAATTCGATCTAGTCAACCCGCATAACCCGCTGATTTCCAAATTCCTTCCCAAGGGTTTCCACTTCGTCTATGATTATGTCGAAACGTCTCCTGTCTCAGGCCTGCCCTATCTTCCGGTCATGCTGGCAGAGTCGAAATCGCATTATTTCCATTCGCGCAGTCCCGAGCTCAAGAAAGAGGTCATCGAATCCAGCCGTATCTCAGGAATAAACGAGGAGAAGACAGTCGCCCAGTTCACGGGAGGCTTGTACATCAAGGCCAATTTCTATGAGAATTACCTGAATATATTCCAGGTTGAAATCCCTTCCCCCCTGGCCGACAACGGTTCGATGTTCTATAACTACTATCTTGTAGACAGCCTGGCCGTTGACGGGAGGAACACCTACAGGGTGATGTTCTTTCCTAACAAGTGGGTGTCTTCTCCAACATTCGAGGGCCTGATGTCGATCGACGCCGAGGATTATGCCCTCAGGTCAATACATGTCAGGCTGAGCCCAGGTGCTGGCATCAACTGGGTCAACGACCTGGCAATAGATGTCGAAAACCAGCGTCTGCCTGATGCTACCTGGTTCTACAAGCAGGACAAGATCTACATAGACCTGAGCGTCGCCCTCCTAGGTCCCTCTACCATGTTGTCATTCCTGGCGCGGAGACAGATAGACTATTCCGATCCATCATTCTCCGAGAACCAGCTGCTTGGCCTGCTGGATCCCAAGGCTCCAGTCCTGATGCACAATGATGTTCTCAAGAACGAGGAGGATTACTGGGCCTCTGTCAGACCGTACCCCTTGACCAAACAGGAGAGGGGAATCTACGAGATGGTGGATTCGGTTAAGCATGTCCCTCTCTACAGGGGAGCCGAGAAGATAGGCAATATGTTTGCGACCGGATTCCTTGATTTGAAGCATGTGGGATTCGGACCCTATTCGTCGGTGTACAGTTTCAACGACATGGAGGGTAGCAGGGTCCAGATGGGTTTCAGGACGACCAAGGATCTCAGCCGCAAGTTCAGGCTTATGGGTTATGCTGCCTATGGGTTCAAGGATGAAGCTTGGAAGGGCGGCGTGTCTACGGAGTTCATGTTCAAAAACATGCCTCAGCGCAAGTTGAGCCTTTCCTATAAGCACGATCTCCTCCCTCTTGGGGCAGGACCCTTCGGATTCGGTAACGGAGATGTGGTGACCTCGATCCTGACCAAGAAGGGTGGGCGGAAGATGAGCATGATCGATGACATATCGCTGACTTACCAGCACGAATGGTCTCAGGGTTTCAACATGACCATGGGGCTCCAGAGCCGGACGATCTTTCCGAGCGTGCACGTCCCGATGGTAAGCCCTGAAGGGATATCGTTTGACTCGGTAGGGTATGACCAGGCCTTGCTTCAGCTCCGTTTCTCGAAGGACGAGATAGTCACAAGGGGAGTCTTCGACAAGCATTACGTGTTTTCCGACTATCCGGTCGTGACGGTGAACATGGCTGCAGCCATGAAGGGTATCGGACGGAACGAGTACACCTTCTTCCGTCCCGAAGTCACGATGAAATACACCTTGCTGACTCCTCCAGTGGGTTCGTCAAGCATAGTCCTGAATGCCGGTACGATTGTGGGAAGCGTGCCTTATCCCATGCTCAAGATATTCGAAGGAAATGAGACTTACAGGCTCAGGAGCAAGTCCTTTGCCTGCATGGACTATTATGAGTTCGCTGCCGACACGTGGACGACCCTTTTCTGGGAACATGACTTCAAGGGCTTCTTCCTGGGCAAGATCCCCCTGATCAAGAGGCTCAATCTAAGGGAGGTGGCGATAGTCCGTGCTGCCTACGGCACGATCAGGGACGAGAACAATGGCATTCCTGGGGACCCTGGATCCGGGGCCTGGATGGTATTCCCTGAAGGCATGAATAATCTTGCAACACCCTATGTTGAGGCCGGTGTAGGATTGTCCAATATATTCAAAGTGATAAGGGTTGATGCCATCTGGAGGTTGACGCACCGTTTCGACAAGGTGGAAGGAGCCCTGGTTCCTCATACCAATCGTTTCGTCATCAATGTAGGCTTTGAATTCAATCTCTGATGCACTATCTTTGCGTCGTATGTCAAAGAAGGTCTACATATTCCTGCTGGTATTCCTCTCGTCCATATTGCTGAGCCTGCCGTTCCTTGTCCCAGGAACTGGGTTCCTCTCGCTTGTGGCCTTCATACCCCTTCTGTTCGCCGAACAAGTAGCAACCGAATCGGGAATGAAGAGGTTTTGCTGGTGGCATTATCTCTGCTTCCTGCTTTGGAATGCTGCCACTACCTTCTGGGTTTGCAATGCCACTGTCGGTGGAGGAATCTTCGCCTGTGTGGCGAACGCTTTCCAGATGTCACTGGTTTTCGGGTTCTTCCGTTGGAGCAGGAAATGGCTTAAAGGAGCCTTGCCCTACCTGTCCCTGGCTTTCGCCTGGATCGCGTGGGAAAGGTGGTACCTGACGAGCGCGCAGATAAGTTGGCCGTGGTTGGTACTCGGCAATTCGTTTGCCCGGACAACCTCATGGATCCAATGGTACGAGTTCACGGGCACTCTCGGAGGCTCGCTTTGGATCTGGGCGGCCAATCTGGCGGTTTTCGGAATATTGATGGCTTTCAGGAGCGGAAAGTGGAAGGCTTTCAACGGCAAGGCCCGCTTAGCCGCCGTTTCAGGCTCTCTCCTGCTTTTCCTGGCCCCTCCTGCAGTCTCGCTGTTCCTTAAACCTGAACCACCAAAAGAGGAAATCGAAGTCTTCATCGCCCAGCCGAACATCGATGTCTACGGGAAGCATGGAGGCCAGACCCAGGAAGAGCAGAATTCCACACTTTTGGGATTGCTTGAGGGAGCTCCCAAGGACCGTCCGATGCTGCTGATAGCCCCGGAGACCTTCACCAGCGATGTCATAATGAATGACATCTCCATGAGCCCTACCGTTGAAAGATTCACCCGCTTCCTTCAGGACAGGCCTATGTCGGACCTGCTTTTCGGAGCTTCGACCTGGGAATATCTTCCCGGAAAGGCGAGACCGACTCAGACTGCCCGCCAGCTCAATAACGGATCCTGGGTGGAATCCCACAACACCGCCTTGATGCTGGAGCCCTCCGGAGAAGCAGGGACCTATCACAAGAACAAACTTGTGGTGGGAGTTGAGATGACGCCTTATCCTGCTTTCTTCCGTCCGATAGACGATAAACTCGGCGGGGTCATGGGCCGTTGTGTCGGTGACGGCAAGGCTGCAAACCTCATCTATCATCTCCGCGACACTACGGGGAAAGTCACCGGAACAGTTCCCATCGGATGTGCTATCTGTTATGAGTCGGTCTACGGGGAATTCTGTACCGATTATGTCAAGGCCGGGGCAAAGCTTCTGACCGTGATTACCAACGATGCCTGGTGGGGGGACACTCCCGGTTACCGCCAGCACCTTTCCTATGCTTCCCTGAGGGCTATCGAGACGAGACGCTGGATTGCCCGTTGCGGAAACACGGGCATTTCCGCCATCATCGATCCTTCGGGCAGGGTAGTGAGCCAGTCTTCTTGGTGGGAGCCAGAGACACTTTCGGGGAAGGTAGGTCTTTCGGAGCGCCAGACATTTTTCGTCAGCCACGGCGATTTCGTCGGGAGGATCTGCACCCTCATGTTCCTACTTATCCTTCTCGGGACCATCGTCCGACGCTTCACCGGACGTTAAACAAAAAAAGAGAGAGGTTAAAGCCTCTCTCCTTTTTCATCAAACAATTCATTCTGCAGGACGCTGAAGTCAGTGACTTCTTCAATGTTGATCCGGCATTTGTACTTTTTCTTCCATTTCCCAAGGAAGGACTTGTCGGAAAGCATTGCCTGTCCGCGCTTCAGGTAGGCTCCCAATATGGGACTGACCTTGAGGGTGAGGACATTTTTCCCGTGTTCCACCTGGTAGGCGATATTGCGCTCGATCTGCTCGTCGATTACGACGCTGGATGAGATCTTGCCTGTGCCATGGCAGACGGGACAGACTTCGGCCGTGTTGATTTCCGTCACCGGACGTATCCTCTGGCGGGTTATCTGCATGAGACCGAACTTTGTGAGCGGTAGGACATTGTGCTTTGCACGGTCCGATTCCATCAGGGTCTGCATGTATCTGTGCAGCTCGTTCCTGTGCTCACCGGACTCCATGTCGATGAAGTCCACGATCACGATTCCTCCCATATCCCTGAGGCGAAGCTGGCGTGCAATCTCTTCCGCTGCGATCTTGTTGACCTCGAAAGTGTTCTCCTCCTGGTCGGAGGTCTTTGCACGGATGCCGCTGTTGACGTCGATAACGTTCAGGGCTTCAGTCGTCTCGATCACAAGATATGCACCCTGTTTCATCGGCACCACCTTGCCGAATGAACTTTTGATCTGCCTGGTGACCTCGAAATGGTCGAAGATCTTGTCTTTACCGTCGTACAGCTTCACGATCTTTTCCTGATCCGGAGAGATCAAGGAAATATACTTCTTAGTCTCCTCGTAGACGTTCTCGTCATTGACGTAGATGTTTGAGAACGAGTCATTCAGGAGATCCCTGAGGATTGTGGTGGTCTTGCTGTACTCGGTGAAAAGCAGCTGGATGCCTTTGGACTTGGCCACTTTCTGCCAGGAAGACTCCCATTTCTGGATCAGGGACTTCAGTTCCGCAACCAGGACGGCGGCGTTCTTGCCTTCCGCGGCTGTACGGATGATTGCCCCGTAGTTCTTGGGGAGAATGCTCCGGACAAGTGTCTCAAGTCTCCTTTTCTCCTCTTTCGAGGAGATCTTCTGGGAGATGCTCACCTTCTCTGCGAAGGGGATCAGTACAATGTTTCGTCCTGCCAATGAAATTTCCGCAGTCAGTCTTGAACCCTTGGTCGAGATCGGTTCCTTGACGATCTGCACCATCAGCATCTGGCCTGGTTTGAGCACGTTCTCGATCCTCCCTTCCTTCTCGAGGATGGGACCGATCTTGATCTTCGAGTAAAGCTGCCCGAGATCAGTGTTGGGGTTGCTCTTCCTGACGAATTCGTCAAAAGAGGTAAAGTAGAGCCCCAGGTCCAGATAGTGGATGAATGCTTCCTTCTTGTCTCCGATGTCGACAAAGGCAGCATTGAGCGCAGGAAGAATCTTCTTCACTTTCCCGAGATAGACATCTCCGACGGAAAAGCTGTGCCCCTTGCTGGACTCCTTGTTCAGTTCAATCAGCCGATGGTTCTCCATCAGCGCGATGTGAACTTCAGTCGATGTGACATCGACAATCAAATCTTTCTCAGATTTTTCAGACTCCATAAGGAAATTACAATGGTAGCATATTCATGAAAAAAGGCTGTCCGGATCTGCCGGCCAGCCTCTTTCTTTTAGCAGACTGCTAAAATGGCAGACACAGAGGACTTACTTCTTCTTGTGCCTGTTCTTGCGCAAGCGCTTTTTACGCTTGTGCGTAGACATCTTATGTCTCTTTCTCTTTTTTCCGCTGGGCATAATCAAGATGATATTAGAAATTATTTCTCTTCCTTGACTGCATTGACGAATACCTTAGCCGGCTTGAAAGCGGGAATATCGTGTGCAGGGATAGTCATAGTGGTCTTCTTGGTGATGTTGCGGGCGGCCTTCTTAGCCCTGTGCTTTACGATGAAGCTGCCAAATCCACGGAGATAGACAGGTTCTTTCCTGATGACGGAACCCTTGACGGTTTCCATGAAAGCCTCAATAACGGACTGAACTGCGATCTTTTCGATTCCGGTTGACTTCGCAACCTCGTTGACGATTTCTGCTTTTGTCATAATATCAAAGTTATATAATAAAGATTAAGATATCATATATCCTAAAGCTCCCCGAAGTGCTTCGGGGATGCAAAAATAGGCTTATTTTTTTAATAATCAAAATCATGTAGTTAATTTGTTGAAGATTTTTCAAGCTCTATTTTCTGGCACGGAGATTGACCATAACCACATCTGCAAATAACTCCGGGAGCCTTCTGCCAAATTGGCAGTGAAGGGACTCGGGTTGATAACTTCAGGACATTATGAACATTAGCGACAATAATAAAGAATTCCTCTTCCCGGCCGGAGCGGAAGTCAACATCATTCCTGTCATGCAAGGGGAGGACCAGATCAAGGTGGATCCATCCGAACTGCCCGAGACTCTTCCGATTCTCGCACTCAGGAATGCCGTGCTGTTCCCCAACATGGTCTATCCCGTCACCATCGGCAGGGAGAAGTCAATAGCCCTTATCAGGAATGCTGAGAGGACCAATTCCTTCATAGGTGCCGTTCCCCAGAACGACGTCTCGGTCGAAGAACCTCTCGACAAGGACCTTTACGACTATGGAACCGCGGCGAAGATCATGAAGGTTCTCGAGATGCCTGACGGTACCATCACGGCCATCCTTCACGCATTCAAGAGGATACGTCTCGGACACGTCATTTCGTACGACCCCTGGATCACGGCCGAAGTCAGCTATGTCGATGACATCGTGCCTGAGAACGACAACAACACCAAGATGATCGCCGAGTCCCTCAAGGAGAAGGCTTCCTCGATCATCAAGTCATCTTCATTCGCTCCAAGGGAGGCTGTCGGAGCCCTCAAGTCGATAGACAACTTCCATTTCCTCGTGAACTTCATTGCTACGACCGTTGAGGTTGAGAACTATTCCGAGAAGGTGGAACTCCTTTCCTATGACGATGTCAAGGCCAGGGCAATGAAACTCCTTGCCACCCTCGACACCCAGATCCAGCTCCTCAAGATCAAGCAGGAGATCAACCAGAAGGTTAAGAGCGACATAGACCAGCAGCAGAGGGAGTATTACCTGAACAACCAGCTCCGCACTATCCAGGAAGAACTTGGAATGGACGAAGAGGAGGAATTCGAGAAGTTCCGTGCCAGGGCCAAGGACAAGAAATGGCCTGATGCAGTTGCAAAACAGTTCGAGAAGGAACTTGCTAAGCTGGAGAAGTACAACCCCTCCTCACCTGACTACAGCATACAGTACAATTACATCGAGTTCATGCTGGACCTTCCCTGGGGCGAGATGTCAAAGGACAACCTTGACCTCACGCATGCCCAGAAGGTCCTGGATAATGACCACTACGGCCTTGAAACAGTGAAGGACAGGATCATTGAATACCTTGCCGTCCTCAAGTTGAAGGGTAACATGAAATCCCCGATCCTCTGTCTCTACGGCCCTCCCGGAGTTGGAAAGACCAGTCTCGGAAAGTCCGTGGCGAAGGCCCTGGGCAGGAAATATGTCAGGATAGCCTTGGGCGGAATGCATGACGAAGCCGAACTCCGCGGTCATAGGAAGACCTATGTGGGAGCTCTCCCCGGAAGGATCCTGAACGGGATCATGAAGGCCGGTACTTCCAATCCGGTGATAGTCCTGGACGAGATCGACAAGGTCGGGGCCGACTATAAGGGGGATCCTTCGTCCGCCCTTCTGGAAGTCCTTGACCCAGAGCAGAATGTTGCCTTCCATGACAACTATCTTGACATAGACTACGATCTCTCCAACGTACTGTTCATCACGACAGCCAACACAATCTCCACCATCCAGTCGGCCCTGCTTGACAGGATGGAGCTGATCAACGTGACCGGCTACCTTGCTGAGGAAAAGATGGAGATCGCCAAGCGCTACCTCGTTCCCAAACAGCTTGAAGAGCATGGAATAGGGAAGAAGGAACTCAGGATTGACAAATCCGCCCTGGCCGCGATAATAGACCAGTACACCCACGAATCCGGCGTCCGCGGCCTGGAGAAGCAGATCGCCAAGATCTCACGTGTCACAGCCAAGAAGATAGCCCTCGGACAGGACTATCCCACCGTGATCAAGAAGAACCATCTAAAGGAATATCTCGGGCTGCCTACAAACATCCACGACCTGCAGAAGGGCAATGAGGCTCCGGGAGTCGTTACCGGTCTTGCCTGGACCCAGATGGGTGGTGAGATTCTCTTCGTCGAGAGTTCCGTCAGCGGAGGCAAGGGAGTGATGACCATGACCGGGAACCTTGGAGATGTTATGAAGGAAAGTGCCACGATAGCCTACCAGTACATCAAGGCGCACCCGGAGCTGACAGGGATGACATCCGAACAATTCTCTGCCAAGGACATCCATGTGCATGTGCCGGAGGGAGCCGTGCCGAAGGACGGGCCTTCAGCAGGAATCACGATGGTGAGTTCCATGGTCTCCGCTTTCAGGGGGCAGAAAGTCAAGTCCGGAATCGCGATGACCGGTGAGATGACGCTCCGTGGCAGGGTGCTCCCCGTGGGAGGCATCAAGGAGAAGATACTGGCCGCCAAGAGGGCAGGGGTCAAGGAGATAATAATCTCTGAAGACAACCGCAAGGACATAGAGGACATCAAGCCCGTCTACATCGAAGGACTGTCGTTCCATTATGTCAAGACCATAGACGACGTTATCACTGAAATATTCGATTAATTTCGTAACTTGCAATCCGGTCCCTGAGTTTGTCGAAGGGCCGGATTTTTCATAATCATGGACGTCAAGATAGAACAGAGCTGGAAGGAAGCCCTCCAGGATGAATTCGAAAAGCCGTATTTCGCAGCCCTTGCAAGGCAGCTCCACCGCGAGAAAGCGGAAGGAAGAGTGATCTTCCCTCCGGGACCGGAGATATTCAAGGCCTTCGAACTCACCCCGGTCGACCAGGTCAAGGCAGTCATCCTGGGTCAGGACCCTTACCATGGTTACGGACAGGCTATGGGCCTGTGCTTCTCGGTGCCCGACAACATGCCGGCTCCTCCATCGCTCAAGAACATATTCAAGGAAATTGAAGACGACCTGGGCATCAGGATGAGCGGCAGCCCCAACCTGGAACCTTGGGCCCGTCAGGGCGTACTCCTTCTCAACGCCATCCTTACAGTCCGCTCCGGTGAGGCTGCCTCCCACAGCGGGATCGGATGGCAGCAGTTCACTGACGCAGTGATCCGCTACTTATCAACCAATCGCAGCGGACTTGTCTTTCTCCTATGGGGCAATTTCGCCAGGACCAAGAAGGAGCTGATCGACACTTCCAGGCATTATGTCCTCGAAGCTGCACATCCTTCTCCCCTGGCCCGCGGTGCCTTCTTCGGCTGCAAGCATTTCTCGAGGACCAACGAGATCCTCATCAACGAACATAAAACTCCTATCAACTGGCAACTTTGACATCATGGGCAGCATAGCATTATTCCCGGGATCTTTCGATCCCTTCACTTCAGGCCATCTGAACATCCTTTCCAGGGCACTAACGATCTTTGACGAGGTAATCGTGGCCGTTGGAGTCAACCAGGCTAAAAAAGGCTTTTTCACCATGGAGCAGCGCCAAGACATCATAGCCCAAGCCACTAAGAACCTGAAGGGGGTCCGGATCATCAGTTACGACTGCCTAACCGTGGACATCTGCCGTCAGCTTGGCGTAAAGCACATCGTCAGGGGAGTACGCAACATGACGGACTTCGACAATGAGCAGGCGGTTGCAGATGCAAACCGGCATCTCGCACCCGAGATAGACACTATCATCATCCCTACAGCCCAGGAATATTCCCACATCTCTTCTTCCGCCGTGCGCGATGTGGTCAGCCACAGGGGAGACCTTTCTCAGTTCATTCCGGAATGGGTCAAACTTCCCGAGGTCAAATGAAAAGGCTGGCGGCTTCATTCCTGATCTTTCTCCTCTGCATCCTTGATGCGGTGGCGCAGATTGATTCCGTGAAACTTGCCCAACTGGATGCAAGACTGGGACAGTATTTCTCCCTTCTTGAGCAGGAGCCTGCCTCGGTGAAGAACGAGGAATGCGACGCCTTGATAAGCGCAGCAGGGGATTCCTCCCTGCGCCAGACCATTGCCCTGAAGATCTACGACCATTACCGGAACTCCAAGTTGATGGGTGATGAAGCAGTGGCTGTCCATCTGACTGACACATGGTTCGCTCCCGGCAAGGTGGAAATGAGGAGCGACAGTGAACTCTTCGAGGCAAAGATGTTCGCCGAGTTCAACAGACGGTCCCTCATCGGCTGCGAGGCACCGGTAGTGATGCTTTCCACACAGTACGGGGAGGCCATCCCGGTCCCAGTGGTTCGGCAAGATCAGAAAGAGGATTCTGAGCCCGTCGAAGGGAAAGGCTATTCGGTGCTATACTTTTACGACACAGACTGCGCCAAATGCAAGCTTGAAACCCCAGTCCTTTGCAGCCTGCTGGAGGACAAGGAGTATCCGCTTACTTTCTATGCCATCTATGTAGGCACCAATGAAGAACGTTGGAAGCAATGGAGGGACTCGGATTTCAAGATAGAAACGGAAGAGACAGAGATCATCCACCTTTGGGATCCCGACAACTCGGCAGATCTACAGTTCGCCTACGGAGTGGTCCAGACCCCGAAAATGTTCGTGGTCGATCCTGAAGGAATAATAGTGGGCAGGGAGCTGGACACGGACTCGCTCGAACAACTCCTGGACGTCCTTTTAGATGACGGGGAATATGACTACGGCTCCGAAGCCTCCCGGGCCCTGTTCGAAAAGATATTCGCAACTTACGAGGGGAGAGTCGCTTCTTCCGATGTGTCTGAAGTGGCCGGCATGCTCAAGTCCAGGACCCTGGACATGGGAGATACCCTGGCCTTCAAGCAACTGGAGGGCGATCTCCTGTATTTCCTTGCTACGAAGAGGGAAGAAGGTTATCGTGAAGGAACGGCTGATTTCATCCACGAATACGTACTGGACAGCCCTGATATCTGGAACACCGAAAATGACTCTCTGATGGTTGTCGGAATGGCAGAGATGCTTGACGGCCTGCTTTCCAAGACGCCAGTCGGGTCGACCATCCCCAAGATGCGCATCAAGGGATGGAACCGGTTCCGGAAAGAGGGTGGCTATCTTTTCTTCCATGCCGAAGGCTGTCCAATCTGTGAGGAGGAAATGAAGATCGCTGATTCACTGGGTGTTAAGTACTTCTCTGTCAACATGGATTCCCTGGAGAGAAAATCCATGCGCAAGACTCAGAAGCTTCTGGACACCTTCGACTTATCCGCCCTTCCACTTGTCCTGGAGATAGATAAAGGCGGCATCGTGAAGCGGCGCTACACAAGCCTTGTAGACCGTCTTTTATTTTTGGATGAAAAAGAGTAATTTTGCACGGCTTTTGAAGCAATAGCCGACGTATTTGACAAACAATTTTTTATTTAACAATAGTTTTATGGTTTCTTACAAAGATCTTGGCCTTGTGAACACCAGAGAGATGTTCGCTAAGGCTGTTGCAGGCGGATATGCGATTCCCGCATTCAATTTCAACAACATGGAGCAGCTCCAGGCTATCATTCAGGCTGCTGCTGAGACCAAGTCACCGGTCATCCTCCAGGTTTCCAGCGGAGCTCGCAAGTATGCCAACCAGACCCTTCTCCGCTACATGGCTGAAGGTGCTGTCGAGTACGCAAAGGAACTCGGTTGGGAGCATCCCCAGATCTGCCTCCATCTTGACCATGGCAATTCCTTCGAGCTCTGCAAGAGCTGCGTGGACATGGGCTTCTCTTCCGTCATGATCGACGCTTCTTCCCTCCCTTACGAGGAGAACATCGCCCTCACCAAGCAGGTTGTAGACTATGCTCATCAGTTCGACGTGACAGTTGAGGCTGAGCTGGGTGTCCTCGCCGGTGTTGAGGATGAGGTTTCCGCAGAGGAATCCCACTACACCCGTCCTGAGGAGGTCATCGACTTCGCTACCCGCAGCGGTTGCGATTCCCTGGCTATCTCCATCGGAACTTCCCATGGCGCTTACAAGTTCAAGCCCGAGCAGTGCAAGAGGGATCCCGAGACCGGCCGTCTCGTACCTCCGCCGCTTGCTTTCGACGTCCTCCACGAGATTGAGAAGAAGCTCCCCGGCTTCCCGATCGTTCTCCACGGCTCTTCTTCTGTGCCCCAGGAATATGTCGACATCATCAATGCCCACGGTGGCAAGCTGCCTGACGCTGTCGGTATCCCCGAGGAGCAGCTCCGCGAGGCCTCCAAGAGCGCTGTCTGCAAGATCAACATCGACTCCGACAGCCGTCTTGCAATGACCGCCGCCATCCGCAAGGTCTTCGACGAGAAGCCCGGTGAGTTCGACCCCAGGAAGTACCTCGGACCTGCCCGCGACGAGATGAAGAAGCTCTATATGCATAAGATTATCAACGTCCTCGGTTCCGACGGAAAAGCTGAATAATTATGCGTAATTCTATATTGGCGGCTTTTGCCGCCTTTTTCGTTTGTATAGGGGCCTATGCTGTCCCGCGTCCGGAGTATCCCCGTCCCCAGTTCGAGCGCAAGGCTTGGGTCAACCTCAATGGCGAATGGACATATTCATTCGACTTCGGCAACTCAGGCATAGAGCGTGGATTCCAGAAATCCGCTGGTTTTGACGGAAAGATCATCGTCCCCTTCGCTCCCGAGAGCAAGCTTTCAGGTGTCGAGTACAAGGATTTCATCAACCACATCTGGTACCAGAGGAACATCTCGGTTCCTGCCGGATGGGAAGGCAAGAGGATAATGCTCAATTTCGGAGCTGTCTACTTCAACTCCGAGGTCTATGTCGACGGCAGCCTGGTTGGACGCCATTTCGGTGGCAGTTCATCCTTCTCCATGGACATCACACCTTTCGTGAAGGCCGGAAGCACCCATTCACTCGTCGTTAAGGCATCCAGCGATGTCCGTGGCGGAATGCAGAGTGCCGGAAAGCAGTCCCTCCAGTTCGCATCCCATGACTGCGACTACACCCGTACCACCGGAATCTGGCAGACCGTCTGGATGGAAGCTGTCGACATGCAGGGTCTCAGCAGGGTCCATGTCATCACCGACATCGACCAGAGCATGATCATCGTCCATCCTGAATTCTTTGCTGACAACGCGGCCAACACCCTTAAGGTCATCGTGAAGGATGGTGCCAAGGTGGTCTCCGAGAAGTCTGTCAAGGGCGCCAGCGCCAACACCGCAGTCTTCCTCCCCATAAAGAAGGCCCGCCTGTGGTCTCCTGAGGATCCCTTCCTCTACGACGTTACCTATCAGGTTATTGCCGCTGATGGTTCTGTCATAGACGAGGTAAGTTCCTACGTGGGAATGCGCAAGGTCCACGTCGAAGGCAACAAGGTCTTCCTGAACAACGTTCCATATTACCAGAGACTCGTCCTCGACCAGGGTTTCTATCCCGACGGCATCTGGACAGCCCCCTCTGATGAAGCCTTGAAGCATGACATCGAGCTCTCGATGGCTGCCGGCTTCAACGGAGCCAGGCTCCACCAGAAGGTATTCGAGGAGAGGTTCCACTACTGGGCCGACCGCCTCGGCTACCTGACATGGGCAGAGGCTCCGAGCTGGGGAATGGATGCCAACGACATCGAAGTTGCCCGCAACTTCCTCATGGAGTGGAGCGAATGCGTGGTCCGCGACCGCAACCACCCCTGCATCGTCACCTGGACTCCGATGAATGAGGAGTTCTGGCCTGACGGTCTGCAGTATGCCCGTTTCAATGCCGACCTCTACGATGTCACCAAGCGTCTCGATCCCACCCGCCCTGTCAATACCGTCAGCGGTGGAGTACACTACAAGACCGATCTCTGGACTGTCCATCATTACGAGCAGAATCCCGAGAAACTTGGCAACATCCTTTACGATGGCCAGAACTTCTTCACCCACAAGTCTTCAACTTACAAGGGCTACACCCGTAACCAGGGTTACAACGTGGATGTCAAGCCAGTGATGGAATATCCTGTCTATGCCGGTGACATGCCTTACATCGTGGATGAATTCGGCGGTATCAAATGGGTCAAGGGTCAGGATGCCAAGACCAAGAACTCCAAGACGGAATCCTGGGGCTACGGCCAGGCGCCTGCTTCCATGGAAGAATTCTATACCCGCCTCGAAGGCATGGTGGACGCCCTTCTTGACCGTTCGGACGTGATCTGGGGCTATTGCTACACCCAGCTCACCGACGTGGAGATCGAGCAGAACGGAATATATTTCTACGACAGGTCTTCCAAGTTCGACATGGACAGGATCCATGCCATCTTCAGCAAGACCCCTGCGGCGAAATAGTCCTGCTGTTTACTTTGAAAATGTCCGGTAAAGCAGTAACTTTACCGGACATTTTCAGTTCTTTCAAATATGAATAAGTGTGCACTGCTGGTTTTCAGCATGGCAGTCCTCGCGATAGCGGCGGGCTGCTCCAAAGATGAAACCACCTCCAGGGATGCAGACCTTGCGGGTGTCAATGTTGCAGTAGGTGAAAAAAACGGGCCGTTCGGGAAGCTTTTCGTTCTCAATGAGGGCAGTTTCCAGAAGAATAATTCGACCCTGGATTTCCTCAGGTTCTCTGACGGAAATTACGTATCCGATGCTTTCGGATCCATGAATCCTGCTGTAGTCCAAGGACTTGGGGATACGGGTAATGACCTGTGTCTCTTTGCCGGCCGTCTGTGGGCCGCGATGAACGGCTCGGGGGTTGTCCAAGTGATGGATCCCAACGATGAGACCCTTCTCGCTTCCGTCCAGGTCCCCGATCCGCGTTTCATGGCATACTCCGGCCTCAATGTCTTCGTGAGTTCCTACGCCGGAGCCGTCTACGGTGGTGAAGAGACCAAAGGCAAGGTTTACAGGATATCCCTGGATACTTTCAAGACTGACGGCGAGGTGGAAGTCGGCTGCCAGCCTGAAGGCCTGGCCATTTCAGGCGATAATCTCTTCGTCGCCAACAGCGGAGGTTACAATTATGTACATGAAAATACTGTGATCGTCGTAGACCTCAAGACTTTCAAGGTCACGCGTACCGTTCCCGTAGCCTCCAACCTCCGTCTCATGGCCACTGACGACAACGGTGGCGTGTGGGTTTCCAGCTATGGAGAAAGCACCTGGACTCAGGATGCAGGCGGAAACTGGATACAGAGCATGTCCGAGCCGATGGGACTGTACCATGTCACTTCTTCCTTTACGGTGCAGCAGGCCAAGGATGTCCATGTCAGTTGCATGACCAAATGTGACGACGGTTACATCTACACCATAGGCAACGCAGCCGAACTTACCGGAGGCTTTGACAATACCCTTTACAAGGTCTCCGTCAAGGACGGATCCGTCGTTTCCAAGTCACTCTCCGGCACCGACGCTTCTGCTGTCGGCAATCCCTACGGCATCTGCGTCAATCCAAGGAACGGAGACATCTACATCGCTGATGCTGACTACACCGGCCCCGGCAAGGTTTGGTGCTTCACCAAGGATCTTCAGAAGAAGTGGGTTGCGACCGCGGGGATGCTTCCGGCCCACATGGTTCTCTTCTAGCAGATGCTCCTTTCCGCCCTACTCAGCCTCCTGCTGCTCTCCCCGGTCCCTGTGGTTCGGCAGGACCAGCCTGCCCCAGAGTGTCATCCTGAGCGAAGCGAAGGATCTGACACCCTGAAAGCCTCCCGCGTAAGCTCCACCGCCGGCTGCCTGATCGTCCCCCAGCGGATCGAATCCCATGAGCTGCAGACGGTTTCGGGAATCTCCGAGGCCGTCAGGCGCTTTGCCGGGGTCCAACTCAGGGACTACGGTGGAATCGGAGGCCTGAAGACTGTCAATGTCAGGAGCCTTGGCAGCGAACACACAGGAGTGTTCATAGACGGCATCCAGGTAGACAACGCCCAGAACATGCAAGTGGACCTCGGCAGATTCGGTCTGGAAGATATCCGGAGCGTCAGCCTTTTTTCCGGCCAGAAAGTGTCTCCGCTCCAGAGCGCCAAGGAATATTCGTCAGCAAGCGCCCTCTACCTTGAGAGTGCAGAGCCGGTTTTCAAGGATGGATCAAGGAACAACAGTACCGTCAGCCTTGGAGCAGGATCCTTCGGAACCTGGAGTCCAAGGCTTTCATGGGAACATCTTTTCAAGGATGGAGTGTCGTTCAGGATCGGTGGTGAGGCTGTGGCAACCGACGGGAAGTACAGGTTCCATGTGAGCGACTACCGGCTCTATCCGGACGGGACCGTCGCCGGCTACGACACCACCATGACCAGAAGGAACGGCGACCTGCGCAGTGCAAGGCTTGACGCCCGGCTCTATTCATCACCCGATACCAGATCCTCCTGGAATATACATGCCCATATGTATGATTCCGAGAGAGGCCTTCCAGGCCCCGTTTACAAGAAGGAGGGTGGCTATCCTCTCAGCGAAGACCGTCAGTCCGACCTGGATGCCTTCCTGCAAGGACGCTACAGCCTTCCCATCAGCAAGGTCTGGTCAATAGCCGCCAGGGCGAAGTTGGCTTTCAGCCATCTTGAATATGTTGACGTCCCGGAGTTCCGTCCGGACCTCTCCGCAGCCCATTTCAACTACCGGAACCATTCCGCCTATGTTTCGGCGGCCGCCATGGCAAGGCTGGGCAGCCATTTCAGGCTCAACCTTGCGCAGGACCTGCAGTACGACTATCTTGATGCGGATCTGATGGATTTCTCTTATCCGGGACGCCTGTCCTCGTGGAGCAGCGCTTCCGCATCGTACGGAGCAGGGACGTTTGAGGTCTCGGCCACGATGCTTTTCCTGGATGTGCATGACACCTTCCTTTCCGGCGGAGAAAGAAGCTCTGCAAGAAGGAATGTCCTAATGCCTTCCCTTGTGGCGCGGTGGAAGCCTTCAGGGAGGTTTTCCCTGGACGGTTTTGTCAAGAGGTCTTACAGGATGCCTACCTTCAACGATCTTTACTACACCACGGTCGGCAGCAAGACCCTGGATCCCGAGGATGCTTTCCAGTCCGACTTGGGCGCCCGCTGGACAGTCCTTGCCGGTTCTGGACACTCCCTTCAGGTCAATGCGGATGTCTATAGGAATATCTTGAAAAACAAGATAATAGCTGTACCTACATCCAACCAGTTCCGTTGGTCGATGTACAACATCGGGAAAGTCGCCGTCCTAGGAGCTGACCTTGTTGCTGACTATTCATTCAGGACAGGAAAGCTTTTGATGGGAGGAACTGCCAGGTACACTTACCAAAGTGCCAGGGATCAATCCGTTCCGACCCCTCCGGCAAACTCAGGATCAGTGGATAAGGGACAGATCCCGTACATTCCGCTGCACAGCGGATCGGCCAACCTTTTCGGGGAAGCCGATGGCTGGCGGATGGACGTAACCCTATTCATGACAGGGGAAAGATTCACTACTTCAGCCAACCTTCCAGCCTACAGGATCGCTCCATGGCAAACCCTTGATGCAACAATCTCCAAGTCGCTTTCCATCGGCGGTCGCGACCTTTCTTTCAAGCTTAGTTTGCGCAACCTCCTTGACGAACAGTACGAGATCGTCGATAATTATCCCATGCCTGGTTTCAACTTCCTTCTGAAAGTCGAAGCTACTTTGTAGCTTTTTTATTAAATTTGTATGAACTGACTAGAAGGATGGATATTGTACAGATTATAGAGATCGTGGCCCTTGTCATGGGGATCCCTTACATGATCTTCGAGGTACTCCAGAAGAACACCATGTGGTACTTCGGTTTTTTCACCAGTACCGCCTGCGCCATACAGTTTTTCCTTGAGAGCAACTGGGCCAACATGGGCTTGAACATCTACTATGTAGGGATGGCTTTCTGGGGCCTTTACAAATGGAAAAAGGACAGCCAGGCCGTTGAGGCGGATGTCCATCTGAACCGTCTGTCCCCAAAGATGGCCATCATAAGCGCAAGCCTGTTCATTGTAGGGACCGGACTTCTTGTCTGGCTGCTTACTGTCCTGAATGACAGCAATCCTTGGCTGGATGCCATTTCGACCATCCTATGCGTTATCGGCATGCTCTGGCTTGCCGATTCGATCCCTTACCATTGGATCCTTTGGATTATCGGTGACACGATCCTTGTCGTGATGTGCTTCCTTGCAGGGAAGTATTGGATGACAGCCCTCTATGTGGCCTATGTCATTGCATCTTGCTACGGTTTCTTCCATTGGCGCAAAAGGGGAGAATATGTGTCTTGAGTTTGGAATTAATTAAATATTAAGGCATTATGAGAGTCGGTCTAAACGTTTTCATTTCTACCCTGGCACTGTTTTTCGCCTTTTCCGCGGTTGCCCAGGACGCCCCTTATCTCAACAAAAACCTTAGTCCAGAGCAAAGGGCGGAGGACCTTGTCAGCAGGCTGACCCTGACGGAGAAGGCTTCCTTGATGGACTATAATTCCGCCGCGATTCCACGTCTCGGAATCCCCGCCTACAACTGGTGGAACGAGGCGCTCCATGGAGTGGCCCGCAACGGCTACGCCACCATGTACCCTATGCCCATAGGAATGGCTTCCTCTTTCGATCCTCAGCTCATAGAAGAGGTGTTCACCTCCGTAAGTGATGAGGCCAGGGTCAAGTACCGGCTCGCCCGTACTATCGAGACCCGCGATAACATGCAGTACGCAGGCCTGACTTTCTGGACCCCTAACATCAACATATTCAGGGATCCTCGTTGGGGAAGGGGAATGGAGACCTATGGTGAGGACCCGTACCTTACCGGCGTACTCGGATCAGCCGTCGTCAGGGGACTTCAGGGTGATTTCTCGGACGGCCATCTCAAGGCTCAGGCATGCGCAAAGCATTTCGCCGTACATTCAGGGCCCGAATCCTTGAGGCACACCTTTGACGCCAATGTCTCAGAGAGGGATCTTTGGGAGACATATCTCGCTGCTTTCAAGGACCTTGTCACCAAGGCCCAGGTACAGGAAGTCATGTTCGCCTACAACCGTTTCGAGGGTTATCCTTGCGGTGCCTCAAAGAGGCTCCTTCAAGACATCCTGAGAGACGAATGGGGTTATAAAGGCTTGATAGTAAGCGATTGCTGGGCAGTCTCGGATTTCGTTGGCGAGAAGTACCACAATTGGGCTAAGACCCGTGAGGAGGCTATCGCCGCAGCTGTTTTGGCAGGTATGGACGTAGAGTGCGGCAACATGACTAAACTGCTTCCCGCAGCTGTCTCTCAGGGTTATCTTACAGAAGCGGACATCGACTCACATGTGAAGAGACTCCTGGCCATCCGTTTCGCCCTTGGCGAGATGGACTTCGACTCTCCTTGGGACAATATTCCTGAATCAGTACTTTGCTCCGAAGAGCACAGGCTTCAGTCGCTGGACATAGCCCGCAAGAGCCTTGTCTTGCTGAAGAATGACGGTATCCTACCTCTCGCAAAAGACGCCAGGATAGCCCTTGTCGGTCCCAATGCCGCCGACTCAGTAATGATGTGGGGCAATTACGAGGGAGTCCCCAAGCGTACCGTGACCCTTTACGATGCTCTTAAAGCCAGGATCCCTGACTTGAAATATGTCAAAGGCTGCCCTCATGCCGCAGAGCTGGAGAAGGAACCTACTGATATAAATGCAGTAGTCGCAGCCCTTGACGGCTACGAGACTGTCATATTCGCAGGCGGCATCACACCTCGTCTCGAGGGAGAACAGATGGATGATGTCGACATTCCTGGCTTCTTCGGAGGCGACCGTACATCAATCGAACTTCCGGCCGTCCAGAAGAAGCTTGTCGCTGCACTCGTGGAAGCTGGCAAGAAAGTGATATTCGTGAACTTCTCAGGAAGCGCCATCGCCCTTAAGGACGAGGACAGGATCTGTTCCGCAATTGTCCAGGCCTGGTATCCCGGCCAGGAAGGCGGAACCGCCGTGGCTGATCTGCTTTATGGTGAGTTCAATCCTTCCGGCAAGCTTCCATTGACTTTCTACGCGGATGATTCCCAGCTCAAGGATTTCAAGGATTATGACATGGAAGGCAGGACTTACCGCTATTTCAGGGGCAAGCCTCAGTACGCTTTCGGACATGGTCTCAGTTACACGACTTTCAAGTACCGCAGGCCGAAAGTCAGGACTCTTGAGGATGGCTCAAAGGCTGTTGTTGTCAAAGTCAAGAACAAGGGCAAGAGAGACGGAGATGAAATCGTACAGCTCTACATCAGCAAGCCTGACGACGCCGAAGGTCCAGTCAGGGTCCTGAGAGGGATGCAGAGGGTTTCTATCAAGGCTCGCCAGACCGTTACCGTCACCATCCCCCTGGATGAGGAGACCTTCAACTGGTGGAATCCTGAGACGGGAAGGATGCAACCCTGTCCGGGCAATTATGTGCTGGCAGTGGGACGTTCCTCCGTCGACAAAGATTTGAGAAAGATAAAGTATACTTATTAACTATCACATATAACAAAATTGCCCCTTGCTATATGGTGAGTATTGTTTTGGGGCAACCAACTAAAAACAAATTAATTATGATTAAAACCTTGAGTAGAGGCAGGCATTTCAGCTTGTTATCCAGGCTTTTGGCTGTCTGTCTTATGGTTCTGATCGTATCGCCGTCGATGTTTGCACAGAACAAGGTGCAAGTGTCAGGAACCGTTACGGACGCCAATAACAATCCCTTGATTGGAATAGGTGTCCAGGAACAGGGCACCACCAACGGTACGATCACTGATGATGCCGGAAAGTATTCGCTTACCGTAAACCAGGGAGCGACCCTTGTTTTCTCGAGCATCGGCTTCACGACCCAGACTGTTCCCGTGGGGAACCGTGGCATCGTCAATGTCTCTATGGCAGAGGATGTGGAGATGCTTGAAGGTACCGTCGTCGTTGGTTACGGTACCCAGAAGAAGGTCAACCTGACCGGTGCTGTAGAGCAGGTTGGAGAAGAGGTTTTTGAGAACCGTTCAGTATCGAACCTTGCCCAGGCCCTCGAAGGCGCGGTCCCCAACCTCAACATCACACTTTCCGATGGTAAGCCCAACCGTTCGGCCAGTTTCAATGTCCGTGGTACTACCTCGATCGGACAGGGCGGTAGCGCTCTGGTCCTGATCGACGGTGTCGAGGGTGACCCTTCATTGTTGAACCCTAATGACATCGAGTCCGTTTCAGTCCTTAAGGACGCCGCTTCAGCTTCCATCTACGGAGCCCGCGGTACCTTCGGTGTGGTGCTCATCACAACCAAGGCGGCCGAGAAAGGGCGGACCCGTGTCAACTACACCACCAACCTATCTCTCCGTGCTCCGACAGTCACTCCTGACAACGTCACCGACGGTGTCACCTGGGCTGAAATGTTCCGCGAAGTCTACTACAACCGCCTGTTCACCCTTCCTGCAAAAATCAATGCTCAGCAGGCTTATTCTGATGCATGGCTTGATGAATTCCGCGCACGCAAGGCTGCCGGTAACACCCAGAACTATGAAGTCGTCGACGGCCGCTATGTCTACTACGGCAACGAAGACTACTATGATCTCCTCTACAAGGACCAGAGTTTTGCCCAGGACCATAACGTAACTATCCAGGGAGGTACTGACAAGGCTGATTTCTATCTCTCGGGACGTTACTACAAGTTCGACGGTCTGTACAATTACAACCCGGACACCTATAAGTCCTACAACATCCGCGCAAAGGGCTCCCTGCAGGCTACCAAGTGGTTGAAGGTCAGCAATAACTTCGAGTACAACCAGGCCTTCTACCATCAGCCCTACGTGAACTCCGGTTCCATCATGATCAACCGTTACATCGAGGTTTGCGGCTGGCCGACCATGCCTGCTTTCAACCCTGACGGAACCTCTACCTACTGCGCTGCTTACGACGTGGGTGCTTTCGAGCAGGGCCTGAATTACAAGGACAACAACGACCGTCTGCTCAAGAACACCGTTGCGGCCCGTGCCTCATTCTTTGGCGACAAACTTCACATCAATGCTGACTACACTTTCCGCTACGGAGATGACAGTTACCTGATGAAGAGGATGCCTATCGTCTACTATCTCGGACCTGATGTTCAGGCAGCCTTGGGAGCTACCACCAATTCCCTTACCAACTGGCATTCCACTAGGCTTTACACCGCCACCAACATCTACGCCGACTACACGCATTCATTCGCCAATGCCCATAACATCAAGTTGATGGCTGGTTACAACTACGAGACCCAGAGCTATGATGCCCTGAATGTTTCCCGTAACGGTACCATCATCCCTTCGGCTGAGAACATCAACCTTTCCCTTGGTGAAGACATCACCACCAGCGGCTCCGCCAACAGGTGGAGGATCGCCGGTCTGTTCTACAGGGTCAACTATGACTTCAAGAACCGCTATCTCCTCGAACTTGACGGCCGCTATGACGGATCTTCCAAGTTTCCGGACAATCAGCAGTGGGCATTCTTCCCTTCAGTCTCCGCCGGTTGGAGAATCTCTGAAGAGCCTTTCTGGAACATTGATCCCAAGTACGTCAGCAACGTCAAGGTCCGTGCTTCCTACGGATCCCTGGGTAATGGTAATGTCAGCCCTTACAGCTACCTCGAGCTGCTCTCCCCGAGCACTTCCAGCAAGGTGCTGAACGGCATACAGAACAAGTACGTCAGCAATCCGGCCGTCAAGCCTGAAGGTTTGACATGGGAAACCGCTACCACAGTGGACGGAGGTCTGGACTTCCAGCTCCTGAACGGAAGGTTCAACTTCAGCGGCGACTACTATGTCCGCAAGACCACTGACATGTACACCGTGGGTATGACCCTCCCTGAAGTCTTCGGTGCTACTTCCCCGAAGGGTAACTATGCCGACATGACCACCCGCGGTTGGGAAATCTCCGTGGAATGGAAGGACCAGTTCGAACTCGGTGGAAGTCCTTTCCGTTATGGAATCAAGGCTTCGATGCATGACTATACTTCCGTAATCGACAAGTACAACAACCAGACAGGCCTTCTTTCCGACTACTACGCCGGAATGACCATAGGTGAACTCTGGGGCTTCAAGTCTGATGGACTCTTCCAGAGCGAAGCTGAGCTGGAAGGCTATGTCAACACCCTTGTTACCGCATCAGCAGACGGTAAGTGGAGGGTCGGTGATGTCCGTTATGTGGATCTCAACGGAAACGGAAGGATTGACTACGGAAAGAACACCGTCGATGACCATGGTGACAAGATCATCATCGGTAACACCGCTCCTCACTACCAGTACAGTTTCACCCTCAGCGGTGACTGGAGAGGTATCTTCGTGAACGCCTTCTTCCAGGGCGTCGGCAAGCAGGATTGGTATCCTGGCCAGGAGGCCGTGTTCTGGGGCCAGTACAACAGGCCTTACAACAACATCCCCAAGTGGCATCTCGGTAACTACTGGACTCCTGACAATCCGGATGCTTATCTGCCTCGCTACTGTACCTACAACGGAACAGTCGGCCGCAGCAACTATCCTAACAGCCGCTATGTCCAGAACATTGCTTACATCCGTCTGAAGAGCATGCAGGTAGGTTACAACCTTCCCAGCAGGATCGTTTCCAAGATGGGTCTGAGCGACCTCAAACTCTACCTCTCCGGTGAGAATCTCTGGAGCTGGTCTCCTCTGTACAGGATCACCAAGAGGCACCAGGATGTCTACACCGCCAGCCGCGGTACTGACGCCGACTTGAGTTCCAGCAACTATGGCGACGGTAACTCCTATCCGCTCCTGCGTACTGTTACCTTCGGAGTATCCCTTACTTTCTAAATTATGACGAACATGAAAAAGATAATATTCCTTCTAATCGGTGCCGGCCTGATGTTTACGGCCTGCAACTTGTCGGAAGAACCCATAGCCCAGCTTGGCAAGGAAGCGATCTTCAGTTCGGAATCCGGACTTGCGACTTATTCATGGTCATTCTACAATGCCATTCCGTCGGGAAGTGACCAGCACGCCATCGAGCAGACTCTGGTCGATTACCTGGGTGGAACCAGCATAAACGCCTTCCTCCGCAAGGGCGCCTACAATTCCGAGAACAGCAGTGGCTGGTCATGGACTACGTTGCGTAACGTGAACTGGTTCATCCAGAACTGCGAGAACGCGACAGTCGACCAGGCGGTCAAGAACAATTATCTCGGACTTGCCCGTTTCTTCCGTGCTTACTTCTATTATGGAATGGTCCGCAGGTTTGGTGACGTTCCGTGGATCGACCATGCACTCGATGTCGATGAGACTGAGGCCCTCATGGCCCCCAGGGATTCCAGGGAAGTCGTGATGGAGAATGTGTGGAAGGACCTGGAGTTCGCAGAGCAGAACATAACCCGCACCAAGGACAACACTTGCTCACTCGTGACCAAGTGGGTTGCCTATGCGTTTGCATCGCGTGTCGCTCTCTTCGAGGGAACTTACCGCAAGTACCACAACCTCAATCTCACCACTTCAGCCCAGACATGGTTGGAGAGGTCTGCGACGGCTGCTAAGTACGTGATGGACAATTCCGGTTACAAGCTTCACACAGGCAATGCCAAGACAGCTTATCGTGACCTGTTTGTCAACACTGAACCCAAGACTGATGAAATCATGATGGCAATCATAAGCAGCAACGAGCTTTCAGTCCTGCACAATGCCAACTGGATCTGGACCTCGGCTACCTATGGTACCGCGGCCAACTTCATCCGTCCGTTCATCTGCACCTTCCTTCAGGCTGACGGAACTCCCTACACCGACCGTGATGGATGGGAGACCGAAACTTTCTTCGAGGAATGCCAGAACAGGGATGCCCGTCTCGCCCAGATCATCCGTACCCCTGGTTACACACGTGAAGGCAAGAAGGCCCTTCCTGAGTACAAGGCTTATGCCCGTCTTGGCTATCAGCCGATCAAGCTTTGTGTCGACGAGACCTATGGCGACGAGAAATCATTGAATACCAATGCTCTCTCTCTCTTCCGCTATGGCGAGATCCTGCTTAACTACGCAGAAGCCAAGGCTGAACTGGGTACCCTCAGCGATGCCGACTGGGCTGCCACTATCGGCGCACTTCGTGCCCGTGCCGGCATCACAGGTGGTCTTACCGCTAAGCCTACAAAGGTTGACCAGTGGTTCCAATCTACCTATTATCCTGGCGTAACCGATCCTTCCATCCTGGAGGTCCGCCGCGAGAGGGCGATCGAGCTCTGCCTCGAGGGTTTCCGCTTCGATGACCTGCGCCGTTGGAATGCCGGTAACCTCCTGACCATGAGCTACACCGGTATCTATGTCCCTGTCATCGACGAACCTCTGGACATGGACAACGATGGTGTGCCCGATGTAATCTTCTACACCAGTGATGAGAGCCGCAAGGCTGCCCAGGCCATGCCGGGCGGAAAGGATTGCCAGGTACGTCTGGTTTCAGCTGATCCGACTTCACCCAACGTCCAGATCCATCCTGCACCGGGAGGTGGTTACTACCTTGCATGGGACACCCAGGAGGACAACGTACGTGTCTTCGGCAACAAGCAGTACCTCTATCCGATTCCGGCTATCGTCATGGTCAAGAACCCCAACATCACCCAAAATCCAGGTTGGGAGAACAATGCCTCGAACGACGGCAATTAGTGTCCTGAACCTATAATTTCCAAGGCAGGAGCGACAACTCCGCTCCTGCCTTTTTTAATAATGCGGAACATGAGAAAAACGCTCCTTTTGATTTCCTCCCTGGTCTTGGTAATGACGGGATGCGCATCCCTCAGCGGGAGCAGGATCGAACCGGCGGAAAAGTCTGAAGAGACTGCAGCCGGAATTCCAGATTATTCAAAAGCCAAGGGCTCGATCCGCCTGATGACTTACAATGTCGGTGTCTTCGGCAAATACATCGACAACAGCGTTCCCCTTGTCGCAGACCTGATCAAGGAGGCCAAACCGGACATAGTGGGACTCAATGAGCTCGACAGCTGCAATAGGAGACATTCAGCCTACCAGCTTGAAGAACTCAATTCATGTCTTGGGAAAGGATGGAACTTCGTTTTCCAATCCATGTTCCCCTATCAGGAAGGAGGCTATGGAATCGGTGTCGAGACCACACACAAGATTTTGAGTACCAAGAGCTATGACATCCCTAAGACTCCCGGGGTCAAGCACATGGGACTACTGGCTGTCGAGACGAAGGACTTCGTCTTCATGTCCACCCATTTGAATGTGACCGGCTCCATATCCCTCGAGCAGGCCAAACTTATCAATGAATATGTCAGGAAGGACTACTGGGGTAAAGGAAAGCCTGTATTCCTTGCTGGAGACATGAATTCCCGCCCTGGCAGTGCCACCATAGCCGAGCTTGAACGCTATTGGACCGTCATCAGCGCAAAGGAGCCCACCTTCCCTTCAACTGCGCCGGACAGGTGCATCGACTATGTGCTCATACTTAACAATATTCCGAAATACACAGTCGTGAAGTCTTCCGCCTGCACCGGATTCAAGAGCGGTGACGTGAAAGTCGCTTCCGACCATATTCCAATCTTTGTCGATGTAATACTTCCATGAGAAGGATCCTTAATGCGATACTTGCCATCTCTGTATTCCTGATCGTGCTTCCGGGATGCGGCAGCACTGCCCATGAAGGTGTCGTGCTAGGCGATGAACGCCTGGAGTCGTATCTCCCTCGCCTCGAGGGGAAGCGTGTAGCCATCCTGAGCAACCAGAGCGGAATCGTCGGAGACGTGGTTGACGGGAAACCCTCCCGCAGGGAGGTTACAGCCGAAAGCATCGACGAACCCTTCCTCCCGTTCGGCAGCCTGTCATTGGGACCTCATATCCTGGATGTGCTGCTGGAGAAAGGAGTGGATGTCAAGGCCGTTTTTTCTCCGGAGCATGGTTTCCGCGGACTTGCCGACCCTGGTGAACTTGTCGGGGATGACCGTGATGCAAAGACCGGAGTCCCGGTGATCTCTCTTTACAAGGGTGGAACCATGTCCATTCCTGACGAAGTCCTGGATTCCTTCGACATACTGGTGGTGGACATTCAGGATGTCGGTCTTCGTTTCTACACCTATTACATTACCCTTCAGGATATTATGGCGATCTGTGCCGTTTCGGGCAAGGAGGTCCTGGTCCTTGACAGGCCGAACCCGAACGGTTTCCTTGTCGAGGGAGACATCTTGGAGGAACAGTACTATTCAAGCATCGGAAGTATCCCGGTTCCTACCCTCCACGGGATGACTCTTGGAGAACTAGCCCTTATGATGAACGGCGAGGGTTGGCTCAAGGATGGACTCAAGTGCAAGCTCGAAGTCATTCCCTGTCTAGGCTACACTCACAAGACTCTTTACAGCCTGATACTTCCTCCTTCTCCGAATCTCAAGACCATGCGGAGCATCTACCTCTACAGTACGACCTGCCTTTTTGCCGGTACGGTCGTTTCGGAGGGGAGAGGTACTGGATTTCCGTTTGAAGTTTACGGTCATCCGGACATGACCGGCCAACCATTTTCCTTTACCCCTGAGAGTATTCCAGGAGCGACCAAACCTCGTTTCATGGGACAGACCTGCCATGGCAGGGACCTCAGGGACATCCCATTGGACACTCTGCTCGCCCGTGGAATTGATTTCAGGTATGTAATCGACTCCTACCGCAACCTCGGTCTTGGAGACTCTTACTTCAGTTTCGATTCGCTTGGAGACCACTTCGAGTTGCTGACAGGCACCCGGAGGGTCCGCGAGGCAATTGAAAATGCGGATGAAGACGAGTCTCCAGAAGCCCTTTCAGCCAGGATCAAGGCTGGCTGGGCTGATGAAGTGGCTGCTTTCAAGGACTTGAGGCGTAAATACCTGCTTTACGAAGAATAAAGATTAGTGACGAGTTTATGAAAAAGACATTGCTATTCCTCTGTACGGCGCTTCTGATCGGATCATGGGGATGCTCAAGATCCTCCATGGTCGAGATCGGCAACGAGTGTGCTTCCCTTGGATTCGACCGGCAGACCGGCAGACTGGTTTCTTTCGTGGAGAAGAGCCATTCGCGCGAATTCATCGATCCTTCCTCCGTCACCAGCCTTCCCTGGCGGCTTGACCCTGCAGAACCAGGTAGTTTCAACCAGGATACCGGGTACAAGGTCACTTTCAGGAAACACGGGAAGGACTGCCTCGATATTTTCTGGGAATATGGAGGTGAATCTCCGTTGGAGGTGAAAATGACCGTTTCCCTGGAGAAAGATCGGCCTCTCTCTCATTGGAGGGCTTCTTTCAAAGGATTGAAAGCAATCTGCAGCGACGGTGTGACCTATCCCGTAGTGTCCGGATTGAAGGAATATGCCAATGCCGACCTCGTCCTTCCCACCTGGCTGGGTATCCTTACCCATGATCCTGCTGAAGGAGCATCAGCCGACAAGCCGGTAAGGTATTCCCGATCCTTCCCAGGCAGCTCCATGCAACTCATGGCTTTGTATGACAGGGAAAAGTTGATGAACGGACTTTACTTCTCCAGTCAGGACACGACATCGATGTCTAAGACTATGACTGTGTCATTCGTCCCCGGTACGGTGGAATTCAGAGCCACCTGCCGAGTGCCCGACAAGACCGAGACAGATTCTTTCTCTCCAGGGTACGATGTCGTGGTAGGCTCATTCGACGGAGACTGGGTAGCTGCATCAGCTGTCTATAGATCCTGGGCAGTAGAACAGAACTTCTGCAGGGAGAGCCGTTTCCATAATGGTGATTGCCCATCATGGCTCCCTGAAACTGCTTTCTGGATCTGGAACCGCGGCCGTTCCGAAAATGTCCTCAAAGAAGCAGAAGACATCCAAGCCCGTCTCGGTCTTCCGGTCAATGTCTACTGGCATTGGTGGCATGGCTGTCCCTATGATGAGGGCTTTCCTGAATATGTTCCCCCGAAGGAAGGGCGGGAGTCTTTCATAAAGGCGGTTGACCATGCTCACAAACAGGGAATCCACAGCCTGGTGTACATGAATTCCTATCAATGGGGAGACTCGACCGAAAGTTGGAAAGAAGAGGGAGCTGAGGAATATGCTGCCAGGAAAGAGGATGGCAGCACCTACAGGCATGTCTATGAGATATTCTCAGGCAACGGACTCACACCGATGTGCATGGCCACCCAGTTCTGGAGGGACAAATATTCATCGCTGTGTGACACTGTAGTGAATCAATACCATGTGGACGGAGTTTACATGGACCAGGCCTGCAATAGCATGGCGTGCTACGATCCTGATCATGGCCACACTCTTGGAGGTGGCAATTACTGGAGGGAGGGATTCGGAAAGCTTACCGACCAGATCAGGGGCACTTTCCCCGAAGGTTCTGATGCGATCCTTGCCGGGGAAGGCTCTGCCGAGGACTGGCTCCCTATCCTGGATGATTTCCTGACCCTTCAACCTTCTCATGAACGCTATTCAGGAGTGGGCAAGAGCGAACCCGTCCCTCTGTTCCAGGCAGTCTATCATGATTATGCAATTACTTATGGTAGCTATTCCTCACTTGTCTATCCTCCTTATGACGAGTTATGGCCGAAGGAATTCTATCCTGCCAATTCAGAGACGCTGCTGCCCGAGGAGTTCAACATGCAGTTCAGGATGGAACAGGCCAGATCCTTCACGTGGGGAATGCAGCCCACCCTTGCAAATTACCATTCCTTCCTGTTCGAGAAGAGAAAAAGTGAGATGGAGTTCCTCCTGGATCTTATCAGGACCCGCTACAATTCCCTTGGCTATCTGCTTCATGGACGTTTTATGGGTATCCCAGGATTGGAATCAGAAGAGATCACCATCCCGATTTCCAAAGTCAGTATCTATGCCGGTAGGAAGGGAGACACCGTGACAAGGTATGAGAAAACAATCAAGACCCTTTTCTCCAGCGCCTGGCTCGATAAAGAGGGGAATCTGGGAGTCGCAGTATCCAATATCCTGGACTCACCGGCAGAGGTGGTCCTGAGGATAGATCCCAGGCAATATGGAATCCCTGCCTCAGGATCAATCAACATGATAACATCAGAGGGTAAGAAGCCATTCGGCAGCTATTCAGAAGGAGGAGATTTCCGTTTCCAGCTTCCTGCCAGGAGCAACTGCGTGATAGAATTTACGAAATAATTACTATATTCATCCTATATGAGTACAACGGTCATAATCATCACTGTCTGTGCCTACCTGCTGTTCATGTTCGGAATAGCCTGGCTGGCAGGGTCAAAGAGCGACAATTCGGCTTTTTTCAGCGGTTCAAGGAAATCGAAGTGGTACATCGCCGCCCTGGCCATGATCGGGGCCCCGATGTCCGGAGTAACCTTCGTTTCCGTTCCCGGGATGGTCGCGGCCAGCAGTTTTTCCTATCTCCAGATGTGTGTGGGCTTCGTGGCTGGTTATCTGGTTATCTCCTTTGTCCTCATCCCACTTTTCTACAAGCTCAATGTAGTATCGATCTACCAGTACCTTGAGAACCGTTTCGGGGCTTCTTCCTACAAGACGGGAGCCTGGTTCTTCTTCATTTCCAAGATGCTGGGGGCCTCAGTACGTTTCTTCCTTGTCTGCCTGGTCCTTCAGCTGCTCATCTTCGATCCGCTAGGACTGCCGTTCATCCTGAACGTGATCATCTCAGTGCTGATAGTCTTTGCCTACACATTCACAGGCGGAGTGAAGACGGTCATATGGACGGATTCTTTCAGGACCGTTTGCATGATCCTGGCTGTGGTCCTGGGAATAATCTTCATTTCCAGGGGAATGGGAATGGATTTCGGCGGCCTCGTCGCTTCGATAAAAGGAAGTGAGATGTCCCGGATCTTCTTCTTCGATGACGTGAAGGAGTCCATGTATTTCTGGAAACAGTTCCTGGGCGGATTGTTCACTGCCGTGGCCATGACAGGCCTCGACCAGGACATGATGCAGAGACCGCTGAGCTGCAAGGACCCTAGGGACAGCCGGAAGAACATGATTACCAGCGGGATCATGCAAGTCTTCGTAGTGTTCCTCTTCCTCTGTCTTGGAGTTTTGCTCTATCAGTTTGCCGCTGCAAACGGGATCAGCGAAACCGGTGACAAGATATTCGCTGCTGTCGCTACTTCAGGTCTTCTCCCAGGAATAGTGGGAGTCCTGTTCATCATCGGCCTGGTAGCCAGCGCCTACGGTGCCGGAGGATCTGCGCTCACTTCTCTTACGACCTCTTTCACGGTTGACATCCTTGGGGCGATGAAGCATGGGGAGACCCAGCTGACCAAAACCCGCAAGATAGTCCATGTAGGGATGGCGGTGCTCATGGCGATAGTGATCATCGTGTTCAACAAATTGTCTAATACAAGTGCGATCAACGCAGTCTATACTTTGGCCAGCTACACTTACGGTCCCATCCTTGGAATGTTCGCTTTCGGACTTGCATGCAAGAGGAAGGTAAAGGACAGATTCGTGCCTCTGGTGGCCATCCTGGCCCCGGCACTCTGCCTTGTGCTTCAGCTCAATTCCGACAGATGGTTCGGCGGCTATAAGTTCAGCTATGAGATCCTGCTTATCAATGCAGTGTTCGTCATCCTGGGATTGTGTTGCCTGATCGAAAAAGAAAAGCAAGGAAAATGATACTTATAGTTGAGAGCGGGGCGACCAAGACCGACTGGCGGGTTGTTTCCCCTGACAAGGAACCTTTCATGATCAAGACGGCAGGGATGAACCTTGCTTCTGTGTCGAACGAAGCGGTCGAGGCTGCCGCCCGTGAGGCTGTTGATGCCTTTGCTTCCGCCGGGATTGCCGGGGAAGTCGATGAGATTCACTTCTATGCTGCAGGTCTGATCCCGACCGGTCGCGAGGAAGCAGTCCCGTCACAGGCTGCCGGGCTGGACGCTATCCTCCGCACAGTTTTCGCTCACTCGAGCATTGAATACACGTCAGACACGATGGCTGCTGCAAGGTCGGTCTGCGGCCATAAACCCGGCATTGCTGCAATCCTTGGAACCGGTTCCAACAGTTGCCTTTTCAATGGTGAAAAGATAGTCAAGAACGTCCGTTCAGGCGGCTTCATCCTTGGCGACGAGGGTGGGGCGACGAGACTCGGGAAACTGTTCATTTCCGATTTCATCAAAGGGCTGGTGCCTGAACCTGTGTCCGGCGAATTCGAGCGTGATTTCGAGGTGGATTACATGACCGTGGTCCAGAAGGTGTACAAGGGAGATGCTCCTTCAGGGTATCTCGGCTCTTTCGCTCCATGGATCCTGGAGAGGTATGACTCTTCTGAATATGTAAGGAAACTGGTTGATGGTAATTTCCGCGACTTCTGCGAGAGGGTGCTGCTCCAGTACGACGTTGCCGGGCACCCGGTCGGAATCGTAGGAGGTTTCGGCTATGCCTGCAAGGAGATCCTGAAATCCGTAGCTGAACCTTATGGGATCAGGTTCGGCAGCATAATACCCGCCCCGATGGAAGGGCTTGTAGATTATCATCTCAGGAGGATTTAGCATGGAAAAGAGGACTACAGAGCAATCATCTCTATACGACCACCTCGACAGGATGTCGACGGGTGAGCTTCTGAGCGCCATCAACACCGAGGACCGTACGGTACCTGTTGCGGTTGCAGGAGCGATTCCACAGATCGAGAGACTGGTCGACGGGATCGTTGAAAGGGTCTCCCGTGGAGGAAGGGTATTCTATCTCGGAGCGGGGACCAGCGGCCGTCTAGGCGTGGTGGATGCTTCCGAGATCCCTCCTACTTATGGCGTCAGGGACGTGTTCATCGGCCTGATGGCCGGCGGCGACAAGGCCATGCGGAATGCTGTCGAGGGAGCGGAGGATTCCTTGACCGGCGGTTGGGAGGATATGCTCCCGTTCAATCCCGGGCCAGATGACGTGCTGGTGGGAATAGCAGCATCCGGAACCACTCCTTATGTGATAGGAGCCTTGGATACGGCTCGCTCAAATGGCCTTCTGACCGGCTGCATTACTTGCAATGAAGGTTCTCCTGCAGCAGCTGCTGCGGAAATCCCCATAGTAGTCGTTGTGGGCCCTGAATTCGTGACCGGTAGTACAAGGATGAAGGCCGGGACAGCCCAAAAGCTGGTCCTGAACATGATCTCCACTGCTTCGATGATACGTCTCGGCCATGTCAAGGGAAGCAAGATGATAGACATGCAATTGACCAACCACAAGCTGGTTGACCGTGGGACCCGTATGATAATGGAAGAGACGGGGATCGAAGATTATGACTATGCGAGGTCGCTTCTCCTGGGTCATGGCTCCGTACGAGAAGCGGTGATGTTCCATCAATCAAAGACTTCCAGGGTATGATGATGCCTGAGAAATATCCCTCCAAACTTCTGGAGGAGGCCGTGCAGGCGATTGGTTCCCTGCCTGGGGTGGGGAAGAGGAGCGCCCTGAGGCTTGCCCTGCACCTGCTGAGGCAGCCACAGGAGAATGTCCATCATTTCGCCGATTCCATCGTGAAACTGCGTGACGAAGCCAGGTACTGCAAGGTCTGCAAGATGATCTCCGATGCGGAGACCTGTTCGATCTGCTCCGATCACAGTCGTGACCAGAAGACTATCTGCGTTGTAGAGAATGTCCGTGACGTGATGAGCATAGAGAACACCGGACAGTATCATGGAGTCTACCACGTCCTTGGGGGGATCATCTCTCCGATTGCAGGAGTAGGCCCCTCGGACCTCACGATAACCGATCTTGTGGAAAGGGTGAGGTCGATGGTGGCTTCCCCCGCAGCGATTCCCTCAGAGGTTGAAGTGATCCTTGCCCTCAGCGGGGATGTGGAAGGGGAGACCACCTCATTCTACATCTACCGCCAGATCTCTGGGTTCGGGATCAAGGTTTCGTCACTTGCCCGCGGACTCGGTTTCGGAGATGATCTTGAATATGCTGACGAACTTACCCTCGGGCGGTCTATAACGGGGAGGCAACCGTTCAAACCATGATTATTCGTGCGATAATATTGGCTCTGTCCCTCTGCGCGGACAGTTTTGCAGTCACCACATGTTCCAGCGTCACCTTGAAGTCGGTGACGTGGCGGAGGGTGTTGACGATTGCCTTGGTTTTCGCAATTATCCATACCTCATTCCTGCTTTTCGGTTGGCTGTTCGGCGACCTGTTCGTAGGTTATATCCAGAAGATCGCCGACTTGGTGGGTTCGCTTCTGCTGCTCTTTGTCGGTGGATCGATGATACTCGAGGCCATCCGGCACGACGATGAGGTCCGTGACCTGAACGGATTCCGGAATGTGGTGGTAAGTGCTGTCGCTACCAGCATCGATGCCATGGCCGTTGGGGTGAGCCTGTCCATGGGCCGGTTGGAAACCAGGGCCATGATCACCAACCTCGCCGCCCTGTTCATAGTGACCATGATTTCAGTCGTTGCCGGAATGTTCGGAGGCTACAGGGTGGGACGACGATTCGGGCAACCTACAGAAATCATTGGTGGAATTGTACTTATAGCCATCGGCGCAGGGGTCTTATTTGGCCGTTAAAAATAATATTCCTACTTTTGCAAGTATATGATCGCGATCTTCTACAGACGGAATGGCAAACTGGTAGTGTCTCAGTCCGAGAAGGAACTTTCCAAGCTCAGCAGGGAAGATGTCCTTTGGATTGATCTCCTCTCCCCTTCAGGTGAGGAGAAACACAATGTTGATGACTTCCTCGGAGAGGAGATACAGAGCCGCGCCCAGGCCGAGGAGATCGAAAGTTCGTCAAGATATTCAGAGACGGAGAACGCCATCTTCGCGAACACCAACTTCCTTATGCCGGGCCCGGAGGACTATACGATGGAGGCCGTATCCTTCACCTTCGTGGACGACTGCCTCACCACCCTGCGCGACGTGCCCATCCGTTCATTCACCGAACTCCAGAGGAGGATAGTAGCCAAACCCCAGATGTATCCCAGCGGCTACACCGTCTTTGTCAGCATCATGGACCAGCGAGTCGACCTTGACGCCGACATGATTGAGCTGATGAGCAAGGAGATAGCCCAGTACAGCAAGAGGATCAACCAGCAGGAAGACATCAACGAGGATTTCCTTCTGGACATCAACCAGCTCCAGGAGAACACCATGATAGTCAGGGAGAATATCATCGATAAGCAGAGGCTGGTCCAGAACATGATCAAGAGCGACAAGTATCCTCCCGAATTACAGGCCCGTTTCGCCGTCATCCTCCAGGACATCACCTCCCTTATCAACCACGCCAATTTCAGTTTTGAAAGGCTGGAATACCTTCAGGAGACAGTCCTGGGCCTTATCAACCTGGACCAGAACAACATCATGAAGATATTCACCCTCGTGTCGGTGCTCCTCATGCCGCCGACGCTGGTGGCGAGCTTCTACGGCATGAACGTGCCCCTGCCATTCATGGACAAGGGGTGGGCATGGCTGTCCCTGCTGCTCTTCATGGGGCTTCTCGTTGCCTTGGTTCTCTACATTTTCCGCAAGAAGAAAATGTTTTGATTTTTCTTCCTGAACCCTTGTAAATCAGATATTTTTCTCTAATTTTGCAGGCCTTTTGACAAGGTCGGCCTCCGTGTCGGGCCTTGTAGGGCAAAAAAATAATGTTAAACAACTAGCTATCTTTTAATTACAGTTATGGCAGAAGAAATCAACAACACTGCTGCAGAGCAGGAAGTTAAGAAAGCATCTCTCAACGCTTCTGTAGCGCCCGAGGATTTCGATTGGGAAGCCTTCGAAGGCAACTCCGAGATCTACGGAAAGAACAACAGGCAGGAGATTGAGGCAGCTTACGACCAGACCCTCTCCAAGATCGTCGAGAACGAGGTGGTCGAAGGCACAGTTACAGCTATCTCCAAGAGAGAGGTTATCGTCAACATAGGCTACAAGAGCGAGGGTGTAATCCAGGCTCCCGAGTTCCGCTACAATCCTGACCTCAAGGTCGGAGACAAGGTCGAGGTCTATGTGGAGTCCGCAGAGGACAGGAAGGGTCAGCTCATCCTTTCCCACAAGAAGGCCCGCGCCCTCAAGTCTTGGGATCGCGTCAATGAGGCTTTCAACAACGACGAGATCGTCAAGGGCTTCATCAAGACCCGCACCAAGGGCGGCATGATCGTCGACGTGTTCGGAATCGAGGCCTTCCTCCCCGGCTCACAGATCGACATCAAGCCCATCCGTGACTACGACGCCTACGTCAACCAGACCATGGACTTCAAGATCGTCAAGATCAACCAGGAGTTCCGCAACGTCGTCGTCTCCCACAAGGCTCTCCTCGAGGCTGAGCAGGAGGCCCGCAGGGCCGAGCTCATCAGCAAGCTCGAGAAGGGACAGATCCTTGAAGGAACTGTCAAGAACATCACCAACTACGGAGTCTTCGTCGACCTCGGTGGTGTTGACGGTCTCATCCACATCACTGACCTCAGCTGGGGCAGGATCGACAATCCTGAGGAGGTTGTCTCCCTCGACGAGAAGATCAAGGTCGTCGTCAAGGAGTTCGATCCCAGCCAGAAGAGGATCGCCCTCGGTTACAAGCAGCTTACTCCTCACCCGTGGGACAATCTCGATCAGAACATCAAGGTCGGAGACACTGTCAAGGGAAAGGTCGTCCTTATCGCCGACTACGGTGCATTCGTGGAGATCGAGCCCGGTGTCGAGGGTCTCATACATGTTTCCGAAATGTCCTGGTCTCCCAGGCTGCATAGCGCTCAGGAGTTCCTCAAGGTCGGAGACGAGGTCGAGGCTCAGGTCCTTTCCATCGATCGCGAGAACAGGAAGTTGTCTCTCGGTCTGAA
>CADCJX010000006.1 GCA_902801885.1 uncultured Bacteroidia bacterium
ACCAGGTTGGGAACGGCAAACGCAGTCTCATTGTCGACGCCGCTTCTATAGTCTGCCCAGTCGCTAAGGACATTGCCTGCGGAATGCAGGAGGACGACGCCCAGCAAGGAAAGCAGCAGGATTGCCCAAGGCTTAAATCCACCGGGTAACATCCCCATGCTGAAAAGGTAGGCGAAAGTGGCGACGACAGGCATTGTCGAAACGGGGAAGGACCAGTACCTGGTCACGACGAACCATTCTTTCAGGCTATGCTTCATACATTTGGATTTATCAGCTATTTATACCTACGGAATGAATAGGTGGTCGTGAATCCCATGGATTCTTTCTGGATGACCAGTTTCCTGCGAGTCATTTCAAGAACTTGATAAGTCCCTGACAAGCGCATTTCGTAGCGGAGACCCTGCGTGAGCCAGAGCGTCTTGGTGAAACTGATCTGCCTCCTGGATGCACTGTAAGAAAACTGGGAACCGTCAACATCCACATCCTTGAGGTCAAATTGCGTAAAACTGCCTTTCTTGGCAAGGGCGATGCGTGGTTCACTCAAGGAAAGGTAGAAATGAACACCGGAATAATCGACTTGATTCTTGGACTCCAGAGCCCATACGCCGTAAATGGCGCCCGTGTAATCTCCGGTATGGCGAACATTAGAGACCCCGCAGGATGTAAAGATGGTCATGCAGGCGATAACAACTGCGAATACTAACTTTTTCATATTGGGTTGTAACTTCTTTGCACGAAATTGCCAATGTGAAGATAGCAACATTCTGCCAAATCTCCATCATTGAACGCTGGATTCCGTTATTCCAGCCCAGCGGCACTCAAAGTCCCAGATAGCTTCATCTAAGGCCATGCCTCGCAGGCAGGCTTCCTGCTCCGGGGTGCGTTTTCTCGGGGAGCGCATGTTTATGAAAGGTTCTCCTGCATCGAAGGCGTCCAGCACCGCGTTGAAGAACATCTCCCAACGTGGCTTGTAGAATGTCTCCACCAGGCCGTCCCAGTCCCGGTTGGCATAGTCTGAAAGGTAATAGGAGTCTCCCCAGACTGTAATGATGGTGCGGGCGTTCCGTTCGAAATATTCTTTTTCCTCAGGTGTCATGCCCCAAGTGCGGGCAGCTGAAATCCATTTTTCCAAAGAGAACTCCGGTCTAGTCTTGAGCACGGCCACAAGTGAGTCACAGATGGAAAGGAATTCATCCCTGGCGGCCGTCATACCCTCCCTGTCGCCGGCGTAATAGGCGGCGGTGAAGCGGTCACGCACGGGCTGGGCCCTGTCCACCAGCACCTGCCGACGGACGTTTGCAAGATCGAAACGGAAAGCATCAGAAGTCCCCTCTACCGTCTCCAGCATGGCCAGAGCGTCTTCCAGGTCAGTCGGATCATAGGCCCGCTTGATTTCCGTGGTCCAGTTCCAGATGCCCTCCAGGTTGGGATGAGCACAGACAATGTCTGAGGAGGAGGTGCTGGTGTGGGTGATGCTCACCTGGTTCACGATTTTATGCCAGAAGGCCCGGTAAGTGGAGTCCGGACGGCCCAGGCGGCGGTCGGCGATATTGTCTACATAGCTCTCGACCGGACGACGATTGCTCCACGCCTGGTCCAGCACCGCTTGGTAAATGGGTTCGTTGACGCCGAAGCCTTCCAGTGTGGAGCCTATGCCCACGAACCCCGGGCCTCCTTCGGCCCTTGTGGCGGCAATCCGTTCAGCATTCAGGTGATAATCGCCCTCGATGCAGGTCATCCCACCGAAGTTGCCCAGGTAACACCAGATGAAGTTGTGTCCGTAGAACCTCTCCGTCTTGCGCCAGATCTCTACATAGTCACCTTCGTAGTCCAAAAGGATGAGCCGCCCCAGGGGCACGGATCCCAGATAGGCCTTGACGCGCTCCGGCGTCCAGCTTTTGCTCAGGAACAGCCAGCCCATCTGCAGCCAAACGGCATCTTGGTCTACTGAAGCGAGGGATTCATAGATGCCCTTGGACAGCATGGCCAGAGTGTCCGGCTCCCATGAAGGAGGCGCCACCTCGTTGAAGGAGTCCAAGCCGTAGATATGCGAAGTGCCGTACATACGGGTCTGCTCCTCCAGGAAATCCTTCTGGATGCGGCTGAACATGGGATCCATGGGACTTAGGAATGTACAACGGCGCTCCTGGGAGAAATTCCCCCAGCGGGCCACCTGGGAGGTGTCCAGTGGTTGGTCTACCACTCCGGCGAGCTCACGCGGGATGTGGCCGGAAAAGGCCGGTAAAACCGGCTTCATGTTCAGCTCGCGTTCCCGTTTCAAAATACGTTTTTGCAGCTCTGCCTGGCCGTCTATCCAACTCTGTGGAAGCGGTCCCTGCCAGCGGTCAACATTACACATCCGCTGCCAGGGCAGATGCGCAGGCCCTGTGAAGAACGCTCGAATCTGTTCGTCAGTAAGGCAGTATTTGCGCCAGACTTTCTGCCACACGGCTTCCTCGCCTGTTATAGCCAGAGGCATGTTCACCCCGTTCAAGGCCATCCAGTCAATGAAGCGTTCCCACTCTTCCCACTGCCACCAAGGCATGGTGTAACCCAGTGTGCAGTAGTTCAGGAAAAAGCGGATTGGAATCTCAGCCTTGCCTGTCACCGGTTCCGGCACGGGAGGCAGTACGGAAGGCAGTTCCACCGGATTGTAATGGTACCAGCTCACATCAGCTAGGCAATACTCCTGAATATAGCGGTTCAGGCCAACGGCCATGGAATTGGCGTTGTTCCCCCGGATGAGGATTTTGTTTCCTTTCTGGCGTAGCTCGTAGCAGTCTTCGGAGGCCGATACTTGCTCAAAGGCAATTCCACGGGCTTGAGGTCCCATTACGCGACGAGCCAGCGCCCCGACAGCTTTCTCATCGTCACTCTTACATGCGGAAAACGCCAGCAAAAGCAGGATAAACAGATATATCTTTTTCATACACAAAGATATAAAAAAACAGGACAAATCTTGCGACTTGTCCTGTTTAGTAGCGGGGGGAGGACTCGAACCTCCGACCTCCGGGTTATGAGCCCGACGAGCTACCGACTGCTCTACCCCGCGGTGTTATTTGGGACTGCAAAGGTAGCAATATTTCCGAAAAATGCAAAATAAATTTGCCTAGGCTTTGCCGAGGAAGGCTGCTATCGCGTCAATATCACACTTCGAAAAAGCCTCCTGCTCCCCTGAAACGAGGTTCTTGACATTCACCTGACCGGCCTCGATCTCATTGCCTCCCGTGATGGAAAGAAACGGGATGCTCTTACGGTCGGCATAATCAAATTGTTTCTTGAGCTTCATGGAATCAGGATAGACTTCGACTGCCACTCCCCTCTCGCGGAGAGCCTTGGCGACCGGAAGGATGTAGCGCATCTCTTCCGAGCCCATATTCGCGAAAAGGATGGTCGTACTGGACTTCAGGTCCTTGGGGAACTTGTCCAGGCCTTTAAGCACGTCGTAGATGCGGTCGGCACCGAAACTGATTCCGACTCCAGACATGTCGGGAAGGCCGAATATTCCGGTAAGATTGTCGTAACGTCCTCCTCCACAAATACTTCCTATAGCGAAATCCAAAGCTTTTACCTCGAAGATCGCTCCGGTGTAGTAGTTGAGGCCGCGGGCCAGGGAGAGGTCGATCTCAACAGGACTGGAGACACCGGCGGCTTCTATAAGGCCGAAGAGTTCTTCGAGCTCGTCGAGACCCTTAAGACCGGTCTCAGAGACAAGGCCGGAAGCGGATCCGCCGTTCATCAGGGAACGCATCGCCGCTATCTTCTCAGAGGTGGTTCCTGAGAGCTTAAGGATCTGCTCGATCACGGCAATCGCGCCGTCTGTCAAGCCCTTAGCCCTCATCTCTTCCTCAACTGCATCGAGACCTATCTTGTCCAGTTTGTCGATCGCAACGGTGATGTCCACCACCTTATCGGGGAAGCCGCAGATCTCAGCGAATCCCGTCAGGACCTTGCGGTTGTTGATCTTGACAAGGACCCTCACGTCGAGCAGGCCGAAGACCCTGTCCACGATCTGGACAAGTTCGAGCTCGTTGACCTGGGAGCGGGAACCGATCACGTCCACGTCGCACTGGTAAAACTCACGGTAGCGGCCTTTCTGGGGACGGTCAGCCCTCCAGACAGGCTGGATCTGGAACCTCTTGAACGGGAACGAAATCTCGTTCTGGTGCTGGACGACGTAGCGGGCGAAAGGCACGGTAAGGTCATACCTCAATCCTTTCTCGCAGACTTCCTTGGAGAGAGCGACTGAATTGACTGCACCCTCGGAGTCCCTGTAAGACTCGAAGTCCACCTTGCCGAAGGCATCCCCGGAATTCAGGATCCTGAAAAGGAGCTTGTCCCCTTCTTCGCCGTACTTGCCGAGCAGGGTGGACAGGTTCTCCATGGCAGGAGTGTCGATCTGGGAATATCCGAACGTACGGAATACGCTCTTGATGGTGTCGAAAATATAATTCCTTTCGGCCATTTCCTGCTGGCCGAAATCACGGGTTCCTTTGGGGATCGAAGGTTTCTGGGACATATTGCCTTTTTATAAATCTGAACAGAATGCAAATATACAACAGTTTTTCTGGTAAAATACTTAAATTTGTGACTGTTTAACGACTAACATGACGACAAACAACTGGAAATATGAACACTAAAGAATTCGTCAAATGGGTACTGGCCGTGCTGTGCGGCCTGTTCGTATGGGGCATCGTAAAGGCGATCTTCTTCTTGATGATGATCGGCTCCTTTGCCACTTCAGCCTCATCAGTCAGCAGTTCTGCGCCCGTCCTTCCCAAGGAGGGAGTCCTCGTGATGGACATGGCCAACCTGGTGATCGCAGAGCAGAGTTCCGAAAGCATGCCTTCACTCTCCCTTACTTCACTTAGTTCCCTGGGTAGCACCATGACTCAGACGATCGGCATCTATGATGCTGTCAGGGCCATCCACAAGGCCGCAGAAGATCCTGGAGTCAAGCTCATTCTCCTCAAGACCGACAATGTCGCAACAGACATTGCAAACCTCAGCGAGATCCGCCGCACCCTCACAGACTTCCGCAAGAGCGGAAAGGCTGTGGTCGCTTATGGCGAGGCCTTCACATCTGGAAGCTACTATATAGCATCAGTGGCCGACAAGATTTACACTACCAGCCACCACGGCGGTAATACCTTCATGCTCGGACTCAGCGGGAGGATGATATTCCTGAAGGACCTGCTGGACAAACTCGGAGTCAATTACCAGCTTATCCGCCACGGCAAGTACAAGAGTGCAGGAGAAATGTACATAAAGAATGCTGCCAGCCCTGAGAATATGGAGCAGAACCAGGTCATGATCGACTCCATGTGGGAGACCATCGCCAAGGAGACTGCCGAAGCCAGGGGAATCAGCACCGACTCACTCAACTTCTTCATAGACAATCTGTCGATCTCCTTCCCTGAAGACATGGTAAAACACAATCTGGCGGACGGAATCCTCTCCGTAGAGGAATACAAGGACAAGATGGCTTCCCTCGCCGGAAAGGACAAGTACAAGGATGTCAAGTTCTTCGGGCTCAAGGAATATGCCGACGCAAAGGTCAAGCCCAACACCAGCGCGAAGAAGAGGATCGCCGTGATCTACGCCAATGGAAACATCGTTGAAGAGGATGATCCTTCCAACATCTCCGGAGACCGTTTCGCTTCCATCATATCCAAGGTACGCGCCGACTCCACAATAAAGGCCGTCGTCCTGAGGGTCAACTCTCCTGGAGGCACCGTCCTTGCTGCCAGCAAGATCAAGGAAGAAATCGACCTCACCCGCAAGGTTAAGCCAGTCGTAGCATCTTACGGAGGCTACGCAGCTTCCGGAGGTTATTGGATCTCCAACAGCTGCGACCACATTTTCTCTGACGCCACCACCCTCACCGGTTCGATCGGATGCTTCTCCGCCATCCCCGAATTCGGGAAGACCGTCAAGGACATCGCCCATGTCAATGTCACCCCCGTCAATTCGCACAAGCATTCAGACATGCTATCCCTGATGCGTCCCTTTGACGCGGAAGAGACCGCCTGGATGCAGGAATATGTTGACGACATCTACACCAACTTCGTCAACATCGTTGCAGAAGGCCGTGACATGACTTACGAGGCAGTCGACGAGATCGCCCAGGGCCGTGTCTGGACAGGTGCCGACGCCCTCAAGATCGGTCTTGTGGACGAACTCGGAACCCTCGAAGATGCAATTTCCTACGCAGCTTCCATGGGTGGCAACCCTGATGTTTCAGCTTGGAATGTGGAAGGTTATCCGAAACCTCTCACCATAGTCGAGCAGATACTCAACCAGCTCGGTGGCAAGAACAGCACAGAAGAGGCTGTCGCCAACGTACTCGAAGGTACTCCTTTCGAGGGAATTGCAAAATCATTGCTGAGTTGGCAGAAGACTTGGACAAAGGGGAACGGACAGCTCGTATTTGCAAGGCTGCCGTACGAGATTGAGATCAGATAAGTCGGATCCTTATCGCCGGCACAGTAGCCTGATATTGTACCTGAAGGGCGACAGACTCGTCGACACGATACCCTATCAAGGCAAGGACATGGGAGCCTTCGTCAGCGATGACGAGGGCTCTTTCTTTTTGACCGGCTGACAGCTTCAGGTCGACGAACATGTCGCTGAGCTTCTTGCGGCGGCCGTTCATGCCGAGTGGACGCATCCAGTCACCGGACTGCCAGCGGCGGACGGTGAAGGGGAAACGCAGATTGACAACGGTCGTACCCACCGGCTGCTTCGGATCTACGATTTCAACTTGATCCACGGTGAACCTGATTCCTTCCAATGAATACTCTCCTGCACCCTGCACTTCGCATCCTGACCGGGTAAATGGTCGGCGAGGGTAATGCCGATCTTCGATAGGAAGGACCTCGATTGCATCGCGGGAGGTGAGGGCCACATATTCATTGGAGAAGAAGCGGCGGCCGCTGAAAGTAGAGCCGGAATCAATGAGCCTTATTAGGTCTTCAAGGACGGATTCGTTGAAGCCATAAGGTTCAAGAAGCCGGTAGAGAAGATATTCCCAATGTGGCGTCTCGGAGAGCTTGAGAGGATCGATTACCAGGCCGGATCGTTCCCTCCTGGCCACCTTTGGTGCGTGAACGGCAACGAAATCGTCGGTTATCGTTCCCGCTTGGTCGAAACGGGAAATGTCGGCGGTTATCGTCTCCAGAAAGGATGGATTGATCTTCTCGAACAGGGGGAACACCTCATTCCTTATCAGGTTTCGCTTATAAACCGTGTCTGAATTGCTGCTGTCCTCCCTCCAGGACAATCCATGGCTGGTTGCATATTCAAGGATGACCCTCCTCGGGAAAGAAAGCATCGGGCGAAGCAGCAGAGCGGTGTCGGAGCCGTTGATGTACGAGGACTCCTTCATTCCGCGGATCCCTTTCAGCCCGGTACCACGAAGAAGATTCAGGAATAAGGTCTCGGCATTGTCGTTGGCATTGTGGGCAACGGCGACTGCTTTGAATCCTTCCCCGGTACAAAGCGAGGCGAACCAGCCGTAGCGAAACTCACGTGCAGCCATCTCAATGCTTACTCCATGGGTTTCAGCATATTCCTTGGTGTCGAAATCAATTTTCCGGAATGGCATCCCATGAGCGGAAGCCCACTCCCTTACAAAGGCTTCGTCGCCATCGCTCTCTTTTCCTCGAAGGTGGAAATTGCAATGCGCAACTTCGAAAGTGCAGGCAGAGGAAGAGTTCACGGCCAGGTCGGCCATGACAATGGAATCGATCCCGCCGCTTACAGCCAGCAGGACCGCTCCGCCACCGGGAAGCAGTCCGTCAAGACAAGAGTCGAAACGGGCCTGCATGATCCGGGAAACTTATTTCTTGTTCGAGAAGGTGTAGGTGAATCCGAAGTTGAGATACTCCTTCAGCTGGACCGCCTTATGCCCGTTGGGGAAATCATCATCCAGAATGAGCACGGTGTCATCGTAGATCAGGTTGGTGATGATGTTGAGGGAGAAGAACTTGTTGAGTTTCCAGAGGAAGGTGTTGTCCCAGTTGACCCTGAAGTTCTGGGGATTATGAAGGTAATTCGAGAACAGGATCAACTTGCTTGCTATGTCGAAGTTGTTGTTGATCTTGAACTTGACATCAGCTGTCATCTGGGCTCCAAGGGAGAAACGTGCGGGCTTGTAATACTTTCCGGTGATGAAGTACTTGCCGGCCTCATCCTTTTCATCCGGATAGAGGGCGGTGTCTTCGAACTTTTCCTTCCTGGCCATACCATAGTTCTTCCTAAGCCTCTCGTTATTCACGACCTTGACGCTTCCGGTCAAGGGCGAAAGGTTCACCGTCAACCACTTGTTAGGAATCCAGTCAATACCGATACCGATAGTCACGTCTGCAGGAGAAAGCAGGTCGGACCTTAGGATCCTGGCATCCTTCCACTGCTTGGCGGTAGGTTCTTCTCCCTCTTCTACGGAAGGGGTCGCATATGTCCAACCGCTGGTAAGCTGGCTCAGATAGGTGAACTTGGCAGTGTAGCTGAGGGTGTTGGTGGCCTTATAGCCCCAGGTGCTTTCCAGCCACATACGGTCGGCGTTGTTCTGGATGATGGGTTTATCCTGGGAATAGATGAAGCCGTAGTTGACCTGCATCCCGTTGTTCCAGTACATCTTGTCCTTGGCCCACTTTGCCTCCCCCTTGATGAGGGTACTCAGGCTGTAGTTGTTGAAACCTCCGGCCGCCCAGCTCGTAAAGCTGTTCTGGATGAAGTTCAGGGTGGTCGTAAGGTTGTTGGTCCAGTAGACCGGCTTGGGAGGAGCGACTACGGTCTCAGGAGTCTCGGCGAGCATCTTGGCAGCCTCGGCAGCAGCAGCCTGGGCATCTTTCTTGGTCTTGTCGTCCTGGGCGAAAGAAGTGCTGCAGACGAGGATGAAAGCAAGAGCCGTCAGTGAATAACTCAAAATCCGTTTCATGAAGTTCTTTTAATAGTTGTTGCAATACTAGTAGGAGATGGCAAATACCACCCTCTGCTTCGAAGGTTTGCCGGAGAAGATGTCCTTACCCTCTTCTTCGCAAACGAAACTGTCCACGGGGATGCACCTGATAGTAGCCTTGGTAGCATCCTTGATGGCCTGTTCGGTCTCGGCAGTACCATCCCAATGGCAGAGAAGGAACTTGCCGGTGCCGATCTTTTCCTTGAACTCATCCCAGCTGTCGCACTTCTCCACATTGGCCTGGCGGAAGTCGAAGGCCTTCTTGTAGATGTTGGCCTGGATGTCGTCCAAAAGGGAAGCGATACTCTTGTCAAGGCCCTCGAGGGCGACAGTCTGCTTCTCAAGGGTGTCCCTGCGGTGTACCTCGACGGTTCCGTTGTCAAGGTCGCGCGGGCCCATGGCCAAGCGCACGGGAACTCCCTTGAGCTCCCACTCTGCAAATTTAAAGCCCGGACGGAGGTTGTCCCGGTCGTCGATCTTGACGGTATGGCCTTCCGCTTCGAGAGCTTTCTTCAGTTCGTTCATCTTCTCCAGGATCCTGGACTGTTCTTCTTCAGTCTTGAATATCGGAACCATCACGACCTGGATCGGTGCAAGCTTCGGAGGCAGCACGAGACCGTTGTCGTCGCCGTGGGCCATGACGAGGGCACCCATCAGACGGGTGGAAACACCCCATGAAGTTGCCCATACGTACTGCATCTGGCCTTCCTTGTCGGTGTACTGCACGTCGAAGGACTTTGCGAAATTCTGGCCGAGGAAGTGGGATGTACCAGCCTGAAGGGCTTTGCCGTCCTGCATCATACCTTCGATCGTGAGGGTGTCAAGGGCTCCGGCGAAACGCTCGTTGGGGCTCTTGTGCCCAACGATAACTGGCAGGGCCATATATTCACGGGCGAACTTGGCATAGACCTGGACCATCCTCTCGGCCTCTTCCATTGCCTCCTGGGCTGTGGCGTGGGCGGTGTGGCCTTCCTGCCAGAGGAACTCGGCCGTGCGGAGGAAAAGCCTCGTGCGCATTTCCCAACGGACAACGTTAGCCCACTGGTTGCACATGATGGGAAGGTCTCTCCAGGACTTGATCCAATTCTTGTACGTACTCCAGATGATGGTCTCGGAAGTGGGCCTGACAATCAGTTCTTCCTCGAGCTTGGCCTCGGGATCCACGACGACGCCCTTGCCGTCAGGATCATTCATCAGACGGTGATGGGTCACGACTGCGCACTCCTTGGCAAATCCTGCCACATGCTCGGCCTCACGGCTGAAGAATGACTTCGGGATGAAGAGAGGAAAATAGGCGTTCACCGCACCGGTCTCCTTGAACATGTCATCCAGTGCACGCTGCATTTTCTCCCAGATCGCGTAGCCGTAGGGCTTGATGACCATGCATCCCCTGACCGGCGACTGCTCCGCCAGATCCGCCTTAACTACCAAGTCATTATACCACTGAGAATAGTTCTCAGACCTCTTCGTTACTTCCTTTGCCATGTCAGAATATTAGTTTGCTGTTCTTGTCAATTATTGTTAATATTGTGCAATTTTACATTCGGCACGGATATTGTTTATTGAATAACATTAATAAAACGTACCGCATTAAAAAGTGGTAGCGAAGTTACGAATTTATTGTCAAATTATAGGAGATTCAAAAATGAAAACACGCACAATCCTTTTCTTCTCGGCGCTTCTGGCACTGACATCGTGCGGTTCAGCAGCGCAGTACGCTAAAGATACTTCCGGACAGAAGTATCAGGACGGAATCTACTATACTCCTGACACCATGACAGGAGAAGTCGCAATCTCTGCTGAAGATCAGCAGGAAACCGATCTTCTTGTGGCCAAGACGAAGAGCTCACCGATCTTCATGAAGAGCGGCGAGAAAGTCGACACCCTGTTCATCCCGAATGACAAGGTGGCCAAGATAGATTTCAACAAGAACGAGAACACTACATCCGTCTATCTCTACGATAACGGATGGGACACATGGGCAGCTTACCAGCCTTGGTACGCTTCCTCATGGTACTCATGGCACCGTCCTTTCTATTCCTCCATCTACTGGGGCATGAATCCCTGGTACTATGGCGGATGGTACGATCCCTGGTTCTATCGTCCTTACTATCATCACTATGCATGGTACGGCGGATGGTACGACCCTTGGTTCTACGATCCTTGGTACTTTGATCCCTGGTACTATGGCGGATGGTACGGTGGTTGGGGATGGTATGATCCCTGGTACTACAGCGGATGGTACGGCGGTTACGGCTGGCACTATCACGGCTGGGGCCATGTCAACCACTGGGGCAACATCGGATTCGGCGGAGGCGACAGGGTCTACAGGCCCAGGGTAGCCACCACTGGTTCCACCACCAGAAGCGGCATAGGCTCAGTTTCCAGAAGTGCTGGAACCAGGAGTTCTTCCATGACCAGATCAAGGGCAGGAGCGACCACCAGGTCATCCACAGCTACAAGGTCTTCCGGTACAGCTGCAGGCACGAGGTCTTCGATCTCTTCCGTCAGCAGGGCCCCCAGGACCAGCGGAGCAGCCGTAAGGTCTTCCTCAGGAGTCGCTTCCGGCAACACCAGGTCTTCCTCCTCCGGCTACAGCCGTTCATCTTCATCCCGTTCCTCGACCTACAGCAGGCCGTCGACTACAACTTACAGCAGGCCGTCGACATCCTCTTCCAGCACCAGGTCCTCCAGCTCCAGCAGTGGCAGCTACAGGTCCTCCAGCAACCGCTCTTACAGCACTTCCGGCAGCTACTCTTCCGGCAGCTCCTCCAGGAGTTCAGGCGGCTACAGTGGCGGCGGCGGATATAGCGGCGGCGGTGGCTACAGCGGCGGCGGTTCCAGCAGCGGTGGCGGTTCCAGCAGCGGTGGCGGCGGAAGAAGCAGCGGCGGAGGCGGCAGAAGGTAATCTCCTTCCCTTTCACTCAAAACCGTAATCCTGATTTAAACTATTAATACCTTATCCAAATGAAAAAGACCTTTATCGCAATAACCCTGATGCTGTCTGCGATTGCCGCAGGAGCTCAGACGATGTACGACGGACTGACTTTCAGCCAGAACAACTACTTTGGCACCGCAAGGTCCATAGGTATGGGCAACGCCATGACAGCTGTCGGCGGAGATCTCGGCTCCATAGGTCTCAATCCCGCCGGATCGGCAGTGTACAACTTCTCGCAGTTCACCTTCACGCCCAACGTGTCGATAAGCTCGATGAAGTCGTCCTGGAGCGCCTATCCTGTCAATGGGACAGACACCTATTCCAATGAGATCGGGAAGAACCTTTCCAAGTTCACCGTACCGAATATCGGAGTGACCATCAACATGCCTACCGGCAACAGAAGCGGTCTTGTTGCAATGACCTACGGATTCGTAGTCAACGCTACAAACAACTTCGCCGGACAGATGATGGGTGGCGGGCAGAATGACAGGACAAGCTACCAGAGCTCGATGGCAGTTGACGCCGACGGCTATGACATTGACTTCCTCAACGGCTACCGCGATGCCAAGGGAAGTGAAATCGATGACTGGAGCCACGCCTATCACAATGCCGACGACAGGGGTCTTTACGCTCCCTGGAACGTGATCGCCAATGCCCAGGCCGGTGCCATCTCCAACTACGGAGACATCAACGATCCTGACTATTATTACCGCTACATTGCCGCAACTGAAGGTTTCTCCAACACCGGCGAGCGCGACGAGTACGGCAATTACATCTATGACATCTTCATGGGTGGTCCGCTCAACCAGTCTTATGGCCGCAAGGTCACCGGTGGCAAGTACGACGCCCTGGTCAATGTCGGATTCAATTTCAACAACAGGTTCTTCCTCGGACTGAACCTCGGAATCACGACTCTCGACTACAACTACGACGAGTATTTCAAGGAGGCAGCCGTCGATCCTTCTGACTTCCAGATCGATTACGACGATGCAACCACCTACTTCACTGACTACCGTTCACGCTATTCCTATTCTGCTGACGGAGCCGGCGTCTATGGCAAGATCGGATTCATAGCCCTTCCTGCCGAAGGACTCCGCCTGGGTGCTGCCATCCAGACTCCGACTACCCTGTTCGTGGATGAAATCTGGCGTCAGTCAGTCGATGTCCATTACCAGAACTCAGCTTACGACGGAGAGGCTACCTCTCCCGAAGGCAACTTCTCCTACAGGCTCCGTACTCCTTACAGGATCAACGCCGGACTGGCCTACACCTTCATGGGCATGGCCTTGCTGAGCGCAGACTACGAGATGACGGACTACAGTTCGATGAAGTTCATGGAAAGGGACAACAACTGGAGCAATTCCTTCGACGACCTCAACAGGGACATCAAGAATTGCATGGGAATATCCCACATGGTAAGGCTGGGCGCCGAGTTCAAGCCGGTTCCCGAGATGGCCATCAGGGCTGGTTACAATTTCACGACCATTCCTGAATATAGCGGAATGACCACCCTCCACGACAATATCAATGCCTTCTCCGTAGGACTCGGATATTCTTCGAAGGGATCCTTCTTCGCCGACCTCGCTGCAAGGCTTACCACTTTCGCGGATGAGTACATCTCCCCTTACGCCGATTACCTGAGCGACTACGCATCGCCCATGATCCTCAACAAGAGGGAGCGCTACGATATCACTGCCACCATCGGATGGAGGTTCTAGAAGAATGTTTGAATAAAAAGAGGGTGCCGACGCACCCTCTTTTTTTTATTTAATCTTGACAGCGTCGCCCACGACGAATTCCCAAGTTCCGGATTCAACCTCGTACCGGGCAGTTCGCAAACCGTTATGGGTTGTCACTTCCGAAAATGCAGCACCTTCCACGGACTCGAAAGCCGTTATTCCATCCGGAACAGGAAGGAATACGGTAGCAGAGGTATTGGCAGGAATGGTGGCCTTGAAAGAGGTCATCCTACCCTTATCAGCCTTCCAGGCGCTTTTGATAGTGCCATAGTTGGATTCGTATGATCCTTCAAGAGACGTGTAGATTCCGGCGGCACTGGGCTGGAGGACAAAATGCTGGTAACCGGCACAGCCTCTGGCATGGTCGGTAGTGATACCGAGCTGGAACTCGTACATCCACTGCCCGACTGCGCCAAGGGCGAAATGGTTGAAAGAATTCATGCTGTTGGACGAAGGGTCGGAGAAAGCATTGTCATAGGAGTTCCAACGCTCCCAGACAGTAGTCGCCCCTTCAGTAACAGGATACAACCATGACGCGAATTCAGTACAGCTTATCATCCTGAAAGCCTCTTCAGCATATCCAGCCCTCGAGAGTGCAGGAAGGATGTTCGGAGTCCCTGAGAATCCTGTGGTTATGGTCCATGGCTTGAAATTCTCTTTTGCGGGAGACGGGCCGCTTGCATTCGGGTCAGCGACCAGGGCAGCGAGGTGAGCTTCAGCCTTTGCCTTATTCTCGTCGCTGAAACAATTGAAGTTGAGAGGCGTGGCATAAGATGCCTGGGTGTGGATGATCCCGCCGTCCAGTCTTCTGGTCTTACCGGTGGCCGGATCTACATAGGCTCTGTTCCAGTCAGCCTTTGCCTTCTCATGGCGGTCCCTTAGGATGGAGGCATAGTCATCACGGCCGATGGCATCAGCCATTATTGCAGTGACCTCCATCATGTGGATATAGATCGCATTGTTGACGATGTCCGAAGGAGTACGTCTGTCAAGAGCCAGCCAGTCAGCCAGGCCGGCAGCCTTGGAAGACAGGTACGGGTACTCGTCACTGGTCTTGTAGAAAGCCATCCCGTTGAGCCAGTCCATCATTGTCTCAATGTTCTCTTCTATGATCTGCTTGTCCCCATATTGGATGTACATCTGCCAGGGTACCTGACAGACAGCTGCAGACCAGGTAGTACCGGTTGCGAATGACGGATCGTCGGTCCGGTTGTAGGTTGGGACGGTAGAACCGATACCTCCGGGGACCTCCCTGTCATTGCCCACACCCTGGTCGGCTCGCAGGGCTACCATCCATTGACGATAGAAATTCTGGGTGTCGGCATTGTAGATGCCGGTACGGGTGTAAGCCTGTGCATCACCGGTCCATCCCATACGCTCATTCCTCTGCGGGCAGTCAGTAGGGATGGTAAAGAAGTTCCCCAACTGGCTTCGCTGGATGTTCTTGAACAGCTGGTTAACAAGAGTTCCAGTCCTGCCATCCGATGTCGATGCGACATACCGGCCAGTAGGAATCTCGGATGAAGAAAGCACAAGTCCCTTTACATTTTCGAGAGGCAATGGTCCAGTGTGGGACGGAAGAGTGATCTGGACATACTGGTAGCCCCGATAGGTGGCTTCTGGACAGATAGTGACCTCTTCAGGACCGTCCGCTATGTAGACATCAAGGTTCATTGCTGCCCTGTTTGTTTCGAAAAGGATCTGTCCGGCAACGTCCCTTCCCTTCCTGCCAAAGCGGTTGACATATTCCTTATCATCCCCTTTAAGGCCAGGATAGACCTGTTCACCATAGGCAAGGATGACCTTGTCTCCCTTCCTGAGCCATCCAGCCGGGATAGTGACTGACGGGACACCCACCATGTTTACTCCCATATTGTAGATATAGGTATGGCCATCTTTGCTGTGCGTAGGCATAACCTTGACGGCAGAAAGGGCCTCGCGAAGGCGGACCACCTCATCGTACCGGGCCACTATGTCGAAATCTATCCACTCGCGTTTCTCGATCTTCTCGGCAGGCTGCCATGAAGAATCGTCGAACCCCACTTCCTTCCATCCTTTGACGGCCTCCTCCTTGGATGCGTCATACCGTACTCCTTGGAAAAAGCTTCCGCTGCGGACAGGGCCGTCCTTGAATGCTTTCCAATTCTCAGGACTTGAGATAAGGACTTCCTTGCTGCCATCCTCGAAAGTGACGACAAGCCTGGATAAAAGAGCCTCATAATCCCCGAAAAAGTTGTAGTTGGAGACGGTGAAAGTCATGTAACCTGTGTACCAGCCGGGCGCAAGTTCTGCCCCAAAGGCATTGCGGCCAGGCTTCAACTGGTCTGTCACGTCATACGCAAGATAGCAGATGGTCTCGCGGTACTGGCTGTCGCCAGGAGCAAACCAGTCTTCCCCGACCTTGCTGCCGTTGAGGAAGAGGTTGTAAACTCCCATGGCCGAGGCATAGAGTTTTGCCGACTTAATCTTCCTGTCACCTAAGTCAAATTCAGTCCTGAGCATGGTTTCAGCGCCATAGCTTGGGTCGGCATAGGCAAGTGTCTCCTTGGGACCATGGTTGGCTACGATTATTCTTCCTCCGTCCACAGTGACTCCGGGTTTCCCTGAGAAGATCGCATATCCAGGTCCTCGTTCCGAAGAAAAGACAACCTTATCCACACTCTGTCCTCCGTTGAGGATGCGATAGCCGGTGTAGACGACCCGGGTACCGGTTCCCGCCGCAAAACCGACGGAATTCAGGTTCGGGAAGGAAGGATAATTGCCACCGCTGCCGAGCTTGTTCAAAGTGAAATTGGAAGCCATTCTCCTGCTGCCGCCCATCATGCCGACCGAAAAATCCCCTCCTCCAGGGACACGTCTTCCTCGGGACGGAGCATTGATGACATCCTTTCCGTCCAGGATGAAACTTATGTTCCCTGCTTCCACTTTAATATTCAGGCTATGTTCAGAGTCTTTTGGACGCGCCGAGAAGACATCGGCCAGATTTGATTCCGGGAAAGATGCTGAGTTCACTGTAATGAACGGGACGGTTCCTTTGTCTTCTTTATAATAACCGACCCTCCAGATGCGGATCTCCTGCCTGCCATAGTCAAAGTCTACCTTTATGTAGTTTTCAGCAGACTCTGTTCCGAAATCATTGAGGAAACTGTTCTTCAGGCGCAGGTCATCAGCACCCAAGATAAGGGAAGCCACATCCCCTTCCAGGAACCTGAAACTGGTTTCTATCTCGAAGAGGACTTGTGAGGCGGCATCAAGTTTCAGTTGTTTCAAGCCTATCCACTCAGCACCATTCCACGCTGAGATACGGGGATTCATGAGACCTGTTTCAAAGCGTGTCGAAGCCTTAAGCTGAGCGCCATCCCTGTCCCAGACCGAAAGGTTGACAGTATAGCCTTTTTCAGCCTGAAGGGCAACTCCCTGATAAACGATGTCAACCGACTTGTCGCTCTCGACCCTGCCGGTGTTCCAGATCTCACTTCCATCTACCTCGCGGATCACGGATATCTGATAAGCGGTCTGTTTCTGTCCCCGTACATCGGAGTCCATCTTCCAGCTGAAAACAGGATGACGGTCCTCGACCGAAATTGGGCTGTACGCATGCTGGACGCGGAGATCCTTGATGGTTGTGAATGCAGAAGCCATCCCGCAGGCCAGGACAAGAGCCAGGCCTGAAACAAGTGTCCGTTTCATTGTGTGAGGTATTATCTGTATTTCTTGACCCTGGCGTCGTCGATGACTCCTGCCCAGTTCATTCCAAAAGCGAAGTCATACTTGTGACCATCTGCATCGACATGGCACTCCATGTCGCGCGGAACATCCTCGAACTGCTCTTCAACGGTCTTCATACCGGAAGGGAGCTGCATAGGCAGCAAACCGGAAGGCTCTGAAGCTCCGCTGACAGTCTCAAGGATGGCTTGGTTCTGTACTCCGAAAGAGAGAAGGATGGCATCGGAATATCCTTCTATCTCACTCATGACCATAGGCCTGGAGATGCTTATGACAGTGATGACCGGTTTGTCACCCATGGCCTTGCGAGTGTCACGCACAAGCTGCATGTGGGACTTGTTGGGAGTAGAAACTGTCTTCCCCTTGTAGGAGCGGTTGGTAAAAGCCTCGAGAGGATCACCTCCTGCAATGCTGGTTTCACGAGCGTATTCGGCTGTGTAATCTTCGTACTGGAGACTGATCGGGACGTAGCCGTTGCCACCCTTTTCACGGTCAGCCACACTGTAACCGCTGCCGGAAGCCGGAGCATTGATGAAAACTATCGCGAAATCAGCCTCCCTGGGATTATCTACCTTCTCATAATACTTGTCCACCATTGCATCCGCAACCGGATCGACCCAGCGTCCCTGGGCGGCCTGACCGCCGAACATGCCTCGACGGGCTTCCTCGTAGTACTTGGGAATATATACCTTGAGCCTGTTCTTCTGCGGCAGGACGTTACCATGGTTCTTCAGCATTACAATGGACTTGAGCTGAGCCTGGTAACCGGCAGCCATGAATTCAGGGTTCCCTACGACCTTCTCAGTCTCGGCGGGATCCAGGTATGGATTCTCAAACAGGCCGGTGCGGAAACTGTTGAGGAGAAGACGTACGGCCGATGTCTCGAAACGCTCACGGGCACTGGCCTCTCCATATTTCTCGACCCACATATTGTAAGCGTCGAGGACAGGGCCCTTCTCATTGTTGCCTCCGAACTGGTCGACTCCGGCCTCGATGACTTTGAAGTGACGCTCGGACTCGGTGAGGGTCTCCATCCCCCAGCACTTCCCCTCAAAGCCCTCGACATGTGCATAATCCTTGGTTATGTTCCAGTCTGTGCAGACTACCCCTTCGAAGCCATAAGTGTCACGGAGAAGATCGGTGATTATGTATTTGTTGTAGCTGTTTCCTGCATTGGCTCCCGAAGGATCCTGGTTCCAGGAAATGGTGTAGTAAGGCATGACGGCTGAAGCCATGCCAGTCTTGCCTGCGAGTTTCAAGGCACCCTCGGTGAAAGGACGGATCTGCGTGGCAAAATTATTCCCTGGATAGACTGCGTACTTTCCATAGCTGTAGTGAGCATCGCGCCCACCTTCTTCCGGTCCTCCTGATGGCCAATGCTTTATCATTGCATTGACTGATTCATACCCCCATCCTCCACCGATTTCGGCTTCTCCTTCCGAGGTCTGGAAGCCGTCTACATATGCCCGAGCCATGTCGATGTCAAGCTCTGGATCCTCTCCAAAAGTACCGTTGAAGCGGCTCCAACGCGGCTCCGTCGCGAGGTCGATCTGAGGGGAAAGGGCTGTGGCGATGCCTAGGGCACGATATTCCTTGGAAGCTATACGACCGAATTCTTCGACCAGGCCGGGATCGAAGGTTGCAGCCATTCCAAGGCTCGAAGGCCACATGGAAATGGAGCCGCCATTGCCTGCATCGAATTCTGCAGTCGCCCTGGCACCATGTCTTGGATCGGAAGAATTGTTTGCCGGGATTCCATGACCTAAAGCTTCGACGAAAGCCTGGACGTTATTGTTCCATCTGGCTGCATCTGCAGAAGATGAGACCCGTGTCATCAGTACCGCACGCAAGTTGTCTTCCTTGAGGAATTTGCGCTGGGCATCGGTGATTTCAGGTCCATTTATCGTCTGATGGCCACTGTAAAGCATCATGCCGGCAATCTCCTCAATGGAGAGCTTGGAAGCCAGATCCTTGGCACGGACAACCGGGTCCTTGCGCCAGTCTTCGTAGACATCCAGTTTGCCGTTACGATTCAGGTCCTTGAAGGCATAGCCACCTTTGGTGATGATGGTCACACCTGAAGCTGGACTGTAGCCAAGGGACTGCCCGCTTTTCTGCGTAACGAGATTGTACCCGTCCTTTGCTTCTTCCTGCCACTTCTGAGTGCAAGAAACGGCAACCGAACCTATGGTCAGGATGGTTGCCGTCAATTTGAGGAATGTATTCATATGATTGTTTGCTAATCGAGCGTCTGCTTGATCTCGGTTATTACGAAGGCCTCGATCATGTCACCGACCTTGATGTCGTTGAACTTCTCGATTCCGATACCGCACTCCATTCCGGCAGAAACTTCCTTGGCGTCGTCCTTGTTCCTCTTGAGGGATGCGATGTCACCGGTGTAGACCACGATACCGTCACGGATAAGGCGGCACTGGGACGTCTTGGCGATCTTTCCGTCACGTACGAGGCAACCGGCGATCGTTCCTACCTTGGAAATCTTGAAGGTCTGCTTGACCTCTGCGGTTCCGGTGATCTCCTCCTTCTTGATAGGCTCGAGCATACCTTCGATACCGTCCTTGACATCGTTGATCGCATCATAGATGACTGAATAAAGACGGATCTCGATACCTTGCTCGTCAGCAGTCTTCCTGGCGTCGGTGGAAGGACGGACCTGGAAACCGATGATAACGGCATCCGAGGCCTCTGCAAGGATCACATCAGACTCGGAAATGGCTCCGACAGCCTTGTGGATAACATTGACCCTGACCTGTTCGGTCGAGAGCTTGATGAGGGAATCGGAGAGGGCCTCGACGGAACCGTCCACGTCTCCCTTGACGATGACGTTGAGTTCCTTGAAGTTGCCGATAGCGATACGGCGTCCGATCTCCTCAAGGGTCATGTGCTTCTGGGTCTTGATGCCCTGGATACGGATCAGCTGTTCACGCTTGTTGGCTATGCTCTTGGCCTCCTTTTCGTCAGCCATGACATTGAACTTGTCGCCAGCGCTCGGAGCACCGTTGAGGCCGAGGATCGACACCGGAGTTGAAGGGCCTGCCTCCTTGACCTTCTGGCCGCGTTCGTTGAACATGGCTTTGATACGTCCGTAGTAGCAGCCACTCAGGACCATGTCACCAGTCTTGAGGGTTCCGTCCTGGACAAGCACGGTGGCAAGGTAGCCACGCCCCTTGTCAAGGGAAGACTCGATGACAGCTCCCACTCCCCTCTTGTTGGGGTTGGCCTTGAGGTCGAGCAGGTCCGTTTCGAGGAGGACCTTCTCGAGGAGTTTGTCAACGTTGAGTCCCTTCTTGGCCGAAATCTCCTGGCTCTGGTACTTTCCACCCCATGCCTCGGTGAGGATGTTCATCTGTGAAAGTTGCTGGTATATCTTCTCCGGCATTGCTCCCGGCTTATCTATCTTGTTGATAGCAAAGACCATGGGAACGCCTGCCGCCTGGGCGTGGTTGATAGCCTCGACTGTCTGGGGCATCACGGCGTCGTCTGCGGCGATGATGATGATGGCAAGGTCGGTGAGTTGGGCTCCACGGGCACGCATTGCCGTAAAGGCTTCATGTCCAGGAGTGTCCAGGAAGGTGATCCTGCGTCCGTCGGGAAGTTTCACGTTATATGCACCGATGTGCTGGGTGATACCTCCGGCCTCACCGGCGATGACGTTGGATTTACGGATATAGTCCAGCAAGGATGTCTTACCATGGTCGACATGACCCATAACCGTGATCACCGGCGGGCGGGACACGAGGTCTTCTTCCCTGTCTTCCTGGCCGCCCATTTCTTCGATTTCCTCAGTCAGGTCAGCTGTGACGAACTCGACCTTGTAACCGAACTGCTCGGCAACGAGAACAAGGGCCTCGGCGTCGAGTCTCTGGTTGATGGAAACCATGAGTCCAAGTTCCATGCAGGCCTTGATGACCTCATTGACAGGGGTGTTGTTCATCAGGGTGGCGAGATCGTTCACGGTCACGAATTCGGTGACCTTAAGGACGGTCTTCTCGGCCATCACCTGAGCCATCTCCTCCTGGGTCCTGGCCGCAGCCTGTTCCCTCTTCTCCTTACGATATTTGGCTCCGAAGTTGTTCTTCTTGTTATCGTTCATCCTGGCGTAGGTCTCCTTGACCTGCTTCTGGATTTCCTTCTGCATCGCCTCCTGCTCTTCCTCGGTCATGGCCGGCTTGAAACGGTCGTTACCGCGACCACGCTTCCTGCCACCCTTGCCCTGGTCCTGGGCAGGACGGTTGTCCTTCTTCTTGGCATCCTTCCGGGAGTTGTTGTCAGCCTGTTTGCCTTCCTTTGCCACATCAACCTTCTGGCTGCCCTTGGCGATCCTCTCCCTCTTCTTACCGCTCTTCTTCTCGAACTGGGAAAGATCGATCTTACCGAGAACCTTGAAACCGGGGGCATCGGCAGGGACCGCTTCAGCCTGCTGCTCTTCTTCCGGACGCACACCAGTCTCCTCCGCAGGGGTTGTAGCGGGGATCTCCACGGGTGCTTCCGTTTTCACTTCAGGGGCCGGTTCTACAGGTGCAGGTGCAGGTTCAGGGACCGGTTCCGGAAGCGGCTCGGGCTCTGGCTCAGACACAGGTTCAGGTTCCGGAAGCGGTTCAGGCTCCGGCTCCGGGATGGGTTCCGGTTCAGGCTCCGGGATTGGTTCCGGTTTGGGCTCCGGCTTGGGTTCAGGTTTCGGCTCCGGCTTGGGTTCCGGTTTAGGCTCGACCGGTGTGAACACATTGCTCTTGATGACGGTTTCCCTTACAGGTTCGTCAAATTCTTCTTCACGAGCAGTCTCCTGCTGTTTCCTTGAAGTCTTCTCAAGGATTTCCGTGAGCTTGATGTCCACCTTTTCGGAAGCCTTCTTCATCTCAAGGTCCTTTCCGAACTGCTTCTCAATGGCGCCGAGATGCTCATCCGAAATCTTGGCATTCGGATTGGCATCAACCTCGACACCCTGACTCACCAGAAAGTCCACAAGGTTCTGAAGCCCGATATTGTAAGTACGAATGATTTTATTCAGTCTGATTTCTCCCATATTCAACCCCTTTAAATTAATATTTGTCCGGTCCGGACTAGTCTTCAAATTCTGCCTTCAAGATCCTGAACACCTCGGCTACGGTCTCGTCCTCGAGATCGGCCCTCTTTGCGATGTCTTCAGGAGAGAATGCAAGCACACTCTTGGCCGTGTCGCAACCGATCGCCTCAAGACGGTCGATGACCCACTGGTCAATCTCATTGTCGAACTCGCTGAGGAGGACATCTTCCTCTTCCTGCATCTCTTCCTTGGAAAGCTCCCTCCAGACTTCGATCTCTCGCCCGACGAGCATTCCCGCAAGCTTGATGTTGCAGCCGCCGCGGCCGATTCCCTTCTTGACTTCGTCAGGCTGCATGTAGACCTTGATCTTGTCCTTGTCAGAAGAGCCCAGGTCGATGGAAGAGACCCTGGCCGGGTTCAGAGCCCTTTGGATAAGGAGCTGTGTGTTGGAGGTCCACTGGAGCACGTCTATGTTCTCGTTACGGAGCTCACGGACTATTCCAAGGATCCTGGATCCCTTGACACCGATGCAGGCGCCGATAGGGTCTATCCTTTCGTCGTAGGACTCGACAGCCACCTTGGCACGCTCACCAGGGACGCGGACGACCTTCTTGATCGTGATGAGTCCGTCGAATATCTCGGGCACCTCAAGCTCGAAAAGCTTCTCGAGGAACTCGTTGGAAGTCCTTGAAAGAGTGATGTATGGCGTGGTGTTGTTCTTCATCTCCACACTCTTGATAATGGCGCGGATCGTGTCACCCTTCTTGAACCTTTCCCCGGGAATCTGCTCGTTCTTCGGGAGATGCAGCTCATTGCTGTCCTCGTCGAGGATGATGACTTCCTTGGACCATGTCTGGTAGATCTCTCCAGTGAATATCTCGCCGACCTTGTCGGAATACTCCTTGAAGACATTTGCCTTGTCGATGTCCATGATCCTGCCCTGGAGGTTCTGGCGGATGTTCAGTATACCCCTCCTGCCGAAAGATGCGAGGGAGAGTTTCTTGGTGTAGACATCACCTATCTCGTAATCGTCGTCACCAGTCTCCTCCTTGATCTGCTCAAGGGTGATCTGGGTGTTGGGATTCTCCACTTCCTCGACTATGTCGAAGTTCTGGTAGATCTCGCAGTCTCCCTTGTCGACGTTGATGATCACATCGAAATTGTCGGAGGAGCCATAGGTCTTGGCGATCTGGGTGAGGAACACGTCCTTGAGCACACCCATCATGACAGGCCTGTCAATGTTCTTCTCTTCCTTGAAATCCTTGAAGGCATCAATCAGAGTAATTTCGTCTTTCTTTTCCATTATCAGTTATTATTTCTTGAATTCTACATGCGGTTTCACGGAATTGATCTCAGAGAAGAGGAACCTGTCCTCATGCTCCACGGTCACTTTTTTCTTCTTCCCCTCAACGGTTTCCTTTCTGGAATAGCGAAGGGAGATTCCTTCATCGTCGGCGGCGGTAAGGACTCCGGTGAGTTTTGCCCCGCCCTTAAGCAGGGCTACTACAGGTGACCCCACGGCCTTCCTGTACTGGCCGGCCACCTTGAACGGCTGGTCGAGGCCAGCGGAAGAGACGGTTAGTGAATAGTCTTCCACGTCCTTGTCGAAGGCTGCGAGGAAGGCATCGTTGACAGCGACACAGTCATCCAGCTCAACGTCTCCGACCTCTTTCTCTATGGAGATGACCACGTCGTTATCCTTGCTCAGGGTAATGTCAACAAGGAAACAGCCTCGCTGTTCCACCGCTGCCCTGATGGTTTTTTCTATCAATTCCTTTTCCATTGTCATAAAACAAAAGATAGGAGACGCTCATCGTCACCTATCTCTCTCAACATTGCAAAGGTAATGATTATTTGGCAAAAATGAAAATTAATTGCTTTCTTTGTGGACTATTTGAAGTTTTTGAAACAACCGAGATGGAATTTACCGCGAAGCAACTCGCTCAAGTTTTAAAAGGAACGGTGGAGGGAGACCCTCAGGTCAAAGTCACTTCGTTCGCCAAGATTGAGCACGGAAAACCTGGACAACTATGTTTCTACGCCAACCCTAAGTACGAAAAATACGTCTACACTTGCAAGGCCAGCGCCCTGCTGGTCAACAATGATTTCCAGCCCAGGGAAGCCGTGACGCCGACTCTGATCAGGGTTGAAGATGCCTACAAGGCTCTTGCTGACCTTCTCAAGTACGCAGCCACCCAAAAACGCACGGACCGTCGCCACAGGGGATTCCGCTCATCATGGTTCCTCACGAGCAAGTTCGGCAAGAAAGTGTATCTCGGCAGCCATTCCTATGTCGGTCATCACGCAAGGATCGGGGACTACACGAAAATCTACGAGAATGTCTATGTCGGCGACAACACCGTCATCGGCAAACATTGCATAATCTATCCGGGAGTCGTCATCTACCCTGGTATGGTAATAGGCGATAACGTGATAATCCATGCCAATGCAGTGATCGGATCCGACGGCTTCGGCAACGCACCTCTCCCGGACGGCACCTGGGAAAAGATCGAGCATCTCGGCAACGTGATCATCGGAGATAATGTCGAGATCGGAGCCGGCACTACCATCGACCGCTCCGAGATGGAATCCACCATCATCGGCAAGGGTGTCAAGATCGACAACCTCTGCCAGATCGCCCATAATGTCCAGATCGGGGAGAACACCGTCATGGCGGCCCAGTGCGGAATAGCCGGTTCTACGAAGATTGGGAAGAACTGCATCCTCGCCGGCCAGGTCGGTATCGCGGGACATCTCGAAATTGCAGACAACACCACTCTTGGTGCTCAGGCCGGTGTCATCGGTAACATCAAGGAGCCAGGACAAACCCTTCTCGGTTCACCTTGCATCCCCATCAGGAACTATCTCCGCAGCTACGCCGTGTTCAAGAAACAGGGAGGCCAGTAACAATCTTTGTCATTTCGGAATAACCTTCTTATCTTTGCGGACTGTTTTTTGCAGTAAACAGTCCGACAAGATAATTATGACCATCAAAAAGCAGAAGACACTCAACCAGGAATACGTTTTCAGCGGCAAGGGCCTTCACACGGGCCAGGTCGCCAAAATGGTACTCAAGCCTGCAGGCGTAAACACAGGTGTTGTTTTCCACCGTACTGATCTCGGAGACGAGGCTTTCGTGGAAGCAATTGCCGAGAACGTCTCTTCTACTGCCAGAAGCACTACAATTGCCAAAGGAGAGGCATCGGTCTCTACAATCGAACACTTGATGTCAGCACTGGCCGGAATGGGAGTCGACAATGTCATCATCGAGATCGACAATGTCGAAGTACCCATCCTCGACGGCAGCGCCCGTTACTATGTCGAGGCCTTCAAGAAAGACGGGCTGAAAGAGCAAGACACAGCCAAGGAGTATATCACGCTGCCTGGTGAAATCGAAATCGCCGACGAGAAGACAGGCTCTTACATTAAAGTCATCCCTTCAGAAACTCCTTCCATCGATCTTACGGTTGACTTCGGCTCCAAGGTTCTCGGCGTCCAGAAGGCCCATTGGGACTGCGGTACCGACTATTCTTACGAAATCGCTCCTTGCCGGACATTCGTGTTCTTCCATGAGATCGAGTACCTTTTCCAGAACAATCTGGTGAAAGGCGGTGATGTCGAAAATGCGATAGTAATAGTTGAACATCCCGTAACCAAGGAGCAGGTCGACAGGCTGGCCGGACTGTTCAATGTGCCATCCCTTGAGATCGACAGCAACGGCTATCTAAACAATCTGCAGTTGCATTTCCCTGACGAATGCGGCCGGCACAAGCTGCTGGATCTCATCGGTGACCTCTCGCTGGCTGGAGGATTGGTCAATGCCAGGGTTGAAGCCTTCAAACCCGGTCATTCGATCAACACCAGGATGGCCAAGGCCATAAGGGAAGTTCTCTCTAAACTAAACAATAAATAGAATCATGAATATTATTTCTCCTCTTGCATCTGTAAGTTCCAAAGCCATTCTCGGTGACAACATCGAGATCGGTCCCTTTGCCTTCGTCGACGATGATGTCGAGATCGGTGACGGATGCAAGATATTCCCTCACGCTACGGTTTTCCAGTACGTGAAGATGGGAAAGAACTGCCAGATCTATCCCGGTGCTGTAGTCGGGGCTGTCCCACAGGATCTCAAGTTCGATGGTGAAGTCACTTCCGTCGAGCTGGGAGACAACGTTACCGTACGCGAATGCGCGACAATCAACCGCGGAACCAAGGCCAGCGGCAAGTATGTTACCAAAATCGGCAACGACACCCTGATAATGTCTTATTCCCATGTAGCCCACGACTGCGTGATCGGAGACCATTGCATCCTCGTCAGCTATGTCGGCCTGGCAGGAGAGACCCAGATCGATGACTGGGCTATCATCGGAGGCGGTGCCAAAGCCCACCAGTTTACCAAGGTCGGCTGTCACGCAATGGTCGGAGGCATGTCCAAGATCAACAAGGACGTCCCGCCTTACGTCCTCTGCGGAAGGGAGCCTATCAGTTATGCCGGAGTCAACATTGTAGGCCTGCGCAGGAGAGGATTCTCTCCGGATGTCATCCGCAACATAAAGGACATCTACGAGACAATCTACTACGCCGGATACAACATCTCTGACGGATGCGCAAAGGTCGAAGCCGGATTCCCACAGAGCGAAGAAAGAGACGCCATCCTCGATTTCATAAAGAGCTCCAAGCGCGGAATCATCCGTGCTAGCGACATGCACGAGAAGGGCCAGTTCGAATAGTAGGCCATGCTCCTGAGCATAGCTTATTTCCCGCCAATCAGTTATTTCGCCTTGATCGCGAAATATCGCGACGTCTGCATCGAAGCCTGCGAAAACTACCAGAAACAAAGTTGGAGAAACCGCTGCCGCTATTATGCAGCGGATGGTCCCCAGTACCTCAACTTCCCGATAGTACACGAAGGTACCCATGAGCTGCCGATAAGCCGGATCAAAGTCGACTACTCCACGCCATGGGTGCTGAAGACCAAGAGGGCCATTGCATCAGCCTATGATTCTTCAGCCTGCTTCGAGTACTACAAGGACGAACTTTTCTCAATCCTGGACTCGCACCCGGAGACTCTTTTCGACCTGGACATGCAGATAATCAAGTTTTTCCTGAGAAAGACAGGGATTGAAGCAAACATCCGCCTGACCGAGGAATATGTCGCCCCTGATCCTGTCGAAGGAGCCGAAGGACGTTACGGCCGTGACTACAGGGAAATCCTGCATCCCAAAAGGCCGGACACCGTCCTGAAGGATCTGGGCCTTGAAAAACCGTACTTCCAGGTTTTCGCCAGGAAATACGGATTCATTCCAAACCTTTCGATAATGGACCTCCTCTTCAATGAAGGTCCCGACTCGATCATGTATCTTATGTCCCTGCGTTAATGAAGACCTCTACGGTCTGTCTCGCAGCAGCCACGTCGTGGACACGAAGGATCCCTGCCCCGTTCTGGAGAGCAAGGAGGTTGGCGGCACAGGTGGCCGGAAGGGCTTCAGCAGGGGTGATCCCAAGCGGTTTGTAAAGGAAACTCTTGCGTGACAGGCCAGCAAGGATGGGGCGACCGAATTCTTTGAAAACCGACATTCCGTTAAGCAGCTGCCAGTTCTGTTCCACGGTCTTGGCAAATCCGAAACCGGGGTCAAGGATCCATTCCTTGACTCCATGGGCATCAGCCGCAGAGGAGATATTCACAAAGAAGGAACGCACTTCCGAGATGAGGTCATCGTAATCTGTGCGAGTCTGCATGTCCTTCGGGGTTCCGCGTGTGTGCATTGCGACATAGACAAGTCCCAGTTCCGCGACCAAGGACCACATATCTTCTGAGCCGCCACTCACGTCATTGACGATGAAAGGGCCGGCTAGGTCGAAGACCCTGGAGACTATTCCTGGGCGGAAAGTGTCTATGGAGAGGCGTACTCCCGGGCGTTCGGTGACCAGCAGGTTAAGAGCAGGAGCGAGCCTGTCCCACTCTTCGTTCTCAGACACGGAATCGGAACCAGGTCTGGTAGAGCATGCTCCAAAATCGAGAATGTCAGCCCCCTCCGATACCATGGCATCAATCTTCTCCAGAAGTGCAGTGGCTCCGGCTCCCAGAAGACGGCTTCCTTCAAAGAAGGAATCGTCTGTGAGATTGACGATTCCCATCACTTCGGGAATTCTTATGCGCTTGCTTTCCATTTTGGACAAAAATAGCCAAAAAATCAATATCTTTGTTGAATAATTATAATCTGTCGAAATGCTGATAGTACTTGAAGGTCTGGATGGAGCGGGCAAGTCCACTCAGGTAAGGAAATTGAGGTCTTACCTTGAAGGTATCTGCCCGGAACTGGAATATATCCACTTCCCCAGATATGATGCCCCCGTCTACGGGGACCTGATCAGCCGCTTTCTCCGTGGCGACTTCGGTTCCAACGAGGCCGTTCACCCGCAGCTTGTCGCCCTTCTGTTCGCAGAGGACAGGCACGGGGCAGCACCCATCATGAAAAAGACTCTTTCCGAAGGAGGACTCGTACTACTGGACAGGTACGTCTATTCAAACATAGCCTACCAGTGTGCGAAACTGGCCAATCCTGACGAAAGCGAGAACCTCAGGGAATGGATACTGAACACTGAATTCGGGACATTCAACCTTCCCAGGCCAGATCTCAACATCTTCCTCGACGTCCCTATCGACTTCGTGGAAAGCAGCCTGGAGAAGAACAGGAAAGGGGCAGACAGGGACTATCTCCACGGGGCATCGGACATCCATGAAGCCAGCATCGAGTTCCAGAAGAAGGTCAGGAACATCTACCTCCGCCAGGCTTCCCTCGATCCGGACTTCATCAGAGTCGACTGCTCCGGTGAAGACGGCAGGATGCTTCCTCCCGACGATATTTTCGCCAAGGTGAAAGCTGTGACAGATGAACATCTAACGGGCAAATGAACACGAAATTATTTCACTACAGGATAAGAAGGCTCTGCGCCTTCATCATAGGTCTGGTCTTCCTCCTGGCAGGCATATTCAAACTGCTTGATCCGGTCGGGGCAGGACTGGTCGTCGAAGAGTACTACCGTTTCCTGCATCTGGGCTTCCTGATGCCGACCGCCAAAGCGGTGGGAGTGCTGCTTGCCTTGTCCGAAGCCCTGTTGGGAGCCGCACTGATCAGCGGTATATTCCGTAAGACCGTTGCTTTCCTCACCTCGGTGATGATTGTGTTCTTCACCCTGGTCACCCTACTGCTGGTGATCTTCAATCCAAAGATGGAATGCGGCTGTTTCGGAGAGGTCATCCACCTTAGCAACCTGCAGACATTCATCAAGAACATCGTACTTCTGCTGCTAGCCTCAATCGCCTTCATCCCCTTCAACGATGCAGGTGAATGCAAGAAGAGGAAATACATCTCCTTCGGGACTGTCGCGGTCTCCCTCCTCCTGTTCACATGGTATTCACTCAGTTCCATTCCTCTGGTAGACTACACGTCTTTCACCCCCGGCAGTGAACTGTACTCTGTAAAAGAAGCTGCTGAGGGAGGCACAAACGAGGACTACATGTCCACCTTCATCTACGAGAAGAACGGACAGGAGGGCGCTTTCACCCTGGACAAGCTTCCTGATTCCACATGGACTTTCGTACGTACGGAAACCATCAAGATCAACGGCCCCGAAGTCAAGGACAACTCTCCTATGCTTTCTTTCACGGATTCTACAGGATCCTACATGGATGAGATGGCAACCGAGGGAAACGTGTTAGTGATGTCGGTTTACGATGCTCCCGGCCTGAAGGGTGAAGCATGGACAAAACTTGCACGTACCGTCAAAGGAGCTGATGCAGCCGGATTCACTCCCCTCCTCCTTGTCTCAGGTACCCCAAGCTTGATGGACAGCATCAAGGTTATCATTCCTGAAGCCAGGAGGGAACTTATGCCATCGACTTTCTTCTCGGACAGGAGGACACTCCTCAGCCTCAACAGGTCAAATGGCGGAGCAACCTGGTTCAACGACGGAGAACTGATCCAGAAGTTCCCCCTGTCGAAACTGCCTTCAGACGACGAGATCATCGCCATGACAGGCTATGATCCCACGGAAACCATGCTCAGGACCAGCAGCCGCGGAGGTCTCCGGTTCCAGGGATTCCTGCTCTACGCTATCGCTCTCCTGCTCCTCATTTAGTGTTGCATATTCCCGGCCAAAAGGGTATCTTTGTGTGTTATGGCAGATTTGAATTCCCTTATGGCCGTGTCGCCGATAGACGGCCGCTATGCTTCTAAGACAGCATCCCTGAAGGATTATTTCAGTGAATTCGCTTTCATCCGCAACAGGGTGAGGGTGGAAGTAGAGTACTACATCGCACTGTGCAGGATTCCCCTGCCCCAGCTGGAAAGCTTCGGGGAGGGTACCGGCAAGAGCAGGGAAGAACTCTTTGCCGGGCTCCGCAGCCTCTACTTGGATATGACTCCCGAAGACGCTGTCAAAGTCAAGGACATCGAAAAAGTCACCAACCACGACGTCAAGGCTGTGGAATACTACCTCAAAGAGAGATTCGATGCGATGGGACTCTCCGCATGGAAGGAATTCATCCATTTCGGCCTCACCTCGCAGGACATCAACAACACCTCCCAGCCCCTTATGCTCAAGGAAGCTCTCGAGAATGAATATATTCCTGCGCTCAAGGAGATAGTTGGCATCCTGGAAGCCGACTCAGAGGAATGGAAGGATGTTGCCATGCTGGCAAAGACCCATGGCCAGCCGGCCACACCGACCCGGCTTGGGAAGGAAATCAAGGTTTTCGTCTCACGCCTGGAGGAGCAGCTCCGCCAGCTGGACGGCCTGGCCTATCCTGCCAAGTTCGGAGGCGCGACCGGCAACATGAATGCCCACAAGGTAGCTTACCCGGACATCGACTGGAAGACATTCGCTGACAATTTCGTAACCTCCCTAGGTCTGAGGCGTTCATTCCCGACCACCCAGATCGACCACTACGACAACCTGGCCGCCATATTCGACTGCCTCCGCAGGATCAACACTATCCTCATCGACCTCTGCAGGGACATCTGGACTTATATCTCGATGGAGTACTTCCGCCAGAGAGTCGTGAAAGGAGAGGTAGGCTCTTCCGCCATGCCCCACAAGGTCAATCCTATCGATTTCGAAAACGCAGAGGGCAATCTCGGGATGGCCAATGCAGTCCTGACCTTCCTTTCCTTGAAGCTTCCCATTTCCAGGCTTCAGAGGGATCTCACTGACTCAACAGTCCAGCGTAACATAGGAGTACCGGTGGCTCACGGAATGATAGCCTTCGCTTCCTTGAAGAAAGGCCTTGGAAAACTCATCCTCAACAAGGAGGCCCTGGACGCCGACCTGCACCGCAACTGGGCGGTAGTGGCCGAAGCCCTTCAGACGATACTGCGCAGGGAGGGCTATCCCAATCCATATGAAACCCTCAAGGCATTGACCAGGACCGGGGCTGCGATAGACGAGAAGACAATCGCCGACTTCATCGACACCCTCGAAGTGAGCGAGAGCGTCAAGGCAGAGATGAGGGCGATATCCCCCTGGACTTACACCGGATTCTAATCCACACGGTAGACATCGTCGCCGGGTTCGGCGAAACCGAAGTTCTCACGGGCATACTGCTCGAGAGAATCTTTGTTTGATGTCAGTCCGTGGATCTGGTCGTCCATCTCCTTGATCTCATTGCGATACTTCTCGATCAGGCGGTCCTGCCGGCGGATCTCCGCCCCGGCCCTGACCCAACGGACGATGTTGTTCTGGTTAAGGAAACCTACAAGCAGGATGAAGATGGCGGTGGCCACGATGGCGTAACGGAAGAAAGAACGCTTCTCCGCATTCTTGCCGTCATTGTCCCTGTTCCAGATGTCCCTGAACTTTCCCATGTGGCCTTCGAGGTTATTAATGCAAAAATAGTTATTTTTGTAGAATAAGACCGCATTGGAATTATCAAATTAAAATATTCAGTACAAATGAAACCAACACTTCTTGTCCTCGCAGCAGGAATGGGCAGCCGCTACGGCGGGCTCAAGCAGATGGACGGACTCGGCCCCAGCGGCGAAACCATCATCGACTATTCAATCTATGACGCAGTAAACGCCGGCTTCGGTAAGGTCGTCTACATCGTCAGGGAGTATTTCCTCGAGCAGTTCAAGGAGACCGTCAAGGAAAAATATTCAGGCATTCTATGCCCGGACGGCACTCCCCTAGAATTCGATTTCGTAATCCAGGAGCTTGACAAGATTCCCGCAAGGTTCACCCTCAATCCCGAGAGGCAGAAGCCTTGGGGCACCGCACATGCCGTGCTTATGGCAAAAGACGTGATCAACGAGCCCTTTGCCGTGATCAACGGTGACGACTACTACGGCAAGGATTCCTTCAGGATCCTCGGCGACTGGCTCCGCGCCCATGAAGGCAAGACCGGAGTCTGCAGCATCGTAGGTTTCGAGCTTGACAACACTCTCTCCGAGAACGGAAAGGTCTCCCGCGGCATCTGCTATTATGACGAGGAGAAGCACCTTACCGGCGTCGCCGAGCATGTAAACGTCGGCAAGGAAGAGGACGGCAAGGTCTATGGTGACAACACCGTAACCGGCGAGACCCATCTCGAGGTCGACGGCAAGGCTCTGTGTTCCATGAATATGTGGGGCTTCACTCCCGACTATTTCTCGCTCAGCGAAGTAATCTTCGAGAAGTTCCTTGAGGAGAACATCAATGAACTCAAGAAGGAATACTACATCCCTTACGCCGTTGACAACATGATAAAGGAAAACGGTTACAAGTGCGAAGTGCTCTCCACCGACTCCCGCTGGTTCGGAGTGACCTACAAGGAAGACCGTCCCGGTGTCGTGGCCAAGTTCCAGGAACTTGCTGACAAGGGCGTCTATCCAACCCCTCTCTGGAAAAAATAGATCCTCCGTCGCCAGATGTCCTTCTTCAAGCCTCGCAAAGTCGAGAAGAACTACGATCTTCTCTCCTCCTGTTCCTGGTACACCCCGGACGTAGGAGGCCTGTTCGCCGTTCTGGGGTGGTTCCTCGTGGGAATGATCCTGGCATCCATCGTGGTGATGCCGATCATGTTCTCAGGATCGATCCCGATGTACTACGTGATGCTGATCATGTACCCGCTTCAGTTCGTGGCAGTGTTCATGTTCGTCAGGATCAAGAGTTCCCGCAACATGGCCTTCGAAAAAGGCTATGCCCTTGACAGCAGCCACTTCGGACATTGGGGCGGGGCCGTACTGGCAGCCGCAGTGGTAATCGGAGTCATCGCTGCAGGAATGATACTCGAACTGGCAAACCATTTCCTTCCCGACACAAAGGGCACGGTCATGGAGCAGATGGAACAGATGATGGAGGGCCCGCTATGGGTCAATCTCATCACCATGTGCATAATGGCTCCTGTCATGGAAGAATGGCTCTGCAGGGGCGTGATCCTTAGAGGACTCCTCAACTACGAACACAAGAGTCCTGTCAAGACTGAAGGCGAAAGAGAAAGGGGCATGAGCCCGGCATTGGCAATAGTAATCTCGGCGATTTTCTTCGCAGCGATCCACGGCAACGTCTGGCAGGGAGTGACGGCCTTCGCTATCGGCTGCCTCTTCGGCTATGTCTACTACAGGACCGGTTCCCTCAAGCTTACGATGCTGATGCACTGCGCCAACAACACTTTGGCCGTGCTTATCGGCAAGTTCGGTTCAGAGTCGATGACTGATGCCAAGAGCCTGGTGGACATCATTCCGACATGGGAATATGCCATCATATTCGTAGTCAGCGCCGCCATCCTGTGGTTCCTTATTGATTATCTACGGAAGATTTCCTTACAGGACCCACAAGGCAACTGCGACGTGATCCCAACTTCCGAATAGCATTAAAAAAAGCTGACCTTCAAGGCCAGCTTTTTTTATCTATTCAGTTCTTCTGTTAGAAGTACTCTTCGGTATTGTTGTCGAAGGAAGGCTCGGCAGGGCGCTCCTTGGGAGCATTGTTCCTCTGGCCGAAGCTGCGGCGCTCACCGCCGTTGCGACGGTCGTTGCCACCATTCCTGTGTTCTCCGCCATTGTGACGCTCACCGTTGCCATGGCGGTCATTGCCATGACCATTGCCTCCACGGCGCTCGCCACCGTTGTTACCTCCGTTGCCATTGCCACGGGGACGGCGGGTAGGCTCCACATAGCCTTCCGGCTTGGGCTGGAGGGCTCTCATCGAAAGCCTCATCTTGCCGGTCTTCTGGTCGATTTCAAGCAGCTTGACGTCGACTTCCTGTCCGACTGAAAGGACATCCTCTACATTCTCGGTCTTGTTCCAGGCGATTTCAGAGACATGGAGAAGGCCTTCCTTGCCAGGAAGGATCTCGACGAAAGCTCCGAACTCGAGGATGGAAACGATCTTGCCATGATAAGTCTGTCCGACCTCGGGGACGGCACAGATACCCATGATCCAGTCGTAAGCCTTCTGCATGGCCTCTGCGTCGTTGGTGGCGATGTCCACGATACCCTTTCCGTCGACCTCGTCGATGTTGACGACAGCACCGGTCTCAGCCTGGATCTTCTGGATGGTCTCTCCACCCTTTCCGATGACGGCACCGATGAATTCCTTGGCGATCTCGAAGGACTTGATCCTGGGAACGAAGGGCTTGTAGTCCTCGCGAGGCTGGTCGATGCACTTCATCATCTCACCCATGATGTGCATCCTGCCTTCGTGGGCCTGCTTGAGGGCCTTGGCAAGTACTTCATAGGAAAGTCCGTCGACCTTGATGTCCATCTGGGTAGCGGTGATACCGTCCTTTGTTCCAGCCACCTTGAAGTCCATGTCACCGAGATGGTCCTCGTCACCGAGGATGTCGGTCAGGATGGCATAGCGGCCGTTAGGATCCTTTTCGTCAGTGATGAGACCCATTGCCACACCGGCGACGGGCTTGCTGATCTTGACACCGGCGTCCATCAGGGCGAGGCAACCGCCACAGATTGAAGCCTGGGAAGACGAACCGTTGGACTCAAGGATATCGGAAACGACGCGGACTGCGTAAGGGAATTCGGGAGCCTGGGGCATGACGGCCTTGAGGGCCCTGTAAGCCAGGTTACCATGACCGATCTCGCGGCGTCCTACGCTGCGCTGGGGCTTCGCCTCACCGGTAGCGAAAGGAGGGAAATTATAGTGGAGCATGAACTGCTGGTCACCCTGGATGAGGACCTCGTCCATTTCCTTCATGTCAAGCTTGGTACCGAGGGTGACGGAGGCAAGGGCCTGGGTCTCACCGCGGGTGAATATTGCCGAACCGTGGGCGCAAGGCAGATAATCGACCTCGCACCAGATAGGACGGACCTCGGTAGTGTGACGGCCGTCGACGCGGAGACCCTCGTCAAGGACCAGGTTGCGGAGGGCTTCCCTCTGCTCGTGGCCGAAATAACGGTCGATCATCATCTTCTTCTCCTCGGCTTCCTCTTCGGTAAGTCCGAGAGACTCTATGCATTCTGCCTTGATAGCCTCGAAACCGTCCTCACGCTCATGCTTGGGCTTTGCGGACTTGGCAAGGGCATAGCACTTGTCGTATGCGAACTCGTGGACCTTCTTGCGGATCTCCTCGTCTTCCTCATCATGAGGATAGTCACGCTTGTTCACGTCAGTTCCAAGCTCTGCCATGAGTTCCTTCTGGACGCGGCAGTGCTTCTTGATCTCTTCGTGGGCAAACTTGATGGCGTCGAGCATCACATCCTCGGGGACTTCCTTCATCTCTCCCTCGACCATCATGATGTTCTCCTCGGTAGCGGCGACCATGAGCTCAAGGTCGGCTTTCTCCATCTCGGAGAAGGTGGGGTTGATCACGAAATTGCCATCGATGCGGCACACCCTGACCTCAGAAATAGGACCACCGAAAGGAAGGTCGGAGGTAGCGAGGGCGCAAGAGGCTGCGAGTCCGGCGAGAGCATCCGGCTGGATGTCCTTCTCGGCGGAAATAAGGTTCACATTGACAAAAACTTCCAGATGGAAATCATCCGGCCAGAGAGGGCGGATGGGGCGGTCCACCAGGCGGGAGATGAGCACCTCGTAGTCAGAGGGACGGCTCTCGCGCTTGAGGAAACCTCCGGGGAAACGTCCAGCGGAGTAGTATTTTTCCCTGTAATCAACGGTGAGGGGCATGAAATCGGTCCCCTCCTTCACTTCTTTGGCGCAGGTAACGGTGGCGAGGAGCATGGTGCCTCCCATCTTGACAACTGCGGAACCGGCTGCCTGCTTGGCGAGTTTTCCGGTCTCGATCTCGATTATCCGGCCGTCGGACAACTCGATCTTCTTTGTAACAACGTTCATTTGACTGCTTTTACCGCTTATTCTAAAAAAAGAAAGGGTTGGCCGCAACAGGTGCGCGCCAATCCCTTTTTCTGTTCCTATCGTACGATTATCGACGGAGACCGAGCTCCTTGATGATCTTTCTGTATCTTTCGATGTCCGTCTTCTGGAGATAATCCAGCATCTGACGTCTCTTACCTACGAGGCGGAGAAGGGAACGGCGTGTAACAACGTCCTTCTTGTTATTCTTCACATGCTCAGTGAGGTGATTGATACGGTAGGAAAATAAAGCAACTTGACTCTCAGGTGAGCCGGTGTCTGTATTAGACTTCCCGTACTTTGCGAAAATCTCTTGCTTCTTGTCGGCTTCTAAATACTCTGCCATTTCGCAAAAAATTGATTAAAAATAAACTGCAAGCTTTCCGCACCGCGCGAAAAGCCTGCAAATATACCCATAATTTTCAGAGATTCAAAAAATTCTATACTTTCTTAACTCTTTTTCTTTCTTCCGGTGGTCCGGGCAGACACTTTCCAACAAGGCATGGAAGGCTTCCCCATGGTTAGGATGTTTGAGGTGACACAATTCATGGAGGATCACGTAATCCTTCAGGTCATCCGGAAGGCGCACAAGATTTAGGTTAAGGTTGATATTACCTTTCCGGGAGCAACTCCCCCAGTTGGAGACATTGTGCTTGATGCGCACCTGGTTATAGGTAAAGGAATATTTTTCAGCGAGTTCGGCGAGCCTGGCCGGAAGTGTCCTCTTCGCAGCCATCCTCATGGCTTCTATCTCCTCCGGTCCAGGCTGGGGCTGGTCTGCCATCTTTCTCTTAAGGATCTCCAGTTTTTCCTTCACCCAAGGCTTCCTGGAAATGAACAGGTCAAGCCCTGCACTATACGGCACAAGGTAAGGCATGGTCACGGAAACACCTCGCCGCGGACTCACCCGCAGGGTGATCCTCCTTGCCCGCAAGACCTTTCGAAGCACGACCGGGCCCACGTCTGGATCTATGTATGTTTTGTCCATATTGCTTCTTATGTTCAACAAAAATAATTAAATTTGTAATACACCCGAAAACACTAATCAATCAATAACACAATGAAAGCAATGAGATTTTTCCTGATGAGTTCTGCCGTCGCGGTCATGACTTTCATGGCCGCCTCCTGCAGTACAACTCCTGTAGGTGAGGTCGGGACAAAGATTCCCGCCCTTGATGATTCCGCATGGAACGCCTCCAAGTGGATTTCAGTCGCCGACGCCCCGGTGATCACCGGCAAGATTGAAAACGGGAACCGCCGTGCAGCCGACGGAGCCAATTGGTTCATGACCACTGTAAAGAATGACAAAAAGGTGACTTCCGCAAAGTGGATGACCGCCGGACTCGGCACCTATGACCTTTACGTCAACGGCAACCTTATCGGCAAGGAGTTCCTGAAACCGGGATTCACCCACTACGCCAAGACCAAACGTTCTTACACCTACGACATCACGGATGCATTCAAGACATCAGCCGGCGGACAGAATGTGCTTTCCGCACAAGTGACCCCCGGATGGTGGGCTGACAAGATAGTCACCCCCGGAGGGAACGACGGAATGATCGGAAAGAAATGCGCTTTCAGGGGCGTACTCGAACTCACTTTCACCGACGGGACAAAGAAACTCTACGGGACAGACCTTGAAAACTGGAAAGCTGGAATAGCAGGCCCTATCAAGCATGCAGCCATCTTCGACGGTGAAGAGTATGATGCAAGGATTCCCCAGGGATTCGAGACTCCCGAAAAGTTCTCCGCTCCTGAGGAGAACTCTGAATTCCAGGGAGACATCCTTCCTTCTGAAGGAGCTGAGATCTACATGCGCGAGGATATCGCCCTCTCGCCCGTCAAGGCCTACGTTTGGAAAGACATAGAGGGAGCCAGCGAAGAAGAATACGGCAAAGTCGTGATAACCAAGGAGTTTGCTCCTGGAGAGGAAATGGTCATCCACCAGGGTGAGACTCTGGTAATCGACTTCGGACAGAACGCAGCTGCCGTGCCATCATTCGTGTTCAAGGCCAAGGAAGGAACGGTGCTCACCTGCCTGCCTTCAGAGCTCCTGAACGACGGTAACGGTGCCAAGAGCCGCGGTATGGACGGCCCCGAAGGAAGCTGCCACAGGACAAATCTCCGCATCGCAGACTGGGGAATCAGGCTTGACTACACCTTTGCAGACTCAAAGGATTTTGTCTGCTACAGGCCGACCCACACCTTCTTCGGCTACAGGCTGATCTCGGTCACCGCCACTGACGAAGTCACCATCAAGTCAGTAGAATCCATTCCTGTGACTTCGATTGCCGAAGAGATCGAGACCGGAAAGATCACGACCGGCAACGACCTTATCAACAAACTGATTTCCAACACTGTCTGGGGACAACGTTCCAACTATCTTTCAGTCCCCACCGACTGCCCTCAGAGGGACGAGCGTCTCGGATGGACAGCCGACACCCAGGTCTTCACTGAGACCGGAACCTTCTTCGCCAACACCGACAACTTCTTCCACAAGTGGATGCGTGACATGCGCGACACCCAGAACGAATTCGGTGCCTTCCCCGGAGTCGCCCCTCTTGCCCAGTACGGAGCCGAGAAGACTTCAATGATGAGGCTCGGATGGGCTGATGCCGGAATCATCGTTCCCTGGACTGTCTGGAAGCAGTTCGGTGACAAATCTATCATCGATGAGAACTGGGAGGCGATCGACCGCTTCATGAACCACATCAACGACACCAAGTACGACCATAAGACCCTGAGCGCCGAGAACGGAAACTACCAGTGGGCTGACTGGCTAAGCTACGAACCCCTCGAGAGCAACGGAGGCGGAGCCTTCACAAGGGATAAGGACGGCAAGAGGATTCCTCTTCCTGACACCTATGTCTACTGGAACTACCTCAGCGCCTCCTACTGGGCCATCGATGCAGGAATGATGCGCGACATGGCTGCTGCCACAGGACGCGACGCTGCCAAGTACCAGGCTATGGAAGATGCCGCAAGGGCCTACCTCAAGGCTACATTCCTCGATGGGAAGGGCGGATTCAAGACCCCGATCCTCAACACCATGCAGACTCCTGCCCTCTTCGCCCTCAAGAACCACCTCGTAGAGGGTGCTGCAAAGGATAACCTGATCGCACGTCTGCGCCAGAATTTCGTCGACCACGGCAACTGCCTGCAGACCGGATTCCTCGGCACTTCCATCCTGATGGGTACCCTGACCGACAATGGCATGGTGGACATCGCCTACGAGCTCCTCTTCCAGAGGAAGAACCCCAGCTGGCTGTACTCAATCGACAATGGCGCCACCACCATCTGGGAGCGCTGGAACAGCTACACGCTCGAGTCCGGCATGGGTCCCAAGGGTATGAACAGTTTCAACCACTATGCCTATGGAGCTGTCTGCGCCTGGATCTGGGAGACCGTGGCCGGCATCGCAGCCGACACAGCACAGCCCGGTTTCAAGCACATCATCATGAAGCCCGTCCCCGACAAGAGACTCGGCAATGTCGACGCAGAATTCAAGTCAGCGGCCGGCCTGATCAAGAGTGCCTGGAAGTACGAAGGCGACAAGTGGATCTGGGAATTCACAGTTCCCGAAGGTGCCACCGCCACCGTCACCCTCCCCGGTGAGACCGAGTCAAAGGACTACACTGCCGGAACCTACAAAATTGAAAAGTAAACCGCACCTGCAATGCGCAAGGCTCTCCTTTTAACAGCGGCTTTATTTGTCTGCGCCATATCCTTGGCGCAGACTTATCCTTTCCAAGACAAGAGCCTGAGTCCTGAGGAGCGTGCAGAGGACCTGATTTCCCGACTTACAATCGAAGAGAAGACCGGCCTTACGATCAATGCGTCACAGGCCGTTCCTCGCCTTGGTATCAAGGATTATAACTGGTGGAACGAGGCATTGCACGGAGTAGGAAGGAACGGTTCAGCCACCACCTTCCCGATGCCGATCGGCATGGCAGCCTCCTTTGACGATGAACTGCTTGAGGACGTCTTCACCGCAGTCAGCGACGAGGCAAGGGTCAAGCACAGGATCGCAGACCAGGAAGGCTCGCACGGCATCTATCAAGGCCTGACTTTCTGGACCCCGAACATCAACATATTCCGTGACCCTCGGTGGGGGCGCGGGATGGAGACTTATGGGGAAGATCCATACCTGATGGGAAGGATGGGCATGGCGGTTGTCCGCGGCCTCCAAGGTCCTGATGACAGTCCCGTGCGCAAGCTCCAGGCATGTGCCAAGCATTTTGCAGTCCATTCAGGTCCGGAACCGGAACGTCACCGTTTCGATGCCAGGCCCGCGAGGCGCGACCTTTATGAGACCTATCTCCCTGCATTCAAGGATCTTGTCACCAAGGCAGGAGTCGAAGAAGTCATGACTGCCTACAACAGCTTCGAGGGCCAGCCATGCGGAGCCAGCGACTACCTTATTGACACCGTGCTGTACGGGAAATGGGGCTACAAGGGAGTGATCATCTCCGATGCCTGGGCAGTGGCCGACTTCTTCATGGAAGGCAGGCATGAATATGTAGAAGACCAGGCTACCGCTGCTGCCGTCGCAGTTAAGCATGGTGTGGATGTTGAATGTGGCCATGCCTATCAGGCAATTCCGGAGGCCATTGAGCGTGGACTTCTTACCGAAGCCGAGCTCGACCGCAACCTGAAAAGAATCATCGTTTCCCGCATCCGCCTCGGAGAAATCGATGGCCTTGATCCTTGGTCTTCACTGCCAGAAAGCATCGTAGAAGGTCCTGAACACCGGGCTCTTGCACTCAAGATGGCCAGGGAGACAATGGTGCTTCTTCAGAACCGCGGAGGCATACTTCCCCTTGACCCTGGCGTGAAAGTTGCCCTGGTCGGGCCTAATGCCGACGATGCTGCCATGCAATGGGGGAACTACAATCCTATTCCTAAAGAGACCGTAACCCTGCTCGACGCCCTGAAGACCAGACTCGGAGACGTCAAGTACGTAAAGGGCTGCAGCCATCTTGAAGAAGAAACCCCAACAGAAGAGGTTCTCAAGGAGCTTGAAGGAATCGAAACCGTCATCTTCGCTTCCGGCATATCCTCAACTTACGAAGGAGAGATGGGAGACGCTGGTGGCTTTCCTGGATTCATGGGCGGGGACCGTACGAGCATCGAACTTCCCGCTGTCCAACGCGAGCTGATCAAATCATTGAAGGAAGCTGGCAAGAAGATAATCCTGGTCAACTTCAGCGGCTCAGCAATGGCTCTTGTTCCTGAGACCGGAAACTGCGAAGCCATACTCCAGGCCTGGTATCCGGGTCAGGAAGGTGGGACAGCCATCACCGACGTGCTGTTCGGTGACTACAATCCTTCAGGGAAACTTCCTGTCACGGTCTACAAGGATGACTCCCAGCTGCCTCCTTTCGTAGACTACAGCATGAAGGGACGTACCTACCGTTTCTTCACGGATGCCCCCCTCTACCGGTTCGGCTACGGCCTTAGCTACACGTCATTCAAGGTAAGGCGGATGCGCATCCGCGACGGGAAGGTGGTCGTCAAGGTCAAGAACACCGGGAAGAGGGACGGAGACGAGGTCATCCAGCTCTATTTGACCAGGCCTGACGACAAGGAAGGCCCCATCAGGACTCTCCGCGGCTTCAAGAGGGTAAGCATCCCTGCTGGGAAAAAGGTTAAGGTCGAAATCCCCATTTCGGACGAAACCTTCCTCTGGTGGGATGAGGCCTCTCAGGACATGGTCCCACAGCCCGGGAATTATGTCCTCCAGGTCGGCACTAGTTCCGCCCCGGAAGACCTGCTCAGGCGAAAATTCCGTTTCACGACTTAAATAATCATTATCATAACATGAAAGCACTCAGAACCCTACTTGCAGTAACAGTCATGCTGGCAGCTTCTGCTGCAGCATATTCACAGACTTACACCCCCTCGGAGGGGAACCTCCAGGCCAGGAAGGATTTCGTCAACGAACGTTTCGGAATATTCCTGCATTGGGGAATCTATGCATCCTATGCCCAGGGCGAATGGTACCTGAATAACGGCAAACTCAACAAGGATGAATACGCCAAGGCGGCCAGCGGCTTCTATCCGGCCAGGTACAATGCCGAAGAATGGGTGAAGGCGTTCAAGGATGCCGGAGCAGGTTATGTCACAATCACCTCCCGCCATCATGACGGCTTCTCCATGTTCGACACCAAGGCCTCGGACTACAACATAGTCAAGGCAACTCCCTATGCCCACGATGTCATCAAGGATCTTGACGAGGCCTGCCTGAAGGAAGGTTTGAAACTCCAGTTCTACTATTCAATCCTTGACTGGGAACGCGAGGACTACCCTATCGGCAATTCCGGAAAGTTTTCCGGAAGGAAAGGTGACCAGCAGGACTACAACCATTATTTCAATTTCATGAAGGCCCAGGTCAAGGAACTCCTTACTCAGTACCATACCCGCGCTCTCTGGTTCGACGGCTACTGGGACCATAGGAAGGACGAAGTTCCCTTCGACTGGAGGATGCCCGAGTTCTACGATTACATCCACTCCATCAACCCTGACTGCCTTATCTGCAACAACCATCACATCGCGCCGATAGACGGTGAGGACTACCAGACCTTCGAGAGGGATCTGCCCGGAAGGAACACCGCAGGCTTTTCCGAAGGACAGGAAGTAAGTGAGATCATACCTATCGAGATGTGCCAGACCATGAACCATTCATGGGGGTATTCAGTAGCCGACCAGGACTACAAGTCAGTCGGGACACTCATCCGCTTGCTGGCCCAGTGTGCCTCAATGAACAGCAACCTCCTCCTGAACATAGGTCCCCAGGCCAACGGAGAGCTTCCGGCTGCAGCTTTGGAGCGCCTCAAGGGCATGGGAGAATGGATGAGGGTCAACGGCGAATCCATCAGGGGATGCGGCCCCGGTCCTCTTGGCGAGCAGGAGTGGGGAGTCACTACTGCCCCTGTCGAGGGTGGAAAGACCTTCTACCTGCATCTCTTCAAGGATCCCGGCGCTGTCATAGAAATACCTGTAGCCAAGAAAGCAAAGGTACTTAGCGTGACTGCACTTGACGGAGGCAAGGCGATCACCACAAAGAAAGTCGGCGAAAAGCTCTTTGTTACCGTTCCCGGTGAACTTCCCGCCGATTCTGACTATGTCATCAAGGTGACGCTCAAGTAGCTGTCCGAAGAAAGCTCTTCTAGACCCCGCCGAAGGCGCTGTAGCCGCCATCGACGGGGATTATTACACCCGTAACGAATGACGAGATGTCGCTCAGCAGGTAAAGCATGGTGCCTACCAGGTCCTCTGGCTCACCGAACTTGTGGGTCGGGGTATTCGCAATGATCTTCTCTCCCCTTGGTTTGAGGGCTCCTGTAGCTTCATCAGTAAGCAAGAAGCGGTTCTGGTCTGTAAGGAAGAACCCCGGAGCTATGGCATTGCATCTGATACCCATCTGGGCCACATGGACTGCGAACCACTGGGTGAAATTGTTGATGGCACCCTTGGCTGCTGAATATGCAGGGATCTTGGTAAGGGGGCGGATTGAGTTCATCGAGGAGATGTTCAGCACGTTCCCCTTTCCGGCTTCGAGCATGTCCTGGGTAAAGACCATGGTTGCAAGCAAAGTGCCTTTGAAATTGAGGTCGAAGACTTGGTCGAAGCCTCCGAGGTCGAGGCCGTAGAATGTGCTGCCAAGATCGATTCCGGGTTCCATCTGCTCAGCAGCGCAGGTTGCCTTCGGAGAGTTACCTCCTGCACAGTTGATCAGTATATCAATCTTGCCGAGCTTTTCATGGATAAGATCCCGTGCAGCCTCCAGGCCAGCTTTGTCAAGCGTACTGGCAGAGATGCCGATGCACTTTACTCCGAATTCTGCAGCGATTGCCTCTCCCTTTGCGGGATTGTCTGCGCTGCGGCTGATAACGGCCAGGTTGACTCCGGCCTGCGCCAGTCCCCTCGTCAGGGCCATGCCTATCACACCGAATCCGCCGGTGATCACACAATTACGACCTTTCAGGTCATCAAATGAATATTTCATACCGTATCTCACTTTGGTTTCATCTTTTTCTGGCTGGAAGGAGGTCTCTTCCAGCTCAATACTAAACCGTATAAGTGCCGGAGACGGTGTCGCCGCCGTGGCCAGTCCAGTTTGTATGGAAGAATTCACCGCGCTGGCGGTCGGTCCTCTCGTATGTATGGGCACCGAAATAGTCTCTCTGCGCCTGGAGCAGGTTGGCCGGGAGCCTCTCGGTACGGTAGCCGTCATAATATTCAAGGGCGGCGGTCATGCAAGGAGCAGGTACGCCGTTGACGACGGCCTGGGCAATGACATTCCTCCATCCCTTCTGGGCATCCGAGAGTTTCTCCTTGAAATAGGGATCCAGCAGGATATTGGCAATCATCGGATTATTGTCAAAGGCCTCCTTGATCTTGCCGAGGAAGACACTCCTGATGATGCAGCCGCCTCTCCAGAGAAGTGCTATGCCGCCATAATTAAGGTCCCAGCCATATTCCTTGGCTGCGGCCCTCATCAAGGAATAACCTTGAGCATATGAGACCACCTTGGAAGCGAAAAGAGCGCGCCTGAGGTCTTCCAGGAAGGCTTCCCGGTCACCGGTAAACTTCACGGGACGAGGTCCATCGAGGATCTTAGATGCCTCTACTCTTTCCTCCTTCAATGCCGACAGGCAGCGGGCATAGACGGACTCACTTATCAAGGTCAGTGGTTCACCGAGGTCGAGTGCGGAAATAGCTGTCCATTTGCCAGTACCCTTCTGGCCGGCTGTGTCAAGAATATAATCCAACACATACTTTCCATCCTCATCCTTCTTGGCAAGGATGTCGCGGGTAATTTCGATCAGATAGCTGTCAAGGTCGCCCTTGTTCCATTCGGCAAAGGTCTGGTGCATTTCCTCGTTTGTCATTCCGAGAATGTCCTTCATGATCTGGTAGCACTCACAGATGAGCTGGATGTCACCGTATTCGATACCGTTATGGACCATCTTCACGAAATGGCCGGCCCCACCCTGGCCTACCCAGTCACAGCATGGTGTGCCGTCTGCTACCTTGGCGCTTATGCCCTGGAAGATTGGCTTGACATAGGGCCACGCAGCCGGCGAGCCGCCTGGCATCATTGACGGGCCCTTGAGGGCACCTTCTTCGCCACCGGAGACTCCTGTGCCGATGTAGAGGAGACCTTTGCTCTCGACATATTCCGTCCTGCGGGCGGTGTCGGGGAAATGGGTGTTGCCACCGTCTATGATTATGTCTCCCTTGTCCAGGAGCGGAATAAGTTTCTCGATGAAATCATCGACGGGTTTTCCAGCCTTAACCATCAGGAAGACCTTCCTGGGGCTTTTGAGGGACTCTACGAAATCCTCAAGGGAATGGGCTCCATAGAAATTGAGGCCCTTGCCCCGCCCTTCCATGAAATGGTCGACTTTCTCGACCGTACGGTTGTAGACACTGACATGGAACCCTTTGCTCTCCATGTTGAGGGCCAGGTTCTCACCCATAACCGCCAGACCTACAAGTCCGATGTCTGATACTGCTTTCATTCTTTTTTTCCTTTATTTCCTTGTCAAGGGGCCCCTTGACATAACGTTATACAAATCTGGAAGGATGGGCCCAGAGGCCTAGGGCAGGATTGGAAATGTAGTAGACCTCCTCTCCGTCAGGCATGATGTTCCACCCGTCTTTCATCCGGTCCGCCGGATAGCGCTTCATGATCGCGGCAAGGTCGCCATAGGCAAATCCTACATTCTCGATTTCCTCCTTGCCCATTGCCGGACCTGGACAGTAGGTGATCTTGAACCTACCCTCCGAAGACCCATGAATAAGATGGGCAGAGGCGCTCAGGTTATCCTGGAGATCCTTGTTAGCTTCAGTAGCTTCCAGGGTGTGAGGAGTACCCTTGTAACCATATTTCCTGATGAGAGCATCTATCGTCGGGTCCTCACCGAACTCCTTGAGGGCAGGAGCCATGATGATCAGGTCAGCTCCGTCAGCGAGTGCCATCCTGGTGCGGTAAACCGCCTTGTTGCCAAGCCAGGTGCTCTTGAACTCAGCAGGATCAAGATAGACAAGGCATTTGCGGATCTCGTGGTCGACCATTATGAAATTTGTTTCGAGCGACAGCTTGGAAGCCTTCTCGAAGCACTCGAAATCATCTCCGATGAACAGGCCGCGGGTCACGATCCCACCAGTCGCCTCATCTTTTGCCCTGACAGTAAGGATGTACACTATAGGCAGGTCCGGAATGAAATGTACCCTGGCATATTCAAGTACATCACGGACAGGAGTCCTGGCCCTTCCCATTATCCGCTCCATCCCATAGGAGGCACCAAGGAAGTGGCTCTTGTTTATTCCTTCCGCACCACCGACACCTACGAATATGTTCTTGGTGTAATTGGCCATGCCGATGACCTCATGAGGCACCACCTGTCCGACAGACAGGATAAGGTCGAACGAAGTGTCTAGGAGCAACTTGTTTACCTGGGCAGGCCATGAATAGTTGACACGGCCCTCAGAGACCTTGCTGAGATACTCCGCTGGAACTTCGCCTACAGTGACAACGTCGTTGCGCCAGTCATGGACGCGGAACTTTCCTGCAGGCACACCTGCGTACATTGTCCCGATCTGTTCCTCCGTCATTGGAGTATGGGTGCCGAGAGCTGGCATGACGTCAGTCAGGGCATCTCCGAAATAGTCGTTTACCATCCTGGTGATCGGACCGGCATGCGAATTCAACCTGGTGAAATCGGGAGGAATGGCAAGGACCCTCCTCCGAGGGCCCATGCTGTCAAAAACTTCCCTAAGGATGTCGTTCAGTTCTGGATCAGATATGATGTCTGTCTTAGAACCTCTTGCGAAATAGAGCATGGCTTAGCGTTTTACTCTTGCATTACCGTTCCAGATACTCCAGACCTGGTCTTCATCAGCAGGCTGGGCATAATCGGTAAGGAAAGTCGTAGCGAGAGCTCCGCAGGCCCAGCCGAACTGGATCCACTTCTCAGGCTCCCAACCCTTCAGTATTGCATAGAGAAGACCTCCTACAAAACCGTCGCCTCCACCGATCCTGTCCAGGACATGGATAGGCCTGGGTTCGACGACATGCCAGGTCTCACCTTCGAGCATTATAGCTCCCCAGTTGTGGCTATTCGCATCATTGACCTGGCGCAGGGTAGTGGCAAAGACCTTGGCTGAAGGATATTCAGCCTTCACCCTGCGGATCATTTCCTTGAAGCCATCGATCTTAGAAGAAATGTCCTTGCCTCCGGCTTCCGGGCCCTGGATTCCAAGACAAAGCTGGAAATCCTCTTCATTACCGATCAGGATGTCGGCCAGGGAGCAAATCTCGCTGAATATGGCCCGGAGCTCCTCTTCCCTTCCGGCCCAGAAAGACGCCCGGTAGTTGAGGTCGAAACTGATCATCGTTCCGTACTCCTTGGCCTTCCTTGCGATTTCCAGGCAGAACTTTCCCGTGTCCGGACTGAGTGCAGAGATAAGTCCAGAGAGATGAACGATCCTGACGCCTTCCTGCCCGAAGATCCTGTCAAGGTCGAAGTCCTTGACATTCAAAGTCCTTCCAACTTCTCCCGCACGGTCGTTCCAGACCCTTGGGCCGCGGGATCCATAGCCGCTGTCCGCCACATTGATCTGGTGACGGTAGCCCCATGGACCGCCTTGAGGCACGTCCGGGCCCTCGAAGTCCATTCCGCGCGAACGGAGATTGGACTTGATGAAGGCTGCAAAAGGACTGTCCTTCACGAATGCTGTGAGAACCTTGACCGGCAGTCCGAGATAGGAGGAGATGCTGGCCACGTTGGTCTCGGCACTGGTGGCCTGAAGACGGAACATGTCACTCGAATGGACAGGCTGGCCGTTTTCAGGTGTAACACGCAGGCCCATGCTGGTCGGAACCAGCATGGCGTACCTGCAGTTATTCTTGCTGTTATCCATGATACGGATTATGGATGACTATTTAGTAGGCATGGACTTGATAACTCCGACGTTGACATCATGGAGTTTCTTCTCATCCATCTTGATGACCTTGCGGTCGTAAGTCATGATTCCGTTGACCTCGATCTCCACGTCGGTCGTCTGGGTGTAGACGGCTGCGCAGCAACCCTGCTTGATGAGCTGCTTGAGCTGCTCGGCGAAGGAGGCGTACTCGGCAAGGACTTCGTCACCGTTCTTGTACTGGACATAGCCCCAGTTCTTGTCTGCCTGCCAGAGATGGCCCTCTACAGGGAAACCTATACCGCCGTACTCGCCCAGGACGTTGATCATGTTCTTGTCCCACATCCTCATTGCAGGATAAGGATAATGGTGGTTGTCGAGGATGTCACCGACACCTTCCTCCCAGTTGCCGCCTGAAGACTGGTTGACGAGCCTGGTCGGATCGAGTTTCTTGGTGTAAGCCACGACTTCCTTGGTGTCGAACTGGCTCCAAGCCTCGTTGAAAGGAACCCATACGACGATACACTGGAATTTCTTGACCTGGTTCATGATCTCAGTCCACTCCTTGTAGTAGTTGGCCTTTGCCTCGGGTGTAGCGGGGAAATCCTCGCCCTCGCCGTAGTAGTACATGCCCCACTTGCCCTTCCTGTTGTCGGAGAAGGAAGGCATGTCCTGCCAGACAAGCATTCCGAGCTGGTCGCAGTAGTAGAACCAGCGGTCGGGCTCGACCTTGATGTGCTTGCGGATCATATTGAAGCCGAAGTCCTTGGTCTTCTGGATATCGAACTTGAGAGCCTCGTCGGTAGGGGCGGTGTAGAGTCCGTCAGGCCACCAGCCCTGGTCGAGAGGACCGAACTGGAAGAGAGCCTCGCCGTTGAGTCCCATCAGTTTTGTGTTGCTGTTCTTCTGGTAGACGGAAATCTCGCGCATGGCAGTGTAGGCAGCTACCCTGTCGACGATCTTGCCGGCCCTGAGGATCTGGATGTCCAATCCGTAGAGATAAGGAGAGTCTGGAGACCAGAGCTTGGGACTCGGGACATTGAGGGTCACGCTTCCGCCGGGAGCCGCCATTCCGGAAGCAAGGACTGCATACTGGCCGTCCTTTGCCGCCTTGGCTGCATTGACAGTCTCGGTTGAATAGCCTATGCCTCCATCGAGAAGGAATACCTTCACGACATCGCCCTCCTGGACACCTGCAGCATCCACGGTGACATCGATGGATTTGCTCTTGAGGCAGGAGACTACGTTGTAGTCTGTGATATGGGTGGGAGCGACAGGCTCAATCCACACGCTCTGCCAGATTCCGGAAACCGGAGTGTACCAGATTCCGCGGGGGTTGGCGACCTGCTTTCCGCGAGGCTGGAAATCATCGTCAGTAGCATCCTCTACCCTCACCACCAGGTTGTTGGCTCCGCTCTTGAGATAAGGTGTGACATCGAATGAGAAATGAGTGTAACCGCCTGTGTGGGTACCGACTTTTACATCATTCACGAAAACTTCCGCCTTCCAGTCAACTGCATCGAAGTTGAGCATGAGACGTCTTCCCTTCCATGCTGAAGGCACGGTGAACTCCGTCCTGTACCAAAGGGCATCGTCAGCAGTCACGGTACGTCCTACTCCTGAAAGAGCAGATTCAACTGCAAAGGGGACAAGGATCTTGCCGTCAAAGGTCGAAGGCTTCGCCTGTGACTTGGGAGTTATTGAATAATCCCAAAGTCCGTTGAGCGATTTCCAATCGGTGCGGACCATCTGGGGACGTGGATACTCAGGATGTGCATTCGAAGGAGAAACTTCCTCTGCCCATTTTGTCTTGATCCTGTCTCCCGCGGGAGCCCACTGCTGTGCTGAGGCGCTGCCGACAAATGCAAGGGCGGCAGCAACCATAGTGATAAATCTGGATTTCATTATTAGAATAAGTGTTTTAAAATGTCGAGTTCAATATTACAAATATACTCATTATTTATTAATTTTGTATAATGCCCTTTATAGGAAGATTGCCATGTTTTCACTCATCCTCAGCCTCATCGCCCTAATCCTGGGCTACATGCTTTACGGGAAATTCGTAGAGAGGGTTTTCGGACCGGATAAAAGCCGCACGACCCCCGCAATCGACAAAGCGGACGGCGTAGACTTCGTCCCGCTCCCCACTTGGAAGGTGTTCATGATCCAGTTCCTGAACATTGCCGGAACCGGACCGATCTTCGGGGCCATCATGGGTGCCAAATTCGGGCCTTCCGCCTATCTCTGGATCGTGCTGGGATGTATCTTCGCGGGAGCGGTCCATGACTACCTTTCCGGGATGCTTTCAGTAAGGCACGGAGGAGCGGGACTCCCTGAGATCATCGGCACCTACCTTGGCAACGGCACCAAGAAGGTAGTCCTGGTCTTCACGGTCGTGATGCTGACCCTTGTTGCTGCAGTATTCGTCTACAGTCCTGCTATCATCCTCGGCGACATCGCCGGAGACGGGACAGCCAAGGCGATCATGATCTGGGTCGGAGTTATATTCATCTACTATTTCATCGCCACCATGCTTCCGATCGACAAAGTGATCGGAAGGTTCTACCCTATCTTCGCATTCGCATTGATCTTCATGGCGGTCGCCCTCCTGGCTGGCCTTCTGGTCAAATGGCCCTCCATCCCCGAGCTTTGGGACGGCCTTGCCAACCGCGGTCCTTCGGTCGGAGTCAACGGACAGCCCATATTCCCCTGCCTCTTCATAACCATTGCCTGCGGAGCCATAAGCGGCTTCCACGCAACCCAGAGTCCGCTGATGGCACGATGCCTCAAGAATGAAAAGCTAGGACGGCCGGTGTTCTATGGCTCGATGATCACCGAAGGACTCGTGGCCCTGGTCTGGGCGGCGGTATCATCCTACTTCTTCTTCGACGGAGGAGCAGCGGAGTGCGGATCGGACCTCACGGCTGCAGCCCCTACGGTGGTCACCGCCGTCTCTAAATCATGGTTGGGAATCCTTGGAGGCATTCTTGCCATCCTCGGCGTTGTAGCAGCCCCCATAACCAGCGGCGACACTGCCCTCAGAAGTTCCAGGCTTATCATCGCCGATTTCATCAAGCTTGACCAGAAACCTATCCGCAACAGGCTGCTCATCAGCATCCCCCTGTTCATAGCCACCGGTATCCTGCTCTGGTTCAACATCGCTGACTCCAACGGCTTCAACACCATCTGGAGATACTTCGGCTGGTCGAACCAAACCCTTGCCGTGTTCACCCTCTGGGCCATCACTGTCTACCTGCTAAGGGACAAGAAAGGAATGCAGTATCTTATCAGCGGCATCCCGGCGGCGTTCATGACAGCCGTGAGCATTACATTCATCCTCGTAGACAAGGTCGGATTCGGGGTCAATGCGGCAATTGCACCGTGGATCGGACTTGCAACTTTCACAATTGCGGGAGCCATCCTGTCGGGCTTGAAGATGCATCATGACAACCAAATGAAAGACAATTAATATCATTCAAGAATATGTACGACTCCAACAACGGGCTTTGGATAGCCCACTGCGACAAAGGTCCTCTCTCGATAGTCGGGAAGATGGCCAACAGGCACGGACTCGTGGCCGGAGCCACCGGTACAGGAAAGACCGTCACCCTACAGGTCATGGCAGAAAGTTTCTGCCAGGCCGGTGTTCCCTGCTTCATGGCCGACATGAAGGGAGACCTTTCAGGAATCTCGCAGGCCGGAAAGACCAGCGGATTCATAGAGAAAAGGATGCCGGAGTTCGGAATCGAAGATCCAAAGTTCCAGAGTTGCCCTGTCCGCTTCTATGACGTTTTCGGGGAGCAGGGCCACCCGATGAGGTGTACCATCTCACAGATGGGCCCGCAGCTCCTGACCAGGATACTCGGGCTGAACGACACCCAGGAGGGAGTGCTGAACATCCTTTTCAGGATCGCTGACGAAAGGGGGCTGCTGCTGGACGACATCAAGGATCTCAGGTCATGCCTCAATTTCATCTCAGAGCATGCTTCTGAATATTCACAGATCTACGGTAACATCGCTCCCGCATCTGTCGGAGCTATACAAAGATCGCTTCTGACCCTCGAGAACGAAGGCGCTGACAAATTCTTTGGACAGCCTTCTTTCGACATCTACGACCTTCTCGCCACTGAAGGCGGCAAGGGAGTCATGAGCGTCCTGGCGGCCGACAAGCTGATGCTCAAGCCTAAGCTCTACTCAACCTTCCTGCTCTGGCTGCTTTCCGAGCTTTATGTCACCCTGCCGGAAGTTGGAGACATGGACCTCCCTAAACTGATATTCTTCTTCGACGAGGCACACATGCTGTTCGACGGTACTTCCAAGGCCCTTGTCGACAAGATCGAGCAGGTGGTCCGCCTCATCCGAAGCAAGGGTGTCGGGGTCTATTTCGTGACGCAGAGCCCGACCGATATCCCTGACAACATCCTCGGTCAGCTTGGCAACCGTGTGCAGCATGCCCTCCGCGCTTTCACTCCCAGAGACCAGAAGGCCGTCCAGGTCGCTGCTGACACTTTCAGGACAAATCCTGAATTCAACACCTATGAGGCTATAACGAGCCTGGGCACCGGCGAGGCCCTGGTTTCATTCCTCGATGAAAAGGGAGCTCCGAGCATGGTCCAGAAGGCCAAGATACTCTTCCCGCTGAGCCAGATCGGAGCCATCGATGAGAGCCAGAGAAGCCAGCTGATCAAGCAGTCCAAGATCTACGGCAAATACGACAAACTGGTCGAGAGGGAGAGTGCCTTCGAGGTCCTGATGGCCGAAAGGGAAGCTCAGCTCAAAGAGGCCCAGGAAGAGAAAGAAGAAAAGGGTGGTAAATCATCAAAGGCCGCCAAGGTACCCGAAACCAAGAAGAACGGAGTCTTCGGCAAGGTTGCAAAGGCTGTCATCACTGCGGTGACAGCAACTCTGGCCACAGCCGTAGGCAACGAGGTCTCCAGCCGCGTCACCGGCAAGAAGAAAACCGGTTCGGCCAAGGAGAGTGCAGGGAAGGTGGTGAAGAACGCCACCAGCGCCGCTACACGTACCATAACCCGCGAGATCACCCGCTCGATCCTGGGCAACCTCGGGAAATAGGGATTCCGTCCGACGGACAATTATTCAAAGAAAGAGAAGTGCACGCGACCGTAGCGCTTCTCTTTTTTGAAGCGTGGATGGCCGGTGAATGAATGTTCGTCGCCGTGCTCGAGGATGAAATAACAACCTGGGTGCAGGATGTCCTGGGCGAAGACCTTGTCAGGCAGGGTTTCAAGCCCTTCCAGAGCATAGGGTGGGTCAGCGAACACTATGTCGAACTTTTCGTGACAGATGGGCAGAAAATCGAAGACATTGTCCCTTACCATGGTCACATTGTCGAGGCCCAGCCGCCTGGCCTCGGTTTTGATGAAGGACGCATTCTCCCTGGCCATCTCAACGGAATATACCCTGGCGGCTCCACGGGAAGCAAACTCGAAGGCTACGGCTCCGGTGCCGCCGAAAAGGTCAAGCACCTTCAGGTCTTCGAACTCATATTCATTGCCAAGGATGTTGAAAAGACCTTCCCGGGCGAAATCGGTCGTAGGCCTTGCCTTGTAACCGGCAGGTGGGTTGATAGTCTTGCCTTTCAGGCGTCCTCCAATGATCCTCATCGTTGTTCAACGGACTTGAAGTAGCGGTACAGGGACATCTCCTCCTCGTCAGAGAGGGCTGTCAGGAAATGGACAGTGGACACTTCCGGATTGAGCTGGAGCTTGCGCACGGCCATGAACAGGAAATACTCGGCCGTTGTGAAATCTGCAGCCTGGAAGACATTGGCAAGGAGGAGGTTCTCGCCTTGGGCTATTGCCAGGGAGAGGACTCCATCGCCATAGGAAGCCACGATTTTGTTATGCTCACTGATCCCGGAAACGGCCTTCAGGACATTGTAGAGCTCGGGAAGACGATCCTTCGGTTCATCCTGATCCTTCGCATCGCTCGGGAGGGCAGGGTCCGTGGCAGGATTATCAGAAAGAGAATACACCAGCTGCGCGGAAAACTCCGGCAAGCTAATGTATTCTACTTTGTCATCTTTGTCCAGAAGGACTGTCCTTGACAAGATTTCTCTTGCTGACCCCGCATCGAAAAACTCAGACGGGACAAGGGCGGCCTTTGGGGTGTGACGTGACATGCACAGTCCTACTCCCAGTTACCCGCGTTATTGTTCGGGGCAGTAATGCTTCCTACCTGGAGACCTTCGTACTGGCCGAGGTCCTCGCGCTCAGCGACCAGGTTGACGATGAGCTGATGGTCAAGACCATTGAGGAGGGACTTGTAAGGCATCTTGGCCTCGAAGAGAGGAACATCGACACCGGAGACCTTCTTCACGATGGCATCCATCTCTACGTTCTGGACAGGGGCTGCACCATATTCACCGACGGCGAAAGGAATCTTGTCGATGTTGTCGATGTTGAAGTCCGTCCTGCTGTGGAACAGGGTGTCCCTGACGGGAATTTTGTTCTGGATGGCAAAGACGAGGTTCTTGTCTCCCTGCTGATAGAGCTTGTAGAGATCAGCGTCTGTGAGCTTGCCCTTTGCGGCTTTCTTAACCTCGTTGGTGTGGGCGACTGCGAGGGAGTCATCCTTAGAGCCGACCTGCATCAGGACGACCATCTCGCCAGTCTTGTAGAACTGCTTGAGAGTGTCGAAAGATGCGGTGAACTTGTCGTTGACGCTCTTGTAGGCGACCTGGAGGTCACGGATGTCCTTGAGCTGCTGGATAGCCACCTTCTTCCTGGCGTTGACGTCCTTTTCAAACCTTACAGGCTGCATGACTCCGTCGTAGATCTTGTACACGAGGAATACGCATACGAGTGCAAGCACGAGGCTGAGAATCGTTTTCAGTGTCTTGTTCATTATCCTTAGAATTTTATGATTTGCAATCAGGTGTATAGACTAAGCGTCAATTCTGGACAAAGTTAGAAAATTGATTTATGAAATGCAATATAATATTTGTAATTTTGCTGCTGCAAATGGACAACATCACTGCATTGGACTCCCTTATAAGGGATGCTAAACGCATCTCGGCATCCGTTCACATCCACCCTGACGGGGATGCGCTCGGATGTGGTCTGGCACTTGTGAGCTACCTCAAAGAGTGCCGGGGGAAAGATGCTGTGCTGATGGTTCCCGATCCGGTTCCGGATTCATTGTCATTCATGCTGAACGGTTTCGACAGGCAGGATGTCATCACCGGAAGTGATCCGTCCGGCCTCAGAAGGAGAATCGATGGGAGCGACCTTCTGTTCTGCCTGGACTGCAGTTCTTGGAGCAGATCCGGAGAGATGATGGAACCCTGGCTCAGGAATTCGCAGGCCAGGAAGGTCATCATCGACCACCATCTCGATCCTGAGAAGAGTGCCTTCGGTCTGGTCTTTTCAGAGACAGAGATCTCGTCAGCAAGCGAACTCCTCTACTTCATCCTCAAGGAAATGCCAGGGATCGACGGGCATCCCGGGAGCTTGCCCATGGCATGCCGGAGATCCCTGCTCACGGGCATGACCACTGACACGAACAATTTCGCCAACTCGGTCTTCCCTTCCACCTTGAAAATGGCTTCGGAACTGATTGCCTCAGGCGTGGACAGGGACTGGATACTCAACGAACTGTACGATTCCTACAGGGAAAACAGGCTCAGGTTGATGGGATACCTTCTATATCAAAACATGGAGATCACCCCTGAAGGACTAGCCTTCATGATCCTGGACCAGGAGACTCAGGACAGCTTCGATTTCAGACAGGGAGAAAGCGAAGGTTTCGTCAACCTCCCGCTTGCCATCAAAAATGTACGGATGAGCATGCTGCTGACTGAGGAAAAGGACCGTTTCCGTGTGTCCATAAGGTCCAAGAAAGGAACTTCAGCCAACAAGTGCGCCATGCACTATTTTGGTGGCGGCGGACATGAGCAGGCCGCAGGAGGAAAATTGATTTTTACCGAAGATATTCATTCATCTTCGGACGCTAAGGCATACATATTGAAAGTATCAGAAGAGTTTTTTAAAGGATGAGAAGGTCGGTTGAAATAATCGCGGCTGCTGCTATTCTGCTTTTTGCTGTTTCATGCACCAAAAAGGAGGATACTACTTATGACAGGCAGGAGTCCAACATCGAGGCCATCGTCGCTTCCCTTGAAAAATCCAATCCTGACGCTACCACAGAGTACAACAACGGTTCGGTAAAGGTAACGGTGGTCCACGGTGACGGAGAAGCTTTGCAAGAAGGCGGGGCTGTTTCGTTCTACTATGCAGGATTCCACATAAGTTCGTCCAGGCTGAGCAACAGCAACTTGTTCGCCACGAACTACGATACTTTCGCCAATTCGGCCGGATGGGCCCTTTCCGATAGTACCGTCTTCACGATCAGCACCATCAAGCTAGGTGAAGACAAGATAGTCGAAGGCTTGAGGAACGGTCTGATCGGAGTGAAGGGTGGCGATGAGTGCTATGTGCTCTTCAGCGGGAAGCATGGTTTCGGCAAACGGTCGATGGCCGGCATCCCGTCCAACTCAGCGCTGGCCTACCATTTGTGGATCAAAAGCGTGAGCAACAATTAAAATGAATTCAACTGTCATGAACATATTTACAAAAAGGATTTTGACCGCAGCCGGCATCGTTGCCATTGCTGCCTTCTTCGGAAGTTGTGCCAAGGAGACGTCAGTCAATACAGTAAACACGTCAAAGGAATTTTTTGATGCTTGGATGAGTGTGAACCATCCTGGGATAAGCCCTACAGGACTCGGAGTCTACATCACAGAAGACATCCCCGGCACGGGAGCTGCGCTTACTGACGACGACATCGTGTTGTTCGCGGAATACACCATCACCGACCTCGAGGGCAGCATCACCAGTACAACGCAGGAAAGCCTTGCCAAGCAACTGGGAACCTATTCCCTGGCGAATTACTACGGAACGGACATCCTGATCAACGACCGTGGTTACACCGAGACCGGAGTCCTCGAAATGGTCAAGGGCATGAAGGTCGGCGGTAAAAGGACGGCAATCATTCCAAGCTGGCTCTATACCATTGCCGACTATGACACCGAGGAGAAATACATCAAGGCCAACGGAGGAAGCAACGCAATCTGCACCGTCAGCCTGAAAGGCAAGACGACTGACATTGAGAAATGGGAGATCGACACTCTCCGGAGATATGTCGCCCTTCACATGGACGGAGTTGATTCCACAAAGTTCGGCTACTACAGCAAGACCCTGGTCGAACCGACGGACACTGCGACCTTCTCTTCCGACACTAGTTTCTACATCAACTACACCGGACGCCTGTTGAACGGGAAAGTGTTTGACACGACCATTGAAGACACCGCCAAAGTTTACGGAATCTACTCATCTGACAAGACTTACGGTCCAATGTATGTAACCATGGCTCCTGAATACGCGAACATAACGATAAGTGCAAGTTCAGCTGAAACCGGCAACACGACTATCGATGGTTTCGCGTTCTGCCTTTCCAGGATGCATCCGATGGAAAAAGTAAGGTGCGCGTTCTACTCGACTCTCGGCTATGGGATGAACGGAGAAGGTTCATCAATCCCTAAATTCGCACCGCTGGTGTTCGAGGTGGAAGCAGTCGCATCACCGGAAGAAGATTTACTGTAACCTGCAGGGAGGAACAAGGATGGCCATCGGGCGGACAGCTCCTACAGAACTCGGCACCGAGAGTGTCGGAAAGCTACTAAAGAAATACGCGGTCCCAGGTATAATTGCCATGACCGCGTCTTCTTTGTACAACATGGTCGACAGCATATTCATCGGGCACATCCCCGGTGTCGGTTCACTCGCCCTCTCAGGCCTGGCTGTCACCTTCCCCCTTATGAACCTGAGTTCTGCACTCGGCACCCTGGTAGGAGTGGGAGCAGCCACCTTGATCTCTGTCCTCCTCGGGCAGAAGAATTACAAGGTAGCGAACAAGGTCCTGGCCAACGATATAAGCCTCAACTGCATAACCGGAGTCATCTTCGCAGTTCTCTGCCTCCTGTTCATCAATCCCATCCTGTATTTCTTCGGGGCAAGCGACAACACCATAAGGTTTGCTAGGGAGTACATGGAAGTAATCCTGGTCGGCAACGTGATCACCCACCTCTATTTCGGACTCAACGCCTTGCTGCGTTCTTCCGGAAACCCGAAGCTTGCGATGACCCTGACACTGTTCACGGTGATCTCCAACACGATCATGGATCCGATCTTCATCTTCGTCCTCAACATGGGGATCCGTGGGGCAGCAATTGCCACAGTCCTGTGCCAGGCCATGGCACTCTCCTACTCCCTGCGCTATTTCATGCGGAAGGACAACATGCTGAGGCTTCCAAAGCGTGTCTTCGAACTCGACTGGAGAATCGCAAAGGATTCCCTCTCGATAGGCTTGGGACCCTTCCTCATGAATTCTGCGTCCTGCATTGTGACGATGTTCATCAACCAGCAGCTCCTCAAGTACGGAGGTGACCTCGCCATCGGTGCCTACGGCATCGTCAACAGGATTAACTTCATGTTCATCATGATCGTGATGGGGTTCAATCAGGGAATGCAACCCATCGCCGGTTACAATTTCGGTGCCCTCAAATATTCAAGGGTAAGGAAAGTCTTCAGACTGACGGCCATGTGGGCCAGCATAGTCTGCCTGTTCTGGTTCGTCGCTTCGGAATTCTTCCCGCAACTCATGGTCGGAATATTCACAAGTGATCCTGAACTCAAGGAAATGGCCGACAAAGGACTGAGGGTAATGAACCCGATAGTCCCTCTCGTGGGCTGGCAGATGGTTTCTACGAATTTCTTCCAAAGCCTCGGAATGGTACGGAAGTCGATTTTCCTGTCCCTGAGCAGACAACTCCTGTATCTGGTTCCCCTGATCTACATCTTCCCGGCATTCCTGGGCATCAAGGGAGTGTTCATGGCATTCCCTTGCTCGGACATACTGGCATTCATCACCACATTCATTCTGATACACAGCCTGTTCCGCAAGTTTGACAGACTTCAGGACGGGGATTCTCCTGCAATACTGGGCAGTAACATCAAACAATGACCACAATGAACGACAACCCCACAATCATCAACATCGGCAGGGAGTTCGGCAGCGGAGGGAAGGAAATCGCCCTCCGGATCGGAGAAAAGCTTGGAATAGAAGTCTATGACAATGAACTGATCTCCAAGGCAGCTGAACAAAGCGGCTTCAGCAAGGAACTGTTTGAAAGGAGCGACGAGAGGCGAAGCCTCTTCAGCTTCTCATCATTCTTCGGCGCAGAGCGTTTCGGCAGCGCCAGGAACTACGTTGGAGACAACGAACTGTTCAAGATCCAGAGCGAAGTGATACGTGGAATAGCCCAGAAGGGTCCGGCCATCTTCGTAGGCAGATGTTCAAACTACATTCTCAGGGACATGAAGTGCCTGGACGTCTTTATCTCATCACCCATGGAAGAAAGGATAAAGAGGGTGACCGAACGACTCGGGTTGGACAATGAGAGTGCCACTTCAAGGATCGAGCGCCAGGACCATACCAGGCGGACCTATTACAATTTCTTCACATTCGGGAACTGGGGAGCCGCATCTGACTACGATCTCTGCATCGACTCTTCCATTCTTGGAATAGAAGGTACAGCGGAATTCATAATGGATTTCGGCAGGAAGGCAGGTCTAATCGTGTAAAACGTAAAGTACATGGGAATCTCAAGGAAAGGAAAGATAGCTCTCGCTGCCCTCGCCGTGGCAGCGATGGCCATAGTGGCAATTGCATCCGGTTCCCGCAGGAAGACCGGTGAAGAAATCAGGAAGGTTCCCGTCAACCTGAACGAGACTCTCACAAACGAGATGTCCGACACTTCCGCCCTCGCTGGCTTCGATGACAGGGTCATCAATTACATGACTCAGTGGGGGCTGAAAGGGGTATCCCTCTCAGTCATGAGGAACGACTCACTCCTATACGCTAAAGGCTACGGAATGGCTGACACCAAACAGCCCATGCAACCAGGGAACATACTCAGGATGGCATCCGTCTCCAAACTTGTCACGGCAGTGGGTATAATGGTCCTTGAAGAGAAGGGGCTCCTCTCGCTTGACGAGAAGGTGTTCGGCCCGGAGGGCATACTTAACGATTCCCTGTACAATGCGGCCATCAGCGACACGCTTTACTATAAGATCACGGTCGAAGACCTCCTCCGCCACAAGGCAGGCTTCTCCAAGAAAGGAGGCGATCCTATGTTTTCTACAAGGTGGATCATGATGCAGAACCGCTGGAATACCGTCCCGACCAAAGAGCAGCTGATGGTCTTACAGCTTAAGCGTCCCCTCGCCTTCGAGCCCGGAACATGGCAGGATTATTCCAATTTCGGCTACCTCGCCCTGTCGATGGTCATCGAGAAGGTCAGCGGTATGTCATATGAGGATTTCATGCAGGAGAAAGTCCTGCACCCGGCCGGATGTACAGGCTTCAGGCTCGGAGGAAACTACTACGCTGACAAGTATCCGGAAGAGGTTCGCTATTATGTACAGAAAGACGACGAACCTGCAGAGGAATTCAACAACAGCGGCCGCAAGGTACCGCGTTGCTATGGAGGCAACAACATCGAAGGTCTCCTGGGGGCAGGAGGCTGGGTGGGATCCACTCCGGAACTTGCGCTGTTCGTTGCATCCATCGACGGAAAGTCCGAAGTTCCCGACATCATCACCAAGGAGAGCGTGGATGCCATGACTGAATATTTTGACCCGGATACCTTCTCTCTCGGATGGAACGACACCAAGCCCACAGGAGAATGGACACGCACCGGCACCTTTGCAGGTACCAGTGCGCTGGTAAAATACTTTCCGGACGGTGAATGCTGGGTCTTCATCTCCAACACCAGCACCTACAAAGGGCCTGGACTGGCCAAACACACAACCGAACTTTTCGAGGCCCTTCGCGCCCGTTATTCCTCCAGATTCCCTCTCAGGAATATGTTCTACTCCTATTAGCGATTGCTATTTATTGACGAACATCACTGCCTCAGCGATGGAGTTCAGCTTGGTGTCGACACTGTCGGCGCGGCTGGCAAGCACGCAAGGGGCGGTGGTTCCTACAAGCATTCCGGCTTGACGGACTCCGTTGGCAAGTTTGGAATTGGTCTTCCAGAAAACATTGGCAGACTCGATGTTCGGGAACTGGAGGCAGTCGGCATCTCCGGCAACCGGGCTGACGAGCTTCTTGATCTCCACGGATTCCTGATCGATTGCAACATCAAGGGCAAGAGGGCCGTCGGCAACGCAACCCTTGATCTGACCGCGGTCGCACATCTTTGCAAGCTGAGCAGCCTCGACACAGGCGGGCATGGAATCAAGCATCTGCTCGGAAGCAGCAATGAAGGCAAGTTTCGGCTTAGCGATTCCGAATGACTTGGCAACCCCCACGAGATAGCCGGCGATCTTAACTTTCTGACGGAAGTCAGGAAGAGGAATGACGGCCATGTCAGAGATGAACATGAGCTTGTGGTAGTTGGGGTTCTCGATGACGCCAACATGGCTCAGGACACCCTTAGGAGGAAGAAGTCCGGTCTCCTTGTTGAGAATGGCACGCAGGAACTTGTCGGTAGAGCAGAGGCCCTTCATGAGGACGTCACCGTCACCGTCATGGACCATCTGGACTGCCTTGGCAACCGCCTTGAGTTCGACAGGCTCATTGACTACATCGAACTGCTCGACGTCAATTCCGAGCTTGGTGCAAGTCTCAGCGATGAGGTTCTTGTCTCCTACGAGAGTAACCTTGACGAAACCCATCTCGGAAGCCTTGGCGCAAGCCTCGATAGTGTGCTCATCCACGGCCCATGCCGCGACCATTTTCTTGCAAATACCCTTCTCCTTGAGTTCTGCAAAGACATCTGCGAATTTGGTAATCATAGTGTTATGTAATTTTGAATTATTCGTCAATGTTCTGTACAAGATGCATGGTATCACGTGCGATCACGAGTTCTTCGTCAGTAGTGACCAATGCGACTTTGACCTTGGACTCAGGGAGGGAGATGACGGTGTCCTCACCCCAGGCAGTGTTGGCCTCATAGTCGAAAGCAAGTCCGAGATAGGTGAAGTTTTCGCACACCCTGCGACGCAGACGGCTGTTGTGTTCGCCGATGCCTCCGGTGAAGAAGATCGCGTCCACACCGTTCATCTCGGCGACATACGCTCCGATGTACTTTATCATCTGGTAGGTCAGCATCTTGAGGGTGAGCTTTGCCTTGAACTCTCCACTGTTGGCAAGTTCGTCCATCTCACGGGCATCGGAAGTCTTCTGTGAAACTCCGAGGAAGCCGCTCTTCTTGTTGACGAGCTCGTACATCTGGTCGGGATCGAGGTTCTCCTTCTTCATGATGTAGAGGATGGCGTTGGGATCGACATCGCCGCACCTGGTCCCCATGATCAGGCCCTCAAGCGGAGTGAGACCCATAGAAGTGTCTATAGACTTGCCGTTCTGGACTGCAGTTATGGAACTACCATTACCGATGTGGCAGGTTATGATCTTTGAATTGTTGATATCTATGCCTACCATCTTGGCACCCTTGTGAGCCACAAACTGATGGCTGGTACCATGGGCACCGTAACGGCGGATGTGGTACTTCTCGTAGTACTCATAAGGAAGGCCATACATGTATGCCTGAGGCGGCATCGTCTGATGGAAAGCCGTGTCGAAGGTGACTACCTGGGGAACATTGGGAAGGACTTCCTGGCAGGCCCTGATACCAAGCAGGTGCGCAGGGTTATGCAGTGGTGCGAAATCACAGCAGAAATCTATCTTTGAGAGGACATCCTCGTCAACGATTGCGCTGCCGGAGAAGAAATCGGCGCCCTGGACGATCCTGTGGCCTACGGCCTCAATATCCTCGAAAGATTTAAGGACTCCGTGCTCACGGTCGACAAGAGCATCCAGAACTAGCTGCATGCCGACAGTATGGTCCGGAATGGGGAGATCTTTCACGACCTTGTCCTTTCCGGCAGGCTTGTGCTGAAGCCTTCCACTTTCGAGCCCTATCTTTTCGACTATGCCTTTGGCCAGGAGGTCGTAGACGTCATCGTTCCTCATGTCAAGCAGCTGGTACTTGATGGACGAACTTCCACAATTGATAACGAGAATAATCATTACTTGCAATAATATTAATATCAGAACGACAAAGATAAGAAATTAATAACTATTTTTACGAAAATTAAAGGATATCGGAATGGTGGAGGCGAAAGACATGAGGGTAGCCGGTATTCCGTTCACGGCAGGTGTCGCGGCGGGAGCCATCCTCGTTCCTACCTGCGGCCCCGCATTTCCACTGTTGCTACCGTCCAGCCTTGCTTTCATCCTCTTACTGTTTTCCGTAGCTCCGATCCGCCTGTTCGGATGCAAGGATTCTAAAACCTTTGCTGTACCGTGGGCCATGGTTTCATTTAGCCTGGCTGGTGTCTTCTGCTACCTGTGCAACAAGTTGTCAGCCGGTGTGACATTGCCGCCATCTTCGTTGGAGGTGTTGTCGTTGAGATGGTGCGATTCCCTTAAGGGATGTATCGATTCCATCCCCTATCCATCGGAAGATACCGGGGCACTGATCAAAGCGTTGATAACCGGAGACAGAAGCGGCCTCGAAAAAGAAACGATAGAGACATTCCGTGCAAGCGGAGCCTCCCACATACTCGCCTTGTCGGGATTGCATCTGGGAATAATATACCTGATACTGATGAAGATAACGGTTCCACTGGGCAACTCTCCTTCAGCCCGGGCGGCAAGATATTCATTCATCGTCACCGCTTCCGGGTTTTACACACTTATGACAGGAGCCGGGCCATCCATAGCAAGGGCGTTCCTGTTCATCCTCATCGGGGAGACCGCGAAACTCCTGGGCCGGTCCAGGGAACCATGGAGAGTCCTCCTGTCCGCTCTTGTGATTCAGCTTGCCATCAAGCCGGATGTGATCTCATCAACCGGATTCCAGCTCTCCTATCTTGCCATGCTTGGAATCTGCACCATGTTTCCTGTCCTCGAACGGTTCTATCCAAAAGGAGAAGGTCTCTGGGGCAGGATAGATCCGGTCAGGAAGGTCTGGAGCGCAGCGACCATATCCCTATCCTGCCAGGTGTTTACCGCGCCCCTGGTCTGGATCCGTTTCCACTCTTTCCCGCAGTATTTCCTCCTGACCAATCTCCTGGCCCTGCCACTGACAAGCGCGATCATGGTCATTTCCGTGACCACGATCGCGCTGTCTTTTCTTGGAATATGTCCCGGCTTCCTCGTCAGCCTCGACGACATGGCAGTCGGAGCACTGAAGTTCTGCCTGGAGATAATCAGCAGCCTATGACCTCCTCAACTTGTAGGACCTAAGTCCATAGACCAGGACCACTATGAAGCAGATCAGAGGCAGGACGAAGGAAACATTTACCGCCGGATGGCCAAGGATGACATGCTTGTCGATTATCATGCCCTGAAGAGGTGGCATGATGGCTCCGCCGACGATGGCCTCGACCAGGAAGGCGGCTCCAAGGCTTGCATCCTGGGGATCGACGTTCTCCAGGGCGATGCCATAGATCGTAGGGAACATCAGGGACATGAAGGCACTGATGCCGATAAGGCAGTAGAGCCCTCCCATACCGACGATGCAGATAGTCCCGATCGCACATATTGCAGCCCCTGTGGCAAAGATCGTCAGGAGTTTGCTGGAATTGACGTACTTCATCAAGGCTGTGGCTATGAATCTTCCACAAAGGAAGAGTGCCATGGCTATGATGTTGTAGGTCTGCGCAGTAGCCTTGTTTATTCCCAGATTGTCAGCATACTGGATGATGAAGGTCCAAGTCATGATCTGGGCAGCCACGTAGAACACCTGGGCGAGGACACCCTCCCTGTAAAGCTTATTGTGCCACAGATTTGAGAGGGACTTTCCGGTGCTGTTGGTCTGCTCAGGCTGGATGTCTGTCTTGGGGACTTTGGCCAAAGCTATGATGACGAACACTACCAGTACCACGATTCCGATGATCACGTAAGGGTTTCGGATCACTGCCAGGTCATGCAGGCGTATACTTGCCTTCTCAGCCTCGGACAGGCTTGGGAATATGATGTTTCCTGCAACGTCCCTCTTGTCGGAAAGGAGTTGCGGAAGCACGACGAAGGAAGCGACGCTCATGCCCATCAGGGAGCCCATCGGATTGAATGACTGGGAGAGATTGAGGCGCCTGGTAGCATTGGACTTCGATCCCAGGGACAGGATGAATGGATTGGCAGTGGTCTCGAGGAAAGCAAGACCGAAAGTCAGGATGTAGAGCGACATGCAGAAGAACGAGAACTGCTGGAACTGGGCGGCTGGTATGAACAGGAAGGCTCCTGTAGCATAGAGGGCAAGTCCGAGCAGGATTCCGCTCTTGTAGCTGTGCTTGCGGATGAACAGGGCAGCCGGTATGGCCATGGTAGCATAACCGCCATAGAAGGCGAACTGCACCAGGGAAGCCTTGGCCGCAGACAACTCCATCACCGTCTGGAAGGCCGCCACCATCGGATTGGTGATGTCGTTGGCGAACCCCCAGAGGGCGAAGAGAGAAGTTATCAGGATAAAGATGAAGAGGTATTTCCTCTCCACCAGCTTTTCACCGGCCATAGGCTACTTGTAGAGAGGTCCGAAATTGGCGCAAGCACGGAAATCCGCTCCCTCCTTGTCCATTCCGAAAGCGTTCCATGCCGCCGGACGGAAGATCTTGGACTCGTCGACATTGTGCATGCAGACAGGGATCCTGAGCATGGAAGCGAGGGTGATCATGTCTGCACCAATGTGGCCGTAGGAGATTGCTCCGTGGTTGGCTCCCCAGTTGTTCATAACGCTGTACACGTCCTTGAAGGCATCCTTCTTGGGATCGAGACGGGGAGTGAACCAGGTGGAAGGCCAGGTGGGATCGGTGCGCTTGTCAAGCACATCGTGGATCTCAGGATCGATGTTCACGACCCATCCTTCCGCAATCTGGAGTACAGGACCTAAGCCATCTACGATGTTGATCCTCATCATAGTTGCAGGGAAATCTCCCTTTGAGACGAAGTGGATGCTGAATCCGCCGCCTCGGAAGTAGTCACGGTCGGCAGGCATCCACCAGCAATTCTCGAGGCATTTCTTCTGGTCTTCGTCGGTCATCTCCCAGAAGGTCTTCATGACAGGATTGCCCTGGGAATCTGTACTCTGGCCGCAGCCGTCCATCGTGGTTGCTCCAGAGTTGATCAGGTGGATGATGCCAGGGGCTGCCTTGCCGGTCAGTTCCTTGCCGGTGACCCTCTTCACGGCCTCGGGGCTCCAGTAGGTACGTACGTCGGAGAAGATTTGAGGCAGGTTGGTCATCAGATGGGCAAGAAGCATCGCGGCACCGTTGAGCGAATCATTCTCGGTAGCCAGGATGGTAGGCTCCCTGCGGCCGTTCCAGTCGAAGTTGGTGTTGAGAAGGGTCTCGGTGAAGTCTCCGTTGGGCATCCAGTCGGTCCACTGGCGCTGTCCCTGGAAACCACCCGCGATTGCATTATGACCAAGGGATTCCTCCTTGAAGCCCATCTCCTTGAGTTTCGGATTGCCATGCAGGAGATCCATGACGATCAAGGTCATCTTTGTGACGAAATCCCAGTCCTTGTCTTTCTCTTCGCGGGTCTTCTGCTTCTCCGGACGGTTCTTGTCCCAGCCTTCCTTAGGCATGCAGTACTTCTCGACCCAGGCCTTTGCCTTTTCATATTCATCATGGTCGTAGATGCCAAGGTCCATTCGCCTGAGGATTTCCACCTCGTCGACGCTTTCATTCCTCATTCCAAGGTACTTCTGGAAGAAGTTACAGTCCACGATGGATCCTGCGATACCCATGGTGACGCTTCCGATCGAAAGATAGGATTCTCCCCTCATCTCGCCGACTGCCACGGCAGCCTTGGCGAAGCGGAGGATCTTCTCTGCGACATCGTCCGGAATCGAATTGTCAGACACATCCTGGACATCATGGCCATAGATACCATAGGCAGGAAGCCCTTTCTGTGCATGGGCTGCCAGAACGGCAGCAAGATAGACAGCACCGGGGCGCTCTGTGCCGTTGAATCCCCAGACCGCCTTTGGCCAAAGAGGATGCATGTCCATGGTTTCAGAGCCATAGCACCAACAGGAAGTCACGGAAATCGTGCCCCAGACTCCCTCTCTCTCAAACTTTTCAGCGCAGGCTGCACTCTCAGCAACACGACCGATGGTGGTATCAGCTATGACGCACTCTACAGGAGCTCCGTCACTGTACTTCAGATTTGAAGAAATGAGTTTGGCAACATTGGCGGCAAGAGTCATTGTCTTCTCTTCCAGACTCTCACGTACTCCGCCCTGACGACCGTCGATGTTAGGACGGATACCTATTTTAGGATGTTTCATAATATGTGGTAATTAAATTTGTTTCGGATTACGAACAATAAATATAGGTAATTTATCTGAAAACTGATCTGAAAACCCAGAGAACCTTATCCTTCAGAGTGCTGTCCGGATCCCTCCAGACTGACATTTCAATTTTCCTGGTGGTCCGTGCAGGTATTCCGGGAGCTACTACACGGGCGACTCCCCCTTTAGCTGCCTTGTGCCCGTAGCCATAGGAGGCAAAGCTACGATGGAACATGTCCGACGGATTCTCGAGCTTGCTGAAAGCATACCCTGGAATCAGTGCCAGGGACAGGTCGAAAAGCTGGCAGGGAACCGGGATTGTCGGGTCAGGTTCAATCAGGCGTCCCCTGCGGGTACGCCCCCCGAAAAGAAGAGTCCTGTCAGGGCTAGCCACCGTACCGGCAATAATAGCCTTATGGCGAAGGAACTCAGAGTTTTCAAGGAAGGATGCAAGTGCATCTTCCGCCAGCATGAGGTCCTGGTCCACCCAAAGGAACAATTCATTTCCTTCCTTGGCAGCCTTTTCCCACATTGCCTGATATCCGGCCGCTCCCTCATAATTCAGGAATATCGAGAATGAATATCTCCCCTCCGAGGCAACAGCATCTATCTGCTTCTGGCATTCTTCCAGACAGCCTCCGCTGCCATCGTTCCCGGGCGGGACAGTTATGAGTAAGGCGACTTTGACCATATATTCCTAAGAATCCAGTTTGAGCACAGCCATGAATGCGCTCTGGGGCACCTGGACAGTCCCTATCTGACGCATCCTCTTCTTTCCTTCCTTCTGCTTTTCGAGCAGTTTGCGCTTACGGGTCACATCTCCACCATAGCACTTAGCCGTCACATCCTTGCGGACCTGTCGTACCGTTTCGCGGGCGATGATCTTGGCACCGATGGCGGCCTGCACCGCGATGTCGAACTGCTGCCGGGGGATCAACTCTTTCAGTTTCACACACATCTTTCGACCGAAGTCGTAGGCATGGTCCTCATGGATGAGCGATGATAGGGCGTCCGCAGGGTCTCCGTTGAGAAGGATATCCAGCTTGACAAGCCTTGCGGGACGGAAATCGATGACATGGTAGTCGAAGGACGCATAGCCCTTGGAAATGGATTTCAGCTTGTCATAGAAATCGAAGACTATCTCAGAGAGAGGCATGTCGTAGGTAAGTTCCACACGGTCGGAAGTGATGTAGTGCTCCCCTATCAGGGTACCTCTCTTGTCCATGCAAAGCTTCATGATAGGCCCGTAGAACTCGGTCTTCGAGATTATCTGGGCACGGATGTACGGTTCCTCTATGTGGTCGATCAGTGTCGGTGCCGGAAGTCCGGAAGGGTTGTGGACGTCCAGCACTTCTCCCTGAGTAGTGTAAACCTTGTAGGAGACGTTGGGAACAGTGGTGATCACATCCATGTTGAATTCCCTGAACAGGCGCTCCTGGACTATCTCAAGATGAAGCAGGCCCAGGAAGCCGCACCTGAAACCGAAACCCAGCGCGAGGGAAGACTCCGGTTCATAGACGAAGGAAGCGTCGTTAAGCTGGAATTTCTCCAGAGTAGCGCGCAGTTCCTCGAACTTGTCGGCCTGGACGGGATACATTCCGGCGAAGACCATGGGCTTCACCTCCTCGAATCCGGCGATGGCCTCGGCGCAGGGCCTTGAGGAATGGGTAATCGTGTCTCCCACCTTCACCTCTACGGCCCTCTTTATTCCAGAGATGATGTAGCCAACATCTCCTGTGGAAACCTTGCCTGTCGGGCAGAGCTTCATCTTGAGGACGCCGACCTCTTCGGCATCATATTCCATACCGGTTGCGACGAACTTGACCTTGTCGCCAGTGGAAACCGAGCCGTTCAGTACCTTGAAATAAGCGATGATACCCCTGAACTGGTTGAATACGGAGTCGAAGATAAGGGCCTGCAGCGGGGCTTCGGGATCTCCTTTCGGCGCCGGAATCTTTTCGACTATTGCATCCAGAAGCGGCGGAATGCCTTCCCCGGTACGGGCAGACACTTTGAATATGTCTTCATGGTCACAGCCCAGCAAGTCCACTATCTGATCGGAGACCACTTCTACCTGGGCGGATTCCATGTCGATCTTGTTGAGGACTGGGATGATCTCCAGCCCGTGGTCAACGGCAAGGTAGAGGTTGGAAATCGTCTGGGCCTGGATTCCCTGCGATGCATCCACCACGAGAAGAGCTCCCTCGCAGGAAGCGATGGAACGGGAAACTTCATAGGAGAAGTCCACATGCCCGGGGGTGTCGATCAGGTTGAGAATATATTTTTCACCTTTGTAGACGTATTCCATCTGGATGGCGTGGCTCTTTATAGTGATTCCTTTCTCTTTTTCGAGATCCATGTCATCGAGGACCTGGGCTTCCATGTCACGTGACGAAAGGGTCTTCGTGAGTTCAAGAAGCCTGTCGGCAAGAGTGCTCTTGCCATGGTCTATGTGTGCGATGATGCAGAAATTGCGTATATGCTTCATAATTGCAAAAATAATCAAATTGTCGTACATTTGAAAGATACTACACAACTCAGAAGTGACTGACAAGGAGATCATAAAGCTCTACAAGAGCGGACAGAAAGACAGGGCTTTCAAGGAAATCGTGGATTCCTACAGTGAAAGGCTCTACTGGCATGTCCGCCGCTTCCTTTGCAGCCACGAGGACACCGACGACCTCCTCCAGGAAATATTCTTGAAGATTTGGACCGCCCTCCCCTCCTTCAGGGGCGAATCACAGCTCTTCACCTGGCTTTACAGGATAGCCACCAACGAGGCCCTCAATTTCCTGAACAAACAGAAAGTGAGGTCCGCCCTCCAGTTCGAAAGCCTCTCCTCCAAATTGGAAGAAAAGATTGACGAAGATCCATGGTTCAACGGTGACGTGATGCAACGCATGCTGATGAAGGCCATCCAGCGATTACCAGAAAAACAGAGACTGGTGTTCGTAATGAGATGGTTCGAGGAACTTCCATACGAAGAAATATCCGAGATCCTCGGCACCTCCATAGGGGCGCTCAAGGCTTCTTACCACTTTGCAACAGAAAAGCTCAAATCTTTTTTGGAAAAAAATTCTGAATTGTTTTAAACCAACGCCCTCATAGTCTGTCAAATAATCGGAAATGAAATCGGAAAAGGACATATTTGAAAAAATCGGCAAGGCATCCTATGGCGTGCCTGAAGGTTATTTCAATGACCTGAAAAGCCGTCTTGAAGCCATCCCGCAGGAAAAGTCAGTCCTGAGCGGGCCGTGGGCGCGAATCAGGCCGTACCTCGCCATGGCCGCTTGTTTCGTAGCCTTACTGGTTGCAGGCAATTCCGTCCTGCGACACACTGTTTCCACCAATCCCGCAGAGCAGGTCCAGAGCGAAGCTACCTATGCGGATATTATTTCTTTAACCCATCCGGAGGTCTTCATAAATGAGTTTGAATATGCTAATGAAGACGTCACGACCGAAGAGGACATCATCAACTACCTCATCGAATCCGGTGTAGAGATGGAGTATCTAGCTTATTCAGGAGGAAACCAAAAGTATTAAACCATGAAAAAGATTCTTACAACAGTATTATGCGCAGTTGCGCTCTTCCTCGGTACTTCCCTGCTCCATGCACAGAATGAAGGAGGCAGGAACTGGCAGGAAAGGATGAAGGCAGAAAAAATAGCGTTCCTGACGGATGCAATGGACCTTACCCCTGCAGAGGCCGAAAAGTTCTGGCCAATATACAACAGGTCGGAGGCCGAAAGAAGGGACTCGTTCCGCCAGATGATGGAGGCTTACAGGGCTCTTGAAAACGGAATCAAGTCAGGTAAGGACGAAAAGGAAATCGCAAACTTGATGGATAGGTACCTCAAGGCTCAGAAGGCCGGTGACGACATTGATGAAAAATACGTTGACGAGTACCGCAAGATCTTGTCAAACAAAAAGATAGCCAAACTTTTCATAGGTGAGGAGAACTTCCGTAGATTGCAGATTCACAAGCTCAATAAAAACGACAACAGCAAAAACGACAAAAAGTGACAGTTAAGCACTAAAACTAGTAGTCAAGTCTGTCAAAAAAAGAGCGTGCTGGGAAGTACGCTCTTTTTTTATTCTATTTCAAAAAAGCTATTCGAAAAGGCCATCCCTCATGAACAGGGACCGGTCACACATCGCCGCAAGCTCCGGATCGTGGGTCACGATCACTACCGTCTGGCCATAACGCTCACGAAGGTCGAAGAACAACTGGTGGATCTCGGACTTTGTCTTGGAATCCAGGTTCCCGGAAGGCTCGTCTGCAAAAAGAATTGCAGGATCGTTTACAAGGGCCCTGGCGATGGCGACCCTCTGCTGTTCTCCGCCGGAAAGCTCCGAAGGCTTGTGATCCATCCTCTCACCAAGCCCCATTTCCTTGAGGAGCCGGGTCGCAGCCTCCTTGGCATCCTTCTCCGAACGACCGGCAATAAAGGCCGGAATCATCACGTTCTCAAGGGCATTGAACTCTGGAAGAAGATGGTGGAACTGGAACACGAAACCAATCCTGCGATTGCGGAATGCAGACAATTCTTTCCCTCCCAGATGAAGGACATCTGTCCCGTCGATCTCCAATGATCCTGCATCCGGAGTCGACAGGGTACCGAGAATCTGCAACAAAGTGGACTTCCCAGCGCCTGAGGCTCCCATGATAGACACAACCTCGGATCTGTCCACCTGGAAATCTATTCCCTTGAGGACTTTGAGGTCCCCGAAACTCTTTTCTATACCTTTTGCCTCTATGATCATGATTCAAAGTTACTTCTTTTTTGGCATTTTCCGAAAAAAGAAATACCTTTGCAATCCTTTCGGGGTGTGGCGCAGTTGGCTAGCGCATCTGCTTTGGGAGCAGAGGGTCCCGTGTTCGAGTCACGGTACCCCGACAGAATCACAATGAAGCACTTACGGCAACGTAGGTGCTTTTTGCTTTTGTTAGGACTCTTTGAGCACAATAACCGCCTATTCCCGCTCTAAGAGTATTTTGAAATACTCTCGGAGCATCTATTCGGTCTTTTCCTGCCCTTGCAGTACTCACCAACATGATAATCATGTACAAACCGAAGCCAAAACTATCATCTTTCTTTTCTTCAATGGAGGACTCATATTGGCATATTGGCAAACGCATCGTGGAAGAAGAGCAGGATGGAGATTTCCGTGCAGAATATGGCACACAACTCATAAGAACCCTATTCAAAGAGTTGACGGCTGTATTTGGCAAAGGCTTCACAGAAAGGAACTTACGCAACTTTCGCAAGTTCTATCAGTTATTCCCTTATTACGAGATTTGGCACACAAAAGTCTCGAATTTGACATGGTCCCATTTCCGCACCTTGCTACCGGTGGAGAACAGGGATGCCCGATACTGGTCTTGAAGAAAGCCCAACAAGCAGGTAAACAACCTGACTGCGAGTACTGGGGAATAACCTTCTCCGGTCGGAATGGGTTTGCGGTTTATAAGAATGGGAAGTTGGTGGAGAGGTATGTGGCTGCCTTTATTTGAGATAATCATTACTGTGTTGTTTATTGGTTTGCTGGGCAAATAAAAGACAAAACCTACCGATTTACGAGAAGGTTATACATCTATCACGGATATCTTTATTTGCTCGAAGTCCCTAAAGAAATGCGTAAAGATAGTATGCCATACAGGACGGAAGAGTTTCCCGTTGTCATTCAAATAGTATCTCAATATCAGGTCTCTGCCATGGAATGCTTTTAATGTCTCTTCTGTATCGAGTTGCCGACCTTCAGGTATCTTATCTATTTCAGCGTATAAAGACTTAATCCTATTACCATCGCGACATTTCGTAATACGCATACATGCTGAATTACCGTAAAACAGATGTTCTTATGATGCATCAAAAAGGAAATTTCGAGTATTGCAAGATTCTTGATAAAGCAAGCGTAGTTTTTCTGCCGTATGGAAACAAAGCTTACTCAATGACGTTTCTCCTTCCAGAGGAAGGATATTCATTAGAAGACCTCCGATTATCTTTGGATTCAAATCTCTGGAGAAAAATAGTAAATAATAAACAAGAGAGAGTAGTTGATGTGATGATTCCTTCTTTTGAATCAGAATATGGTACTGAAGATATCCGCGAAATACTTCAGGATATGGGAATCGTTCGAGCTTTTGATCCAAGGACGGCAGATTTTTCTGAAATGACAGATCAAATAGGAGTCTCTATACAAGGGGTGTTTCATAAAGCTAAAATAACAGTAAATGAAGATGGCTCTAAAGCAGCCGCAGTAACAGATGTTTATATGGCCGCATCAACAGGTATAGGAGGACATGCGAGACCTGCTCCTGAAATAATTTTTCACGCTGACAGGCCCTTCATCTATGCGATTACTGAAGTCAGCACAGGGGCGATTCTATTTATCGGCCAGTACACTGGTAAAGAATAATCACATCACCCTGACGCTGGTTGACTCTAATGTCGGTACCGACAGTGGACACCAAAGGGATCTCAGTTCGGCAAGTAGTAAGAAATTGCCCGTTTTTTACAAGTGCTTAATAATTAACTATTTACAGGAAACGCATGAAAAAATAGTCTATGCGTTTTCTGTAAAATCTTAATTACTAACCTGTTGCGTAAAACGCCCCCAGCCTTTGTGGTTTTGAATAAATGGGGTGCGCCAATATCAGTAGCCATCAATGCTTGTAAGTTTTCCAGACCTTGTTGGAAAAATGTATATTATTGATTATTATTGTCTTTGAATAAAAACAGAACTCACATGAAACGTTTATTTTCTTTACTCGCAGTCGCTCTTCTTGCGGTGACAAGTTTATCCGGACAGGAACTCGCAAATTTCGCCAGAGGCGGCAATGCTCCCCGCATAGTTTCGCCTGAGGTAAAGGAAGGCAAAGTTACTTTCCGCCTGAATGCCAACTACGCCACCCGCGTCCAGCTCTCCGGCAACTGGATGGCTGATCCATGGACCGGTGCCATCGACATGGTCAAGGGAGAAGGAGGTATTTGGGAAGTTACCATCGATGCCCCGGAACCGGAAATCTACACCTACAACTTCATTGTGGACGGGGTTTCGGTCAATGACCCGCTCAACGACAAGGTCCAAAGGGACGGCACACGTTACTTGAACATGCTTTTCATCCCAGGTGAACGCAGCGAAAATTACTATGAAGCCAAGAACCACGGTTCAGTCACCTTCCGTTGGTACGACAGTCCGAGCCTTGGCATCAGCCGTCGCATGACCGTTTACACCCCGTACGGCTATGAGAATAATCCGAAGGCCAAGTATCCCGTCCTCTACCTTCTCCACGGCGGTGGCGGTGACGAAGAGGCATGGATTTCAATGGGCCGCGCCGCACAGATCCTGGATAACCTCATCGAGAAAGGGCTTGCCAAACCTATGATAGTGGTTATGCCTAACGGCAACCCGAACCAGCAGGCAGCCAACATCCTTGGCCTTAGCACCATCCCCATGGACCGGCAGGATCCCAAATGGCAGAACGCGTATGTAAACAGCCTCGTCAAGGATATCATCCCGTTCATCGACAAGGAATATCGCACCATTGCCAAGGCATCAGGCCGTGCAATAGCCGGTCTGTCAATGGGTGGTGGGCACACAACATCTGCCACCATCCTTTATCCCGGAGTGTTCGATTACATATGCCCCCTCAGCTGCGGAATCCGTGAGAGCGACCATTTGGATGCAGACCTGCAGGGTATAAAGAAAGCAGGCTACAAACTATATTGGATTGGAGTAGGCAAAGAGGACAGTATGGCATATCAAAGGTCCCTGTTCCTGGATGAGGTGCTCACGAAGAATGACATGCCTCACACCCTATATGTCAGCGAAGACGCACATGTCTGGAAGAACTGGCGCCTGTACCTGAATACCTTTGCCCAGTTGCTTTTTAAATAGTGCTTGATTTACTTTGGAGCTCTGGATAAAGGATCCTACCGGTACCTGTGATAGGTGTATGTCGTCGTGGTTCCGAGCAAGTCCTTCTGGCTAATTACAAGAGACTTGTCTGTCAGTTCCAGCACATCGAAAGTCCCTTTCAGGATCATGTTGTAGGACAGGAATTCGTCCGACAGCCAGAGCATGTCCTTGAATTCAATCTTCTTCAAATCAGCGTTGAAGTTGAACACTGCCCCGTCGACATCCACGTCCTTGAGGTCCGCTTCCGTAAAACTGCCTTTCTTGGCAAGGGCGAGGAAGGGCTCACTCAAAGAAAGGAAGAAATGAGCCTTGGAATAATCCTCTGTGCTTGTTTTATCATTCAAGGCCACGGTCTTGGAGTCAAGAGCCCAGATTCCATAGAGAGTTCCGGTCACATCACCGGTGTGAATAACGTTTTCTTTTTCGCAGGAAACAAGAAGGGCCGCTATGGCCACGATAAATAAAAAATGTTTCATGGCAGAATAGAATATTATTTACGTTGAATGATCAACCTCAATATCTGTTCCAAACTCACTTATCCATCTTGAAAATAACTGCACTGACCGGTCCCATATCGACTTTGTCGCTCACCTTCCCGACTTTGTAGGAGGCCTTTCCAACCATCGAAAAAACTTCGGCTTCCGCACGGCCGAGAGTAGGAAAACCAGCACTGACCTTCCTGCCACTGGGATTTAGGGCTACGATGTAGATTTCATCTCCAGAGAACCGTTTATAGACCATGGGATAGGGTCTGTCAGGATCGGAAACATATTCCCAATCGCCGGTGTTGCTCATCGCCGGCGACTCCTGGCGGAGAGCGAGCACCTTCCGTACATAGTTGAGCATCGAATCAGGGTCCTTATCCTGGGATTCGACTGTAAGGAGGCCTCCATCAGTGTCGACTGGCAGGAAGAGGTCTTCAGGAGCACAGGTGGAGAAACCTGCATTGAGGCCGTTGGTCCATTGCATCGGAGTCCTGGAACCGGACCTTTCATTGACGAAGCCGGATGAGAAGACTTCCCGGGATCCTTCCTTCTCCGGAGCGTCAGGATTGTATTTCATTCCGATCTCATCTCCGTAATAGATGAACGGAATGCTCTTGAGGGTGAGGAAGAAGGTGATGGCCACCTTAAGCTGGTCGATGGTGTTGCGGGTGAGGATGTTGGGGCGCTGGACATCGTGATTGGACGTCTGGGGAGCCATGTACCCAATCTTGCCAACAGTCTTCAGGGTCCTTGTATAATAGTCCACGAACTCCCGGACTTCACCAAGCCCAGCTTTGTTGAAATAGTTCGTTGCATGCTTACCATAAGGCTCAGGAAGGATCAGTTTCGTGTAACCTGTAGCGCTTCGCCAGGGTAGGAAGAAATCCACGTTGAAGCCTGCCGGAAGAGAGACTTCCGGATCCGACCATTCAGCCAGAAGCACATTGTCGGGATAATTGGCATGCATCCACGTCGTGAATTCCTTCCACATCATCCTCGTGACTTTGAAACCTTCGTCGTTCTTCACAAGGCTCTGTGCCATGTCCACACGGAAACCGTCAGCTCCCTTGTCAAACCAGAATGTCATTATGTTTCGAAGCTCCTGCCAGACTGCCCTCGGGCCCGGCGCATCCACAGGCTGTTCCCACGGATGGGAAGGATCCGGATTGGCAAAGCCGTAATTGAGGGCCGGCTGAGCCTCGTAGTAGTTTTTGTAGTAGTACTTCGCCCTCGGGGCATTCTTCTCCACGAACTTTCCGATGGTGCTGGACTTAGGATTGGCCTGGCGGTATCTTTCAGCGATGTCTTCCTTGTCCTTGGCGCTGATCTCGTCGGTCCAGATGTAGTAGTCGCTGTAGCGCTGGTTGGGATCGGCCTCCATTGACTGGAGGAACCAGGCGTTGCGGTCGCTGGTGTGGCCTGCGACAAGGTCCATGATTACCTTGATCCCTCTCTTGTGAGCCTCTGAGATAAGTTCAACCATGTCGGTGTTCGTACCGAAACGGGGATCGACCTTGTAATAGTCGATAACGTCATAGCCACCGTCCATCCACCCGGACTCATAGACCGGGTTCAGCCAGATCGCTGTGACCCCGATGCTCTTAATATAGTCAAGCTTTGAGGTGATACCTTTGATGTCACCTATGCCATTCCCGTCAGAGTCCATATAGGACGACGGGTATATCTGGTAGAAAACCGAACGGTCCAGCCATTTTGGATAATCCTGGGCTGAAACAGTAACTGAGAACAAGGCTGCAGCAAGGACAGCGATGATGGATTCACGAATCTTCATCTTTTGAGTTGTTATTATTCCAAGAATTCTAAATTAACCATTTTTCTTCATATTTTTGTGATATGCGATCCATTATTTTGACCTTGGCCATCCTGCTTCCGTTCACCATGGCCGCACAGCATTCACACATCCATCTCCGTGGCGGCCTGGACAATTCATTGTACGAAATGACGGTCCGGAAAGATGCCACGGTAGCCTTCTTCGGAGGATCTATTACCGAAATGACCGGCTGGAAAGACATGGTCAAGGAAGACCTCGCAAAAAGGTTTCCGGACACACGTTTCACTTTCATCGATGCTGGAATAGCTTCCCTCGGCTCGACTCCCCATGCTTTCCGATTCGAGGAGGACGTGCTCGCCAAAGGAGTTCCCGACCTGCTGTTCGTAGAGGCAGCGGTCAATGACCACACCAACTTCTTCGGTCCACGGTACCAGGTGCTTGGTATGGAAGGAATAGTACGCCACGCCCTGATGGTGAACCCGAAGACGGACATAATATTCCTGCATTTCATCTACGATCCGTTCATCCCGCTCCTGGACGGCGGCGAGATCCCGGATGTGATCCTCAACCATGAGAGGGTTGCCAACCATTATCACCTGAATTCAATCGACCTCGCTTCAGAGGTGTCCTCCAGGATGCGGTCCGGAGAATTCGACTGGGGAAAATTCGGAGGCACCCATCCGGCACCCTTCGGCCACCGGATCTACGCTGATGCGGTCTCCAGCCTCATCGATTCATTGATGAAGCCTGCCGGTGAATATACTCCTGCGCCCCATGACATCCCTGAGGAGAAGTTGGAGGAGAATTGCTACGAGGACGGCAGACTGCTTCCGCCGTCGTCAGCCACAAAAATGAAAGGTTTCCACCTCGTGGAAGACTGGGTCCCGTCCGACGGAGCCGGGACCAGGAAGCAATATATTCATGTCCCAACCCTCGTCTGCGAAGAAGGTGGCTCGTTGAACCTCGAGTTCGAAGGCAAGGCTATTGGTCTCTATTGCACCTGCGGCCCCAACTCAGGGATACTCTCATACACGATCGACGGGAAGGAATACGATCCTCTCGACACCTTCACTCCATGGAGTAAAGGACTTCATATTCCCTGGGTCCACATGATGGCAAAAGACCTTGAGCCCGGACATCATGTCCTCAAGCTCAAGGTCCTCAAAGGTTCCCGTAGCGGATGCTACATCAGGAATTTCGTCGTCAACTGATTAGAGGTTGGCATTCATGGTCTTCCACTCTGCGACTGCAGGGATGATGCCAAGGGAGATGATCTCGTCGCGCATCTTGCAGAGGTGCTCGTAGGAGGCATTGAGAGCTGCAACTTCTTCAGCGGTTCCTTCAGGCATGCAGTAGTGGACACCGGTGGCGTCGATGACGGTCGGCATGGCCATCATGACATTCTGGTACTTCTCGTTGCACACATAGGTACCTGCAGGCCAGGTGAACTTCTCTCCGCCCATGGAGGCCTCGATCATCTTCACGGCGTTGTAGGCAGGGCTCTGGAATGAGCTGCGGCCACGGAGCTTGATGATGTTGCTTCCGCCCTGGATGCGCTCCTCGGAAAGGCCCATTTCGGCAAGAGGCTTGCCGTCGATCTTGACCTGGGAAGCGAAGACTGCCATGGCCTCACCGTGACCACCATAGGTGTGGGCACCGGTGACCTTGCACTGCTGTACGCCGAACTCGCAAGCGAGGGCTTCCTGCAGACGGGTGCTGTCGAGAGCGGCAAGGGAGGTGAGCTGCTCGGGCTTCAGGCCGGAGTGGATGAGGGCGGTAAGGGCGGTGACATCAGCAGGGTTGAAGATAACGACCACGTGCTTCACGTCAGGGCAGTACTTCTTGATGTTGTCACCGAATTCGGCTGCGATCTGGCAGTTGCCCTTGAGGAGGTCCTCACGGGTCATGCCTTCCTTGCGTGGTGCTCCGCCGGAAGAGATGATGTACTTGGCATCAGTGAAGGCCACGGCCGGATCGATTGTTGCGGTGATGTTGACTCCGGGGAATGCACAGTGATCCATCTCGGCAAGGACTCCCTTGAGGCCGGGCTCGAAGATGTCGTAAAGGCAGATATTAGGAGTAAGACCCAGCATTGCAGCGGTCTGGGCCATGTTCGATCCGATCATTCCGGCTGCGCCGACGATGACCAGTTTGTCATTTGTCAAAAATCCCATGGTTTGAAATTTATTAGTTTTGAATATTATCGTTACAAAAGTGCGACAAAGATAACAAATTCCGTTGTATTTTCTTTGTAATTCAAAAAATCATTATATTTGCGATGATATAAAGACAACAGACTTGTATGGAGCCTCCCAGTTGTATACTGACTGATAACACATCCAAGGCGGATTCCCGATCCGACGATCCGTTGTCGTACCCCCCTTTGAATATTGATAAATCACTCGCTGGAGCATTCCAGGGAGATTTTTAGCTATGGCACTATACATTAAAAAAGAATTGGAAGAAACCAGGTCGCTCGTAGGCGTCTGGCAAATAACCGAAACAGAAGAAGAGCTTCGGGAACTGGCCTCCGTACCCAGCGACGAGGAGGAGGAGATTTCCTTCATCACCAATGAATCCCTTCGCAAGCAGAGGCTTGCAGTAAGGGCCCTTCTTTGCGAACTGTTCGGAGAAAAGGTGTACCTGAGCCATCATGACAACGGCAAGCCTTATCTCGAGAACAGCGTGACCAACATCAGCATCACCCACACTGAAAAATACGTGGCAGTCATCCTCAACGACAACGAGGATGTCGGAATCGACATGGAGTCCCTCGCCAGGGACTTTTCGGCAGTGGAGCGCAAGGCTCTCTCCGAGGAAGAGATCGACGATCTTGACGACGACAAGCGCAACGAGCAGCTTGCCATCTATTGGTGCGCCAAGGAAGCCATCTTCAAGAGAGTCTCCGCTTACCGGGTCTCTTTCTCCGAGCAGATCGAAGTCGAGCGCTTCCGCCCGAAGGGAGAAGGCGAGCTGGACGCCACCTTCATCCACAAGGATGGCTACGAAGAAGACTTCGAACTCGAGTACATCACCTTCGACAACCACGTGCTGGTCTGGGTCGTAGGTTAATAAAAGATTATCCACCCTCAACTGATCAAGATTATGGTAGCAGGAATTATCATTATCGCCCTCCTGGTGATTGTTTTCGTCTACATCTTCAAGACACAGCGTGCACTCGTCGCCTTGGAAGAAAAGATGAAGAATGCTTATGGACAGATCAATGTCCAGCAGAAGTCAAGATGGGACGCGGTCACCAACCTCGTCGAGATGACCAAGCAGTACACCGTCCATGAGCATGACACCCTCGTGGAAGTCATCTCCCAGCGCAGGATCGACAATGCCACTCCAGAGCAGATCGCCGACCAGGACAACGCCATCCAGACTGTCCTGAGCCGCCTGAACGCCGTGGCCGAAGCTTATCCTGACCTGAAGGCCAACCAGATGTTCATCGACACCATGGCCGGCATCCGCCAGTACGAGGAGAACGTCAGGGTCAGCAGAATGGTCTACAACGACGCTGTCACCAAGCTGAACATGATGGTTCGCCAGTGGCCTTCCTCCATCGTGGCTTCCATGCTGCATTTCACCACCCACGAACTTCTCCCCGAAGACGCAGCCAGGGCAGAGGCACCTTCAGTCTCGGACATATTCAACAAATAAGATGAAAAGGCTTCAGGCTATCCTCCTGGGCCTCTTCCTGCTTCTCCTCGCCGTTCCCTCCCTCGCCCAGAGCCAGGTGGATTCGGTGAGGATTGACGTAGAATTGCAGGACGACGGCTCGGCGATAATCCACGAACGCTGGGTCATCGACGTCGCGGGCGACATCACCGAATGGTACCTCGGGAAGGAGAACCTCGGGCGCATGGAGATCCGTGATTTCAGCGTCACAGACGAGTCCGGACGGGAATATGTCTCCGAAGGTACCCGCTGGGACATCCACCGCAGCCGCGAGAGCAAGGCCCAAAGGTGCGGAATAGTTCCCAAGGGCGACGGATGCGAACTCTGCTGGGGTGTAGGCAGCAGCGGGAAGCACACCTATGTAGCGAGCTACCTGCTGACCGGACTTGTAAAGGGCTATTCCGACAGGGACGGCTTCAACCACATGTTCGTCACCCCGACCGACAATGCCTCCCACGTGCTGCTCACCATCCGGAAGAACGGCACCATATTCACTGACGCCAACACCCAGGTCTGGGGATTCCGGTTCCACGGTGAAACGGAAGTCCTCGGCGGCGCCGTCAACTACTGGTCGACAGAGCCTTTCGACTCCCGGAGCGCCCTGGTCGCCATGGTCAGTTTCGACAAAGGAATATTCACACCTTCAATCACTTACGACAAGTCCTTCGAGGAAGTAAAAAGCAAGGCATTCAAGGGAAGCGACTACAAGAAACCTAACTGGCTCCTTGAGAACCTGCTGCAGCTCCTTACCGTATTCATGTTCATCCTCGTTCCCTTCCTTGGAATAGGCCGCATGATTTCGGTAAAACGCAGGAAAAAGGAACTCCTCGGCGGAAAGATGAAGGACGTGGAATGGTTCAGGGACGTGCCCGTGAACGGTGATCTCCGGAAGGCCAGCAACATCCTCAGGATCTTCTCGGGAAGGACCATGGTTGAGAACCAGAACCTTATCGCCGCCTACATGATGAGGCTCTTCTACCGCGGTGCTTTCAGCATCGTTCCTCAGTCTGGCAGCAACGTGGCTTTCAAGATCGGCGAACTCAACCTGGGCGATTCCGCCGGCAACGTGGACGCCGAACTTGAATCCGAGCTTTTCGGTTTCTTCAAGGAAGCTGCCGGAAATGACGCCATCCTCCAGAAGAGGGAACTCCGCAGATGGGCCGACCGCAACGGGAAGAGACTCTACGCCTGGCAGAACAAGATTTCCGACGGGAAGACCCTCAAGACCCTTGAAGCCACCGACGTCCGCCAGGTCTTCGGCCTTAAGAAATTCCTCAAGGATTTCACCCTCATCAAGGACAGGGGCACGGTCGAAGTGAAGCTTTGGAACAACTACCTCATCTTCGCCTCTCTCTACGGCATAGCCGACCAGGTCTACAAGGACTTCAAGAAGGTCTGTCCGGAGTACTTCACCCTCTCGCAGCAAATGGCCGAGATGCAGGAAGTCACCCCTGTGGTCATCTGGAACACCTTCGGCGACACTTCGCGCTACTTCAACCAGCAGGCCCTGAACTATTCTGCACGCCAGAGTTCCGGAGGAACCCGCTGGAGCGGCGGAGGCGGCATGACTTCCTTCGGCGGCGGAGGCGGTTTCTCGGGAGGAGGCTTCTCCGGAGGAAGGTAGTTTTCCCAAAATGCACTATTTTTGCATTAGGGTTCTCCGGCTAATTAGATTGAGATGAAATTGAAGAGAATAATTGCGTCCTTGTTGATCGCGGCTTCCGCCATGGCAGCCGTTCCAGGGATTGCGCAGGACAAAAAGGCCGGAAAGACTGAAGAGAACAGGGTGATCGACGCAGTGGCTGCGATTGATGCGCAGCAGTTCAAGGAGGCTGAAGCACTCCTAGGATCCATAACTGCCACTGATCCTTCCAATGATGCAGCCTGGTACTATCTCGGGCTCTGCCACCTTTACAAGAATAACGTCAAGGATGCCCAGACCGCTTTGAAAAAGGCTTCTGAACTGGATCCGTCCAATTACTGGTACAAGGACAGGCTGGCCATCGCCTATTCGATGACCGGAGAGGACGACCTTACGATCGCGACTTATGAAGACCTCCTGAAGGAGTTCCCCAAGAAGAACGAGATCTACTTCTCGCTGGTCAACCTCTACCTGAAGCAGAACCAGTTCGACAAGGCTCTCGCGGCAATGGACCAGATCGAGACTGTCTTCGGGAAGAACGAGAACGTGACCACCACAAGGTACGACATTCTCCTTCGTCAGAACAAACCTGAAGAAGCCCTGAAAACCCTGGAGGACTACAACAAGGAGTTTTCCTCTCCCTTCGTGCTCACCAAACTTGGAGACCATACCATGGCTGAGTATAAGGATTCCGTGGCACTCGCCTACTATCAGGAAGCACTTGACATACAAAGCGACTACATGCCCGCTCTTCTGGGCGAGGCCGAGGTCTATCGTGTCAGGAGGAACTACGACGAGTTCTTCTCTGCGATAAGCCGTTTCGTAGACAACGAAGAAACCATCCCGCAGGCAAAGGCCCAGTACCTGAGCATGCTCCTCCAGCGTTCGGAACCTCGCTTCATCAGGAATTTCCAGCCAAGGATAGACTCCCTCTATGAAGGCTTCGTCCTTCGCCATCCCAGCGACAGTTCCGCCTTGAAGGCGACCGGCATGTACTACTATGCCACAGAAAGGGTTGACAAGGCCAAGAGTTACCTCAAGAGGAACATGGACACCCATCCCGGAAGCCTGGATGCAACCGCCACATATGTACAGTTCCTGGGCTACCTGAGCGACTGGGACGCCCTGGGACCGGCGGCCGACAGCGCCTTGGTGCGATTCCCAAAGGAAACAGCCTTCCTGGAGATGAAGAATGTAGCCTGTTACAACAAGCAGGACTGGCAGGGAATCATCGACAACAGCAAGAGGATGATCGCAATCGCTCCGGGAGACACTTCAGTGACCGTCCCGGCCCTTGCGAACATAGGTGACATGTACCATGAGATGGGCAATGAGGCAGAAGCCTTCAAGTACTACAAGCAGGTACTCAAGATAAGTCCTGACTACGCTCCGACCCTCAACAACTACGCCTACTACCTTGCCCTGAAGGGTAAAAGCCTGAAGAAGGCTTGTGCCATGAGCAAGAAGACGATTGAAAAGGAGCCGGACAACTCCACCTACCTGGACACCTACGGCTGGATCCTCCACCTGCTCGGGAAGGACCATGATGCAAAGGCGGTCTTCAAGCATGCTCTAATCTATGGTGCCAAGGACAGTGCCACCAGCCTGGAACACTACGCAGAGGTCCTTGAATCCCTTGGGGAGACTGACCTGGCCAAGGTCTACAGGACCCAGGCCGCAAACAAAAAAGCTGAAGGCAAGGAATGATGAAGTGTCTTAAAGGAATATTCATTGCCCTGATCCTCTCCATGACGGTGGGGGTCGCGACGGGATATTCCCAGGACACCAAGACTCAGGAGGCGAAGAAAGCCAGGCTCCAGAAGGAGATTGCTATCCTGGACAGCCAGATCAAGGCGATTGCCTCAAAGAGCGCCAGCGCAATCAACAAGCTCAGCCTGATCAGGAAGAAGGTAGATGCCAGGAAGGAACTGGTGGCAGAGAGTGACCGGCAGATTGCAGGATTCTCCTCATCGATAGCCGCCAAGGAGGAGGAAATCAAGGTCTTGCAGGCAAGGCTGGACACCCTTTCCGACTACTACGAAAGGCTTGTCCGTGGAGCATACAAGAACCGCAACGCCAAAGTCTGGTACATGTACATCCTGGCCAGCGACGACCTCGGCCAGGCCTTTCGCAGATACGGTTATCTCCGTGACCTCTCCAAGCAGATGAACATCCAGGCACAGAGGATCATCGAGACCAGGGATACTCTAGAAAAACAGACTGCCGCTCTGGCCGAGATGAAGAAGGAAGCCGAATCCCTCAGAAAGGAAAGGTTGTCTGAAGTTGGCAAGCTGCAGGCCGAACAGAACGACTCCCAGAAACTTGTCAACCAACTCAAGAAAGACAAGAAGAAATACCAGCAGGACCTGGCAAAAAAACAACGTGAGGTAGAGTCCCTGAACAGGGAAATCCAGAGGATCATCCAGCAAGCCCTCGAAGACAAGGGTGGCAAGAAGGGTTCGGGCAAGACAAGCTCCAAACCGGCAAAACCGATCGACTATACCCTTGCCAAGCAGTTCGAATCAAACAAGGGCAAGCTGCCTTGGCCAGCTGACGGCCCGGTGGTGGAACACTTCGGCCAGCGTTACCACCCGGTCTACACCAATCTCAAGCTTCCGTTCAACAACGGTATCTCGATAGCGCTCGCCCAGGGGACTTCCGTAAAGGCAGTCTTCGACGGAGAGGTCAAGCAGATCGTCGTGATGCCCGGCTACAACAAATGCATCCTCGTCCAGCACGGCAATTACTTCTCCTTCTACTGCAAGATGGGTTCTGTCAGCGTCAAGGCCGGAGACAAGGTCAAGACAGGACAGTCGCTCGGTACGGTGGACACCATCGGAGGAGAAACCCAGCTGCACCTGCAGATCTGGTCGGGGAAGAATCCCCAGAACCCTGAGACATGGCTGAGGCCAAGATAAAGATGAAGCACGAAATCACAATACAGAACCTTGAAGACATCGACAGGGCTGCCCAGGAGTTCCTGTCAGGAATAGGAGACAACAGGATAATTGCTTTCTATGCACCGATGGGTGCAGGGAAGACCACATTCACAACAGCCCTGTGCCGCATTCTCGGAGTGAAGGAGGATGCCGTCAGCTCACCTACTTTCGCAATAGTCAACGAATACAGGGACGCCTCCGGCGAACCGGTGTTCCACTTTGATTTCTACCGGATCACCAAGCTTTCGGAAGCTCTCGACATCGGCTTCTATGATTATGTAGACAGCGGATACCTGTGCCTGATCGAATGGCCCGAGAATATTGAGGACATTCTCCCCGAAGAGACCCTCAAGGTTACCATAAGGGTCAACCCCGACGAATCCAGGACTTTGGAATGGGAGAGCTAGTCTCCAAGAAGTGCTTCAAGGGAAGCTGAAAAATCTTCAATCGATTTTTTGTTCACCTCCTGCAGCCTGGAGAGGTTCCTGGACAGGTTGTCCTTGAAGAAGGTTTCATTCAGAAGTATCCCTCCGCCCAGAATACCGGTGATCCAGCTGTGGTCGAGGATTTCGACTATGGTAAAGGCTGCCGCCCCCGCATTCAGAAGCATTGAAGCGACTCCCCTTCCGGGCTCTTTGAGATAGATCTGACCGGCCGGCGGAATGAAAGACAGTACAGCCGCAGTGCCTTCTTTCTTCAAAGCCGGAGCTTTCTTGAACAGCTTTATAACCTCATCCCGTAGGGCTGGGTCACCTCCGACCGACCTGAGCGCCCACTCCTTTGACTCTGAAAGACGCCATGACGATGCCAGCAACACTGAATAGAGAGAAGGATAATCTCCTGCCAATCCGCTTTCTTCGAGATAGCCGAGAGCTGCTCCGGCATCACCTATCTCTTTGCAACAACGGGCTTTGAACAGAAGTACTTCAGAAATGTCTTCTGGGGAAAGAAGGTACAGGCGGATCCTGTCGAGGGTTCGTAGAGCATCTTCGTAGCAGGAAGCCTCGGCATAGCATTCCGCCTTCGCAATCAGGGCTTCATGGACCGACGAGGGGTCATCAGCATCGAACACGGCTTTCTCCCACCGGAGCGCCCGCTCCAGTGGACCTTCATTCCCTCTGTCCTGACCATCAGCGGAATATGCTCCGCAGAGGAAGATGCAGGTGATAGAGAATGAGAGTATTCTCAGCCGCCATCCTTTCATCCCTTTCGATGCTTACTGACATGTAACTTCCATAAATATTCCCCAAGTAGAAGGTCGCGCACAGGGTTCCGGCCACTATGGTGCGCCAGTCCTCTCCCCCGTGTTTCTTCCAGTTCCCGGCTGTTATTGCACCCAGTGAGCCGACAGTCAAGAAGGCCGCTATGCCCTCCCCGAGCCTTCCGGCATAGATCTTCCCTGCTCCGGGGACTACGGCGGAGGCCAGGGCTGCCACTCCTGGCCGCTTCCTGGACGGAGCAAAACGGGTGGAACCTATCTCAGAGAGGATTCTTTCGCTTTCTGCAAGGGTGTAATCTTCATAGCCGAAGGCGGCGCTGCTCCTTACCCACTCATCTTCCTCCCCCCTCAGAAGTGCAAGCCCGGCCTGTTGAAGGGCGGACAATTCAGCGTAGGGTCCGGCCTCGTAGGGAAGCATTCCTGCCGCTGTTTCATATTCACCAAGACTTGAGAGAGAAACCACCCTGTAGAAGAATGATTCGGGGCCGAAAGGCGAACCGGACGGGACCGCGCCGAACAGTTCGGCAGCCTGGGAAAGCTTCCTCTCTGAAAAAAGTACCTTGGCCCTCATGAAATCAAGGGTGTCTGACGCATAATACGGCCTGGATGCAAGAGTCTTGGCATCCAAGGTCAATTCATTATCCATCAAATAATTGAAAAAACCGAAATCCTTCGATACGAACTCATTCCCACCCCCGGGAAATTCAATCCGCCCAGTATCGGCCTGAGGGACCTGAGGGAGGGAACGGGTGGACACCCTTCCGATCCTGGAAGACGACATGATCCTGTCAGGAAGCCCCAGAATGCCGCGGACCTGGCCGGACACAGGATGCATGGCCAGGATCAGGAATATGATAAGGGCTGTACGACGGGGCATGGCAGTCTCACTTCTTGCCAGCCTTTGACGACTTGACAGGTTTTGCGTCAGCGGGAACCTTGAAATCAAACATCGGATCGTTCCCGTCGATGCGGACATTGGAATAGACCGTCCTCACCAGGGAAGAATCCTTCTTGGCCATGTACTGCACGGATGTTACCCGAAGAGGCAGCATCAGGTTGGAAAACCTAGAATAAGAAGAAAGATAGGTGCGGCTTACCACCGAACCAGCAGAATCATAGTAGGCCAGATAGATCGGCAGGTAGTTTTCAAGCACTAGTTCTACCTTCGACACACCCTTGCCGGGAGAAATGGGCAGATATGTCCTTTTAAGAAGGCCTCCTTCCTCCTTGGAAGTGGAAGAGAGCTTGTAGCCATAGAGGCCAAGTCCCATGTCGTCGCTCCTTCCGGAAAGGAATAGATAGAGCAGGTCGTCCCGGTCGCTGAAATCCTCCTTGCGCTCGGAATAGACTTCATTGGTGGAAGGAACGTAGAGCTTGAATTCGCCGTTAGGATTGGTGATAGTGTAGTAAGGGCTCGGGGATTGGAAGACCTGGACCATCTGCCCTGTCGAAGTGCAGAAAACCTTGCTGGTCACAGTGGTAACCTTGCCCCCGTATAAAGTTTTCACCTCCATGTCGGCCGAGACCCTTCTCTGGGCTGAGGCAGACATGGAGATGATTAATAAGGCAGTTATTATCAGGCCTGTACGCGGCATTAACCCCACATGAAGAATGAAGTGTTGCCACAGTAGCGGGCGACTGAATTGTCTTCGACCGCAGCCACGATCTCAACAATGAAGTCTACGAAAGGAACGACACCGAAGATACCTCCGAAAGTGAAGGTATAGATTGCCCACATCCAGGGACGGGTGCCCATGTAGTGACGGTGAATTCCGAAACCTCCAAGGAAGAAAGTAAGGAGGATGGCACCGACAGGGCTCTTGGAAGGAGCCATTGAAGCAGCGGGAGCGGAAGCGGGAAGCTTCATGCTTGCAGAGACCGTAGCAGGGATCTCATTGATGAGTTCAAGGGGAGAGATCGCCACTGCATTTTCAATTGCATTGTCAACAGCTGATTCATCCAGCTTGTAAGATGTGGCGGATGCCACAGAAGTGATCGCAAAGACTGCGATGAGAGCTAAAAAAAACTTTTTCATCAGAATAAAAATTGTTTCGCTAATGCAAATATAGCATTTTCCGGCAAAAATACCACATCTAGCCACCCAAGGCATCCTGACGGTCGAGGAAGCGATAACCAGCCGCCTCCAACAGGTCTGCCGGAACGATGTCCCTCCCGCCTGAGAGGTCTGCGATTGTCCTGGCCACTTTGAGGATCCTTGAATATGCTCTAGCGGACAATCCCAGACTGTCCATCATGGCTTCCATTACCTTCGAACATTCCAAATCCAGATGGCAGTACTTCTCAAGTTGCCGGTTTCCCATCTCCGCATTCGTGAATATCCCTTCTGAAACGAATCTTTCTGCCTGTATCGTCCTGGCCTTACTCACCCTCGCCGCCACTTCTGCGCTGCTTTCTCCTTTGGTCCTGCTGACAAGCTTCTTGTGCGGGACCGGATGAAGCCAGAGCTGGATGTCTATCCTGTCCATGACAGGACCGGAGAGTTTAGAAAGATAGGCCTGGCGCTGGCCCGGAGTGCAGCGGCATCTGTCCCCTTCACCGTAATAGCCACACGGACAAGGATTTGAAGCGGCTACCAGCATGAAAGATGCTGGATACTCAATCTTTGACCTAAGCCTCGAAATTACTACCTTGCGGTCCTCCATCGGCCCCCTGAGGGCTTCAAGGACAGACTTAGGCATTTGGCCGTATTCATCAAGAAAGAGCACCCCATTGTGGGAGAGTGTAACCTCGCCGGGACGTATGTCCTGCCCGGCACCGCCGCCGATGATAGCAGGCAACGACGCACTGTAATGGGGCGCCCTGAAAGGCCTCTCCCTGACAAGTCCCGTCCCAGCCCTTTTCATCCCGCAAACCGAATATATCCGGCTGGTCACGGTAGACTCATCCGTAGACATCGGAGGAAGGATTCCGGCTATCGCCTTCGCAAGAGAACTCTTGCCGCTTCCAGGGGGACCGACCATGATAAGGTTGTGCCCACCGGCAGCTGCTATTTCAGCACCACGCTTCGCCCCCTCCTGGCCTATGATCTCTGAGAAATCCATCACCTCTCCTTTCCGCTGGGCTACGGACTTCACACGGGTAGAAGACAGTTCTTTGTACAAAGGAGTGTTCCAGACAAGCAGGTCCGAGCAGTCCTCCCTCTCTTCCAGAATCCTAAGCACATCTTCAAGGCTCCTGACCCCGAAAATTGAGAGGGATGTACACTCGGTAGCCTCCATAGCAGAGCGGAGCGGAAGTATGCAGCCAGACATTCCTTTCGAAGCAGCCAGGTCTGCAAACAGTAGTCCGCCCTGAACTTCCCGTACAGAACTATCCAGGCCAAGCTCACCCATTATCAGATATTTCCCTAGCCCAGTAAGCTCTTTCTGCCTGGAGGCTGCGATGATTCCAAGAGATATCGGGAGGTCATAGCCCCCGCCATTCTTATGCATGTCAGCCGGAGCGAGATTGATGACTATCTTCCTGCCCGGGATGTGGAATCCGAGGGCCTGCAAGGCAGTTACCGTACGGAGGAGGCTCTCTTTGACGGCCACGTCGGCCATGCCGACAAGATGGATCCCTATTCCCTGGGTTATGTCAACTTCGACGGTGACCGGTACCGCCTCTATGCCGATGCATTTGGCGGCGATGACATTCACTAGCATAGTTCAAGTTATTAAGCTGTCACAAAGATGCCACGGTTGTGTTGATATCATTTAAAAAAACAGAAAAACGGCGCCTAAAAAACAGAAATTTTTTTCTTTGTGAGTATATTTGCATGTTTTGGAGGACACATCATGGACAACAACGAAATCACTATTTTCTGCAAGAACGACGGTAAGAATCACAAGATAGAACTGGGCGGCACCCTTGGCGATCTCTCAAGGAAATGGTGCAAGAGCGTAACCGACCCTAAGACAGGCCAGAAACTGGATGTCATAGCGGCACTTGTGGACAATAAGCTCAAGGAGCTGAACTACAAACCCATGATCTTCCATCAGGTTGAATTCATAGGATTCAACCACCCGGACGGCCGTAGATGCTATCTCCGTTCCCTGTGCTTCGTACTCCAGAACGCTGTACGCGAACTCTATCCTGACAAGGTTTTGCTCGTAGACCATTCCCTTCCAAGCGGACTCTACTGCGAGATCACCGAGAAGACAAAGTTGGAAGACGGCCGCAACAAGGTCTATTTCGTGACTGACGAAGAAATCGATGCCATCAAGGCAAAGATGAAGGATATCATCGCAAGGGACCTTCCTTTCACAAGGGTCAAGATGAACTCCGAAGAGGCACAGGAAATCTTCCTCAAGAACAACCAGCCTCAGAAGGCTGAACTCCAGAAGAGCATCGGAACCTTCATCTGCAGCGTATACTACCTTGACGGCAAGGCTGACACCATGCATGGTCCCCTCATCCCGTCGACCAGGTTCCTAAAGACATTCGACATAACCGGCATTGGCCAGGGATTCTGCCTCCAGGGGCCTGCAATGACTGATTTCTCCAAGGTCATGCCAATGAAACGCCAGGCCAAGATCGCCGCCACCCTGAAGGAATATTCCGACTGGTGTTCAATCATCGGGATCGAGAGCGTCGGTTCGCTGAACTCGGCCATCAAGGCAGGCAGGGCCGTCGAAATCATCAATCTCTCCGAGGCCAGGCATGAACGTGAATATGCCAGGATAGCAGACAAGATTTACGACAATCGCGGAGTAAAGCGCATAGTGATGATCGCCGGTCCTTCATCAAGCGGCAAGACATCCTCCTCGCTCCGTATTGCACTCCAATGCAAGGTCCTGGGACTCAAACCCAAGGTAATTGAACTTGACAATTATTTCGTCAACAGGGACTGCACTCCGAAAGACGAAGACGGGAAACTGGACTTCGAATCTCTCTACGCGATGGATCTGGATTTCCTCAACAAGCAGCTTAACCAGCTCCTGGACGGTGAGGAAGTAGAGATTCCGAAATATGATTTCAAATCAGGTTGCCGTACCTTCGTAGGGAACAAACTCCGCCTTGATGAAAAGGACATCCTGATCATGGAAGGCATCCATGCATTGAATCCGGAAATGACCTCTGCAGTAGACAACTCCAGGATATTCAGGGTGTATGCCTCCGCCTTGACATCCCTCAACATCGATGAGAATGTCAACCTGTCTACATCCGACAACCGTCTGCTCCGCAGGATGGTCAGGGACAACAGGGTGCGTGGAATCAGTCCGGAGAACACCATCCTGCTGTGGAACAGCGTCCGCAGGGGCGAGACAAGGAACATATTCCCGTTCCAGGAAAATGCAGATGCCTTGTTCAATTCGGCACTTATCTTCGAGCTGCCCATGTTGAAATACTATGCAGAACCCCTCTTGAGGCGTATCGCTCCGTCTTCACCAGCCTACACCGAGGCCGTCCGCCTGCTCAAGTTCCTGGACTACATCGTAGCCCTCCAGCCTTCGGAAATAGCCGCCATCCCTCCCACATCCATCATGAGGGAGTTCATCGGCGGACAAACCCTGTAGGCCGCCTGCAGGGTCTGATGACCTTATTGACAGGAATCAGATTACCTCGATGGCACCGTCCTCAATCCAGCCTTGACGACCGTCAGCAAGGGATATATTCATCCAGGAACCGACACTGTCGAGAATCTTGACTTTTGTGCCCTCATGGATGATGAATAGATCCTTACCGCCTGAAGGAGAGCTCTTTACAGAAGAGACAGGAAGCATTACGATTGCACTGTCCTTGCTCAGATAATCCTTCTTCTGCCACAGGGAGAAGCCCAGGCAGCAAAGTGACAGCAACAGGAAAACTATTCCGGAATAAAATCCAAGACGTCTCCTGCCAAGGGAAGATGCCAGAAGGAACAGGAGTCCCATGGTAAGAGCCAAGCCTAACAGAATCAGGAACAAGACAGCCCAGGTGTTGGAACCAAGAGTGTAACAGACCTTCCTGGCGAGACTCTTGAGGATGAATTCCGGGACCGCCTCGATCTTGTCCTGAACAAAACTGCCTGCAAACTCAAGGTTATAGCGAGCGTCCGAGCATGATGGATCAAGTCTCAAGGCCCTCTCATAATTGAGGATGGCCTTGGGGTAATTGCCAAGTTTGAAATAGGCGTCGCCTATGTTGCAGTATAGCTCCGGAGCCCCAAGCCCCATGGAAGCTATTCCCTCCCATGCCGAGACCGCATCCTGGTAACGGCTGTCAGAATAAGCCGTCACACCTTCCTGCCAGAGGATATCGGGATCCTGAACAGACTGAGATTCGGGAGCGGCAGTCTCAACAGCAGAGGTATCAGCCGGAGTGATCACGATCTGGTCGTTCTGGGCAAAGGTGCTGAAAGCGGTACCGACAGAGAGCAGAAGGGTAATTATCACTGCTGATGGACCTGATCCTGGCTTGCGGATCTTCAGACTGGAATCAATGGCGGAAATAACATTGACGGCATTTTCATAATGGCTGTTCATGGCATCATGACCGGCATCAGGGGAATACCTTGCGAATTCGCAGGCATCGATAAGATCTGTGAAAGCCTTCACATCCGCCTCCCCTACACCTCCTTCCTGGAGTGCGGTGGCAATGTTTTCCTTGCTGATTTCAGACATATCCATGTTGAGCTTGTCGGAGATGAAACCTATGAGAGCCTTGTGAAGTTCCTCATAGAAAGCTGTGTAAAGATTCTTCCCGAGGAAATCACCCGCCTGCTGGAGTCTCTTCCTGGCCATCTTGGTAGCTCTCCTGTTTTTGGACAGGGCCACATCAGCTTTCATTGCTGCCAGCTTCCTGGTAGCCAGCCAGGCTATGAGGGCAGCGGCAAGGATCAGGACAAGCAGGATGAAGAACAGGGGCGTACCCACGAAGAATGAATTCCCGGAAAGGGACGGTTTCTTAGTCGAAATGAAACGGATGTCGTCAGCAAGGCTCTTCACATCCCTGCGTTCGACTCCCGGAGCAGTGTTGACCTGTACGGACTGATCGCCACCTTTACCCTTTGCAACCTTGATGTGCAGGGGCTGGGTACGCAATGTGACATACTTTCCTGAAGTCACATCATAGTAGGAATATTCAACCGGTTCGATGGTGAAGTCTCCTGCACTCCTTGGAATGAACGGGAACTCGAAAGACTTGCTGCCTGAAGTACCTCCGTTGCTCTTGTCGGTGTTCTCGGTCGTCTTGGTGTCATAGACCTCGAAATCCGGAGGGAAACTGACCTTGGGTTCCTCGAGGAGGGACACGTTGCCCCTTCCTGAAAGGGTGATAACCAATGAACCTGCATCATGGGCCTTGAGCTCATCGGAGGAAAGACGGGCGGATATTCCGAAACTGCCAACGCCACCGCCGAAGGAAGCAGGCTGACCTGCAGGCAGAGGATTGACCTTCACCTTGACGGCCGGAGTAGTGATCCTCTTCCTGATGGTACGGTACTCATCCTGGAAGAAACTGTCGAAGATGCTGTTGGAAGTAGGGGTGTTGACCCTTATGTTGACAAGGCAGACCAGCTCCGCCGGATCGATGGTTATCGTTCCGGACTGCTGCGGGATAAGTACATAGCTCCTCAGTACAGCAGTATTGTAGATCTTGTCGTCAAAACTCTCCCTCTTGAATTCGATGTTGGTGGGAGAATATGTTTCCTGGCTCCAGAAGCCATTGAAACTTGGAAACTTGGCATTCTCGAAACCAGCGATATTTACCCTTTGGTAGAGTTTGAGGGTAGCTGTGACGGGTTCACCCATCACCACTTCGGAACGACTGAGCGACAGCCTCATGAATAAGTCTTCCGTAGGGATCTCCCCTGTCGCAGCCTGCTGGCGGGCAGTCCCTGAGGATCCTTGTGATCCACCCTGACCGGAACCGGAAAGCTGGTTCCCTTGTGACGAAGAAGAAGCATCGGTCACGACCTGGATCGATGTCTGCGAAGAAGAGATCTTGTCGCCGGATACGGTAGCCGTGGCAGCCGGGATCTGAAAAGTACCAGTAGATTTTGACAGAAGGATGTAGGTATAGGTGGTCTGATGGGAAGAAGATCTCTTCCCGTTCACTATCTGAATACTCGTGGAAGTACCCTTCTGGGGGCCCCAGACCAGCTGGAAATCTTCACTGGGAGACCATGAGAAATCAGACGGGTTCTTCTCCCCCTCAATGATGAAGGTGACATTGAACTGTTCGCCCAAGGCAACCACGTTGGGTGCTTCTACCCGGATAGCATTCTGGGCCGACATCCCTAGTGTCGCAGCGAGCGATAGCACCGCAAGGGCGGTTATGTACATTATCCTTTTCATCTTCTGCTTACCAATTCTTGTCTTTCTGTCGGGATTTGAGGACTGCGGCCTTTTCCTTGTTGACCTTGTCCTGGGTTTCCTTTTCCCTAGCCTGTATCGCTTTCAGCATCTGCTGGGCCTGCTGAGGGGAAATCTTTGAATCTCCCTGGCCCTGACCTTGCTGATCCTGATTCTGGTCTTGGTTCTGATCTTGATTCTGGTTCTGATCCTGTTGATTCTGATTCTGGTTCTGATCCTGTTGATTCTGATTCTGGTTCTGATCCTGCTGGTTCTGATTTTGGTTCTGGTCATCATTGCCACCTCCGCCTCCACCGCCCTGATTCTTGAGCATCAGCTTGGCGTAGGCGTAGTTCTCCTTGGCATCCATGTCATCAGGACGTCTCAGCAAAGACTGCTTGTAAGCCTCGACAGCCCCGCTCCAGTCCTCCTTCTTGACGGCTACATTGCCTAGATTATAGTAATAATCAGCCGCAGACGGACTTACAGAAGCTTCCTCCTTGACCTTTTCAAGAGACTTTCCAGCCTCCTCGAAATTATCCTGACGGTAGAGGGCATTTGCCAGATTATATGACGCTGCCACGGAGGAGGTGTCTTTGACAAGTGCCTTCCGGTACTCTATCTCGCTCTTCTGCCAGTTTCCTTTCTTGAACTGCCTGTTGCCGGAACGGACCTCCCTCCTGTCAGGTTGGGCAAGCGCTGCGGTGCAGGAAAGCACCGCCAAAACGACTAACAATGAATATCTAACCAGTCCTTTCATTACCTTTCAAACAAATGCCTGCGGGAACGTCTCTCACCGATCAACATCTCAAGGACCAGCAATGCGAGAGCTACTCCCAGGAAATACATGAACTGCTCGTCATATTCTTCGAACATGACTGAATTGAATTCTTCCTGCTGCATCTTCTGGATGTCAGCGATGATGGGAGTCAGGCCGAACTCGTCATTGCCGGCATGCACATAGGCTCCTCCTCCGGCGGAAGCGATCTCTTTCAGGGTTTCCTCATCGAGTCTTGTCACCACGATGTTGCCCTCCTTGTCCTTCAGCAGCCCCCCGTCCATCGGAATCGGCTGCCCCTCCTGGGAACCCACTCCGATAGTATAGACCTTCACTCCAACCTCCGCAGCCTGCATTGCAGCGGCAACTGCATCATCCTCATGATTCTCTCCGTCGGTGATCACTATTATCGCACGACTCTGCTCACTCTGAGAACTGAAGCTCCTGACCGCCGTGTTGATTGCATCTCCGATCGCTGTTCCCTGGATAGGCACTGATTGAGTGGAGATATTGCTCAGGAACATCTTTGCACTGACATAATCCGAGGTGATGGGCAGCTGCACGAAAGAGCTTCCGGCGAAGATGATAAGACCTATCCTGTCGTCCTGGAGCTTGTCCGTAATTCTCGATATGGCAAGTTTGGCCCGCTCGAGCCTGTTCGGAGAATAATCCTGGGCAAGCATAGAGTTGGAAACGTCGAGGGCGATCATTATCTCAGCCCCTCGTGCCTTATACTCTTTGAGCTTGGCCCCGATCTGCGGCCGGGAAAGGCCTATGACAAAGAATAGGAAGGCCAATGAATATATTACCGCACGAACCCATCTCTTGGAACGGGACCACGAGGGCATCAGTTCGTTCACGAGATCCTCGTCGCCCAGCTTGCGAAGGCGGCGCCTTCTCGCCCCCATCCAGACCGCCAGGCCTATGAAGAAGAACGGGATCAGCAGGAGCAGAAGAAGGAACTGCGGATGTGCGAATATGATCATGGCAACCTCCTCAAAACTAAGACTTTGATCAACATTTCAAGAAGCAGGCAGGCAAGGGCGGCAAGGGCGTAACCCAAGAAGAGTTCCTTGTAGACAGGGAAACTGTCAACCGTCGTGCGGGCCTTTTCCATCTTGTTGATCTCCGAATATATTTCCGAAAGCTTCGTGTTGTCGGTCGCCCTGAAGTAGCGGCCTCCGGTGGCAGAAGCTATGCTGTTCAATAATTTCTCATCGATCTCGACCTTCATGTTCTGCACCTGGACTCCCCACGGTGTCATGACCGGATAAGGAGCTTCGCCGTTGGCTCCGACTCCGATTGTATAGACCCTGATACCATAGATCTTGGCAATTTCAGCAGCCGTCTCAGGAGAGACCTCGCCGCTGTTGTTCACACCATCAGTCAGCAGGATCACGACCCGGCTCTTGGCATCCGAATCCTTCATCCTAGCCACAGCAGTAGCCAGGCCGTTTCCGATTGCAGTACCGTCCTCGATAAGGTCGGTGGAAATCTCCTTCATCAGGTTGATCAGGGTAGCCCGGTCGGTCGTCAGAGGGCATTGGGTGTAGCTCTCGCCTGCAAAGACCACTATTCCCATCCTGTCGGAAGGCCTCTGGGAGATGAACTCGATGGCTATGTCCTTGGCCGCACTTATCCTGTCAGGAGTGAAGTCCCTCGCAAGCATACTGGTAGACACGTCCATGGCCAGGACGATGTCGATCCCTTCAGTGTCGATCCTCTCAACCTTGCGTGAGGAACGGGGGCGCGCTATTGCAACCACAAGGAGACACAAGGCTGCAATCCTAAGCAGGAATGGCAGGTGCCTGACAATGTCAAGGACAGACTTTCCGCCAGCCTTCCAAGGGGTAGCCTTGGACACGCGAAGATGTGGCCTCCGGTCAGCTATCTCGATATAGAGGTAGCGGAGTACCAGGAGGAATGGTACCAGAAGCAGCCAGAGAAGTTTGGGATACTCGAAAAACATCACTCGTTCCCTCCTTCTTTTGTTTCTTCCGGTTCGGCCGCTGAGCCTGTAGACGGAGTCTGGTAAGTCGAAGTAACAAACCTTACTGCCAGCGGAACGGCATCGGCATTCTCTTCATCGGTAGCGAAAGCCTTGGCAAACTTCACCAGGTCGGCAGTCTCGAAAAGCTTCTTGAGTTCAACAAAGAGGTCGGCAGGAACGTCGGAATGGCTCAAACTATCAAACAGTTCCGCGGTTGTCATCTCAGGGGCGTCGATTCCATAACGCGAATCAATGTACTCCCTAAGAGCATCCGTAATTCCCGAATAAAATGCTTTTTGTTTGTCCTGAACCCAGAACTTACTATCCCTGAACTGCTCCAGCTTCCTTAGGGCAACAATGTAAGGCGGATCCTTGTAGACAGCCTTTCCGGCCTCCTTCTTCCTTCTGGAAGCCAGCAGGGCCCAGATCAGCACTGCAAGGAATGCGATGCCCCAGATCACTGCGATGTATGGCAGGATCTCACGGAAAGTAACAGGGTACCTTATCTGACCCTTGATGTCATGGATCTCGTAGGTAGTGGTGTCTACCGGGATTGTAAAGACTTCCAGAGGACGGGACTTGAAGAAAAGAGTATCTATCCTGTCCGGGGCGGTCTGCCGAAGGATCGACAAAGGCCTAAGGTCGTAGCTTCCTTCCTCGAATGAAGTGATTATGATTGAAAAATCAATGTCAAAAGAACGGGGTTCGCCTTTCTTTCCATGAACTTTCACAGTGTCAGCCATCCACGGGCCAATCACCTCGACGCTGTCACCAGGCATGAATCCATTTGAGAAATCCGCTGGCATGAAACCGGTTCCCTGCTGGACATCCTTAAGATGGAAGCCGTAACGAAGCTGGTCGCCGATAAGCACGGAATCCCTGGGCTGGAGCTGCTCAAGGAACGAATCCTCCGACTGGATCACCAGTCCCTTGACAGGACCTGAAAGGACCTGGGCGGAAAGGAATGCCGGCAGAAATACAATCAAAGACAATGAAACCAACAACTTCCTCATCATTATCTCCTCCCGAAAAATGCCATCAACCCCTTGACGTAGTCATCGTCTGTCGCTATATCCACGGAATCTATCTGATAACGGTTGAATAACTTGCGCTCATTCTCCACTACGGTTCCGAACCATTTCGAGTACTCAGCCCTGACCTTGCGGCTCGAGGTGTTCACCCATGCCGATTCTCCTGTTTCAGAATCCTTTACATGGACAAGGCCGACCGATGGGATGGTTTGTTCCCTGGGGTCATGGACCTTGATTATAGAGATATCATGCCTGTTCCTTGCAACCTTGAGGGCATCCTCATAACGGGGTCTCCCATCCTGCTCTACATCCAGCATGTCGGAAAGCACGAAGGCGGTGCACTTCTTCTTGATGGCGTTTGTGAGGTAACGAAGCGCCTCACCAATGTCAGTGCCATCGGAGGTAGGTTTCAGTTCGATGATTTCCCTGATAATATGAAGCAGGTTGCTGCGTCCCTTGCCCGGAGGAATGAACTTCTCGACATGGTCGCTGAAAAAGAGCGCACCTACCTTGTCATTGTTGATAGAAGCGGAAAAGCTCAGTACGGCGGCAATCTCTGCGATAAGGTCCCTCTTGGTTTTCTCACGCGTACCAAAGAGTCCGGAACGGCTGATGTCGATCAGAAGGACAACCGTCATTTCCCTCTCTTCCTCATAGACCTTCACATACGGGGCCCTCAGGCGGGCCGTCACATTCCAGTCCATGGAACGCGGATCGTCTCCATACTGGTACTCACGCACTTCACTGAAGGCCATTCCCCGGCCTTTGAAAGCACTGTGGTACTCTCCCGCAAAGATCTGGTGGGACAGAGCCCTGGTACGGATCTCTATCTTCCTGACCTTGCGTAGCAGTTCGTTTGCTGTAGGAGTTGAAGGCATGTCAAAGGCTATTCACTAAGGGACCTGTACGGCATTGATAACCTCGGCTATGATCTGCTCGGTGGTCACGTTCTCTGCTTCAGCCTCATAGGTAAGACCGATCCTGTGGCGGAGGACTTCGTTGCAGACCGCCCTGACATCCTCAGGGATGACATAACCCCTGCGCCTTATGAACGCAAAGGCCTTGGCCGCCATGGCCAGGGAAATGCTGGCACGGGGAGAACCTCCGAAGGAAATCAGGTCCTTGAGCTTTCCGAGACCGTAGTCACCTGGAGTCCTGGTCGCATATACGATGTCCACTATGTACCTTTCGATCTTCTCGTCCATATAGACATCCCTCACGACCTTGCGGGCTCTCACGATGTCCTCTGGCTTGATCACCGGGGAAGCCTTGGGGAATTCTCCGGTGTTGTTCATCCTGATGATGTACTTCTCTTCTTCCTTCTTGGGATAGCTGACGACAACTTTGAGCATGAAACGGTCGACCTGGGCCTCAGGAAGAGGATAGGTTCCCTCCTGCTCGATCGGGTTCTGCGTCGCCATCACGAGGAAGGGCTCGGGGAGCTTGAAGGTCTCGTCGCCGATGGTGACCTGTCTTTCCTGCATCGCCTCGAGAAGGGCCGACTGGACCTTTGCCGGGGAGCGGTTGATCTCATCAGCCAGTACGAAATTGGCGAAAACCGGGCCCTTGTGGACCTCGAACCTCTCGTCCTTCTGGGAATATATCATCGTACCGATGAGGTCGGCAGGAAGAAGGTCAGGGGTGAACTGGATACGGCTGAACTTGGCGTCGATAGCCTGGGACAGGGTGCTGATAGCCAAGGTCTTGGCAAGACCGGGGACACCTTCCAGTAGGATGTGCCCATTGGCAAGCAGGCCTATGAGCAAATTCTCCACGAGCTGTTTCTGGCCGACGATGACCTTCCCCATCTCGAGGGACAGCATGTCCACGAACGCACTTTCCTGCTGGATCCTGTCGTTCAATTCTTTGATGTTAACGCTTTCCATGTTATCTCTTTTTTATATTTTTGCGTGTCAACAAACCTCCTCGACCATGCGCTACAAGATCATACTTTCCTACGACGGAGCCGATTTCTGCGGCTGGCAGATACAAAGCGATGCCAAAACTGTCCAAGAGTGTCTTCAAGCTGCACTTTCAACTCTCTTGAAGGAAGAAATCTCCGTCACAGGGGCAGGTAGGACCGATTCGAAGGTCAATGCAACCGGATATGTTGCGCACTTCGACACCTCGGCCCAGGACCTTGATGCCGCGGCTGTTGGCTACAAAATAAATGCCATCCTGCCCCATGGAATCAAGGTTCATGACATACTTCCGGCCTCCCCTGAATTCCATGCCAGGTTCGATGCCACACAAAGGGAATACAAGTATTTCATCCACAGGAAAAAAGATCCTTTCATGGGGAAATATTCCTGCCTCTACACCTTCCCGCTGGACGTGGAAGCCATGAACAAGGCCGCAACGCATCTGCTTGGGAAACACGATTTCAGCTGCTTCGAGAAGGTTGGGAGCGACAACAAAACCTCAATCTGCACTGTCTCCTTGGCACAATGGGAAAGCTATGTCCCAGACCATGTGAGGCTGATGGGCTATCCAGCCGATGAAGGCGACTACCTCGTCTTCACAATCAGGGCAGACAGGTTCCTGAGGAATATGGTCAGGGCCGTCGTAGGTTCCCTGCTGGACGTCGGAAGAGGACGGAGGGACGAGAATTGGTTGGCCGGCCTGGTGGAAGGCGGAAACCGCAGCGATGCAGGCGAATCGGTTCCCGGTCAGGCATTGTTTTTGACAAGGGTGGAATATTAGCTAATGTCGGTTATTTTGATTATATTTGCAGTTTAGAATCTGAAATCAATAAACGTACGTTATAATTATGTTGTTCCATGTTTTACAGGTAGGCCTGGACACTGCCGCCGCTGAGGTGGCCGAGAACATCGCAAGGGCCGCCGAGCCTGCAATGCAGGCAGCTCCTCAGCAAGTAGAGCAGTCTTATTCATTGATCCAGATGGCCGCCAAGGGAGGCTGGCTGATGATCGTTCTTGCCATCCTTTCCGTCATAGCCATCTACATTTTCGGAAAGAAGTGGTGGATGATCCACAAGGCCCAGCAGGTCGACAAGAACTTCATGAGGGACATCCGCGACTACATCCATGAAGGAAAGGTCAAGAGCGCACTCTCGCTCTGTGAGAAATACGATTCTCCCGTCGCCCGCCTCGTAGAGAAGGGAATCGAGCGTATCGGAAGGCCGTTGACCGACATCCAGACAGCCGTGGAGAACATGGGCAACGTTGAAATTGCAAGGCTTGAAAAAGGCCTCCCCACCCTGGCTACAATAGCCGGAGGCGCTCCGATGATCGGATTCCTCGGAACCGTCCTCGGTATGGTCCAGGCATTCTTCAACATGGCCAATGCCGGCAACAACATCGACATCACCCTGCTTTCCAGCGGTATCTACACTGCCATGATCACCACGGTCGGCGGTCTGATCGTCGGTATCCTTGCCTATTTCGGCTACAACTACCTTACTGCACAGATCTCCGACCTGATGTTCAAGATGGAGACCACAACTATCGACTTCATGGATCTTCTGCACGAACCTGCAGACAACGAAGAGGAGAAATAATAAATGGCATTCAAGAGAACCACAAAGGTCAATTCGGAAATGTCCATGTCGTCCATGACTGACCTGGTGTTCCTGCTCCTGATCTTCTTCCTGGTCACCTCGACTCTGGTCAATCCCAATGCACTCAAGCTCCTGCTCCCCAAGAGCACAGGCCAGGTGACAGCGAAACCTACAGTCAGCGTGTCGATCAAGGATTGGGGCGGCGAGATGTACACCTACCACATCAACGGCGACGAGACTCCTACCCAGTTCTCCGACCTGGAGGACGAGCTGGTCAGTCTTCTTCAGAGTGAGGAAGATCCTACCTTTTCAATCTATTCCGATGAGAGCGTACCCATCAAGGAGGTCGTCTCGATAATGAACATTGCCAAGAGGAATCATTACAAAGTTATTTTGGCCACACAGCCTGAGTGATGAAACAGTACCTTCGTGAAAGAGAAAAGGAGGCCAAGTTCTCCACGGTCACGGGAATCGTCCTTACGGTTGCCGTGCATCTGGTAGTGCTGCTATCCTGTGCATTCACGGGGCTGAAATACCTCTACCCTCCACCCCAGGAACAGACATTCCTGATCGATTTCGAGGAAGAAGAACCGGCTCCAGTCAAGAGGGAAGCCATCGGAAGGCAGCCACAGGCGGAAGAGGTGGACATAACCAAACCGGTAGAGCTGATCCAGAGAAGCGAATCCCCTGTCAAATCGGACAGGCCTAACAAGACAGCGGAAGCCAAGCCTGACGATCATGGTGACGTAGAAGTTCCTGCCCCGAAAGAAGAGATCAACAAGAACGCCCTCTTCCCAGGCATGAGCAAGAAAGATTCCTCACTAGCTCCTCACGGGGCCACAAATCCTTCCGCCGAATTCAAAGCCGGACATCCCAAAGGCAACACATCCACAGGCAAGGCCGAAGGTGCTCCAAATGCCCACTTGAAAGGGCGCAGCGTGCTCGGAGCCCTTCCAAGGCCGGACTATGCAGTCCAGGATGAAGGGAAAGTCGTTGTGGACATCTGGGTGGACAACTATGGAAACGTAACCAAGGCTGTAGCCGGAGGGCAAGGTACTACAGTCAGCAACCAGACATTATGGGCTGCAGCAAGGGCAGCAGCTATGAAGGCCCATTTCAACCAGAGTGCAGACGCACCTGCCCTGCAACAGGGAACAATTACTTACATTTTCAAACTCAAATAATTACAGAGTCCTTATTATTTTATTGTAACAACCGTGGCGGGAGCCACAGCAAATTATGGAAGAAAAAATGAACGGTGGCTATGAGAGCCACGACGAGCGTAGGGATTACGCTGGAAACGAAGGAAGAAGAAACGGCTATTCAACAGAAGGAAGGAAGCTAAGGCCCAGAAGGAAGGTCGCACCAGCAGCTTCATCCGACCACGATGCAGAACGCAGGCCTTACAACGGCAACAACGACAGAAGAGGCGGCTATCAGAGCCGTGGTGGCTACCAGAATCGCAGAAACTATTCCTCATCAGACAATTACGAGCATAACTCAAGCAACCGCCCCTCTTACGGGCAGGATCGCTGCGAGCATACAAGCTATGGGCAGGACCGTCCTCGCTACAATCAGGACCGCCGTGAACGTCCCAGCTATGGGCAGGACCGTCGCGAGCGTCCTAGTTTCGGACAAGACCGCCGCGAGCGTCCCAGCTACGGCAAGGACCGTCCTCATTACAGCCAGGATCGTCCCAGTTACGGTCAGGATCGTCCCCGTTTCAGGGATGACCGCCAGGGAGGTCACTCCGAAGGTCGTCCTTCATATGGAAAGCAGAGGAATTTCCACGACGGTTCCAAGGCTTCAGGTTTCAGCAAGGGTCCCGGTCGTCCGGCTCCGAAGAAGCCTGTACGCAAGAACACATCAAGCTTCACGGCTACAGATGAAGCAGGCATAAACCAGATGCTTTCCAGGAAGCCGCAGGTGGACAATTCCCTCTTCTCCGACAATGACAATGTCCCTACTCCGATCAAGGAGGAAATCCGCCTTAATAAGTTCATCGCCAACTCAGGAGTCTGCTCACGCCGTGAAGCCGACACCTTGATCCAGGCGGGAGTGGTTACCGTCAACGGAGTGGTAGTCACTGAACTCGGAACCAAGATAAACGTCCTGAAGGACGATGTCCGCTTCAACGGAGAAAGGCTCAAGGGTGAAGAAAAGATATACATCGTGATGAACAAGCCTAAGGGCTTCGTCACCAGCGCCAGCGATCCGCATGCTGAAAAGACCGTCATGGATCTCCTGAAGGGCTGCACCTCCAGGGTGTTCCCTGTTGGAAGGCTTGACAAGAACACTACCGGTGTCCTGATGTTCACCAACGACGGAGAGATCGCAGAGCAGTTGACCCATCCTTCTTTCAACAAGAAGAAGATCTACCAGGTCATTCTCGACAAGGCCCTCGAAGAAGACGACAAGGAAAAGATCCTGGTCGAAGGTCTCCAGCTCTCTGACGGAGTCATCAAGGCAGACGAACTGGAATATATCGACGCCGAAGACCACCGCAGGCTCGGCATCGAAATCCACTCAGGAAAGAACCGCATCGTCCGCAGGATTTTCGAGTCCCTCGGCTACACGGTCAAGGCTCTTGACAGGGTATACTTCGCCGGGCTCACCAAGAAGGGACTGAAGAAGGGAGAATGGAGGTACCTCAGCGAGGGAGAGGTCAATGTCCTCAAGATGGGGGCCTATGTCTAGCCAAGCAAAGACACAGGAGCACCGCGCGGGCTTCGTCAACATCATCGGCAACCCGAATGTTGGCAAGTCCACCTTGATGAATGCCCTGGTCGGCGAGAAGCTTTCCATAGTCACGGCAAAGGCCCAGACGACCCGCCACAGGATAATGGGCATTGTCAACACCGATGACTACCAGATCGTATATTCCGACACTCCAGGCATGCTGAAGCCGAATTACAGGCTTCAGGAAGACATGATGAAGTTCGTGGACGCCGCAATCGGTGATGCAGACATCATCCTCTACGTGACGGACGTTGTCGAGAAAAGCGACAAGAATATCGAGTACATCCAGAAGCTCCAGAAGCTTGAATGCCCTGTGGTCGTGGCCATCAACAAGATTGACATCAGCGACCAGGCCAGGGTCATGGAACTCATCGGATACTGGCAGGAGACACTCCCCGGGGCAGTCATAATCCCTGTCTCAGCCAAGGAGCATTTCAACCTTGAAAGCGTACTGGACGCTATCGTAAGCAAGCTTCCAGTTTCTCCGCCATGGTTTGACAAGGACCAGTTCACGGATCGTAACCTCAGGTTTTTCGCCTCGGAGATCATCCGTGAGAAGATACTTGAGAACTACAGCCAGGAGATTCCCTACAGCTGCGAAGTAGGTATCGAGGCTTTCAAGGAAGGGAAGGACAGGTACGAAATCAGCGCCGTCATCTACGTGATGCGCGACACCCAGAAAGGAATAATCATCGGGAAGGGAGGCTCCGCCTTAAAGAAGACGGGTACCGAAGCCCGTCTCGACATGGAAGACTTCTTCCAGAAGAAGGTCTACCTGCAGCTATTCGTGAAGGTGGACCCCGACTGGAGAGAAAATCGCAAGGAACTCAGGAAATTCGGTTACGAAGAATAAAAACGTCAGAAGGAATATGGCAAAGGACGATCAGTGGGAAGATATTCAGGATCAGGAGAACGAGAACGAGGAAGAAGTTTCCGAGTCGGAAGAGGCGACAGCCCCTTCGACAGGGAAGTATGACAAGCTCCTCAGTTCCGACAGTAGGAAGTTCAAGCTGTCGGGAATGTTCAAGGACTGGTTCCTTGACTATTCTTCCTATGTGATTCTCCAGAGGGCGGTCCCGCACATCGTGGACGGTCTCAAGCCTGTGCAGAGGCGAGTCCTGCATGCAATGTACAAGATGGACGACGGCAGCTACACCAAGGTGGCGAACATCGTCGGCCAGGCCATGCAGTATCACCCCCACGGCGATGCATCCATCCTTGGAGCCCTCGTCCAACTCGGCCAGAAGGGCCTTCTGGTGGACTGTCAGGGTAACTGGGGTAATATTCTTACAGGTGACAGCAATGCGGCACCGAGGTACATCGAAGCCCGTCTCAGCAAATTCGCCAAGGAAGTTGTATTCGATCCGAAGATCACCCATTGGATGACATCCTACGACGGACGCAATCAGGAACCGACCGAGCTTCCAGTCCGCTTCCCTCTCCTGCTCGCACAAGGAACCGAGGGTATCGCCGTCGGAATGGCGTCCAAGATCCTTCCGCACAACTTCAACGAACTGCTTGACGCCTCTGTCAGCATCCTCGAGGGAAAGGATTTCACAATCTATCCGGACTTCCCTACCGGTGGCAGCGCCGACTGCAGCAACTACAAGGACGGGGCCCGTGGAGGAAGCGTTAAGGTCCGTGCCAAGATCGAAAAGATCGACAAGAACACCATAGCCATAACCGAGATACCTTACGGAAAGACTTCCGAAATCATCAAGGACTCAATCATCAAGGCCAAGGACAAGGGCAAGATAAAGATCAAGAAGATCGAGGACATGACGACCGACAAGGTGGAGATTATCATCCACCTTCCGAACGACGTGTCGCCCGACAAGACCATAGATGCCCTTTACGCTTTCACCGACTGCGAGTGCAACATCGCGCCCAACGCCTGCGTGATCGTGGACAGCAAGCCCCAGTTCCTCTCGGTCAAGGACATCCTGATCTACGACACCAATCACACCAGAGACCTTCTTGAATGGCAGCTCAGGATCCGTCTTGACGAGTTGGAGGACGAGTGGCACTATGACTCCCTCGAAAGGATATTCTTCGAGAACCGGGTCTACAAGATACTGGAACAGGACCAGAAGAGCTGGGAGCAGCAGCTTGAAGATGTCTTCGCCGAGATGAAGAACTACCAGGATCTCCTACGCAGGGAAATCGTAATGGATGACATCCACAAACTGGTTGAAAAGCCTGTCCGCAAGATCTCCAAGTTCGACACGAAGGCCATGGACGAGAAAATCTCCTCGATCGAAGCCGAGATGGAGGAGGTCCGGAACAACATAGAACACATTACCGAATATACCATAGCGTGGTTCAAGGGCCTGAAGGCCAAGTACGGGAAACCGTTCAAGCGCCTGACAGAGATTTCAGCCTTCGAGACCATAGCAGTCACCAAGGTCGTGAGCAACAACGCCAAGCTCTACGCCAACTACGAGGAAGGCTTCGTCGGCCTCAACATGAAGAAGGATGACAATGGAGTCTTCGTCAGTGACTGTTCTGACCTCTCTGAGATCCTTGTGATTGCCAAGGACGGGAAGTATCGCATCACCAAGGTCACGGACAAAGCCTTTTTCTGGAAAGACCTTCTCTATGTGGGTGTGTTCAACCGCGGTGATGAGAGAACCATCTACAACGTTATCTACCGCGACGGAAAGACATCAGTCTCCTACGCCAAGAGGTTTGCCATTACAAGCGTCACCAGGGACAAGGACTACGACATCACTTCCGGGAAGGAAGGATCCAAGATCCTCTGGTTCACTGTCAACAACAATGGCGAGGCAGAGACGGTCAGGGTCTATCTGCGTCCCCGTCCAAAGCTGAAGAAAACCCAGATGGAATACGATTTTTCGACCCTGGCAATCAAGGGAAAGACTTCCAGGGGCAACCTGGTCTCGAAATTCGCTATTTCAAAGATACAGTTGAAGAGCAAGGGTGTCTCCACCATCGGTGGAAAAGACATCTGGTTCGATGCAGACATCCAGAAACTCAACGATGAGCAGAGGGGTATGTATCTCGGCGAATTCGGTCCCGAGGACAAGGTCCTGGCCATCTTCAAGGACGGTACTTTCTACACCACCTCCTTCGATGTCTCGAACCGCTACCAGGGCGAAGTCCTGAGGATTGAGAAGTTCGATCCTTCGAAGACCTACACTGCGCTCTACTGGGATGCTGCAGCCAAGGCTTTCTATGTAAAGAGGTTCAGTTTCGTCCTGAGCGACAACACACCTCAATCCTTCATCGCACCCGGAGCCAAATCATACCTTGTCGACATCACGGACGACAGGCATCCGCAGTTCCAAGTGATCTTCGGCAAGAAGTACGAGCACCGCGATCCTGAGAACGTCGATGCGGAGGAATATATCGCCAAGAAGGGTTACACGGCTAAAGGGAAGAAGTGCCACCAGTACGACCTCAAGAAGGTCCGCTTCATCGAGCCGCTTGACAAGCCGGATGATGATGCGGCTGAGTATGGCCTGAGCCCGGAGGCGGCTCCGACTGACGAGGCCGTTCCCGAGGAGCCGATCGACATCATGCAGGAGAACCCCGATGTCATCCTGAACGAAGTGAAGGATCTAAGCGCGAATAAGCTCCCCGACATCGACAACCTTCCTGAGGAGGGTGATTTCTTCGAACCTACCCTGTTCTAGGAATATGGGCAGCATCTCCCTCATAGGCTTCATGGGAAGCGGGAAAAGCAGCGTGGGGAAGGAAATCTCCAAACTGCTTCCGGGCATGGAATTCATCGACCTGGACGACTACATCGAGGCCATGACGGGGATGAGCATTCCGGAGATATTCGAAAAGCAGGGAGAAGCCGCCTTCCGCGCAATGGAGCAGGAAGCCCTCGAGATCATATTCATGACAAACGAACTGACTGGCGAGGATTGCATTCTCTCCCTCGGAGGTGGGACTGTTACAACTGAAGCTTGCCGGCGCATGATCCGAAGGAACACTACATGCTTCTATCTCAAAGCCTCTGTCGACACTCTCGTGCATAACCTCGAAACCTGGCCAGGTGACAGGCCGATGCTCAAGACCGGCAAGGATCTGCGCTCAAGGGTCGAGGAGCTGATGGCTTCACGCTCCAAACTCTACGAGTCCACTGCCCACCACGTCATAGATGTCGACAGCAACGACTACACTGCAGCCGCCGTGGACATTGTAACTTCAATTGACTGAAACTAGATGAATTCCTCGCGCTCCTTGATGTCCTTGATACGGAGCTGGAGGGTTGAATTGCCCCGATAGTAGTTCTCCACTATCGAATAGCAGATGTCGAAAGGATTACCGGCCTTGATATAGTCATAGAATTCCGCCATATTGAAGGCTATCGCCGGAATCTGGTGGAAAGGCTGTTTCTCGTCTATAAGGTCCAGTTTCATATGGACTCCGCCAGCTCCGACCTTGCGGCCGTTTCCACCGTCCGAGACATTCTCAGTGAGGAAGACAGGGTTGCTGTTGCCGGGCCCGAATGGCTGGAACTGCTTCAGCAGCCTGAAGAACTTGGGCGTGATCTGGCTGAACTCAAGCTTGGCGTCAATGTCAGTGACGGGAGTCAGCATTTCGTCCGTGATCTTTTCCCCAATGAACTTGTCTATCCGCCTGACGAACTCCGCCAGGTTGGTTTCCTTCATCGTAAGCCCCGCGGCATAGACATGGCCTCCGAAGTTTTCCAAAAGGTCGGCGCAACTCTCGATAGCTTCATAGAGATCGAAGCCTGCGACACTTCTCGCGGAGCCGGTGATAAAACCGTTGGATTTCGTAAGGACTATCGTAGGCTTGTAGAATGCCTCGACCAGGCGGGATGCCACGATTCCAACAACACCTTTGTTCCAGGTAGGGTTATAGACGATGGTCGCTGCATCCGTAGAGAGTGCCGTGCCGTTCTTGACCATCTCCAGGGCTTCTTGGGTGATCTCACGGTCTATTCCCTTGCGCTCGTTGTTGTTGTCGTTGATCCTTTCGCCCACGATATTGGCAAAATGGTCATCTGCGGCAGTTAGCAACTCGACGGCAAGCCTGCCTGTCTCCATCCTGCCGGCCGCATTGATCCTAGGCCCGATCTTGAAGACAATATCGTCGATGGTCAGATGCCCGGGCTCAAGCTTCGAAAGGGTTGCCATCGCGAGGAGACCCTTGCGTGGATTCTCGTTCAGCTGTTTGAGACCGAAATGCGCCAGAACCCTGTTCTCGCCGGTCATGGACACGAGGTCGGCTGCAATGCTCACGACCAGGAGGTCAAGGAGGGGGATAAGCGTCTCGAAAGGAATTCCGTATTTCTGGGAATATGCCTGGACAAGCTTGAAACCGACTCCACAACCTGAAAGGTCATCAAAAGGATAACTGTCATCTTCCCTCTTCGGATCCAGAACAGCCACTGCTGCAGGAAGGGTGTCTTCCGGAAGATGGTGGTCGCAGATAATCACATCTATCCCCTTGGTACGGGCATATTCAACCTTTTCGTTGGCCTTGATGCCACAGTCCAAGGTGATGATCAACCCGAAACCGCCGTCGCTGGCCCAGTCTATTCCCTTGTAGGAAAGGCCGTAGCCCTCGTCGTAGCGGTCCGGAATGTAGAAATCGACTTTCTGGGAGTATCTCCTGAGGAAAGAATAAACCAACGACACGGCCGTGGTACCGTCCACGTCGTAGTCGCCGTATACGAGTATCTTTTCCTCTGATGTAATCGCCCTTCGAACACGTTCCACGGCAGCATCCATGTCTTTCATCAAGAAGGGATCGTGGAGGTCGTCAAGGCTGGGACGGAAGAAGGAGCGGGCCTGCTCGAAGGTCTCAACACCCCTCTTGACAAGCAGTTCCGAAAGGACACGGTCAATACCGAGCTCGGCGGAAAGCCTTCCCACCTTCTCCGGATCGGCCGGATCCTTGATTATCCATTTGCGCTCTTTCGCCATATTACACAAAGATAATCATTCTAAACAAGAATAACAATTTCAGTTTCTTGATTAAAAGTCGTATTTTTGTAAGTTCAGGTTGGTTACAATGTCATTCTGAACGTAATTAAGCTTGATTAAAAACTATAACTAGATATGGCAAACATTGAGTTGAGCGAGCAGGAGGTCATCCGCAGGGAGTCTCTTGCAAAATTGAGGGAATTGGGCATTAATCCTTATCCGGCACCGCTTTATCCGGTCAACGCCACCGCGAAGGAGATCGAGACCGGCTATGATCCCGAGAAGGGTAATTTCCAGGAAGTCTGCCTGGCGGGAAGGATAATGTCCCGCAGGATCATGGGTGCTGCTTCCTTCGGAGAGCTCCAGGATTCGACTGGCAGGATCCAGGTCTACGTCAAGCGTGACGAGATCTGCCCAGGAGAGGACAAGACCATGTACAACACAGTCTGGAAGAAACTCCTGGACATCGGCGACATCGTCGGAGTCAAGGGCTTCGCCTTCATCACCCAGACCGGCCAGCTCAGTGTCCATGTGAAGGAACTCACCGTCCTCAGCAAGTCCCTCAGGGTGCTTCCGATCGTCAAGACCGATGCTGAAGGAAAAGTCTACGACGGTTTCTCCGATCCCGAACTCCGCTACCGCCAGAGGTACGTGGACCTCATCGTCAATCCCCAGGTCAAGGATGTATTCATCCAGAGGGCCCAGATCATAGCCACTATGAGGGAGTATTTCAACAAGGCCGGCTGCCTCGAGGTCGAAACCCCTATCCTCCAGTCCATCCCCGGAGGAGCCACGGCCCGTCCGTTCATCACCCACCACAATGCCCTGGACATCGACCTCTACATGAGGATCGCCAACGAGCTCTATCTCAAGAGACTCATCGTCGGAGGCTACAGCGGAGTCTATGAGTTCGCCAAGGACTTCCGCAACGAGGGCATGGACAAGACCCACAACCCTGAGTTCACCTGCATGGAGATCTACGTTGCCTACAAGGACTACATCTGGATGATGGAATTCGTCGAGAAGATGCTCGAGAAGATCGCCCTCAAGCTCCACGGCACCACAAAGGTGAAGATCGGGGAGAACGAGATCGATTTCAAGGCCGGTTACCGCCGCCTCCCGATTCTCGACGCCATCAAGGAATATGCAGGGGTCGACCTTGCCGGAATGGGCGTGGACGAACTCCGCGATACCTGCAAGAAGCTCAATGTCGAGTTCGAACCTTCGATGGGCGAAGGGAAACTGATCGACGCGATCTTCGGAGCTTACTGCGAGGACCATCTTATCGAGCCTACCTTCATCACCGACTACCCTGTCGCGATGTCCCCGCTCACCAAGAGGCACCGCAACAACCCCAACCTTACCGAGCGTTTCGAGCTGTTCGTCTGCGGGAAGGAACTTGCGAATGCCTATTCAGAGCTCAACGACCCGATCGACCAGCTGGAGAGGTTCGAGGAGCAGGCAGCCCTCAAGAGTCACGGCGACGACGAGGCCATGTTCATCGACTACGACTTCGTTCGTGCCCTTGAATACGGAATGCCTCCGACCTCCGGCCTCGGGATGGGAATTGACCGGCTGACCATGTTCATGACCGGCCAGACCACCATCCAGGATGTCCTCTTCTTCCCCCAGATGCGTCCCGAGAAGGCCCTGAAGAAAGAAGAATAAATATTCACTGCTATGGAACCTGAACTGAAAACTTCTGAAGAACTTGAAATTGTCAAGGCCAAAATATATGACATTGATGGAGAGAAAGTCATCTTTGATTTTGATCTTGCAAGATTGTATGGAATTGAGACAAAAGTCTTGAACCAGGCCGTAAAAAGGAACCTGACAAGATTCCCGGCTGACTTCATGATTTATGTTGATAACCAAAGACTTAACAACTTGAAGTCACATTTTGTGACTTCAAGTTGGGGTGGTAGCCGTAAAGGAGCTTATGCATTTACCGAACACGGGGTTGCGATGCTGAGCAGCGTACTTAGATCTCCGGTTGCAGTTCAGATCAATATTATGATCATGAGAGATCAGAATGATATCAATGAGAATACTCGATTCAGATTGGACATGATTGAGAGGGCTTTAGCTGAATTGCAGCCTAAGGATAACGACAGATCAAGAAAAATAGGTTTCAAGCAAAACGCTGATGTATGACGAGCTCATAACATCGGGTCAGAACCCGAAGATCAAAGAGCTGCTGGCGCTTCAGGAGAAATCCCGGGAGAGGCGCCGGCAAGGGCTTTTTGTGGTCGAAGGCCGCCGCGAGTTGGAGCACTGCCTCGACGCCGGCTTCACCCCCGACACCATATTCATCTGCCCGGAGATTTTTTCTTGTCATCCTGAAGCCCGCCCTGAGCTTGTCGAAGGGCGAAGCGAAGGATCTTATCCGTTCGGAGACCGATGCAAGACATTCCATGTCAGCCCTGAAGTGTACGAGAAGATTGCCTACAGGGGCGGCACGGAAGGGATCATTGCCGAGATGAGGTACAAGGAAAGGAAGCTGGAGGACATCAAACTGAGCGAAAACCCTCTGGTGATCGTCCTTGAGAGCGTCGAGAAACCCGGCAACCTCGGAGCCGTCCTACGAAGTGCAGATGCAGCAGGAGCCGACGCAGTTATTATCTGCGACCCCCTGACCGACCTCTACAACCCCAACCTCATCCGCGCCAGCATCGGAGCCATATTCTCCCGCCAGGTTGCCGCCGCATCTTCGGAAGAGACCATCGAATGGCTGAAAGGGCACGGTCTCCAGATCCTTACAGCCCAACTCCAGGACTCCTCGCTCTACTACGACACCCCCATGACCGGCCCCACCGCAATCGTCATGGGCACAGAATCAACCGGTCTGACCGACATCTGGCGCAAGGCCGCCGATAAGCACATACGCATCCCGATGCTCGGAGCACTCGACTCCCTCAACGTCTCCGTCTCCGCAGCCATCCTCCTCTTCGAAGCCGTCCGCCAGCGCAGCGGGTGTTTTACGGAAGTACCTGGGTTATAGCAAGTTAGGCAAAACGCATAGACAATTAGTCTACACGTTTTTTATAAATAGTTAATAATAAACAAGTTAAGAAAAACGCTCATGGGGAGATTCGGCCTTATCGGGGACCCGATAGCGACATCGAAGAGTCCGCTTCTGTTCGAGGCGGCGTACAAGGAGCAGGAACAGCCTGACGGCTCACCGTACAAATACGACCTCATAGAAGGGGCCGATTTCGAGGCTTCCTTCAAAAAGTTCGAGGAGGAATATTCAGCAATTAATGTGACTGCACCTTTCAAGGAGCTGGCCTACGCCAAGGTTGAGGAACTGGCAGAACTGGGCAAAGGCGTGATTACCGGGCCGGTTGCCAGGATCGGAGCCACCAACCTTCTCGTGAAGACCTCCGAGGGCATCGCTGCCCACAACTCTGATTTCACAGGAATCGTCGCCGCCATTGCGGAAGCATATTACCCGGGAATAGTCGAGGAGTTCATACATGAATATGCTGAGCGCTTCTTCATCAAGCTGCATCAGTTCTTCCTGATGAGCCTCAGCAGAAGGTTCTACCAGCAGCCCCAGGCCATCATCGTTGGCTGCGGAGGAGCTGGCAGGGCTGCAGCTGTGGCTGCAGCTGAGATGGGATTCGGCACCGTGCTGATGAACCGGACCCTCGAAAAGGCGCAGGCGATAGCACAGGCGATGCCAGAATACGAGTTTTTCCCTGATCCGATCAAGGACTTCAAGGAAGCCGTCAAGGAATGCGACCTGATCATCTACACCCTTCCCGTGGCATTGCCGGAAATCGAGGAGTTCTCCGCAGACGATTTCGCCAAGAAGGGAGCCTGCGACGAAAAGGTGATAATGGAGGCCAATTACAAGAATCCCTCATTCGACGAGATCGCAAGGGCCAAGATCGCTGCTGCCGAAGGAATATACATTCCCGGCGACAGGTGGCTCCTGTACCAGGCCCTCACCGGCTACCACTTCATGACCGGCCTCACCCCCGACCTCAAAGCCATGGAGGCCGCGCTCCTGGGCTAGAAATTCGCCTCCAGATACTCTTGCCCAATTGTCTTCAGGCAAGCCCTTATCTTGGCTACTGTTTCAGCAGAAGGGTTTTTAAACCCGTTGATATAGTTTCTCATCAAGGTAGCATTGATTCCGGCCCGCTCAGCGAATCCGGCAATATTGATTTCAGGATGGGTCAAGAAGAATCGCTGCAAATCAGTCGGTTCTGCTTCAGGATACTCGAAGCTCTCAAAGCTGACATCCGTATCAAGGGTTCTCCAATGAATACCTTCACCGCTGAACGTATACTTCTGACGCTCTTCGGGAGTTGCTTTCATCAAAGGCTTATACCACAATAATGATTGACGATAGACTCTTCCATCGTCTCCATGGCCATACAGCCATTCCCCATCAAACCATATCTTCAGAATCTTATCCATCCTGTATTAACCGAACAATTCTTCCCATCTTTTAACGATAATATCAGAATTGTTTGAAATAACATCTTTAATCCTTCTTAAATCATTGTGTTTAAAGTTTCGTGATTCTTCCAGCACAAACCTGTCCCCATTCCAGGAGAACTTTGCCTCTCCTTCATTACCTATCACATGTACATGCATCGGTTCGTGTTCATGACTGAAGAACATGAATAGGAAACCATACATTCTGAACAACTCAGGCATTTTTCAATCAGTTTAAGTTACATTCGCAATATAGGGAATTGTTTTTAATTCCCAAAATAAAAAAAGGAGACAGTTGTTTCTGTCTCCTATAAATCAAAAAGGAAAAGCTTAGCGCTCGATGGTGGCTTCGCGGTCGGGACCGAGGGATATGATGCTCACGGGAACGCCGAGGTAGTCCTCGAGGAACTTCACATAGTCCTTGAACTCCTTCGGAAGGCCTTCTTCCGTACGTACACCGGTAAGGTCCTTCTTCCATCCGGGGAACTCGGTGTAGACCGGTTCTATCGGAGTTGCAATGTCGAACGGGACCTGGTCTGTCAGCTTTCCGTCGACCTTGTATGCCGTACAGGCCTTGATCGTGTCGAAATCATCCAGGCAGTCCGACTTCATCATGATAAGGTCAGTCACTCCGTCGATCATAACGGTGTACTTGAGGGCGACGAGATCGATCCAGCCGCAACGGCGGGGCCTTCCGGTCACGGCGCCGAACTCATGGCCGATCTGACGGAGCCTCTCCCCTGTCTCGTCGAAGAGCTCTGTAGGGAACGGACCGCTACCAACACGCGTACAATAAGCCTTGAATATTCCGAACACCTTCCCTACCCTCGACGGAGCCAGGCCAAGTCCGGTACAGACGCCGCCGACCGTGGTCGAAGATGACGTCACGAAAGGATAGGAGCCGAAATCGACGTCCAGCATAGAGCCCTGAGCTCCCTCGGCCAGGACGGGCTTGCCCTCCTTGAGGAGTTTGTCGACGAAATACTCACAGTCCACGAGTTCGAAACCCTTGAGGAACTCAATGGCTTCCATCCACTCTGCCTCGCCATGGGTAGGATCATATTCAAAATGGAGATCGTCCAGCAGCCTGTGATGGCGGGCCTTCAACTTTTCAAAACGATCCTTGAAGTCCGGGGAGAGGATGTCACCGACCCGGAGGCCATGACGCCCGACTTTGTCGGTGTAGGTCGGTCCGATACCCTTAAGGGTGGAACCGATCTTGCCCTTGCCTGCCGCAGCCTCGTAAGCCGCGTCGAGAAGCCTGTGAGTAGGGAGGATGAGATGGGCCTTCTTGGATATGACTATCCTCTCCCTGGGATTGATTCCCATGGCAGAGACGTTTGCACACTCCTCCTTGAAGGTCGTAGGATCGAGCACGACACCGCTGCCGATAATATTGACGGACCCGTCACGGAATATTCCCGAAGGAATACTCCTAACGACGAAACTCTTCCCATCGAAATGAAGTGAATGACCCGCATTGGGGCCTCCTTGGAAGCGTGCTACTGCCGGATAGCGCCCTGCGAGCACATCCACAATCTTGCCTTTCCCCTCGTCTCCCCACTGGAGACCGAGGACGACGTCAAGTTTTGAACTCATGAGTGATCAAGTATGATTAAAATATTTCGTCAGAAGATTAGAACGGAAGGTCGTCGGTCGGATTATCCCCCAGAGAGATGTCCATGGCCTCCTGCTGGGCCGGCTTCGGCTGCTGAGGCTGTGGCTGATAAGCAGGCTGTTGGTAGGCAGGCTGCTGAGGCTGGGGCTGATATGACTGCTGCTGGTATCCGTTCCCGGGACCTGCCGCAGGAGCTGAAGGTCCAGCCGGATTGTCGGCCCTCTTTCCTAGCAGCTGCAGATTGTCGACCGTAACCTCGGTAGTAAACCTCTTGTTGCCGCTCTGGTCAGTCCAGGACCGCGTGCGGAGCTTGCCTTCGATGTAGACCTGGGTACCTTTGCGGATGAATTTCTCAGCCACGTCGGCCGAGTTCCTCCAGGCTACGATGTTGTGCCATTCCGTGTTCTCGCGAAGTTCTCCATTGCGGTCACGATAGCGTTCAGTAGTAGCGACGGTGAACTGTGCCACCTTCGTACTCCCCCCATTGGGGTTGTTCCCATCAAGGTAACGTACTTCCGGATCCCTTCCAACGTTACCGATCAGCATTACTTTGTTCAGTGACATAATGTTAGCTGTTTAGATATTAATAAAAAACATAGGCTCGGCTTCAAACAGCCAAAACCTATGCAATTTAATGAATAATCTTGAGACCCGAAAGTGATTCGGGAGTTATTTTAGAACGGAGCTATACCGAAGGTCCAGGTCGTGAACTCAGGCCAGTACTTCTTGTCCATAAGGTTCATCGGCGAGTACTTCGCATAGATACTGAAGTACTTGAGATTCAACTGGAACAACGCATCTACTGTGACCAGGTTACAATGGACATGCTTGAACTTGTCCTTCTGACCATCACCATTAATGCTATACTTGTTGACTATCGAGCTGGATGCATTCAGGTTGACCACAGGGCCGACTGTGAAACCGAAACCGCCCCAATTGCAACTGTACAAGAGCGGCATGTTGAAACTGAAAACAGTCAGCCTGGAGATTTTCGGAGACGTCCCTTCTGGGAAAGGACCGATGGTGATCGCCCCGTTGTCTGACATATTCATGGCACCTCCGCCTGTCAAGGCCAAATTGCGGAAGGAGATGCCCGGCCCATAGGATAGCGTGCCGTGTCCCTTTGTGTGCGAGCTCAAGGCATATAGCCAAAACTCGAGGGAATTCTGAGGGCTGAAATCCAAAGGCGCCTTCGAATCCGAGAAGATCGAACCGATCCCAGCGTTGCCTACTACGGTTCTGTACCCGTCATTCTTCTGTATCTTGTGATAGAACGGGATGTCGAAGTCCAGATGGACATGCTTCTTGTCCGCCGATCTTCCTGTACTGCTGATTATGATCGTGTCAACCTTGGTCCGGACCGTATCCACTTGATCCTGGGCATTTACGGCCGAAGGAACGGCCAGGGTGGCCAGAATTGCCGCAACTATCATTCTTTTCATTTCCATCTCTCCTATCTTTGCTTGAATATTACCCTGAGGTCCGATGCCGTCGCCTTGCCGGTCAGGTAAACGACTGTAACATACTTGCTCCCGGAAGCCTCTTTAACCTGATACCCTACGTACTTGTTCCTTGCCCGGTCGGCAGGGAAACGCAGCAGAGCATAGACCAGGCTGCCGTCTTCCGTGTCCATCTCCTTGCTTACGGCTGTGAGCGCATCACCTTCCAGCCACGTTGTCACCTTATCAATCTCAGCTTCCGTCGCCTTGAACCTTATGCTGCGGAAATAATCCAGGTTGTAGGCTTTCAGGTCCCTGCCGCTCACCACGGATTCAGTGACCCTGGAAGCTGGGACAAGGGATCCGTTGAACAGGCTGTCTATCTGCAGGCCTGCCTGCGCCCTAGCCGGAGCAAGGGCAAGCAGGACACCTAAGGTTATGAGTAAAAATCTTTTCATAGAGTCATTTGTCAAAAAAATCATTGAGGAGTTCTTCCATGTCCGTCCGGTCTGTGAGCAGGTCTGCGAGGATGTTGTCGACGTCGTTCATTACTATTTCCTTGTCAGTGACCTTGCGTCCGTCCACGAACGTGACACAGACATTGTTTTTGTTATATAGACTCACCCCGAGGGTGACGATGATTGTCAGGCTGGCGGCGATGGCCGCGATCCGGCGCCATAGGGGACTCCGGTGTCGAAGATCCTTCGTTTCGCTCAGGATGACAGGGGCATGTATCTTGTCATTCTGAGAGAGCGGACGCGACCGAAGAATCTCTATCGACCGGCCGGCGGCGAAGTAGCCCATGACGGCACGGACGTCGTCATATTCAGGAGCCTGACCCTCCGGAGAAGCCAGGAAGGCCTTGAGGGCAGTTTCTTCCTCTTCCGAGAGGGTCGCCTCGAAATACCTTTCAATCATTTCATCAATCCGTTCCATCATTATTCCTGAATTTATCTCTCAATACTTTCCTGGCCCTCGAGGCCTGCATCCTTACCGCCGCCGGCTGCATGCCGAGCTCCTTGGCGATTTCTTCGAAGGACAGGCCTTCATATTCGTGCAGCTGGATGACTTTCTTCTGCAGCAATGTAATGTCCCTGTCCAATGAGGCTTCCACCTTTCGGAAGAGGGCTTCACGCTCCAGTGCCATAGCTTCCCCGGAATCCTCTTCCAAACCAGCCTTATCCAGTCCTACTGTCTTCCTGCGCCCAGCCTTCCTCAACTCGTCGATTTCTATGTTCCTGACGGCCCTTGACAGTAGTCCAACGGCCTCTTTCAGGCTGGATACCTTGTATTTCCTGCCCCACAGCTTGCAAAATGCCTCCTGGAGAGCATCTTCCGCTTTCCATCTGTCCTTCAAGGACACAAACGCCTCTGTCAGGAAATCTTCCTTCATCAATTCCGGTTCTCTACTCTAATAAACGAATAAATGGCAATATTGTAACACGTTTTCGCCAGAATGATTCCAAGGCCGTTTTTCATAAGCTACTGAGAATCATCGAATTACAGAAAACGCGTAGTCAAATAAACCACGCGTTTTCTGTAAATAATTATTTACCAACAAGTTCCCTAAAACGCCATTGCCAGCGAAAGGATAAAAAGTCCTGCACTACAAGCTGGCGAAGTAGCCGGGGAAGAGCATGGTGGTCATCACGTAGCCGACGATCGTCGCGATAATCGTGCTCACCAGGCCCGGCATCATGAAACTGTGGTTCAGCAGGTACTTGCCTATCACCGTAGTTCCTGTACGGTCAAAGTTGACCGTGGCGATGTCGGAAGGATAGTTCGGGATGAAGAAGTAGCCGTAGACACTGGGCAGGACGCCAAGCAGCACCGGGCCGGGAATCCCGAGGGAATATGCAAGAGGAAGCATGGCGACGACGACGGCTCCCTGGGAATTGATCAGAACGGACACCAGGAAGAATACGACAGCAATCGACCAGGGATACTGGGTCACGAGGCCGGTGAGCATCTCCTTGATCTGGTCCATGTAGTTCCCGAAATAAGTGTCGGCCATCCAGGCGATACCATATATTGCAACTACAGCCACCATACCGGACCTCCACACGGTTCCAGCGGCGGCCTTCTTGAGGTCAACCTTGCTGATAATGATCATGAGGGCCGTAGCGCTGAGCATGATGATCTGAATGGCGATGTTCATCTTGGGAAGCTTCTCCAGGGCTTCCTTGCTCATCACCATCTGGCAGAAAGCCAGGCCGACGATCACCAGGATAGCGCAAAGGAATATGTAGACTGCACGCTTGGCATTCTTGTCGATCACCTTATCAAGAGTCGTAGCCTCGCTGCCATAGACATAGTCACGGACGGCGGGGTCGGAGATTCTCTTCTGGAAATCAGGATCCTTGTCCAGATCCTTGCCTCTGCGGAATGACGCCATGGCTGCGAAGAAGAGACCTATCAGGCAGGCCGGGATCGTTACCATCAGCACCTGAGGAATGGAGACGCCATAGCCGTTGGCATTGGAGATGGTGACGAAAGCCACAACGGCGGCCGCGATCGGGGAGCAGGTGATACCTACCTGCGACGCCACTGAAGCTACACCGCATGGTCTTTCAGGACGGATACCCTTCTTGATTGCGATGTCTACGATGATAGGCATAAGGGTGTAAACCACATGGCCTGTGCCGACAAGCACGGTTAGGAAGAAGGTTGCGAACGGAGCGAGGAAAGTAATCCTGTCCGGATGCTTTCTCAGAAGTTTCTCAGCCAGCTGTATGAGCCAGTCCATGCCACCGGAAGCCTGAAGGATACCTGCACAGGTGACAGCTGCGATTATGATGTAGATAACATCCGTGGGAGGCGTCCCAGGCTTCATGCCGAAGCCAAAGACAAGGATAGCAAGCCCGAGGCCAGAAATGGCACCCAGAGCCAGGCTGCCGTACCTGGAGCCCACATAAAGGGCTGCAAGAACGATCAGCAGCTGTATTATCATTAATGCCATAGGATCGTGTTATTGAATATATGGTTATGATTAGTGGTTATTTCAGGTTCGCAGCAAGGAAAGCCTTTATCTCCTTCTCAGAAGTAAGGGTCTCAGGCTTGAGATGGCCGTCCAGGATCATGTAGGCGACAGGCAGACCATTGGAAAGGTTGTAAAGTGCAACCGCAGGAGTCGCTGCGCCGCGTCCGTCGCAGACATTGACCCAAGGCAGTTCCTGGTTCCTGACAGCACTCGCCCAGACTCCCTTGTCAGCGTCGAGGGAAACGGAATAGATTTCAAATCCCTTTGGATGATAGGTCTTGTACAGGGGCAGGAGGACATCCTGGTTGAACATTTTCTGAGCAGCCTCTGAAGCCTGCCAGAAATAGACCATGACGATCTTGGAGGAGATGTCGCTCAGCTTTATGTTCTTTCCGTCAAGGCCAGGGAGCGACAGATCAGGGAAACCGGCTTCTTTGGCATTCTGGATCTGCTGTTCGAATGACAGGACGTTCATCCTGCGCTCGGCTTCTTTGCCAAGAGCGGTGACATACTTCGAATCCGGATAGACAGTCATGAGGGAATCATGTATTCCCCTGAACAGGACTGCGTCCGTAGGCTGGGCGAACACCGGGAAATCCTCATTTATCTTCTGATAGAGGACAGGGATGACAGTGAGAGACTTGCTGTTGTCAAGAACATACTTCACACGGGAACGGTAGTATTCGACGTACTTCCTGGAGACAGCAACGTTGTCACCAGACTGGACAGCAGATGAGATCTCGTCGAGAAAAGAAGAAAATTCATCCTCTACTTGCTTGAGCCTTGAGCAGTCATCCGAACCCTCAACCGTGTAACCCCCTTTGGCATCTGAGACGACCTTTACCTTGTCGCCCTTGCCAAGAAGCAGGGAAGCCAGTTTGGTGTCGCCGTCAAAGACATAGACGAATTCAGGCTGCCCTTCCTTCACTTCCATCGTGTAGGAATATGATCCCTTGGAATCTGTCTTGACGGTGTCGAGTACATTGAAAGTATTTCCGGCCAGTTGCTTGATCACCACCTTGGAATCGGGAAGGCCTTCAACTGTTCCGTCTATACGGACCTTGTCCGTACATGAATAAGCGGCTGCCAGGAAGGCTGCCGCCAGAAGAATGTTCTTACAATTTTTCATATTCATTGAAAATCGCCTGGGCGACCTTTTTGTTTTCATCATCACTGAAATGAAGCTTTTCCTTCCTGAAATCCAGGTCCGCCTCTGTCTGAAGCGGAACCAGATGGATGTGGGTATGGGGCACTTCCATGCCGAGGACAGCGACTCCTACCCTCTCGCAGGGCACCGCAGCCTTCAAGGCAACGGCAACCTTGCGGGCAAAAGCCCAAAGTCCGTCATAAGTCTCCCTGTCGAGATGGAAGATGTAGTCATCCTCCACATTCTTGGGAATCACCAGAGTGTGACCCTTAGCCAGAGGGTTGATGTCCAGGAAGGCGTAGAAATCCTCATTCTCAGCAACCTTATATGAAGGGATCTCACCCTTGGCTATCCTTGTGAAAATAGTTGCCATGGTTTTAGAGTGAAATGTCGAGAATCTTGAACTTGATGACTCCTGAAGGAACCTTTGCCTCTACGACGTCCCCTTTGGCATGGCCGAGAAGGGCCTTGGCTATAGGGGTGGTAGCTGCAAGCTTGCCATGGGCGAAGTCAGCCTCAGTCTCGCCCACGATAGTGAACTCCATGACCTGCTTCATCGACAGGTTCTCGACCTTCACCTTGTTGAGCATCTGTACCTTGTCGGTACTGACCAGGGACTCGTCGATGACCTTGGCATTAGCTACCAGATCCTTGAGTTTGGCGATCTTTACTTCCAGGAGTCCCTGGGCGTCACGCGCCGCGTCGTATTCCGCATTCTCGGAGAGGTCACCCTTCTCCCTGGCCTCCGCGATCGCTGCGGAGATAACAGGACGCTGGGCAAGTGCCTCAGCGAGGTCTTTCTTAAGTTTGTCCAACCCTTCCTGGGTCATGTAATGGATATCTGCCATAATTGTCTGTATTTCATTAAAAATTGAACGGAGTCCCGCCAATTCCGGCAGAACCCAGTTCACTGATTGCAAATATAATAAAAAAAACGAATATGGAGTTTTTTAGTTATCTTTACATTGAAAACAAACGACCAATGAAAAGAATTCTAATTTCAGCATGCCTTCTCCTTGCGTCCCTTTCGCTTCTGGGACAGGAGCCTTCAACCACGACAACGGCAGCGGCACCGGTCCAGCCGTCAACCGTCAAATGTGTGAGCGGACCTTATCTCCAGAATGTTACGACTGACGGGTTTACAGTAATGTGGGTCTCTGACATCGATGCTCTCGGATGGGTGGAGCTCGCTCCTGACGACGGTACTCATTTCTACTACACCGACCGGCCGAAGTATTATGACATGACCGGAGCCGGAATCAATCCCCTGACCAAGATCCACACGGTCCGCATCACTGGGCTCCAGCCAGGCACACGCTACCGCTACAGGATCATGATGAAGGGACTCCGCGCCTTCAACGGAGAAAGGGACATCACGTTTACCAAGCCTTTCGGCGCCAATGTCTACACTGCAAATCCACCAGTGGTGACCACCTTGAAAAAAGACTATGACAAACTGCACATTGCAATAGTCAACGACATCCACGCCAATGGCGAAGACTTCAGTAAACTCTTTGCCGAGGCCCGTGGCAAATACGATTTCGTCGTGTTCAACGGAGACATGACAACTACGATCAACGACGAGATGCACATGTCCGTCTACGTCACTCCAGCATCCAAACTCTTCGCTGACGAGACTCCTCTTTACGTCACCAGGGGCAACCACGAATTCCGCGGCCTTTTCGCTCGTGATTGGCTGAAATGGTTCCAGACTCCTACCGGCATGCCTTACTACACCTTCCAGTGGGGCAAGTTCTTCTTCATCGCCCTGGACAGCGGAGAGGATAAACCCGATGACGACATCGAGTACCAGGGCATGTTGAGTATGGACCAGTACCTGCATGAGCAGGCTGAGTGGCTAAAGGGGGTCACAAAGTCCGAGGCTTTCAAGAATGCCGAAGTCAGGATCGTGTTCTCCCACATTCCTCCCAGGCTCAAGAGCTGGCATGGCAACAAGAACATCTGCGAAATCTTCGTTCCTATACTCAACGAGGCCGGAATCGACCTCATGATCTCAGGACACGAGCACAACTACAGCCTCTGCCCTGTCGGGACATCAAATGCCAACTTCCCAGTGATAGTAAACGACAACGTAGAATTGATGGTCCTCGACGTTGACGGCAAGACTATCAATTTCAAGACTAACGATCCTTCAGGCGCACAGACTCACAAAGGATCTTTCCCCGTCAACGATAAAAAATAGTTGCACGATCTAAAAATTTTTCTCATATTTGTCTCTGAACACTAAATCAGAGCCAGATATGAGAAAATTGACCCGCAAGGAAGAAGAGATAATGAAACTGTTCTGGAAGAACGGTGGTATGTTTGTGAAGGACATGCTGCCGTTTTTTCCTGATCCCAAACCCCATGTCAACACTGTGTCCACCCAGGTCCGTATCCTTGAGAAGGACGGGTTCCTGGAGCACAAGCACTATGGCGGCAGTTTCCAGTATTTCCCTGCAGTCACCGAGAACCAGTACCGCAAGCAGTCCCTTTCGAGCCTGATAAGCAACTGGTTCGGCAATTCCTACATGAGCGCGGTGTCCACCCTCCTGAAGGACGAGAAGATCACCGTTGAAGAACTCAAGGAGCTGATCGCCGAGGTAGAGAACGCCGGCAAGAAAACCTCGGAGGAAGAATAATAAGCAGTTCATTATGGGCGGATTGGTCATATATTCATTGAAGGTCGCCATACTCACTACGGCCTTCTACCTCTGCTGGCGGATGCTCCTAAGCAAGGAGACGCTGCACCGGCTGAACAGGTTCGTCCTGGTCCTGATCCCGCCGGTGTCAATGATCCTGCCATTCTGCGTGATCACTTTCCACAAGACCGTTATTGTCCCCGCAACTGAAACAGCCGCGCAGGCAGGTGCGGCAATGGAGGCTTCCGCCCCATCAGCGCTCGGGGCTGGCATAGTGGCAGTTGCTGTTTACCTGGCTGGAGTCGCGCTTGTACTGTTCAGGATTCTATGGTCAATCTGGAAGATAGGCAGGCTGATAAGAAGCGGTTACCAAGTCCCCGTTGAGGGAGAGAAGTACCGTCTGGTGGTGACTGAGGAGGATGTCGAACCTTTCAGCTGGATGAGCTTCATTGTCCTGTCCAGAAAAGACTACGAAGCCGGCAATCCTGAAATCATCCTCCACGAGCAGGCCCACATCAATCTGAGGCATTCACCGGACATCCTCATGACTGATGTGCTAACGGCCTTCCAGTGGTACAACCCCTTCGTCTGGATGCTTGGGACCGACCTTCGTGGGATACACGAATATGAAGCCGATGAGGCTGTACTCAAACATGGCATCGATGCAACCCAATACCAACTATTCCTGATCATGAAGTCTGCGGCCGACCATGGCTACACGTTGGCAAACAGTCTCAGGTCAGGTACAATCAAAAACAGAATCAAGATGATGATCAAGAAAAAAACAAAAGCAGCCTCTTCACTGAAGGCGCTGTTGCTGACCCCTATCATAGGGTTGTCACTCGCCGCCACGGCAAGGACCGTGACAGACTACCAGACTCCTCAGAATCCTGAGAAAAAGGCCCCGGAACCATTCCAGCTGGTTGAAGAAAAGCCCTCATTCAATGGCGGTAATGCAGCTGATTTTTCCAAGTGGGTGAATGAGCGCCTCGTTTATCCCAAAGAAGCTAAAGACAAAAAGATAGAAGGGAGGTTAGTATTGAGTTTCGTCATCACCGAAAAAGGGAAAATGACTGACGTAAGGGTTCTTCGCGGAGCCGATCCCCTGCTTGACGCAGAGGCTGTCAGGGTAGTCTCCTCTTCTCCTGCATGGGTTCCCGGAAAGAACAAGGATGGAGAATATGTACCTGTAACCTACACCTTCCCGGTATTATTCAAACTCAGATGATAAAACCACGCCTCTTCTTGGCAGCCATGCTGCTTTTCCTGGCCGCAACCGGAGTTCACGCACAGCAAACCGACAATCTCCAGGCGGCCAGGGAAGCCATGGCCAGGTACGAATATTCAAAGGCAATTGAACTTCTCGACAAGGCACTTGAGGCCGCTGCAGGAGATGACACTGCCATAAGGGATCTGTCCCTGCAGAAAGCACGCTGCCAGAAAAAGATACTCCGCTACGACGCCGCAGCCGAAACGCTCGCTTCTGTGATGAAGCCAGGAATGCTGGACGTGGAAGTGGCGGGTGAACTTGCAGACTGCCATGTCAATTCCGGGAAGCTGGAGGATGCCCTCGGCCTTTATGGCATACTCTCGTTGCAGCACCCGGACAACTTGTATTTCTCTATCCAAAAGGCTTCTCTCCTTTTCAAGGTCAACGACTTCCAAGGATGCGCAGAAGAAGGGATGGCTATCTGCAGGAGGGATTCCATCCCGTCGATGCTGTCACTCGTAGGAGCCAGCCTGCTGAATATGGGACAGGTGGACTCTTCTCTTGCATATTACCGGAAATCATTGAGGCTCAACCCCTCCAATCCGAACACGGTCACCAGCATATCGAATATCCTTCTCAGGAAGAAGGACTACGACGGAATCATCTCACTGACGAAAGCTTTTCTGGAACTGGTTCCCGACAACATGGGGGTAGCGCAGATACTTGGGGTGGCATATTACCTGAAAGAAGACCAGGATAACGCCTATGAGGTCTTCAAACAGCTCCGCAAGGACGGCGACGATTCTTATGGGACCATGTACTATTCCGGTCTCAATGCATTGGCCCTCAACCGTTTCGAAGTTGCCCAGGACTGTTTTGAATCAGCCTGGCAGACCGATTCGACCGATGCCAAACTGGCTGTCAATTATGCCATATCCCTGGCAAAGGATGGCTTGATCCGAAGAAAGGATGGAGTCTTAATAGACAACACCAAGAAAGCGGTCAATCTATTCAAGAAGGCCTCTGAGCTGGCAGAACCTGATCCAGGCCTCATGTACAAGATCCACAATGGCTTAGGTCAGCTTTACTACCGCAACGAGAACATAAGCCTTGCCCTGCCTGAGTTCGAAAAAGCCTACAAATACAATCCTGACGACCTGGCCCTGCTGGTCTCGCTGGGTTACTGCCACGAAGTCCGCAAGGAGTACAAGCAGGCCCTCCAGTACTATGAGAAATACCTGAAACTGGGAAAAGAGGGTACGAAGAACTCCAACTTCGCCAAGCAGGGTGCAGCCCACGCCAAGAGCGAGCTGCACATGCAGTGATAAACTCTAGGCTTCCAGGCAGACTTTCCGGTCGTGCTCAAGCTGCGCCTTCAGTTCGTCCAGGGAGCTGAAGCGGCGTTCTTCCCTTATCTTCCTAAGGAAGGTGACCTTCAGGTCAAGTCCGTAGATGTCTTCGTCGAAGCCGAAGATGTTGGTTTCCACCGTCCTGTCCGTTCCGGCGTTGACTGTCGGCCTTGTGCCGATGTTGCACATTCCTCTGAACCGTCGTCCCAGGGATTCCACTTCCACCGAATAGACTCCGTTTCCTGGGAGAAGTTTCAGGGGCTCGTAAAGTCTCATGTTGGCTGTAGGGAAACCGATTGTCCTGCCAAGGTGATTGCCTGCCACGACCACTCCCACGAGGGAATATTCATAACCGAGCATTGCAGCTGCAGACTCGACGTCTCCAGAGGAAATGGCTTCTCGGATCTTGGTAGAACTGACCACAATACCACCGGGAATCGACACGCTGTCAGTCCGGATCACCTCCAGCCCGGTCCTTTTCGCCACGGTTTCAATCTCGTCAGGGGTGAGCAGGTCGCTCCCGACCCGGTTGTCGTAACCTATGAGCACTGCCTTGCCACCGAAACGGCCGATAATATATTCCCGGAAATACTCCTCTGTAGTAAGACGGCTGAAAGCCCTGGTGAAAGGAAGGACCTCGACACGGTCCACACCCAGTCCCAGGAGTATCTCTTTCTTTTCGGGAAGGGAGGTCAGCAGACGGAGGTTCCTGGCATCATCCTGCAGGACATTGCGTGGATGAGGCCAGAAGGTGACGACCATGCTTTCGTCCCCTCTGTCCCGGGCCTCCTTTACCAGTTGCCCTAAAACATGACGGTGCCCAAGGTGGACACCGTCGAAGAAGCCTGTGGCTATAACCATTTCACAAGTTCAAAGTCCTGACGGTGAGGCATTGCAGGATTCTTGGCATACATCCTGGAAGCCACCTGGTACATACCTGTCTTGTCGGGGACGAAGGATGTCCGGTACTTTGCAATCCCATCGTTGAAATCTACCACTTCGTATTCGAATCTTTCCTGGATATGAAGCTTCTGCTTGCGGTCGGTAGTGGCGAGTATCAATTCGACTCCGATGTCCTCAGGAGAAAGGTCTCCGAGATTGAGGACAACCTCCTCGTTCAGGCTGTTGTGCATCGAAAGACTGTATGACGGGTCTAGCTGGGTGTGGGAGATAACCTCGATGTTCTTCCACTCACGGCGCAACTTCTTCTTCCAGGCGGAAATGCGGCGGGCAAGCCTGTAGTCATCGGAGACTATTTCCCCAGCACGCGCTGCCTGGGGCACATAGTACTGGTTCACATAGTCGGTCAACATCCTGTTGGTGGTGAAGTTGCTCGCAACCTTGGCTATGGTGTTCTTGATATAGCTGACCCAGACTGGAGAGAGGCCTGAAGACTTGTCGACTTCGTAATAAGCAGGAGCGATCTCGTTTTCAATGATCGTGTAGATAGTGGCAGCATCCAGTTCATTCTGGTACCTCTGGTCGTCATAGGACCTTTCACGAGGGAGGGCCCAGCCGGCACCTTCCTTGTAACCCTCTACCCACCAGCCATCAAGTACTGAGAAATGCATGACGCCGTTCATGGAAGCCTTCTCACCGGAAGTACCTGAAGCTTCCTGAGGCCTGGTAGGATTGTTCATCCAGACATCAACTCCCTGGACAAGTCTCTTTGCCAGACGGATGTCGTAACCGGGAACAAAGACAATCTTTCCGATGAAACGGTCCTGCTTGGAGATCTCCACAATCCTCTTGATCAGGTCCTGTCCGGCCTTGTCGGCAGGATGCGCCTTCCCGGCGAACAGGAACTGGACGGGACGTTCGGGATTGTTGACTATAGCATCAAGCCTGTCGAGATCGGTAAACAGGAGGGTACCCCTCTTGTAGGTAGCGAAACGGCGGGCGAAACCTATCGTGAGTACGTCATCCCTGAGATTCTCCTTGATGGCCACGATCTGGCTTGGAGAATAGTGGTTGCAGGATGCAGGATCCGAGATAATTTCCTTGACGACCTTGATAAGCCGTTCCTTCAAGGTCTTCCTCGTCTCCCAAACTTCCTTGTCTGAAACCTTGTAGATTCCGTCGAAGCAGGACTTATCGTAGTGATGTGTCTTGAATTCGGGGCCGAAGACCCTGGAATGAATCTTCTGCCACTCGGCAGCAGTCCATGTAGGATAGTGGACTCCGTTGGTGACATAGCTGATGAACAGTTCCTCGGGAAGGTAACCAGGATACATCCTGCTGAAGATATCCTTGCTCACCTCGCCATGCAGCCAGGAAACTCCATTGACATTCTGGGAGAGGCTGGATGCAAGGAAACTCATGCTGAACTTCTCATGCTGGTCGGATCCGTCCGGTTTGCCCAAAGCCATCATGGTCTCCCAGTCGACCTTGAGTCTCTGGGGATAGTGGCCGATGTATTTCCTGAGCAGTCCTTCGTCGAAGGAGTCATGGCCGGCGGGAACGGGCGTGTGGGTAGTGAACAGGGACGAAGCCTTTACCACCTCGACTGCTTCTCCGAAATCAAGGTTGTCCTCCTGGACCAGTTCCCTCAACCTCTCGAGACCGGTAAATGCAGCATGTCCTTCGTTGCAATGATAGATCTGAGGATTTATTCCGAGGTTCCTGAGAGCCCTTATTCCACCTACACCCAGAAGGAGTTCCTGCTTCAGGCGATTCTCCCAGTCACCACCGTAAAGATGGTAGGTTACCTGGCGGTCTTCTGGAATGTTGGCCTCATAGTCGGTGTCAAGAAGGTACAGGTCAGTACGTCCCACGGCAACTTTCCAGATCCTGGCTGTAATGTTTCTTCCAGGGAAGGCCACGCTGGCAGTCATCCAGTTGCCTGAGGAATCGAGTACAGGTTCGGCCGGGATCTTGGTGAAGTCCTGGGCATCGTACTGGGCTACCTGCTCTCCCTGGCCGGTAAGGACCTGGGTGAAATAGCCGTACCTGTAGAGGAAACCGACGGCTACGAGGTTGACGTTCATGTCGCTCGTCTCCTTGAGATAGTCACCGGCGAGGATTCCGAGGCCTCCGGAATAGATCTTGAGTGATGTGTCGAGACCGTACTCCATGCAGAAGTAGCCGATCATGGGATCGGTACGTTCTGCCTTGAGAGCCATGTAGGCATTGAACTCGTTCATCACACTCTTGTAATTTCCCATGAAATCCTCGTCCTTGGCAAGAGCCTTGAACCTCTTGAGACTCACTATGTCCAAAAGGGCCATAGGATTGTGTTTGGTGTCATGCCATACATCTGAATCGATGGATTTGAACAGGGACTTGGCAGATTCGTTCCAACACCACCATAGGTTCTTGGAAAGGGTTTCGAGTCCAGAGATCGCATCGGGAAGATGACGGGTCACCATCACGCTCTTCCATGCAGGGTTATTGATTTCTATCTTGTTGTAAGCCATTGATCTGTCTTTGTTAAGTTCATCGGGGAATGCCCCCTTGGAAGCCACCACCTTGCCCAGGGCTATCGAATAAGCTTCCTTGTAATACTTTATCTGGTTCTCCCAGAGGGCAATGGTGGAAATGTCCTGCGCGGAGGCCATCATGGCCTTCCTGCCATCGTCGTCGAGGGCCGCTATTTCCTTCACTCTCTCTACCACTCCGTCGACCACTTGGAAATAATTGGTATCATTCCTCTCAAGAACCGTGAGTCCTGGATGCTCTTTCCCGTAATGGGAACGGACCCATTTCCCGAAACCGGAAAGACTTGTGGTCAGGGAAGGAATCCTGAACGCCAGGCTCTCCAGAGGGGTGTATCCCCAAGGCTCGTAATATGAAGGGAAGAGGGTGAGATCCAGACCGACCAGAAGGTCATAGTAGGTCTTGTTGAAAACCCCGTCGTTGCCGTTGAGGTAGGAAGGGATGAAATAGACCTTGACACGGCTGCCCTTGGAGTTGTTGAAGCCGAGTTCCCTGAAACGGCGTGTAATGACATCCGACCAGGGATCCATCAGGTAATGCGAGGTCTGGGTAGTGTAGTCTGACTTGTTTCCGGCCAGTTTGGCCACCAGGTCCTTGTCAGCACCGTTGTGGCCTGAAGGAATCATGATGAAGGCCTGGATGTCACGGCCTGCCGGATCGGTGTCGGAAAGTTTCTTGAGAGCATCGATGAAAACATCGATACCCTTGTTCCTATATTCATAGCGTCCGCCTATTCCTATGAGGATGGCATCCTTCGAGACCGATTCGCCGGACATGGCGGCGGCGACCTCTATCAGCCTCGCCCTCGCAGCCTTGCGCTTTTCTTCAAAGAGTTCTGGTGTGGAAGGTGTGAAGCTGTTCTCGAATCCATTGGGAGTCACCACATCTACAGGACGACCGAGGAAATGCTCGCATTCCCTGGCCGTGATCTCGCTTACAGTAGTGAAAGCATCGGCATTCTGCGCGGAGATCTTCTCGATTGAGTGCCTGGCGACCACCCCGAACTGCTGGGCCTTCTGGTCTCCGTCATAGACCTCCATGGAATCATAGAGAGGCAGGTTGTTACCTGCAAGGCAGCGTCCCATCACGGTGGCATGGGTGGTGAAGACCGTTGCTACAGGAAGTTCCGTACTCTTCAGATAAAGAAGTCCGGAACCGGTCTGCCACTCGTGGAACTGGGCCACGACCTTGTCAGAAGCATTGAGGTTGAAGCGGTAGAAACTCTCGATCACATGTCCGGCAGCATAACCGAAGAGGACATTCTCCTTGTAGTCCCAGTTGCCGGTGATGGAATCCACCCTGAAACGCTTCCAGTATTCGGTCAGGATGTCATCCTGCCTGGTAAGGTACTGTTTGAAGTCCACCAGAATCGCGATGGGCTTGCCAGGGACATTCCACCTTCCAAGCCGTACCCTGATTCCTTCAGAGGCGGCCTGGGCTTTCCATAGAGTGTAAAGGTGATTATCTTCTATGAAATCCGGATTGCTTTCGGTGTCCATCCAGACATCCGGTCCGATCAGAATGTGGTGCTTGTGGAGTTGCTGCTTGAGAAAGAGGGACTTAGTTGCGATCACTGTGTAGATGCCTCCAACCTTGTTGCAGACTTCCCAGCTGACTTCGAACAAGTAGTCCGGATTGATCAGTTCTTTTGTCATTTAGTCTTTTTCTTTTTTACTGGTTTACGGACAGGTTCCTGTCCGGAGGTTGCGACGGCATCATCAATCCTGAGGATGAAGTCGCTGAGGGCATTCATATAGTTGATGAATGCCTCGTAGGGGGTGTTGTAGGGGTTGAAATAACGGTGCACTTCCCCGTCGGAGAAGAACTTGGTGCTCATGTAATAGAGGTGGTCGCTCTCCTGGAGATGGCCGAACTCTTCCCATAGGACAGGATTATTCAGAAGGGCGAGCTTCTCCGACTGCTCGTAGAGCTTGTTGAAAGCATCCTGCTGCAGCTCGTTGCCAAGCCAGGCGGTAACGTCCCTTTCTTCATCAGCCCAAGAGATCGGATCGGGCACGTCTATTTCTGCGATGGCCTTGTACTTGCGAGTAGCGGCGGAAGGAGTGGTGAATTCGAAAGAACCATCACCCAAGACCACGTCAGGAAGGTAACGCATGAAATCGAAGATGCCGGAAGACTCCCTCTGATGCTCTCCGAAAGTTTCGTAGTCCATGAAGAGATTGATAATGTCTCCGTCGGCTGCCTTGAGCCAGGAAAGGAACTTCTCACCAGTCAGAGGCCAGTTGTCCCAACCCCTGTCGGAAAACCGGAAAGCGATGTCGTCACTCAGTGAATAGTTCCTCAGCAGAAGCTTGAGGCGATTCTCCAGGGGATCGGTGTAAACATAGTCAGGACTCTTCCATCCAAGGATATGCTTGGCACCTTCAGTCAGCATGGTCTTGAAACCAAGGGAATAAACCATCCTTCCTATGGAGTCGGAATAGATCATCTCCGTGTTGCGGAAGGCTTTCGGAGTAACTCCGAAATGGTCTTCGATCGTCTTGACATGCTTTTCGACCTGGTGCTTGAACTCACCTTCGCTGGCAAGGGAAGACAGGGAGTGGTAATAGGTCTCGGCAAGGAACTCGACATTGCCCGTTGCGGCGAGCTCCCTGAAAGAGTCGACCACTTCAGGTTCGTACCTGTCGAATTGTTCAAGGGCGGAGCCTGTTATGGAGAAGGTCACCTTGAAGGCACCTCCGTGTTTTTTGATAAGGTCCAGCAGAATCCTGTTCATGGGAAGGTAGCATCTTTGTGCCACCCTGTGAAGGATGGTCCTGTTGGTGAAGTCATCGTAGTAATGGGAATCCTTGCCGATATCGAAGAACCGGTACAGTCTCAGCCTGGTAGGCTGATGGACTTGGAAATACAAACAGATGCTCTTTTTCATGGCTTTTTATTTTATGACGGATTCATAGACTTTCTTCATCTTCGCCGCAGCATGGTTCCATTTGAGGCGATTGACCTCTTCATAACCTTCCTTTGCGGCAAAGTCTGCAAGAGCTGGATACTTGAGCAGGGCGTAGATGTCGTCCGCCATCGCGTCGACATCCCAGAAATCAACCTTGAATGCATACTTGAGGACTTCAGCAGCTCCGCTCTGGTTGGAAATGATCGAAGGGACATTGCTTCTCATGGCCTCAAGGGGAGAAATACCGAAAGGCTCGGAGACAGACGGCATGATGTACACATCGGACAAAGCGAACATCTTCTGTACATCGGTGCCACGCAGGAAACCGGTGAAATGGAAACGGTCCGAAATGCCCAGGCGGGCAGCATGGCGGATGCAACGATTCATCATGTCTCCACTGCCAGCCATGACGAAATGGACGTGGTCGGTCCTCTTCAAGACCTTGGCAGCCGCTTCGATGAAATATTCAGGTCCCTTCTGGAATGTGATCCTCCCGAGGAAGGTGACGACCTTGTCTTTCAGTCCCCTCTCTACCTGAAGGTTCTCCCTTCCGCTGAAATCCACGGCATTGTGTACGGTCACAACCTTGTCAGGGGAGATTCCGTACTTGTTTATGACTATGTTGCGGGTCAGGTCGCTGACTGCAATGACCTTGTCCGCTGCCTCCATTCCCCTCTTCTCTATGTCGAAGACCCGGGTGTCGATCATGTCCTCTGTCCCTCGGTCGAATGAGGTGGCATGGACATGGACCACGAGAGGTTTGCCGGTAAGTTCCTTCGCAGCTATTCCTGCCAGATAGGTCAGCCAGTCATGGGCATGGATGAGGTCGAACTCGTCCTTGTGCTCCATGGCTATAGTACCACCTACCATAGCATAACGCGCTACCTCTTCCATGAGGTTGGAACCATACTTCCCTGAGAAACGGAACTTTTCACCTACATGCTTTTCCGTCGACTCTTCGCGAAGCCTCTTTTCCGCTTCCACCATCTCATGGAACTGCTCAGGATCCACGTAAGGGATCATGTTCGTCCCGACCTTCATGAACTTTACCATATTCACGAAATCATCGACAGAAGAACTCGTGGAGACCACGGGGACGTCGCTGGCGTTGATGATGGTAGCGACACTGCCGTCCTCATCGCCTGAAGCCGAAGGCATCACGAATATGGTCTGGACCCCGTTTTCGGCAAGGCCCTTGACGATGCCATAGCAAGCAGTTCCAAGACCGCCTGCGATGTGGGGAGGAAACTCCCATCCGAACATCAAGACTCTCATTTCTGATCCTCCTTGTATTTTGCAATCATGTAGTCCACCATCAACAGGGCGGAAGTACTGAGGGCCGATGAAATGGCCCCGTGAGGCTCATGAGGCGGGTCTCCGTCGTAAAGTTCGGAGAATGCACCCACGCCATGCTTGTTGAGATCCTCGTAGAAACCTTCCACAAGCCATTCGGCCTTCTTTATGAAAGATGCTCCCTTCATGCGGAAACACACCCAGATATAGGGTGCCAGGAGGAAAACCCTTGTACTGCCTCCATGGTAGGCAAGGTCCCTTTCGTGCTGGGTACCCTCGTAGACTCCCTTGTAGTCGATGCTGCGGGGCGAAAGCGTACGGATACCTCTCCTGGTCACCAGTTCGTTGTCGATCACATGAAGAACCGAACTCGCCACCTCGGGATCGACCGGCATGTCCTCTTCCACAAGGGCATAGAGCATGTTCGGCCGGACCTCCATGTGCTGACCGGAATTATCCACATAGTCAGCGAGGTACCCCGCCCTGGGATTCCAGAACACAGGCTGGAAGTTCTCCTTGACAAGGTTACGGATTCCGGTCCATCTCTCGATGAACTCCTTGTCCTTGCCTCCGCCATATCTTTTCTCCATGTCGAGTGTAATGGAGATCGAATGGTACCAGAAAGAATTGGTCTCTACCTGATAACCAGCCCTTTCTGTAACCGGACGACCGTCGATGTAGGCATTCATCCAGGACAGTGCCCAGCCTTCCATCTGTGCCCAGAGCAGGCCGTTGGGTTGCATGGCCACCTCTGCCCTTCTTCCGGGCAGGTAGCTTTCCAGGATACCCTTCAAGGTCGGACCGTACTTTTTCCAGACAGCCTTTCCGTCGCCGCCGAAGTCAATGTACTGCTTCAGGGCTCCCGCCAGTCTCAGAGGAGCCTCAACCTGGGTGGTCCTGTGGAAAAGCCTTTCCGGCTCATCGGCGATCAGGTTGTCTATGACGGCTTCGAAAGAGGCCTTGTCGCCGGTGGCGCAAAGAGTCAGGCCGGGAGCTGCCATGATCGACTCACGGAGCAGGCCGGTGTACATCCAGGAGAAACCAGCTGTGATCTGCTTGCGGCCTCCCCGGTTCTGGATCAGCAGATCCGCACAACGTACAAGCTGGTCATGGAAAGATGTAACAGGCGGAATCTTTGCCAGAAGGGAGTCGAAGCGGCGCCTGAGCCCGGAGGGATTCATCTCTGACACGGAGGCTGAGAATATGATTGATTCACCTTCCTTCATCTCTGCCTCGAAATGACCCGGAACATACAGGTCCTCCATGCAGTCGAAACCACGTCTGTACTCGTCTGAGTAGGTTACTCCTTTGTACCAGCACGGAGTCTGGACAAACCTTACATCCTTGGTGTTGAACTGGAGGTTCAAGTCAGGAAAACCCTCATAAAGCTTCCATGCCATGCCTCCCTTGACTTCCCAACCTTCCGTCCTTGCATCGGGATTCTCCCTTGTCAGGGCATGGATGTCGCGGAAAGCAAGGAACGGCGTGAGAAGCAGACGCTCCTTCGCAGGTGAACTGACCATCTCATACTTGACCATTACCTGGTCGGCATCGGGGACAAGCATGATGGTTTTCGTGAATATGGTACTTCCGATCCTGTAAGTAATCTTAGGAACTGGATCCGCTTCGAAATCAATGATGTACTTGTGTCCCCTGGGCTCGTAGATGTCACCGTAGCAATGGATGCCAAGGTTGAACTGCTTTCCTCCCAGGATAAGGCTCTCGTCCATGGAGGAAAGCAGAAGGTGCTTCTTCCCTCCGAAATTGTCTACCGGCACGGCCAGGAGGCCATGGTAACGCCTGGTGTTGCAAGTCACTATGGAAGTGTTGCAATAGGCTCCGGTCTTGTTGGCGCTGATGATCTCCCTCTTAAGGGAATATGAGAGGTTCACCAGCTCGGACTTGTTGAATTTCAGAAAAGCCATATATTCGTTCAATCTATTATTCGCCGATAAGTACCAATGCACACCTGCTGGGGAGGTAGAGACGCAGTTCACCATCTACGGTAAAATGCTCTCCATCGCTTTCCATGCGGGAAAAGCCGTCAAACTCAGCTGCATCGGAATCGAGCACTTTCACATACTTTCCGGCAGGGGCCTCGAAGCCATAATTGGTAAAAGAGTCTACCGGATTGAAATTCAGGGCAAAGATAAGGTTTTTGCGCCCAAATATCAAGATTTTCTTCTCCTCGTCGGCCCTAAGCAGGAAAGGGCGCGAACCCAGTATGCCGTAACGTTTGACAAGATGAATCATTTCCGCATCGAAGGCCTGAAGGCAGCCATATCTGAGGAAGCCGTTGTCAGCAAGGGACCAAAGTCTCCTGGCATGCTCGAAACTCCACCCATTGCCGGCTCGGGGGAAGTCTATCCATTCCGGATGGCCGAACTCATTTCCCATGAAATTGAGATACCCGTCCCCGGCGGTGCCGACAGTAGCCAGCCTGATCAGTTTGTGCAGGGCTATTCCCCTGTCTACCAGAAGGTTTTTGGAGTCCTTGTTCATCGAAAAATACATCTCCTTATCGATGAGGCGGAAGATGATCGTCTTGTCTCCTACCAGTGCCTGGTCATGGCACTCAGCATAGCTGATGGTCTTTTCATCAGCGCGCTTGTTGGTAAGCTCGTACCAGATCTCCCCCGGACTCCACTGCTCGTCAGTCCTTTCCTTGATCCATTTGATCCAATGGTCGGCGATCCCCATGGCCATCCTGAAATCGAAACCAACTCCGCCGGAAGCGAAAGGGGCAGCAAGGCCGGCCATTCCGCTCACGTCTTCGGCTATGGTGATAGCAAAGGGGTTAATCTCCTTGATGAGCATGTTAGCCAGTCCGAGATAGGTAATTGCATTCTCATCCACCCCCTGGTCGAAGTACAAGGCATAGTCACCGAAATCTTTCCCAAGGCCATGGTCCCAGTAAATCATGCTGGTGACACCGTCGAAACGGAAACCGTCAAGATGGTATTCCTCCATCCAGAACTTGCAGTTGGACAACAGGAAACGGACCACTTCATCTTTCCCATAATCAAAACACCTCGAGCCCCATGCCGGATGGTGTCCTTGCGGGCCATGGTAGAAGTACAGGTCGTCCCTTCCGTCGAAAAGGCTGAGGCCTTCCGCCTCATTGTCCACACTGTGTGAATGAACGATATCCATCACCACCGCTATTCCCATCCCATGGGCTGTGTCTACCAGTTCCTTAAATTCTTCCGGAGTCCCGAAACGGGAACTCAGGGCGAAGAAATTGGAGACTTGATAACCGAAGGACCCATAATAAGGATGCTCCTGAAGGGCCATTATCTGGATGGTGTCATAGCCGAGCTTCTTCACCCTCGGCAGTACATTCTGGCGGAATTCACTGAAAGAAGCCACCTTCGGCTCTTCAGAGCTCATACCGATGTGGCACTCGTAGATCAGCGGATGCGGACGCCGGAATCCCTTGTCATGTTTCCATGAATATCGTTCCGCGGGATCCCAGACCTGGGCACAGAAGACCTTGGTCTCCGGATCCTGGACGAGACGGGTGCAGTAGGCAGGAATCCTTTCTCCTCCTCCCCCAGGCCATTCTATGAATAACTTGTAAAGTTCCCCATGACTGAGGAACATTCCACCCAGGCGGAGTTCCCAGTTCCCATTGCCGACTGGCTTCAGTTCATAAGCCCCGGTTCTCTTCCAGTTATTGAAATCTCCGATCAAATAAATCCTGGAAGCGTTAGGAGCCCATTCGCGGATGACCCACGAACCATCTTCCTCCTTGTGGAGGCCGTAATAGAGATGATTGTTCACGGACTCAGCAAGCCGGCCGGTGCTGGAGCCTACGATTTTCGCCTTTGCGGAAAGGATCCTTGAATGCCTCGCCTCGATAGCGTCTTTGAATGGTTCCAGATAAGGGTCTGTTTCGTATATTTTCTTCAATTTCATCACAAATAACAATATTGCATAAATATACGAAATTATCTCGATTTTAGCCTCTCGGCTCAGGATTTGTTGGAAAAAGGGAAAAACCTTAAATTTGTCGGATTATAGTCCGTTCCGGATGAAAGAAGCGTTGAAAAGAATATGGTTCCCCCTGGCCGTGGTGTGTTTGATCTCACTCCACGCAGTCGGCATGGGAAACCGTCCTGCCGACGGTGATCCGGGCATAGGATTCATCAGCGCAGAAAAGCCTCAGCGACCTGACACGATCCGCTACAAGAATCCTTTTTCCAAGAAAGGCAGTACCGGCAAGGCAGATTCGGCTTTCCTCGCTCCTATAGATTCCGTACCGGCCCTGACTGCAAGGGACACCATATTCCCGCCCGATTCCCTAAAGGAGACCGACCCTTTCAGGTACAAGTACTATGTCGCCCTACTCGATTCTCTCACACATGCTTTTGTGAGCGATTCACTCAAGCAGGCCGGAGACTCTATCGACTGGCCTGTCCTGGATTCGCTATACAACCTGGAGTCCGCGGCCAGGAAGAAGGCCGCCTACGACGAATGGTATGCCAGCCTTACGCCCAACGAGAGAAAGAAGATCGAAGTCGAGAGCAAGGAAAGGATCAAAAGGCAGAAGGCGGATTCGCTACAGGCGAAAAGGGACAGTGTGGCCCTGATCCGGGACAGCATCAGGGAGAACACCCCCAGGATACTCGAGACTTTCGCCTTCCCGGACTCCATGCAGTACAAGAGAATAGTACAATGGACCCATGAAAGGGAGTTCCACAAGATGGACATCAAGGGACCGGACACCAGCTACAACTTCCGTTTCTACGACTACCCTTTCTACCGCAAGGATGTCAATGCCACATGGCTTGGCGTGGCAGGATCGCCGCTTCAGTACTACAACTACTTCAACAGATCCAGCGAGAACGGTGTCATGTTCTACGACGCTTATGAATCCTGGTCCTATTCGGCCAAGACAGTCCCGTCCTACAACACCAAGACCGCCTACACTGAGCTGGCCTACTTCGGCACCTTGTTCGCGAATTCCCAGAAAGAGTCCGACAACCTCCACATCCTTACTTCCCAGAACTTATTCCCGGAACTGAACTACACCCTGGAGTATAACAGGTTCGGAGGCAACGGAATAATGGAGAACGAAAAGACTGTCAACAAGACCCTTGCAGCGACAGTCAACTACCTAGGGAAGAAATACATGGTGCACGCCGGTTACATCCACAACAAGATCGTCCGGGGTGAGAACGGTGGTACCACGGACATTTCCATGATCAGGGACACCACCCTTGATGCAAGGGAGTACCCGGTCCATTTCTCCAGTGCGTCGAGCACCACTACCAAGAAGACGGTCTTCCTGGACCAGCAGTACAGGATTCCCTTCATGTTCATCAAGACCATGCAGGACAAGAAGGATGACAAATCCTTCCGCCAGAGGGTCATGTCTTCGGGAGACACAGCATTGATAGCTAAAATAGACAGCCTGGCCGCATGGCATGCTGCAGAGAGGGAAGCTGCCGACTCTACCGGAGACAGCAATGTCACAACTGCATTTATCGGTCACAGTTCCGAGTATTCAGTTTTCCGAAGGCTCTACAAGGACAACATCTCCAAGTCAGACAAGATAGGAAGAAGCTTCTACGGCGATAATTTCTTCTACAATCCAACCAGTACAAACGACTCGTCCAGGGTTTCCAAACTGGAAAACAGGGTGTTCCTGAGGCTCCAGCCATGGTCCGAGGAGGCCATCGTCTCCAAGCTAAACGGAGGAATCGGAAACAGGATCACCTCATGGTATGACCTCGATCCGACCTTCCTTTCCGTAGCGTCGAACACGGTCTGGAATTCTACCTTCCTCTACGCAGGAGTCGAAGGACAGTTGCGGAACTATATCGCATGGGATGCCACCGGCGACTATGTCTTCCTTGGCAACGAAATGAACGATCTCTCCGTAAAAGCCAACGCAAGGCTTTCGATGTATCCTTTCAGGAAGGCCAAGACCAGCCCCATTTCCCTGAACCTGCATTTCGAAACCTCACTCAAGGAGCCCGAGCACTACCACAACCACTATTTCTCAAACCACTACAAGTGGGACAATGAATTCGGCAAGGTGTCTTCTACAAAGCTCCAGGCCAGGGTCGACATCCCCCGATGGGACATAAGTGCCGAAGTCGGATACGCCCTGCTCGCCAACAACATCTATTTCGACTCACTCGCGGTGATCCGCCAGAACCCGGATCCGATGAGCGTGCTGAGTGCCTCACTGACCAAGAATTTTGCCTTCGGCCCCTTGCATCTGGACAACCGTGTCCTGTTCCAGATGTCTTCCAACCAGGACGTCGTCCCGGTTCCGACCCTTGCAGCCAATGCCAGGTGGTACCTCCAGCTGGACATTGCCAAGAATGTGATGCAGATGCAGATAGGTGCGAACGCCTGGTACAACACAAAGTACTATTCACCTGCCTGGAATCCAGCTGTCGGAGTATTCTACAACCAGAAGGTGCAGAAGTACAACAACGGCCCGGTTATCGATGCCTTCGTCAATGTCCAGTGGAAACGTGCCTGCATCTTCGTCAAGCTTGAGAATGCCGGACAGGGATGGCCTATGGACAAATTCGACTATTTCAGCGCCCACCGTTACATAAGGACCCAGAGAGCCATCAAATTCGGAGTCTACTGGCCATTCTATCTCCAGCCCAACCAGAACAGCGCCGTTTCCGCCGGATCCGGCCTTTCCGGTGGCTCCAGTCGCCATTAAACTCGTGCAATGGGAGTCCGAAGAGTTTTCAAGAAATTCCTCAAGTATTTGATACCCACCTTGCTGGTACTGCTTATTATCCCTGTCACCGGGAGAAAGTACCAGTCCAGGAAATCTTTGGACTCATTCAGGGAGAAGCCACTTCGCGCCGCTTTGGCTTTGGGGGACTTCGACATACTGCCGAGAGGTTACCTCACAGGTTTCAACTACGAACTCCTCAAGACCTTCGCCGGGACCCACTGTGATTCTGTCAGGATATTCTTAGGGGAGAAAAATGTCCCCTACCTTGATTCGCTCAGGCTCGACAGCCTGGACATACTCGTAGTTCCTTCAAGGGAGGTTACTGAAAGCCAGGACATAACCATACTCCATCCCATCGACACTTCAGTCGCCTGGGTGATCCGAAAGGATCCGTACCGCGGCCATGAGATCCTTAAATGGGCCTCCTTCATCAAGGCCTCACCCGACTACCAGCTGATGACCAGACGTTTTTTCCAAGGTTACAATCCTTACCGAACAGGGAAGAAAGACCCTTCTATCATTAGCCCCTACGACCATATAATAAAGAAAAACGCCAAGCTTGTCGGCTGGGACTGGAGGCTTCTGGCTTCAATGATATGGAATGAATCCATGTTCCACATCCAGGCCAGGTCGCCACGCGGTGCGATGGGACTCATGCAGATGATGCCAAGGACGGCCAAGAGTTTCGGACTGAGCGACATGCTTGATCCGGAAGAGAACATAGCAGCCGGTACAAGGTACATCCAGATGCTCCAGAAGACCTTCAGCGCCTTCAGCACGGATCCCGAAGTGGTCAGGAGACTTACCATAGCTGCATACAACTGCGGGGAAGGCAGGGCTCTCGAGGACCTCGACGGCAGGGAACAAAGTTCCGAAACGGCCGCCTACACGAAAGCCGTTCTCAATCTTTATGATTTCTTCAGGGGCGTGGAGCCCAAGCAGGACACCTTATTGGGCCCTGACAGTCTGGGCGGGATCGACCCTGGCGATGAACATGCAAGGGATGAGGAGGAGCAGCATGATGACCAGGAATGAGATGACGTCGGCTGCAAGCACTCCGGGAAGGTTTAGATGCACCGGAACGAACGGCACGAAATAGTTTTCAGGATTAAGTTTAAGTACATGGGTCCATTTCTGGATCCCGCAAAGCAGCAGGGCGGCTGCATTCCCGATCAGCAGTCCTTTCAGGACGATTACGGAAGCCACTTTCAGGAAGACCTTGGCAATCGAACGGTCAGTCATGCCCAGTGACTTGAGCGTACCTATGGTTGAAATGTTCCTGAACAGCATTATAAGCAGGCCGGAAATCATGTTGAAACCTGCGACGATAGTCATCAGTATCAGGATGATAAGGACGTTGAAGTCAATCAGGGTAAGCCAGTCGAATATCTGCGGATAGCGGCTGATCACCGATGCGGCCACAAGGTTGTCGTCATCATCGGTAGCTTTTTCCAGGGTAATCATCCCGACCTCGTCGGTAGCCCTCCGCATCCCCGCCACGTCCCTTGAATATGGGGCCAGTGCGAGTTCTATCGTCGAGACCTCGTCACTATCCCAACCGTTCAGGCGCTGGAGATCAGCTATGTCAGCCATCACGACGATGTTGTCGGTACCGTCCATGATACCCTCATAGACATCCTTGATGTTGAAATTGCGGACCTTGACATTCTCTCCGACAAAATAGGTCAGCATCTTGTCCCCGGCATGGAGGTCCAGCAGGTCGCTCAGCCTGGTCGGAATAGAAACACCGAGCCTGACAGTGTCTGTCACGGAAGAGTCCCTGGGAACGCCTTTGAACAGTACACCATGGATGTTCTCTCCCTTCTTTACGATTCCAGCACGGTACACGGCAGGGGTGACACCCTTGACTTCAGGAATGGCCATGATGTCCCCAATGTAACTTGGATTGGAAGAAATGGGAGAATCCTCGTTGATGTAATTCATGTCCACGCTCATCAGCTGGATGTCCCCGGTCAAATCGGAGATGCCGTTGCGGATCTCGGCACGGAAACCGGCCGAGACCGAAACAGCGATTATCATGACAAGGAAGGAGATCGCGATGGAAACCATCGCGATCTTCCCTCCAAATCGGAGACGTCGGGCTATGAAGCCGGAAGCGTCCATGAATATCTTACCGGATTTGTTACCAGATGTGAACCCTTTCGCTATCAGGACGCCACATGGGATCGCCTTCCTTGATTCCGAAGGCATCGAAGAAGCTCTGGAAGTTCTTCACAGAGACATTCACCCTGTTGACTGCCAGGGAGTGGACGTCGAGCCTTGTCCTGCGGGCGATCTCCTCGTCAGTGATGTTCTGGGCCCAGACAGCTGCATAAGCGATGTAGAACCTCTGGTCGGGAGTGAATCCGTCGATGAGGCCTGGTTCCTTGCCGGCGATGGCGTTGTGCATGGCAGTGTAGGCTATGCTCAGGCCGCCGTGGTCACCAATGTTCTCGCCGAGTGAAAGCTGGCCGTTGGCCATGAGGGCGGGTTTGCCGTCCTTTGCAGGAAGCACCTCGACTGCATCGAACTGGGCAGCCAGGACCTGGGCCTTCGCATTGAACTTGGCAGCATCCTCTTCGGTCCACCAGTTGGTCATGTTTCCAACCTTGTCGAAGAGACGGCCCTGGTCATCGAAGCCATGAGACATCTCGTGGCCGATCACGACACCGATTCCGCCGTAGTTAACCGGATCGTCAGCATCAGGATTGAAGAACGGAGGCTGGAGGATTGCAGCAGGGAAACAGATCTCGTTGGTCGAAGGATTATAATAGGCATTTACGGTCTGGGGAGACATACCCCATTCAGTCCTGTCAGTAGGTTTGCCGAGTTTGGAAAGGTTCTCAGCCACACGCCAGCGGCTTGCAGCCCTGAGGTTCTCATAATAGCTCTTGGCAGGATCGATCTCAAGTTCGGAATAATCCTTCCATTTGTCTGGATAGCCGATCTTGACAGTGAAATTGTCGAGCTTCTCATGGGCCTTGACCTTGGTCTCAGGGCTCATCCAGTCGAGTTCGTCAATGTGCTGTCCGAATGCGATCTTAAGGTTGTCTACGAGGGTGATCATCTTCTCCTTGGAAGATGCCGGGAAGTACTTCTCCACGTACATCTTGCCGACAGCTTCTCCGAGAATGCCGTTAGGAACCTGCATAGCCCTCTTCCAGCGAGGCCTCTGCTCCTTGATTCCAGACATCTGGGTGCTGAAGAAATCGAAGTTGGCAGCATAGAAATCGTCTCCCAGGGAGCTTGACGCCCCACTGACAAGCTGGGCGGCGAGGTAATCCTTCAGCACGGGAAGGTCCTCGTTGGAGAAATACTCTCCGAATTTCTGGAAGAAATCAGGCTCGGCCACGACAAGTTTGTCTTGTGCAGGGATTCCGCGGGCATCCAGGTAAGCCTTCCAGTCGAAGCCGGGGAAACTGCTGGCAAGGGTTTCGCTGCTGTAGACATTGTACTGTGCCTGGACATCCCTCTCCTTGACGCTGTCCCATGAATTAAGGGCAAGGACATCTTCCACTGCGAGAGCATTGTCAGCGACCTTTGCCGGAGAATCGATACCTGCGAGTCCGATGACTTTGGCCAGATAGGCCCGATAACCTTCCTTGATCGCAGAGTTGGAAGCCTCGACATAGTAGTCACGGTCCCCTATTCCCAGGCCACCCTGGCCGAAATAAAGGATTTGGCTGTCGCTGTCAGTCATGTCAGAACTGACATAGGCCCCGAAGAAGCCGCCCTGGCCGTTGTTGTGCATCTTGGCAATGAGTTCGACAAGCCCGGCCTTGTCAGAGACTGAATAGATATCGTCGAGATAAGCCTTGAGCGGAGCGGCGCCCTCACTGTTGAGCCTGACAGAGTCGAGTCCCTGCTTATAGAGGTCGGCAATCTTCTGTTCCACAGAACCCTTGACAGTCTTCATGGTAGTCATGGAGGCGAACAGGTCATTGAGTCTCTCAACATTGTTCTCACGAAGCTGGTCGAAAGAACCGAAACGTGCGAATTCAGGCTTCAGGGGATTGTTTTTCTGCCATCCACCTGTAGCATACTGGTAGAAGTCGACGGCCGGAGAAACGGTCGTGTCAAGGTTGGAAAGGTCGATTGCAGGAACCTTTTCCTGCTTCTGACCGCATGCCATAAAGGCAATAGCTGTAGCCATCATCAAAAACGCTTTTTTCATATCGCTTGACTTTATGAATATTCATTATGCCAACTTACAAAGTTATCAATTATTTTACGATATTTGCACTCCGTTTTTTAGGAGCATGGGAAGAATCATCACTTTATTGAAGAACTGGATGCTGCCAGTGGCGATCGTCACCGGAATCCTGCTGTGCCTGGCCGTGCATTTCTTCGCCGGTCCCGGCAGCAATGCCGAGCAAGATATCACGGGGATAGTCAAGGAACTGCAGCCTTTCCTGGTCGCCTTGATGCTCTTCCTTCAGTTCAACAAGATCTCCCCTTCCGATCTCAAGCTCAGAAGATGGCATCTCTGGATCCTCTTGTTCCAGATCCTGACTTTCATCGCCCTTGCCCTGGTCACAACCGCCATACCTCACGGCAACACAAGGATTCTGATCGAATGCGCAATGCTCTGCTTCGTCTGTCCCACTGCAGCAGCGGCCGGAGTGATAACCGACAAATTGGGAGGAAGCCTCTCTGAGACCGTGACCTATGTAGTCCTGATCAATTTCTTTGCAGCTATTGTCATTCCTCTGGTCATCCCTATTGTACACCCTTCAGGGGAAAGCACTTTCTTCGTCAGGTTCGCCTCGATCTGCATGAGGGTTTTCCCTCTGCTGGTTTTCCCTCTGCTGGTCGCCTGGCTCATCCGTTACACCATGAAAAAGTTCCACGACTGGCTGGTACAGTTCGCCGGGTGGGCCTTCTATGTCTGGGGAGTTACTCTCTGCCTTTCGATCTACCTGGCTACAGGAGCACTGCTCAAGAGCGGAGTATCTGCATGGATGTTCCTCATGATCTGCATTGTCTCGCTGATCTGCACGTTCATCCAGTTCAAGTTCGGAAGGAAGGTTGGAAGGACGATCAATGGTGACCCGATCACTGCAGGCCAAGCACTCGGCCAGAAGAATTCCGGATTCCTTATCTGGCTGGGTTACTCATGGATGACCCCGGTGTCTTCAGTTGCCGGTGGCCTCTACAGCATCTGGCAGAACCTATTCAATGCCCTGGAGCTCTACAACCAGAGACATCAGAAACAAGGCTAAAGATTAGAAAGGCGGACCTGGGAAGCGGCCCTTTCTGTTTCATCCTCCGTGACCTTGATCAGCATGGGAAGATACTTCTTCTCCAGTTTCACATTCTTGTCATTGCGGGCCAGAAGAACACAGTTCTTGATGGTAGCGTAATCGTCCGGTTTTTTCTTGAGTACCTTGTTGTACATCTTGAGGGCATTCTTGCTGTCATGTTTGTACACAAGGTAGTAGGACCCGATGTTCGTCATATATTCATAGGAATCGGGATAATAGGAAAGCATCTTCTCGGAGAGTTCCTTGAAGGCTTCGTACGACGAGGGTGTGCCGATAAGGAAGAAAGAGTAGCAGCAATCCTGCATCAGGGAAGGGAACAGGTTCTTGTCAGATTCATATCCCGGATACTCCCATGCCGGATGGCTGTGCCCGTCGTAATCTATGATGGCTATCAAGCTGGAGAGAGCCATGTCGGGGCTGTCCTTCTCATAGTCCAGCAGGGCCGAGATCTTGTAGAGCCGGAAATCCAGGCGGTTCTGGTTGAGTTCTATAGCCTTGTCGATAGCCTGCGTGGCAATCCCGAAAAGCTCGTCGTCATAGGTGTTGATCTGAAAATAGTTGACATCCTTACCGAGGGAATCTTTCAAGGAGATCGCCGGAGCTTTTCCAAGGTATCGGTTCCCATCCCTGACTTCATAGCTCTCGGTACGGCTCTTGGAAAGATAGTAGGAAAATTTTCCAAGAAGCATGTCAGTGTCTTCGGGATAGTCTTTCTCCCAATTCTTGAGGTGTGTTTCAATTCCTACCCCCTTGGGGCCGAGCTTCGACACCAGAAGATTATAGCGGTCGGAATAATCCTTCTGAGTGGGTTTGGTCTGGGCGGCTGCAGGCAGCAAGGCAGCGATTGCAGCAACGATCAATACTATTCTTTTCATTTTCATAAGTCGATTCTTATCCTTCTGTTCTGGGGATGGAGGTTGTTCCACCTCCGTCCGATATTCTTGACGAAGCCGAGAGGATGGCCCTCGTGGCAGACGATCAGGAACCCTTCGGGTTGTCCTTCAATGAATATGCCATCGCGGTGAAGGTACCTAAGGGAAGTTTCCCTGTCCAATTCAACCGCCGGATACCGATCCAATGGAGGGAATATGCTCAGTGCCCAGTCGGCAGAGGGCACAAGGTCCTTCCCTTTCATGACTCCTTTATCAAGGCCGCTTCGGAGCGGATGAAGGATCCCGGGATCCTGTCTTGTAGATCCTGACGGCGAAGTCTTCCCAATCACCGAGACGAACTGGCCTTCCCCTTCAACGAAGCCGGGGACCAGAAGGCCGCCTGTCCGGGTCGGGATCACTCCCGGGAGGCCTGAATAGTTATATTCCTTGACCTCCGCTCCAAGTTCGGAGACAGTCCATTCAACGTTTGAGTCGTTTTCTGCTTCCTCGAAAGAGCAGGTCGAATAGACGAGAAGTCCTCCCGTCCTTAGGGCGGGCCATACGTCGGCAAGGATCCTTTTCTGTCTTGAGGCACAGAGATTGACGGCTTCGGGCGACCAGTCTTCGACTGCCTTGGGATCCTTGCGGAACATTCCTTCACCAGAACAAGGGACATCGGTGACGATAATGTCGAAGTAGCCCTCAAGCCTGGCGAAGGCCTTGGGGTCGCAACTGGTCACGATCACGTTGGGGTCGCCCCAGACTGCTACGTTGTCGCAGAGGACAGAAGCCCTCTGGCGCATCACTTCATTGGCTACCAGTTGGAAGCCATCGCCGAAGCGTTCCCTGAGCGAGGCTGCAAGGTCGGTTGTCTTTCCTCCGGGAGCTGCGCAGAGGTCAAGTACCCTGACGGGACGGCCAAGGCCTTCGAACCGGTCAAGATGCTCCCGTACCATGTGGCCGACAACCATGGCGGATGAATCCTGCACATAATAGCACCCGGCGTGGAACAGAGGATCCATCACGAACCGTGGCCTCTCCCCCAGCATCACCCCGTACCTGTTCCAAGGGACCTCACGATAGCCTGACCATGGTTGATCCTTTCCTGAAGGCAACGGTTGTTCCGGACAGCCGTCCGTGCCCGGCCGAGTCCATCCTCGCTCCGCTGCGGCTGAGTACGGCCTAAGCCCGGCGGCTGCTCCGGAAGGTTCAGGCCCTTCGGTCATGGAGGCAGTGGCCAACGAGGACAATGCCACCCTCGGCACTAGAGGGGGGACCGGAGCGGAACGAAGTGGAGCGAGCGGTGGGGCCGAGCGCAGCGAGGCGTCCGAGTGGTCACTGCTTCCATGACCACATGTATCGAAGTTTACCTTGAACGGGTTGAGACGGATAGAGACTGAAGGTGGAAGGGAAAAGGCGGGGAAGGCGGCACGGGCGCGTTCCGGCCCGACCGCACGGGACAAAATGTCCATCAGCACCCCGTCATCCAACCCCAGCATCCTACTGCCCCTGTCTCCTGGCAAGCTCCTCCTGCATCCTCCGCATGGTCTCCTCGTCGATACCCTCCGGCATCCTGCCCTCGGAGACTGACACAAGACCATCCACGACCTTGTCAAGAGCCTCACGGATCTTTCCGGAAAGCATCATCTTCATCATGAGGTTGAGGTCGGCATGGAACTCGATGTGGAAATCCGTCTTGTTAGGTTCAGAAGGGGCGGCATCGAAATGCAATGAGCCGCCGAAACTGAACGGAGCCCCGCTGTCTATGAATTCTATCCTTGAATACGGTACCCGGTCCTTGACCATGATGCCGATCTTGAATCCCTGGACCGTGGCAGTTATGGTATCGTAGTCTGCCACGACGTCCTGCCTTTTGTCCTCAGGAAGCATCTGAACGAAATTCCTCATGTCCACGAAGGCCATGTAGAGTTCGAACGGCGACTTGGACACAAGTCCGTGCTTGCTTGTTATCTCTGTTGACATATTCCTTGATCTTATCTGTTCCATGTTGACGGATTCTCACGCCAGCGGCCAAGCACTTCGGCATCATCCGGCTTGATGTACCCTGATGCCGCGGCTTCCTGGATGAGGGCTCCGTAGTTTGACAAGGTGGTCAGGGAGACCCCCTTGGCGGCGAAAGCTTCTTCCGCGACCCCGAATCCGTAGGTGAATACGGCCACCATGCCGAGCACCTCGGCTCCGGCAGCCCTGAGGGCATCAACCGCTGCCAGGCTGCTCATTCCCGTGGACACAAGGTCCTCGATCACAACCACCTTAGCCCCCTCGGGGAGAGTCCCCTCGATCTGCGACTGGGTCCCGTGATCCTTCGGCTTGGGACGGACATAGACGAAAGGCTTGCCCATCCTGTCAGCGGCGAGTACGCCATGGGCTATCGCCCCGGTAGCCACTCCGGCCACGACCTCTGCATCAGGATAAAGCTCGGAAGCCTTCTCCGCCAGAGACTCCGCCACGAATGACCGGAGTGCAGGATCGGAGAATATCCGTCGGTTGTCGCAATAGATGGGTGAATGCCAGCCGGACGCCCAGGTGAAGGGTTCATCAGGCCTGAGGAGTACGGCTCCGATGCGCAGCAGGCCCGCTGCCAGTTTTCTCTCAATGGAATCCATGTTCTTTCAAATGATTTGCTAAATTTGCAGCCTAGCTTACAAATATAGCAATTTTATACCTCAAGATGCACAAGATCTACCTTGAAAAGAGATGTATCCTGATCTGCCCGCCCGATGATCCGGCCCTTTCCGACCCCAATTCGATCGAGCTGCATCTGGGAACGGCTCCTGACATCGCCTCTATCGTGGATATGTTCGAGACTTCAGCATCCCTTTCTAGGGTGTATATTCCGACTGATGACATCGAGGAAACTTACCACGGCTTCTGCGCACAGTTCAAGGAGGTGAATGCCGCGGGAGGGTTAGTGTCCAACCGCAGGGGCGACGTACTGCTGATCAGGAGGAACGACCTCTGGGATCTTCCGAAAGGGCATCAGGAACAGGGGGAGGACATCAGCGTCACCGCCCTGCGAGAGGTGCAGGAAGAGACCGGAGTCCTGAACCTCGAACTCAAGGGACTGATCTGCATCACCGACCACTGCTACCGCCGCGACGGCATCTGGCACCTCAAGCATACATGGTGGTACGACATGCTATACATGGATCCGGTGGACCTCACGCCCCAGCGGGAAGAGGACATCACAAAGGCGGCCTGGGTTGCCCGCTCAGGTCTCTCGCCCTATCTAAAGAACACCTATCCCTCGATCGTAGAGGTCTTCCGTGAGGCAAGGGGATAATCTTCCAGGCATGATGAAACATTTTTCCGGGAAGAACCGTATATTAAAGGTATCGGAATAATTATATGAAACTTTCTCAATTCCAATTCCTCCTTCCGAAGGAGCGCGTGGCCCAGGAGCCTACAAGGTGGCGCGACGAATGCAAACTCATGGTTGTCCATAAGGACACAGGCGAGATCGAGCACAGGATTTTCAAGGACATCATCGATTATTTCGGAAAGGGCGACACCTTCGTGTTCAATGACACTAAGGTTTTCCCCGCAAGGCTTTACGGCAAGAAGGAAAAGACCGGAGCAGACATCATGGTGTTCCTCCTGAGGGAGCTCAACCGCGAGCAGCATCTCTGGGACGTAATCGTGGATCCTGCAAGGAAGATAAGGATTGGCAACAAACTCTATTTCGGTGACGACCAGAGCCTCGTAGCTGAGGTGATCGATAACACCACCTCAAGGGGACGTACCCTGCGATTCCTCTATGACGGTCCTTACGAGGACTTCAAGCAGTCACTCTTCAGCCTCGGCGAACTGCCCGTGCCGAAGTGGGTAAAGAACAAGGTAACCCCTGAGGATAACGAGAACTACCAGACGATCTTCGCAAAGAACGAAGGCGCCGTGGCAGTGCCGGCAGCCGGAACCCATTTCAGCCGTGAACTCTTCAACCGAATGATCCTCAAGGACATTGAGAAGGCTTTCATCACAGTCCACATGGGTATAGGTCAGTTCCGCAGGGTTGACGTGGAGGACCTCTCGAAGCACAGGATGGACTCTGAAAGGATCATCATCCAGCCTGAGGCATGCGAGATCATCAACAAGGCCAAGAATTCAGGCCACAAGGTGGTCGCCATCGGAACCACGGTTGTCCGCGGACTTGAGACCTATGTGACTACTACACACGAAGTCAAGCCCTACGACGGATGGACCAACAAGTTCATCTTCCCTCCCTACGATTTTTCCGTCCCTGACGCCATCGTCTCCGGATTCCATCTTCCGGAATCAACCATGCTCATGGCAGTGGCCGCGTTCGGAGGATTCGACAATGTCATGAATGCCTACAAGGTCGCACTCGACAGTGACTACCGGTTCGGACCCTATGGCGATGCGATGCTCGTAATCTAAACTTCAATCTAAACCAACTTATTATGGAATATGGAAAACTTCAACGACGAGAAAGTGTGCCTGTGCGCACTCAACCGGATCTTCGGGTTCGAGCCGAAGATCGGACGGATGCTGGTGGAAGCCTTCGGCGGTGCGGCCGAAGTCTTCCGTCAAACCAGTAAGGATATTTCTGAAGCCCTAGGGGCATATTCAAGGACCAGATACGCTTCGGCAATCACCGTGAGTGCCTGTGAGTCTGCAGCCATGGAGCTTGAAAAGCTCGATGGCGAAGGATGCACGTTCATGGGCATGGGTGAACCAGGCTACCCGTCCCTGCTCCTCGAATGCGAGGATCCTCCCCTTGGACTCTATTTCAAAGGTTCTTCACTTCCTGAACATGTTTTCGACCTGAGGCCGCAGGTGGCGATAGTCGGGACAAGGAGCATGTCCTACTATGGCAGGGACTGGTGCCGCCTGATGGTCGAAGCGATGTCCAAAGCAAAGGTCAAACCATTGATCGTGAGCGGCCTGGCAATAGGTATCGATGCAACCGCCCATAAAGCGGCACTCGACTTCGGACTCCCCACCGTCGCTGTGATGGCCACCGGGATCGACCTGATCTATCCACCCAGGAACAACAGGCTTGGTGAAAGGATAGCCTCTACCGAAGGCTGTGCCCTTATCACGGATTATCCCCCGGGGACCGAGGCTGTCAGGATCAATTTCCTCCGCAGGAACAGGATCATCGCAGGGATCTGCAAGGCTACCATCCTGGCAGAGTCCAAGATCAAGGGAGGAGGAATGATGACGGCCAGGCTGGCCGGTTCTTACGACAGAGACGTATTTGCCCTCCCAGGAAGGGTGGACGATCCTCTCTCCCAGGGCTGCAACCTATTGATAAAAGAGAATATAGCCGCACCGATAGGAAACCTTTCCGACCTTGTCTCCAAGCTCGGGCTCGGAGACTCCGGCATCCGGCGGAAAGAAGACTTCAGGGCAGCGGTCGCAGAATGCTATTCGCAGATTCCGGATGAGGAGAGGGAAGACCTGCTGAAGGCGGCCATGAAGATAAAGAGCCGCAGAGGAATCGCCGTGGACGAGCTGTGCTCATCCCTGGGCTGGGCCTATAGCAAGGCTAGCAGGATCATAACCACCCTAGAGTGTGACGGATTAATCTCCGTAGACCTGCTTCAACATTGTTCCCCGAGATTGGACAAGTAATCGGGAAAATGAGTATCTTTGAAGACATGTTCTTCATTGACACCCATTGTCACATCTCTGACGAGGCATTTTCCTGCGAGGAGGATGCCTATATCTCCCGTGCACTTGAAGCAGGCGTGGGCATGATGCTCCAGCCGGACGTAGACAGCTCTGAAAGGGACGCCATGTTCGCCCTTACGGACCGCTATCCCGAAGTCCTTCGACCCATGCTCGGGCTGTACCCGGGATCCGTGGACGGTAACTGGAGAGACGAAATCGACAGGATGCTTGAATATTCCGACCGCCCTGTAGTTGCAATAGGCGAGATCGGACTGGACTACCATGAGGGCCGCGAATTCGAGAAAGAGCAGAAAGAAGCCCTCAGATGGCAGTTCGAATACGCCAAGAGCAAGGGTCTGCCGGTGAACATCCATCTCAGGGATGCCATGGGCGACTTCCTGGATGTCGTGCGCGAACACCCCGGCCTTCGTGGGAACATGCACGCCTACAGCGGAAGCTATGAGAGTTTCCTGGAACTCCAGAGACTCGGGGACTGGTACATCGGTGTCGGAGGCGTGGTAACATTCAAGAACGCTTCACTCGCCGAAGTAGTGAAGAAGGTTCCTCTTGAAAGGATTGTCCTCGAGACCGACGCTCCCTACCTCACCCCGGTTCCCTACCGGGGAAAGAGAAACGAGAGCTCATACATCCCGATAATCGCCGCAAAGGTGGCGGAACTCAAAGGCATCTCCGTCGAGGAGGTCGCAGAAACAACTACGAACAACGCTAAAAATCTTTTCGGAATATGACAGGCTCCTCAATTCTGATGATCTACACCGGTGGCACCATCGGCATGAAACAGGATCCCAAGGACCAAACCCTGAAGCCATTCGACTTCAGCCAGATCCTCGAGGAAGTACCCGAGTTGGGCAAATATGCCCTCAATATCGATTCCTACACCTTCAATCCACTTATCGACTCTTCCGACGTGGAGCCGTCGCTATGGCAATCGCTGGCGACCCTCATAAAGGACCGATATGATGAGTACGACGGATTCGTGGTCCTTCACGGAACCGACACGATGGCATATTCAGCTTCCGCACTGAGTTTCATGCTGGACAACCTCACGAAGCCGGTGATCTTCACCGGAAGCCAGCTTCCCATCGGTGTACCAAGGACGGATGGGAAGGAAAACCTCATTTCTGCCGTGGAGATTGCTGCAGCTAAAGACGAGGATGGTCATTCCCTGGTTCCGGAAGTCTGCATATTCTTTGATTCCCAACTCCTCAGGGGCAACAGGTGCACAAAGGTCAGCTCAGAGGAATTCCGAGCCTTCCGCTCGCCTAACTACCCTGCCCTCGCCGAAGCCGGGATCAACATCAGATACAACCGCAAGGCGATTGCCGAACCACAGGACTGGTCAGCCCCGATCCGTATTTCAACAAACCTGGACACCAGGGTGTCGATCCTCAAGGTCCACCCTGGGATCACTCCGCAGGTGATGAGGTACTTCCTTTGCGGAGACGGGACAAGGGCAGTCATCCTCGAAACCTACGGTTCCGGGAACGCTCCTTCAAGCCAGTGGTTCCTGGACATTGTGAGGGAGGCTGCAGCCATGGGCAAGGTTCTGATGAATGTCACCCAATGCCTTTCAGGTTCCGTGGATATGGACCTCTACGCCACTGGAAAGGCTCTGGAAAAGATAGGCGTGGTCTCCGGCAGGGACATAACGACGGAAAGCGCGCTGGCAAAGCTGTTCTGCCTGATGGGGGACAGCAAGGACAACGAATGGGTAAAGAACCGGCTCGGGGACAATCTTAAAGGAGAAATTTCAAAGTAACCCTTGCCTTTTGAAAATAAATTAGTAAATTGCAACGGTTTTTTGGAGGGTTTCCCGACCCCCTCAATGAGTCAGAACGAATTAACTATTTAATACTTTATTAATTAAAACACACGAAAACGGTTATGAAAAAGTTTTTCATGTTCTTGGCAGTAGCAGGTGCTCTCACCCTCTCTGCTAGCATCGCGTCCGCACAGGACCAGGCCGCTGCAGCTCCTGCTACCGAGCAGGCCGCTCCCCAGCAGCTCTCCGCTGAGGATCTCCTCAAAGGTACCGGCGAGGATGTTCCTTTCCACCAGCAGATCAAGTCCTACTTCATCCAGGGAGGTCCGGCCTTCATGTCCGCAATCATCCTCTGCTTGGTCCTCGGTCTTGCTCTCGCAATTGAAAGGATCCTCTACCTGTCGCTCGCAAAGACCAACACCAAGAAGCTCATCGCCAAGGTCGAGGAAGCTCTCGCCGAAGGTGGTGTAGAGAAGGCAAAGGATCTCTGCCGCAACACCAAGGGTCCCGTCGCCAGCATCTTCTACGATGGTCTGCTTCACTATGATGAAGGACTCGATGTGGTCGAAAAGAGAATCGCTTCTGCCGGTGGCGTCCAGATGAGCCTTATGGAGAACAACCTTTCCTGGATCTCCCTGTTCATCGCAATCGCCCCTTCACTCGGATTCTTGGGAACAGTTATCGGTATGGTCAAGGCCTTCGATGCTATCGAGGCTGCGGGTGACATCTCCCCGAACATCGTCGCTGGAGGTATGAAGGTCGCCCTTATCACCACCGTCGGTGGTCTTATCGTGGCTATGATTCTCCAGGTGTTCTACAACTATATTCTTTCCAGGATCGATGCTCTTTCGATCGACATGGAGGAGGCTTCCATCAACCTCGTCGACGCTCTTGCAAAGTACGAGAAGAAGTCCAAATAATTATAGTATAGTTAGAATCACTCTTTAGAATCTGTTGAAATGAACAAATTATCCAAGATAATCGGCTGGGTGCTGGGTATTGTAGGCATCGTGCTGGGAGTCTGGTGTCTTGCCAAAGGCGAGGCAACAAACGAAGGCCCGGTGAACGTGCTCCTCAGGTACAGCTATTTCCTGCTTATCGCAGCAATAGTTATCCTGCTCGGACTTGCCCTCATCATGGCCGCTAAGAACAATCCGAAGAGCCTTATCAGGGCGCTGATCATCCTGGTCGGCATCGCGATAGTCGTAGGCATCGCCTATGCCCTGGCTCCCGGCACTCCTGCCGCCAACGTGAGAGAGCAGCCTAGCACATCACTGCTCAAGCTTACTGACACTTGGCTTATTCTGGTCTACATCCTCGGAGGTGCAGCAATTGTGTCCATCCTCTTCGGTGTTATCAGAAACGCTATCACCAACAAATAATTTTCGGCTATGGCTAAAAAGAAAACTCCGGGTCTGAACACCCAATCAACAGCCGACATCGCTTTCCTTCTGTTGTGCTACTTCCTGATGGTTTCCACCATGGACCAGCAGTCCGGTCTTGTACGCCGTCTGCCCCAGATGCCTGACAAGAACCAGAAGACAGAAGACACGAAGGTCAACAGGCGCAATATCATCATCGTGAAGATCAACTCTTCCGACAGGCTGTTTGCAGGTGACCAGCTCATGGATGTTAGCCAGCTCAAGGACAAGATCAAGGAATTCATGACGAATCCCAACGAAGACCCTAACCTTCCTGAGAAGGAAGTCAAGAACATCGAGGGATTCGGTGATTATCCGGTTACCAAGGGAGTCATATCTCTTCAGAATGACCGCGGAACAAGTTACAAGGCTTACATAGCAGTTCAGAACGAACTCGTAAAGGCTATCAACGAGATCCGTGACGACTTCTGCCGCCAGAACTTCGGAAGGGTGTACAACGCCTGCTCCGAGGATCAGCAGAAGATTGCCAGGGAAGCTATTCCGCAGAACATTTCCGAAGCAGAGCCTAAGGACGTAACCAAAAAGTAATTCAGGAGGATAAGAATATGCCTATTTTCAAAAGAAGTGGTAAGAAAGACATGCCCGAGCTTGGAACAAGCTCCGACATCGTGTTCATGTTCCTGTTCTTCTTCATGGTGACCACCCAGATGCGTTCCAGTGAAGTGAAGGTCAGGGTACATCTTCCTGAAGCTACCGAGGTTGCGAAACTTGAAAGGAAAGACTTGGCATCCTACATCTACATCGGTTCCCCTAACGCCCAGTATCAGGGCCAGTACGGTACCGAGGCCAGGATCCAGCTCAACGACTCCTTCAAGACAACCAATGACATCCGCGACTTTATCGCCGCCGAGCGCGACGCCATGAGCGAGGCCGACAGACAGTTGATGCAGGTTTCAATCAAAGCTGACGAGGATGTCAGGATGGGTATCGTTACGGACGTGAAGCAGGAGCTGAGGCGCTGCTCCGCCCTTAAGATCATGTACGCCGCCCGCAAGGCCGGACAGTAACCCGTCAGGACATAAGAATGAAAAAAGGACGCACGCAAGTGTGTCCTTTTTTGTGTGTCAATCTCTTTGTCTTGGCTGAATTTTATAGTAACTTTGTATGATTATGTAATAATTGGCAACAATGAGCGAAATTATCAGGACAAAGGTAAAGGACATGCTTAAGTCAGCTCCAGGACAAGAGGTTCTGGCTAAGGGCTGGGTAAGGACAAAGAGAGGAAACAAACAGATCAAGTTCGTCGCACTCAACGACGGCTCGACAGTTTACAACATACAGATCGTAGTGGACATGGCCTCATTCGACGAGGCTCTGGTAGCAAAGATCACCACCGGAGCCAGCCTTGCAGTAAAAGGTACCCTGGTCGAGTCTGTAGGCAGCGGCCAGGCCGTCGAGATTCAGGCAAAGGAAATCGAAGTGCTGGGAGAGTGCGATCCTATGAGGTATCCCCTTCAGAAGAAAGACACTTCTCTTGAATACCTCCGTACGGTAGCCCACATGCGTCCCAGGACCAACACCTTCGGTGCTATCCTCAGGATACGCCATGCCATGGCTTTCGCAATCCACAAATTCTTCAACGACAAGGGCTTTGTCTATCTCAATACCCCCCTCATCACCGAATCCGATGCTGAAGGAGCAGGAGACATGTTCCAGGTCACGACACTGAATCTGGAGAACGTCCCCAAGAAAGACAATGGCAAAGTCGATTTCAGCAAGGATTTCTTCGGCAAAAAGACCAGTCTCACTGTGAGCGGACAGCTCGAAGGTGAACTCGGCGCAACTGCAGTCGGCGAGATCTACACTTTCGGTCCTACCTTCAGGGCGGAGAACTCCAACACTCCAAGGCATCTCGCCGAATTTTGGATGATCGAACCCGAGATGGCATTCTACGACATCAATGACAACATGGTCCTGGCCGAGGAATTCGTGAAGTACCTCGTCCAGTACGCTTTGGACAACTGCATGGACGACCTGCAGTTCCTGAACAACAAATACGACGAAGGCCTTATCGAAAGGCTTCGCAGCGTCCTTGGCATAGAGTTCCAGAGACTTACCTACACCGATGCAGTAGAGATTCTCGAAGAGGCAGTCAGGAACGGCGTTCAGTTCGAGTTCCCTGTCAGCTGGGGAACTGACTTCCAGAGCGAGCATGAGCGCTACCTCGTCGAGAAACACTTCGGCAAGCCGGTCATCCTTACAGACTTCCCGATGGCAATCAAGGCCTTCTATATGAAGCAGAACGAAGGCTGTGCCCCCGGACGTGAGACCGTCAGAGGCATGGATGTCCTGTTCCCGAAGATCGGTGAGATCATAGGCGGCTCCGAAAGGGAGGCTTCCCTCGAGAAACTCGAAAAGAGGATCACAGACCTTGGCATGAGTCGCAAGAACCTCGAATGGTACATCGACACCCGCCGCTTCGGTACCGTTCCTCACAGCGGCTTCGGACTTGGTTTTGAAAGGCTGCTGCTGTTCGTGACCGGCATGGCCAACATCCGTGACGTCATACCCTTCCCCAGGACACCAAAGAACGCAGAATTCTAATTAATAACAGATATGCTAGTCATAGGAATAGCCGGAGGTTCCGGCTCAGGAAAAACCACGGTGGTGAATGCAATCACGAGCAAGCTCAAGGAAAAGGTCGTGATCATCCCCCAGGACTCGTACTATAAGGATTCGAGCCATCTCCCTATGGAAGAAAGGCAGCAGATCAATTTCGACCATCCTGACGCCATCGACTTCAAACTGCTCTGCCAGCAGCTTGCCGAACTCAAGGAAGGCCACACCATCGAGCAGCCCGTCTATTCCTACATCACCTGCTCAAGGTCCAAGACCGAGACGGTGACAGTGGCGCCGGCAGACGTGATCATCATCGAAGGTATCCTCATCTTCACCTGCAAGGAACTCAGGGACCAGATGGACATAAAGATATTCGTGGATGCAGATGATGATGACCGCCTGATGAGGGTCATGGCCAGGGACATCCTCGAAAGGGGCAAGACCGTCGAGACCGTGATAGAAAGGTACACAAAGACGGTCAAGCCGATGTACCTCCAGTTCATAGAGCCAAGCAAGCGTTACGCCGACATCATAATCCCCCAGGGAGGACATAACAAGGTGGCTGTCGATGTAATCTCAGCCACAGTCGAGAAGTCCATTCAGGAAAAGAAAGCAGTAAACGAATAAACAAGGCACATGCAGAGCGAAGACAGGGCAGGACTCTACATTACGGTGATATTCCATCTTGTGATTATCATCATTCTCCTGGCCTGCCAAATCGGAGCTGTGCTGAGGCGTGACAACACCTTTGTCCTGGATTTCTCCAAGCAGGAAGAGGTAGAGAAACAGAAGGCAGAAGAGAATTTCAAGGAGGAAGTCAGTGACCGTCTTGACCAGCTGCTTGCATCTTCAGCCGGAGTTCCGATACGCAACATTGCCGTAGACAGGAGTTCCGCCCTTAAAGACGACCGTAACACCAACGCCGAACAACTCTACAAGGATGCAGAGAGGCTGGCCCAGGAACTCAAGGACGGATTCAAGGCTGATGAGCCTGACGATGACTATGTAGCCATCAGCAAGCCTGTCCAGCCAAAAAAGGAAGACCCGAAGAAACAGACCTACAGCGGTCCTTCGGTGGTCTCGTACGCACTCGAAGGGAGAAAAGCCAGCAGACTTTCCATCCCTGCCTACAGATGTCTTGGTGCAGGCCACGTGACCGTGATCATCACGGTCGACCCGTCCGGGAACGTGATCGGGGCCAAGGTCCAGGAAGACGCATCTTCCAATGACAAGTGTCTCAGGGATTTCGCCATCAGGGCAGCCAGGCTTTCAAAGTTCTCGGCTTCGACCTCGGCACCCGCAAGGCAACTTGGGAACATTGTCTACATGTTCATCGCGCAATGACCAGAAAAACCCTCTACCTGCTGACCGCACTGGCCGTAGTCCTGATCGCAGGGATTATTGTGGCTCTTACGTCACTCTATTCCGGGACAGATCGGAAATCCCGTCCCGTTGAGACAGGGCAGATTGTGGAACACCACGCTCTCATCGAAGCCGTACCCTCAGATGCAGCTATAGTGCTCTGCATGAAGGATTTCGGAAGAGCGGTAGACTATCTTTGCGACACAGTGGCAGTGTTCAATGAACTCACCTCAGGCAAATTCGATTTCCTGGCTGAAGAGTCTTTCGGAAGCATCCGCAGAGCTCCAGCGGTGGTCTCGATCCACTATAGCAAGGACATGCCTCCCCTTCTGGTTGTCAAGGCTCCAGGCGAGATTACGGATTCCACAGCAACCGATTTCAACCGCCTCAAGGCTGCTGCAGACACAGCCGGACTTTTTACCAAAGTGGATGGCAGCCTGCTGCTGATCTCATCATCCGAGACAATCATCAACTCTTCTATAAGGCACATGGCTGAAGGGCACTCCATCCTAGAAGCCAACGGGTTTGCTGAGATCTCATCCAAGGTAGCCGGAAGCGACATCCTTTTCGCATGTAATTCCTACACGGACAACATCCTGGAGACTTATTTCTCAAGGAAATTCCGGAAGACAGGCACGTTCTTCAAGGAACTTGCCGGATGGACTGCCTTCAGCATCACAAAGCATTCCGAGCAGGAAGTAGTCCTTGACGGTGACCTCCTCTATGAAAGCGATCCGTCCTATTACATGAACGTACTACGCCATGCAGGCACCTCATCGGTTGGAGTCGCAGAGGCTGTCCCTGCCCACACGGATTTCATCATAGATCTCCCGATCGGAAGTATCGCATCTTACATCAAGGCGTACCGCAATTACCTGGATGCCAAGACAAGTCTTGACAAATACGAAACCATCCTCTCAAAGCAGAAGAAAGAGACAGGCAAGTCCGCGGAAGACTGGGCAAAAGCAATCGATCTCAAGGAAGTTGCCGTGGCCAACATCCACTTCGGTGACAAACTAAGGCAACTTCTCCTAATCAAGCCAGGCAGCAAGCAGGACATGGACGGAGTCGTTGACTTCAGTTCCCATGCCGGTTTCACGAAGACCTTGTTCGGAGACATATTCACAGGAGAAGACGAGAATGCCGCAACCCTCATGAAGGGATGGATAGTGGTTGGATCAAGGGGTTGCGTAGAGGAGTATTCAAAACTGATGGGTGAGACTCTCAAGGAGAGACTCTCAGACAACGGTCTTGGTGGGCAGATTCCGCAGAAAGGCTGTGGATTCTGGATGTACCACTCTCTCAGCGAGGACCCGAACTTGATCGACGCCACTTTCAGTCCAATGATGGCCAAGGGAGTCCGCAACGTAATCAAGGGCGTAACCTTCGTCCCGGTAACCCTTGCCGCAATGTCCAAAGGTGACAAGATGGGACTCGAACTCATCCTTTCCAGGACCAACATCACCAAAAGCAAGGCACCTGATGTTCAGGCTGCGGACAGGGACACGGCAATCGTAGTTCCGGCAGGTCCTTTCAAGGTCTTGAACAGTGCGACCGGCAAGGAAAACACCTTCTACCAGAACAGTCACCTTTCCCTGTGCCTCCAGGACGAGAACGGAAAGGATGTCTGGGGAATACCTTTCAAGTTCCCGGTCCTTGGATATGTCCAGGAGGTTGATTATTACAACAATGGGAAATTGCAGTACCTCTTCGCTGCAGACAGCAAACTATACCTGATCGACAGGCTCGGCCGCTTTGTAGGAGGCTTCCCCGTCGACTTAGGCAAGAAAATTGCGGTCGGTCCGAAGGTGTATGACTTCACGGGAGCAAAGCTCTACACTGCGATGGTCCTACACAAGGACAACACTGTCGGGCTTTACGACCTTCACGGGAAGAAAGCGGCCTCCTGGAACGGCATAACGGCAAAAGAGACTATCAAGAGCCTGCCTGAACTTCTGGAAGGAAAGAATAAGAAATACTGGGTGGTCAGGACTTCAAGACAGACCCTGGTTTACCCTTTCGAAGGCGGGGAACCGCTGGTGAAAGGTGAAGGGAACAAGATAATCCGGCCTGACAGCGGGATCACCATAAACGAGAAAGGTGCTGTCTCTGCCAAATGCTACGACGGCAAGGAAAGGACCTTCAAGTTGGAAAATGAAAAACGATAAGACAATGAGCGAATTCGAATTCCAATCGGTCAACAAGATGATCGAGAAGAGCTTCAGGGACAACTGGGACAGGCTGGCCCTCTCGAACTATCAGGGAGTCAGCTTGTGCTACAGGGATGTAGCCAGGAGAATTGAGAAACTCCACATAGCCTTCGAAAAGTGCTTCCTGCACAAGGGAGACAAGGTCGCCATCTGCGCCCGCAACCAGGTCAACTGGGCCGTGAGTTATCTCGCCACCATGACCTACGGAGCCGTCGTGGTACCAATCCTTCACGAATTCAAGCCTGGAAACATCCATTACCTCGTCAACCACTCCGAGGCCAAGGTACTCTTCGTTGACGACGTTATCTGGGAAGGTCTCAGCCCCGACGAGATGCCCGGGGTGTACGCAGTTGTAAGGATCAACACCTTCCAACTGCTCTACGCCAAGAACGACCGCATCATCGAGGCCCGTGAGCACATGAATGAGTATTTCGGAAAGCGTCATCCCAACGCCTTCCTCCCGGAGGATCTCTGCTACTACAAGGACTCCCCCAACGAACTGGCAATGATCAACTACACCTCCGGTACCTCCGGTTTCTCGAAGGGCGTCATGATCCCCTACAGGGCACTATGTTCCAACATCCAGTTCGCGAAGCATGTGTTACCTGAATTGGGCAACACATCCAACGTGGTCTCGATGCTTCCGACTGCACACATGTACGGAATGATGTTCGAGTTCCTCTTCGAGATGACCATCGGAATGCATGTCCATTTCCTCACGAGGGTGCCCAGCCCTAAGATCATCATGCAGGCGCTCCAGGAAGTTAAACCCAACATCATCATTGCTGTTCCGCTGATCATCGAGAAGGTCTACAAGTCCAAGATCCAGAAGATGATCGAGAAAGGCAGCATCAAGACGATGCTCAGGATCCCCGTCCTGAACGACATGGTCCGCAAGAAGATCCGCACAGAACTGGTGAATGCTTTCGGAGGCAACTTCGTGGAAGTCATCATGGGAGGGGCTGCCTTCAACAAGGAGGTGGAGAAGTTCTTCTGGGACATTGACTTCCCCTACACCGTGGGCTATGGGATGACAGAGTGCGCCCCGATCATCGCCTACGACCACTTCAACGACAAGAAACTCTATTCCTGCGGTAAGGCAGCCTACAACATGCAGATCAAGATCGATTCCGACGATCCGCAGCACATCGAGGGTGAGATCCTATGCAAGGGACCCAACACCGCTCTTGGCTACTACAAGAACGAGGAGGCTACTGCCAGCCTGTTCACCGAGGACGGCTGGATGAGGACCGGAGACATGGGTATCATCGACAAGGACGGCTACCTCTTCATCAGGGGCCGAAGCAAGTGCATGATACTGGGTCCCAACGGCCAGAACATCTATCCTGAGGAACTTGAGACCGTGATCAACGCCGTAACCTATGTCGTCGATTCCCTCGTTATCGAAGACAATGGCGGCCTCACAGCCCTTATCTATCCGGACTACCACCAGGCTGAACTGGACGGACTCAGCCGTACCGAGCTTGAGAAGAACATCACGGCCCTCCTTCCCGAGATCAACAAGGAGATTCCCGGCTATGCGCAGATCCGCAAGATCGAGTTCATGCCTGAAGACTTCGAAAGGACCCCGAAGCGTTCAATCAAGAGATACCTCTACCAGAGAAACGGATAGCAATGGAAAAATTCGACGAAAGATACCTTGAAATGGCCGGAATATGGGCCAAGAATTCCTACTGCAAGAGGCGTCAGGTCGGAGCCTTGATCGTCAAAGACAAGATGATCATCTCCGACGGCTACAACGGGACTCCATCAGGCTTCGAAAACATCTGCGAAGATGAGAACGGAGTGACAAAGCCTTATGTCCTCCACGCAGAGGCCAATGCAATCACAAAGGTGGCGAAATCCGGCAACAGCAGTGAGAATGCAACTCTCTACGTGACTGCATCTCCATGCCTTGAGTGCTCGAAACTGATCATCCAGTCAGGCATTAAGAGAGTTGTCTACAAGGACGAGTACCGCCTTACGGACGGAGTCGACCTGCTCAGAAGGGCAGGGATAGAAGTTGAAAAGATCGACTAGGATGAAACGCTATTTCCCTGTACTGATTGCTGTCCTGGGCATAATAGTAGGAGCCCTTTCTGTGGCCACCTACAACACCTGGCTGCAAAAAAAGAATTTCTATAAAACCCAGTACGGGGAGTGGCGGAAGCTCAACCTCATCCTGGAACAGGTCGACAAGAACTATGTAGACACCGTCGACAACGAGAAGGTGACCGATGCAGCCATCGTAGCGGCACTTGCCGAACTGGATCCACATTCGGTCTACATGCCACCGGTGGAACTGGACGCTGCCGAGACCGACCTTGCTGGCAATTTCGACGGAATCGGAATCCAGTTCAACGTCCCCAATGACACCGCTATCGTCCTGGAAGTCATTCCCGGAGGTCCCTCCGAGAAGGCAGGCCTTCTTCAGGGAGACAGGATCCTTAAGGTAGGAGACAAGGTGATCGCCGGCGTGAACTTTCCCCAGGACAGCATGGTCCGCAGAATGAAGGGGCCTGCCGGATCAAAAGTCGAAATCCTTATCGGAAGGGGCAAGGAACAAATCCCCTTCGAAATCACCAGGGGCAAGGTCCCGGTCCACTGTGTCGATGCGGCCTTCATGGTGGACGACACCACTGCCTACCTGAAGCTCTCCAAGTTCTCCAAGACCACTTACCAGGAAGTCAACCATGCTGCCACGAAGCTCCTCGCACAGGGTATGAAGAAGCTGATTTTCGACCTCCGCGACAACAGCGGCGGCTATTTCGACCAGGCACTCCTTCTCGGAAACATGTTCCTTGAGAAGGGAGATGACATCGTCTACATGCAGGGACTCCACCGCAAGAAGGAAGATTACAAAGCCGACGGAAGGGGTATATTGAAGGATATTACCTTGGACGTACTGATCAATGAATCAACTGCATCCTCAAGCGAGATCTTCGCCGGTGCGATCCAGGACAATGACAGGGGCAGGATTATCGGAAGACGTTCCTTCGGAAAGGGCCTCGTCCAGGAGCCTATCTATTTCAACGACGGTTCAGGAGTCAGGCTGACAGTCGCAAGATTCTACACTCCCTCAGGACGCTGCATCCAGAAACCATATTCAGACGACTACCGCTACGACATCTACAAGCGCTACTCCGGCGGGGAGATGTATGATGCAGACAGTATAAAAGTGGACTCCAGCGCGGTCTTCAAGACCGTCGGAGAAAGGACAGTCTATGGCGGCGGTGGAATCATTCCGGACATATTCGTTCCTCTGGACACTACCCGTGCCAGCAATTTCTTCATTGCATGCAACCGCAAGACCACCCAGATGAGGTTCGCCTCGGCAATGTTCGACCGTTACAGGGAATCCTTATCAGGGATAAGCGACTTCGGAGAACTCGAACTTTTCCTCAACAAGATGGACATTCCTTCGAAGTTCCGTCAATATGCTTCCGCAACCGACGGCATCACCTGTTCGGACCAGGAATGGAAGGATACCGAAAACTACCTGCTTCCCCAGCTCCGCGCCCTTGTAGGACGCTACTCCAAACTAGGGGAGGATGCCTTCTACAAACTCTATCTGGGAGTCGATACTACAGTAAAGAAAGCTATTGGATCGGAGTGACGTAGAGTTTTACGTCCTCTGCGCTGATCGGATTCCCGCCCAGTATCATCAGGCGTTCCACCACATTGTTCAGCTCACGGATGTTTCCGGGCCAGGTCTTCTCCTGGAGGAGCTTTATGGCTTCTGGAGAGAACTCCTTGGCCGGCATGCCAGACTCCGTACTTACCTGCTTGATGAAATAATCCACAAGTAGAGGAATGTCATCCTTGCGTTCGTCAAGCGAGGGGACATTGATGACAATCACACTCAGACGGTGATAAAGGTCCTCCCTGAAATTCCCTTTTTCGATCTCCTTACGCAAGTCTTTGTTCGTGGCAGCGACGACCCTGACGTCCACGACTATATCCTTGTCGCTTCCGACCCTGGAGAGTTTCTTTTCCTGAAGGACACGCAGGACCTTGGCCTGCGCGGCGAGACTCATGTCTCCGATTTCATCAAGGAAAAGGGTACCTCCGTCGGCCTGTTCGAACTTTCCCTTATGCTGCTTGATGGCAGAGGTGAAAGACCCTTTCTCATGACCGAATAGCTCACTCTCAATCAGTTCAGAGGGGATGGCTGCGCAGTTGACTTCGATGTAGGGCATCCCGCTGCGGGTGCTCTGCTCATAAAGGCTCCTGGCCACGAGCTCTTTACCGGAGCCGTTGGGGCCTATGATAAGCACCCTGGCATCAGTAGGAGCTACTTTCGTAATCATGTCACGGATGTGTTGCATCGGCTCGGACTCGCCTATCATCTTCTGGCCATAGACCTTTTTCTTGAGCTGTCGGTTCTCCTTTACAATGCTGACCTTGTCGGTAGCATTCTTTATGGTAATCAAGATCCGGTTGAGATCCAAGGGCTTCTGGATGAAATCAAAGGCTCCTTTCTTGATGCACTCCACGGCTGTCTCGATGTCACCGTGGCCTGAGATCATTACGACAGCGGAGTCGACTCCGTCAGCCACGATCTTCTCAAGGACCTCAGTTCCGTCCATCCCGGGCATCTTGATGTCGCAGAAAATCACATCGAACTTTTCCTTGTCAACCTTGGCAAGGGCGGAAGGCCCGTCCTCTGCTACATCCACATCATAACCTTCGTCACCAAGGATCTCCTTGAGGGAATTCCTGATGGCCCTTTCATCGTCAACTATGAGAATCTTCATTTCGGATTGTTTTTCATTCACTCTTTATGCAAATATCGGACATTTTTCTCGGAATTTTGATATTTTTGTCTTTATGAACATACCTGATATCATCATAGCCGTCGACGGCTACTCATCAACCGGCAAGAGCACATTCGCAAAGCTTGTCGCGGAAAAATATTCATTCCTTTACCTCGACTCCGGAGCGCTCTACAGAGGCGTTACGCTCTACGCCCTGGAGAACGGCCTTATCGATCCCGAAGGGAAGATCGACGATGATGGATTAAGGGCTGCCCTGCCTTCCCTCGCTTTGGATTTCAGGCCGGAGGGAACCTTCATAGGAGACCGCTGCGTCGAGAAAGAGATCCGTACCCTGGAGGTTTCCAGTCATGTCAGTCCGGTTTCTGCCATCCCCTTCGTAAGGAATTTCGTTGATGACAGGCTGCATGCCTTCGGCCTTCGCAAGAGGGTCATCATGGACGGCAGGGACATAGGAACGACAGTTTTCCCCGAAGCCGAGATCAAGATATTCATGATCGCCACACCCGAAGTGAGGGCACAGAGGCGTTTTGACGAAATGAAGGCCAAGGGGCAGGATCCGGTGTTTGAGGACGTCATGAAGAACCTTCTGGAGAGGGACTATATCGACTCCCACAGGGAGGTATCTCCTCTCTCACGCGCCGATGATGCCTACGTCATGGACAATTCCGACATGACTCTCCACGAGGAAACCGTCTGGTTCCAGGGGCTTTGCCAGGGCAAGTTCGGAATCCTTGAATAATGGCTCTTTCCGTTGAGATAGAAAAACATTCCGGTTTCTGCGGCGGGGTCATAAGGGCTATCGGCCGGGCCGAGAAGTTCCTGGATTCCAACCCGGGAAAGAAGCTCTATTCCCTTGGTGCGATAGTACATAACGAGGCAGAACTCTCACGCCTCGGGGCCAGGGGGCTGGTTACTATTGGCCATGAAGACATCGGGAATATTCCTGAGCCTGATGAAGAGACACTGCTCATCCGTGCCCACGGAGAGCCGCCTGAGACCTACGAACTAGCACGCAAAACCGGCATCGATGTCATCGACTGCACTTGTCCCGTGGTACTGAAACTGCAGAAAGACATCCGTGACGCATATTTTCGACTTCAAGCCATCAAGGCAGGTCAGGCTAGCGAGACCACTGCCACCCTCGGCACGTTAAGAGGGGGGACCGGAGCGGAACGAAGTGGAGCGAACGGTGGGGCCGAGAGGAGCGAGGCGGTCGAGCAGTCTGGACCTGCCTTGACGGCGAAAGGGCAAGTATTAGTTTTCGGGAAGATCGGTCACGCGGAAGTACTGGGGCTGCTGGGACAGGTCGGAGGCGACGCCGTGGTTATTGAGAACATGGGCATGCTCCTATCCGCCCTTGAAAAAGGAGAAATCAGGACAGACGTTCCGCTGGAGATCTTCTCCCAGACTACGAAAAGTCCAATTGAATATTCAGAGATCTGCGCTGTCCTCTCTGAAAAGGCCCAAGCCGGACTGACTGTCCACAACACTATCTGTTCGCAGGTTGCATCAAGGCATGAAGAGCTTTCTTCCTTCGCCCAGTCCCACGACATAATCATTTTCGTATCAGGGGCTTCCAGTTCAAACGGGAAAGTCCTGTGCGACCTTTGCAGGTCGAGGAATCCAAGGACCTATCACATCTCTTCTCCTGACGACATCGACCCGGCCTGGTTCGGTCCCGACGACAGGGTCGGCATCTGCGGAGCCACCTCTACCCCACGCTGGCTTCTCGAGCAAGTCGCGGAAGCTGTGCGCTAAAGTATATTTGGAAGAAAAGTCGCAAATAATTAAATTTGCATGATTGAATATTAGAATTTTAACTCATTAGTATATGGCAACAACTGCAGATTTCAAGAACGGACTGTTCATCAACTACAACGGCAAGCCTTGCCAGGTAGTCTATTTCCAGCATGTAAAACCGGGCAAGGGCCCTGCTTTCGTCAAGACGAAGCTCCGCAACCTTGAGAACGGAAGGATCCTCGAGAACACTTTCACCGCCGGTATGAAGATCGATGTCATCACCGTCGAAAGGCGTCCCTACCAGTTCCTCTATTCAGATGAGGACGGATTCAACTTCATGCATGAGGAGACTTACGAGCAGATCCATCTCCCTCACGACGTGGTCGAGAATGCCGACCTCATGAAAGAAGGCCAGCATGTGGAGATGATGTTCGTACTCGAGCCTGAGGAGAGGTGCCTCACCTGCGAGCTCCCTACCTATGTCGAGCTTGAGGTCACCTACGCCGAACCCGCAGTCAAGGGCAACACAGCTTCCACCAGCGCTCTCAAGGAAGTCACCCTGGAGACCGGTGCAAAGGTGATGGTTCCGCTCTTCATCAACCAGGGAGAGAAGATCACCGTCAACACTTCCGACCGCAGCTACGGCCAGAGGGTCTAGGAACAATAGCTAATCACAAAAAAACGGGTGGATGATTGTCCACCCGTTTTTTGTAATTATCTTTGGGAATATGAGCAACTTATTACTGGCCATCCTTTTAAGTTTCGGAATTATCGCCGGTTCCAAGGCGACGACGGACGGATATGTCTATCTTGGGCACAATGTGGACTTGAGCGGAGAAAAGATGCTGAACATCTACAATGTACCCCCTTCAAAAAACGGGATGGCCGGATTGTGGTTCGAATTCCCTGGCCGGATCGATGACAGCTATGTCAACGAAAACGGAGTTTGCATAGCTTCGCACGAAACACCTTCAATGGAAAATGGCCGTGCAGGCAGACATTTGTACAAGTTACAGACAAAGGCTTTCAGGAAGGCCAGGAGCGCAAGGGAAGCAGTAAGGATCATAGGGACGGGACTAAGATGGAAGGCTTGCCAAGAGTCCGGCAGAACCTTTCTGATAGCCGACTCAAGGGAAGGCTGGGTCCTCTCAGTAGTAAAGGGCCGGACATGGGTGGCCCAAAGGGTCCCGGACGACGAGATCATGATCATCTCCGGAAGATTCAACATCCAGGAGACAGACCTTAGGGACACAGCAAATTTCATTGGCAGCAAGAGACTGGCCCGGAAGGCCAGAAGGGAGGGATGGAATTTCGCAAAAACATATTCGGCACCATCTATCTTGCCCAGTCCTGAGTACACCGAAGCCTATGCAAAAGCCAGGAAACTCTTTTTCGGAGACAGCCTGAGTCTGGAGGAAGCTCCTTTTTCCGGCAGACCTGTGAGGAAGTTCCATCGGAGGGACCTGTCCAAATTGCTTTCTGATGCCCCTATTCATAACGAGAATACTGCACTCACTACAATATTCACCCTCAATCCAAACTATCCTGCCGCGAAAGGCACAGTGATCTGGGTCGGGTTCCCGGGCCAGGATGCTGCCAACCATAACCAGTGGACTATATTCACGAAGTCTCCCGAATCCTGCCATCGGTACGACGACGCCTCCACGGCGATGGACAGGCATTTCCTGGACACCGGCGGTTTCAGGGAACGTTGGCCCGAACATTTCTACTGGCACTATCTATTTCCCGAGACCAACATCAATGTCATTCCCCATGACCACACTGTCTACGTCCCTGAGAGTCAGCGTGGTGGGCATGACTCATTCAACGACCACTTCCATGTCCTCGGAGACGAAAAGAGAGGGTTGCTTCATGCTTTCTGGACTCAGGGATCGTACGAGGCTGCGGATGACGAGAAGGTGGTGTACTCCAGCAGCGCAGACGGAGGAAAAACCTGGACGGAGCCGGTCATGATCGCTGGTTCGCCTTCCATCGAAGACCCGCAACCTGTGGCTGCCTGGCAACAGCCAATGATCAGCAGGAGCGGGAGGCTCTACTGCCTGTGGAACCAAGAAACTACTGTAAAGAAACATCTATGCGGCCTCATGTTCGGCAGATACTCAGATGACGGCGGAAAGACTTGGAGCAAGCCGGAACAAGTACCCTTCCCCATCAGGTTCAAGGCTGATCCTGAAGACCCTTCAGTCCCTCCGACCTGGTGCATGTGGCAGAGGCCCCTTCGTCTCGGGAAGGATGGACGCTACATTGCAGGCTGCTCACGTTACGGCTCCGACGGCATAAGCAAGGTGGAATTCTGGCAATACGAGAACATTGATGAGGATCCGGAGATAAAGAATATCAGAATCTCATTTTTCAATACGGACGAGGATGCATTCGACGCTGGTAAGGTTACAAACGACCACGACTATTCCCCTAGGGATGGCCATAGAGTAGAGGAAGCATGCTTGACCGGACTCCCGGACGGAAGGCTTTTCGCCGTAATGCGCACGACTATAGGTCATCCTATCTGGTCCGTCAGTTCTGACGATGGCGAAACCTGGAGCAGGCCCGAGATCCTACGTATGAGAGATGATGGGGAACCTATCCTGCAGCCATGTTCCCCTTGCCCGATCTACGACTACGAAGGCCCTGAAGCCAGAAGCGGAAAGTACTTCCTGATGGTACACAACACCTTCGACTTCAATGGTTTGACATCCTACCAGAACCGCGGTCCAGTCTACAAACTGGACGGGGAGTTCGTCCCTGGGGCCCACCAGCCTGTATGGTTCGAAGAGGCAGGCATATTCTCACCTCGGGATTCCGGGAACTCACTCTACACCAGCTATACTGTCTTTGACCGCGAGGGAGTACTCTGGTTCGGTGACCAGAAATACTACCTCTTCGGTAAGAAGATGCGGTGAAAAGAAGTGAAATAATGCTATATTTGTATGTTATGTCAGACTATATAGTATCAGCCAGGAAGTACCGTCCGGACTCGTTTGAAACCCTGATCGGACAGGACAACATAGCCCAGACCCTGAAGAACTCGATCATCAGGGGAAAGCTGGCACATGCCTACCTTTTCTGCGGTCCCAGAGGAGTGGGAAAGACCACTACTGCAAGGATTTTCGCAAAGGCTATCAACTGCGCCCATCCATCCGAGGACATGGAGCCCTGCGGCGAATGCGAATCCTGCATATCCTTCCAGGAAGGCCGTTCCTACTGCATCCATGAACTGGATGCCGCCTCCAACAACGGAGTGGAAGACATCAAGAACCTGATGGACCAGGTCCAGATTCCTCCACAGGTCGGAAAGTACAGCGTCTACATCATCGATGAGGTCCACATGCTGTCAACGGCTGCCTTCAACGCCTTCCTAAAGACCTTGGAGGAACCACCGGCACATGCAATATTCATCCTGGCTACCACAGAGAAACATAAGATCCTTCCGACCATCCTCTCCCGCTGCCAGACTTACGACTTCAACAGGATTTCCATTCCCGACATAGTCAGGAACCTGAGGATGATCGCAGAAAAGGAAAATGTCACCATAGACGACGAATCCCTCCATGTGATAGCCCAGAAGGCTGACGGAGCAATGCGTGATGCCCTCACCATCTTCGACCAGACAGTGGCATTCTGCGGTACGGATGTCAAATACGCGGACGTGATCAGGAACCTGAACGTCCTGGATTATGACTATTCCTTCGGCCTGGTGGAAGATTTCCTGGCCGGAGATTATGGCAAGGCCCTGCTGACCTTCGATGAAGTCTTGTCGAAGGGATTCAATGCCCTACATTTCTGCGCTGCCCTGAGTTCACATTTCAGGGACCTCATGGTGACCAAGAACGGAGGACTGGATTCACTCCTCGAACTTCCCGAATCGCTGAAAAAGAGATATATCGACCAGGCTGCCCGTTGCCCGCTTAAGTTCCTGTACGACGCCCTGAGCATCACGACTGCCTGCGAGGCCGGTTACAAGATGGCAGTCAACCCCAGGCTCCACATCGAATTCGCCTTGATGAAGCTCAGCTTCCTCCTCAAGGCCCCAGCCGCGGTTCCTGCAACGACTCCTGTCGCATCGATGGACTCAAGGATCGTGTCCAGCCGACAGAGAGTTGAGAGTGAGGACGCTGCCGCCCGCGTCACCAGCGGAGGGACCATGAGCGGAACGAATGGTGGGGCCGACCGAAGTGAGGCGTCCGAACCGCAGCACCGCGAACGCCGCAGGCCTCCTAAGAGCGGATCCGCCCTCTCGCTCAACGCTATCCTAGAAGAGGAAGAAAGCAAAAAATCCAAGGAAAAAGTCCTCGCAGTCTCCGACGAACTTCCACAGGACGAAAGTATCCTGAAGGCCTGGGCTACGGTACCTGAGGAGTATTCATCTAGCCCCAGGCTCGCCAACACCCTAAAGAACGCCGAAGTCGAGATTGAAACCTCCGAAGGCATGAAGGTCTTGACTTTCAAGGTCAGCAATCTGTCCCAGCAGAAATGGATCCAAGAGAACAGGCTCCTGGCACTGGAAGGAAATTTGCAGAAGAAAGTCGGCTCCTCCAGGATCCGCCTCGAAGTCGGAGTGATTCCCATGGAAGAAAAGGAAAGGCAGCCCTACACCGACCAGGAAAAGGCGACAGCCCTCATGGGCAAGAATGGAGAGATCCAGAACCTTATCAAGGATTTCGGCCTTGAAACCAAGTAATTTGAATTAACAGAAAACACAAGATGAAGCTTCGCTGCGAAAACCTAGTCAAGAAATACGGCATCAGGACAGTTGTTAAAGGCGTTTCCATGGAAATCGTCCAGGGAGAGATCGTGGGCTTCCTCGGCCCGAACGGCGCCGGCAAGACCACCAGTTTCTACATGATAACCGGCCAGATCGTGCCGAACGGCGGCAGGGTATATCTCGACGACGAGGACATAACCGACCTCCCGATGTACAAGAGGGCGCAGAAAGGCATCGGCTACCTTCCGCAGGAAGCCTCGGTTTTCCGCAAGATGTCCGTGGAGGACAACATCATGTCAGTTATGGAGATGTCGGACATGACCAAGGAAGAAAGGAGGGAAAGGCTTGAGAGCCTTATCGACGAGTTCAACCTGTCAAAGGTCCGCAAGAGCCTGGGCATCCAACTTTCCGGAGGTGAAAGGCGCCGTTGTGAGATCGCACGCGCACTGGCGATCGATCCCAAGTTCATCCTTCTGGACGAACCTTTCGCTGGAGTCGACCCGATCGCCGTAGAAGACATCCAGTTCATCATTGCCAAGCTTAAGTACAAGGACATCGGAGTTATAATCACTGACCACAATGTGGGTGAAACCCTCGCCATCACCGACAGGGCTTACCTGCTCTACGAAGGTACCATCCTGCAGCAAGGTACACCTGAAGCCTTGGCTGCTGACGAGGATGTCCGCACCAAGTACCTTGGCTCGGGATTTGCTCTCAAGAAGTCTGTCTCCGTCGAAAAGGCAAGGGCGGAGTACATGGAACAACTTAAAAAGCAATCACTATGAAAAGTAAACTTGCAATAATCATCTGCCTGCTTGCAGGGGTACTGCTCCCGGCCGAAATGTTCGGACAGGCACAGATCTACACCCGGAAAGAAAAGCTCAAGGACATCACCGCCAAGACCACGAAGGTCGTCCTCAGCGGAGATGAGATGCTGGACGAAGCAATGAAGGAAAGCATTGCTGCCTCATGGACCATGTCACCCTACGAATTCTGCTCCATGGAAGAATTCGAGAAGATCAAGACCAGCGACAAGTTCTACTTCCTCCTCATCGTCAAGGGCCAGCAGAGAAAAGAATCGGAGCCTGGAATCGACCTCCTCACCCTGGTGAAAGGAGGAGAAGGGGCTTCGAAATCAATAAACGACATGCTGGAAGTCGTAACCTTCCCTCTTCGTTCAGCAAGCGAACCTTCCGGAAGGGAATTCGTACTTTTGCCAGCTTTCCTGACGATCATCCAGGACCATGCTCAGAGTCTTATCAGTTCCGAGGTCAAGGCCTATTCCACCCTGAGCGCCGAGGACACCAAGAAACTGGCAATCAAAAGAATTTATTTCAGCAAGGAGGACTTTGCCCCCCAGGTGGACGATAAGGCCATCGCATCCCTTGACGAGGACATAATTGTCGAAGAAGATGAAGACAAGGTTGACGAGGTGTTCTCGGACGGGACTTACAATGCTGTCATCAGCTATGTGGTAGCCCCGAGCGAACCCGTCAACGGCTCCGTGTGCTACAAGCTCCTCATCGGTGCTGACAATCACAAACTCTACTGGTACAAAAAGCACCGGATCTCCGCCCGCAGCGGCAGCGGATTCATGCCCGGTGACCTGCGTGCCATAACCCAGATCAGGAAATAATGCTAATCGGCAAGGCAGCCTGCGGGCTGCAATACGCTGTCAAACGAAGCGGCAATGCTGTCGGCTATTGTTCGCTAACTATCAAATGCGGAACCCGCGACGAAGGAGACTTCCACAGCGGGATCGCACATTTTACGGAACACACAATCTTCAAGGGTACCGGACACAAGAGTTCACGTGTAATCAACGGCTACCTGGACCGCTTGGGAGGAGACCTCAACGCCTTCACTACCAAGGAGGAGATAGTACTCCACGCAACTGTCCTGAAAGAAGATCTTGGTAAAGCCGCATCCCTTCTTCTGGAGCTCGCCACCTGTCCCACTTTCCCGGAGGACGAAATCGAGATCGAGAAAGGAGTGGTAATCGACGAAATCAACTCTTACAAGGACTCCCCGGCTGACGACGTCTACGACAAATTTGAAGAGGCCCTGCTCGCAGGCCACCCCCTGGGTCGACCGATCCTCGGAACAGCTGCCAGCGTGAGGAAGATCACAAGCAAGGAACTCAGGAAGTTTGTCGAAGAAAGATTCACTCCCGGTAACATGGCCCTCGCCGTAGTCGCCGACGTAGACGAGAAAAAGATGGAGCAGGGTGTCCTGAAGCTTGCAGAAAAAGTCTTCGACGGCACCTGGAAGGCTTCGCTTGAAAGATCGCTGCAGGAAACAGGAACGCCGGAAGTGTTCCACCGTACGGTGGAAAAGAGGAATCACGAAGTCAACGCCGTAATAGGCGGACTTGCTCCTTCTCTCTACGACAAGGAAGGAAGGTTCCCCGCTATCCTTTTGGGGAATATAATCGGTGGTCCGGCCTCGAACTCAAAGCTCAATGACCTCTTACGAGAAAGGAACGGATGGGTGTACGGTGCGGAAACATCTTACACACAGTATGCTGAAACCGGAGTAATGGCAATTTCACTGGGATGCGAAAGAGGCAATCTTGAAAAATGCCTCAAGGGAGTGGATAAGGTCATCCGCAAGATGCAGGACGAACGGATGAGCGAATCTGCCCTCAAGGCAGCCAAGAAGCAGCTTCTCGGTCAGTTGGCAATCAGCTCCGACAATGGGGAGACCCAATGCCTTTCAATGGGAAAGAGCCTGGTCTCTTTCGGGACGGTATCTACCGACTCCCAGAACCGGGAGGCAATCGAAGCGATCACCCCTGAGAAGTTGCTCCAGGCCGCCCAGGACATCTTCAATCCAGAGACAACGTCTTCACTCATATTCCTTTAGACAAAAGAATCAGTGAATATATGAACGTCAGAACCATCATCTTATCACTTGCAGCGGTGGCAGTCGCAGCAGCATGCCAGAATGCTCCCTCTCCCGAACCTTACGGTCCGATACCTTCTCCACAGCAGGTCGAATGGCAGAAAATGGAGATGAACATGTTCTCCCATTTCGGTCCCAACACATTCACTGGCAGGGAATGGGGGCTGGGAACAGAGGCTGAAGACATCTTCAATCCCACTGACCTTGACTGCGGACAATGGGCTTCAGTCGCCAAGGCTGCAGGATTCAAGGGAATCATCATCACAGGCAAGCACCACGACGGATTCTGCCTTTGGCCCAACCCCATGAGTACCCACACAGTCGCTTCCAGTCCATGGAAGGATGGCAAGGGCGACGTCTTGAAGGAACTCTCCGAGGCTTGCGCCGCAGAGGGCCTGAAGTTCGGTGTCTACATCTCCCCCTGGGACCGCAACGATCCCCATTACGGCACTCCTGAGTACAATGACGTATATGTCAAGACCCTTGAGAGCGTACACGACGGCAGATATGGCGAGGTCTTCGAACAATGGTTCGACGGAGCCAACGGCGAAGGACCCAACGGCAAGAAGCAGGTCTACGACTGGCCTCTCTTCCATGAGACCGTCCTGAAATACAGTCCAAATGCGATAATGTTCAGCGATGTAGGTCCTGGCTGCCGTTGGGTAGGAAATGAGAGAGGGGTTGCCGGCAGGACCAACTGGAGTCTCCTCGACATCGAAGGCTTCACTCCCGGAGCTGGGGCTCCTCCTACCGACACCCTCAACTGCGGAAACGTCCATGGCAATTCATGGATTCCTGCCGAGACCGATGTCTCGATCCGTCCGGGCTGGTTCTGGAAGGAGAGTGAGAACGATAAGGTGAAATCAGTCAACGATCTCCTCGGAATCTATTACACCAGTGTAGGCCGTAATTCCCTCCTTCTCCTGAACGTTCCTCCGGACACTACCGGCCGCCTCCATCCTGTGGACTCCGCCAGGCTTCTCGAATTCAAGGATGCACTCGGTGAAATATTCAAAGACAACCTGGCAGACGGAGCAAAGGCAACCGCTTCATCCACAAGGGGTCGCAACTTCAAGGCACAGAACATCCTGGAAGGTGGTTATGATGCTTTCTGGGCAGCTAAGGACGGCGTCTGCGAATCCTCCGTGACCATCGACCTAAACGGCAAGAAGACATTCAACAGGGTCATGCTTCAGGAATATATTCCCCTGGGACAGAGGGTCAAGTCTTTCAGCATAGAAGCTATGGCTGAAGACGGCAGTTGGAAAAACATCGCAGAAGAGACCACGATCGGCTACAAGAGAATCGTCCTTACAGAAAAGGTCACCACGGACAAAGTCCGGGTGACCGTCAAAGCCTATGCCCCACCCGTATTGAACGGATTCGGGCTCTTCATGGACACTATCTATACTGGCCGACCTTGAACTCCAACTTGCGCTGAAGCACGTGATTCTCATTGAAGAACGTCAGCTTGATCTTTGAGTTATCCACGTCAGTGATCATCAATTCCCGGTTCTTGTTGCAGACTACCGGGAATTTTGCATTGGTAGTACCTGGTTCATAGTATTTGTACTGGTGGATGTGGCCGCAAAGCATGAGGTCTATTCCTGCTTCATTAAGCATGGGAACGAATTTCTCGGCCACGACACGGTTCCCGAACCAACTCTTGGGATCAGGCTGGATGTGTGAGAACACTATCCTTACCTCTGACTCCTTGAAATCCTTGCTCTCGAGGACTTCCTTGAGCCACTCAGCCTCCTTGTCAGTGTACTTGTCAGTCATTATGACGCCCAAGTTGCGGATGTCGCCGTCATATTTGTCTTCACCGGAATCCAGGAATATGAAGAAAAACTTGCCGTACTTGTGTGTGAAATAGGGCATTCCTCCAGGATTGCTGTGATAGTCATGCCATTTGAGGGCGTCGTTGCCACGGAACTCATGGTTGCCACGAGTGATCATGATCGGAGTGCAGTAACCGAAAAGATCAGAAGCAGAACTCATGTAGTGTTTCGCAATATCTTCCTCATGGTCGATTGCCGAAGTCATGTCGCCATTGAACACGACGAAATCATACTTCTGCTCTAGGGCGTCACTCATCAGCATCCTGAACAGGGAATCGCTCTCGTGCATATCATTCACCATCCCGAAGTGAAGCTTGTCATAATCCTCCGCCAGGGTCTTGCACCATGTGGGATGGCTCTTCACGTCCAGGCCATAGCCGGGAGTGAAGATCACTCCTGCCCTGTTATACTGGGCAGTCACGCCTTCCATCATGATGCGATAACGGTATTTTGTGTCAGGCTGCAGGCCGTCCACCGTGACATGGTGAACCTTTGTGATGGGACGGCGCCCCAGTCCACGCTCGTCATAAAACTTTTTCCTCTCACAGTTGTTCCAGTTGGTGCCGTCGTCAGGAGCTATCTCAACCCATGAAACGGCATCCATGTCGGTGGTCCAGATGGCAGTGAAACTATTCGTTGTGACATTCTGGAGGTAAGGGCCGCAAACTTGCCTGACACTGACCATACCGTCCTGTGCTTCAATCATAAAGGGGAAAGAAAGCAGAATAAGGATGAATAAAAATCGTTTCATGGATACTATTGTTTGGTGTGTGATTACAAAATACAAAAATATACTTATTTTTGTAATACATATAGCTACTAAACCAACTTCTATATTTTTATGATTTCACAAACCAATGCTATGGGATGGTGGTGCAAAAGGATTTCTGCCACCATTTTGTTCTTGTGCATTACCTTTGCCGGTTTCGCCCAGCGAAACACCGTCAGAGGAACTGTCACAGATGAAGAGGGCAACCCCGTGGTCGGAGCATTCGTCACCGTCCAAGGCGTGTCAGGCGGTACGTCCACCGATGTCGATGGACGTTATCAGATTGATGCTCCAGCCGGCAGTACCCTCGTGTTCTCATTCATCGGATTCCGCACACAGCAGGTTCCTGCCAGCAACGCTGCCAACATCGTACTGGTACAGGACCGCACCAGCCTCGACGAATCAGTCGTCGTCGCTTACGGTGTCCAGAAGAAACGCGACATCGTCGGTGCTGTCGAGAACCTCTCCACAAAGGAGATCGAGTCCCGTACAGGCAACACGATGAACATCTCCAGGGCACTCCAGGGAACAATCCCCGGATTGAACCTGACCTTCTCTGATGGTAAACCTAACCGTAACGCTACCGTCCAGATCCGTGGTACCGTCAACTCCATCGGTTCAGGCGGATCCGCCCTCGTGCTCATCGACGGTATCGAAGGCGACATGAACAGCGTCAACCCTGATGACATTGAGTCCGTGACCGTCCTCAAGGACGCTTCCTCGGCCGCTGTCTACGGTTCCCGCGGTACCTTCGGCGTCATCCTCCTCACCACAAAGAGCGGAGGAAACAGCCAGCCCAAGGTCACCTACAGCAACGCTTTCAACATCTACACCCGTACAGTCAAGCCCCAGATGGTGACAAACGGCCTCCAGTGGACCACATCTTTCCTCGAGGCTTACCGCGCACGTACCACATCCGACCCTGCAAACATCAACAACGTGTTCGCATTCTCACGACAGTGGTATGAGAATCTCAAGCAGTGGGACCAGGACAAGACCACTCCCAACTCAGAGCGTTACGATGTCAATCCTGCCAACGGTAGGTGGCGCTACTACGGCAACACCAGTTGGTACGACATCATCTTCCGCGACTACACCTCCGGCCAGACACACAACCTGACCGTATCAGGTGGCAGCGACAAGGCCAATTACTTCATTTCCGGAAGGTTCTTCACCCAAAACGGTATCTATAATGCCGGAGATGAGAAGTTCAACCAGTACAACGTCCGTGCAAAGGGATCCCTCAAGATCCGTCCCTGGCTCAGGCTCGACAACAACACCGACTTCACCAAGCGTGACTCACACCAGCCACTTGGCTTCACCGGCTACGGTGAGACCCCTGTGAACATATTCCGTATGCTCAACCACCAGGGCTACCCGATGACCCTCGAGAAGAACCCTGACGGGTCATGGACTGAGGCTGCAGTCTACATCGGCTGGGCCGGTTTCAATGAGGGTAACTCCTGGAGGAATGACAACATGTTCAACCTCAAGAACCTGAGCACTCTCACCATCGACCTTGTAAAGGATGTCCTCGTGGCACGTGCCAATTATGCATTCTATTATGAGAACGGCGACAGGAGCCAGGTGGTTGTTCCTTATTTCTCCAAGAACGGCCCCAACCTCTCCGAGGCTATGCGTCCCGCAAACTCCAGGTACTCTGAGTTCCCTTGGACCAGGCAGCGCCAGACAGCTGACGCCACCTTGACCTTCACTCCAAACCTCGGCCCCAACAACGCCCTCACTGTCATGGGTGGTTGGAACATCGAGGACGTGGTCTATAAGAGAAACCACTTCACCCGCACCGAACTGCTCATGTACGACAGGCCCAACTGGTCCCTTCTCAATGGCGAGGACATGACTCTCGCTGACGGAGGCTCATGGGATTCTGCACTGAACGGTTTCTTCGGACGTATCAGCTACAGCTACAAAGGCAAGTACCTCGCCGAGATCAGCGGTCGTTACGACGGCAACTCACGTTTCCCTTCAAACCAGCGCTGGGGATTCTTCCCTTCTGCTTCGTTCGGATGGCGCATCTCCGAGGAAGGCTTCCTCAAAAATGCCGAATGGCTTGACAACCTCAAGCTCCGCTTCTCTGCCGGTACCGCAGGAAACGGTCTGATCTCAAACGCCTACGCCTACATGTCCACCATGAGCGTGACCAAGTCCTCCGTCCTGAGCAATGGCAACACCTTCTCAAGGACTGCAGCTCCCGCTCCTATTCCTGATGGACTGACTTGGGAGAAGGCTACCACCTATGACCTGGGTCTCGACTTCGAAGCCCTCAACGGTAGGCTCAACTTCGTCGCCGACGTCTATCGCAAGGCTACCACTGACATGTACGTCTCCGGTGACGAGCTCCCTGCAGTCTATGGAAATGCTGCTCCTAAGGGCAACTACGCCGACATGCAGACCGACGGTTGGGAAGTCAGCCTCGGCTGGAGGAACTCCCACTCAGTTGGCGGCCACACCCTTTCCTACTCGATCAAGGGAATGGTCTACGACGCAATGAGCAAGATCACAAGGTACACTTCAAAGACCAACAAACTCCCGTCTATTTACTCAACCAACTACTATGAGGGTATGACCATCGGAGAAATCTGGGGACACAGGATTGCCGGTTTCATCACAGAAGCTGACAAGGCTGCCGGAAACATTGTTCCGATTGTCTATAAGAACAGTTCCTGGAAGCAGGATGTAGGTGACCTTCAGTTCATCGACCTCGACGGTTCAGGTCGTGTAGACTATGGTGACGAGACCCTGGCCAACCACGGTGACCTCGTGAAGATCGGTAACATGACCCCTCGCTACAACTACAGCCTCAACATGAATGTCAACTGGAACGGCATCGGACTCAGCATGATGTGGATGGGTGTCGGCAAGCGCGACTGGTATCCTGCAAAGGAATCCGGTTGGTTCTGGGGACAGTACGGACGTCCTTATTCGATGTCCATGCCTTGGCATAGCGAGCGTGCCGCCATCTACGACGACACCAGCACCACGCTGCTCTCAACCAACTACGATGCCTACTGGCCCCGTCTCGTCAGTTACATCACTCAGGGAGCAAACAACCCTTACGGCCGTGCCAATGACTATTTCCTCCAGAAAGCTAGTTTCCTCCGTCTGAAGAACCTCACCCTGGACTACACACTTCCGAAGAAGTGGGTTGACGCAATCAACTTCGAGAGCATCAAGTTCTATATCTCGGGAGACAACCTCTTCACCCTTACCCCTCTGAAGAAACACGCTCCCAACTACGATCCTGAAGGACTCTATCCCGGAGACGCCGACTGGGCTACCAACAACGTCGGTGGTGACAACTACGGTGACGGTGACGGTTATCCCGTCATGAGGGTCTATACTTTCGGTGTGAACATTACTTTCTAAAGAATGAAGATTATGAAAAAGATAGTTATACTCGCATCGGCAATCCTGCTTTTCGCTTCCTGCAGCGATTTCCTCCAGAGGGATCCTGACGCAAAGCTCAACTCCGAGACCTATTTCGCTAATGAGACTGCTCTGCAGACCTACATCAACGGCTTCATCAACAGCTACACTCCTACTTCCGCTCTCGCACGCGAGGACGGTTCGGACATCATTGCTGTGACTAGGACCGCCTACTACATCGACGACTGGAATCCCAATGTACAGGGTGGTTGGAGCTCAAGCGACTGGAATGCCATTTACAACATCAACTATTTCCTGGTACACCTGAGGGATGTCCCAGGACTCTCTGAGGCAACATACAACCACTATGAGGCTACCGGAAGGTTCTGGAGGGCTCTCCAGTACTGGAACAAGGTTCGCACTTTCGGTGGCGTTCCCTACTATTTCGCTCCTATTGACGCAGATGACGAGGAGATGCTTTACAAGCCCCGCGACAGCCGTGAGGCTACCATGCAGTACATCCTCGACGACCTCAATTTCGCATGCGAAAACCTTTCAACGGATTCAAAGTGGGTGAACAATGCCAACATCAGCAGGTACATCGCCCTGGCAATCAAATCCAGGATCTGCCTCTTCGAAGGCACCTACCGCAAGTACCACGCAACCAATCCTGAGACCGGAAGCGCATGGACGACCAATGAGGCCAACAAGTACCTCACCGAGGCTGCCGATGCAGCGCAGAAGCTGATGGCCACCGGACGGTACAGCATCGCTACCGACTACCGCGGTATCTTCACAAAGGAAGCTCCAAGCTACACCGAGGGAATATGGTTCCATCAGTACAATACGGCGGCTGCACACACCCATGACCTGACATGGTATTTCACTTCCGGCTCAATGGGTTCCAAGTGGAGCGGCGACCAGGACTTCATCCAGTCCTACCTCAACCTCGACGGAACTCCTCATACCACCACAGAGGAATGGGCACAGGAATTCCAGAACAGGGACAAGCGTCTTGCCGCCACCTTCATGCCGCCGACCTACACCAAGAAGATCGCGGGTGCATCGGTGACCACAGCGCCTGATTTCGCTGTCACCTACACCGGTTACCAGCCCATCAAGTGGAACATCGACGACAATGCCTACGACAATGCGTCCATATCCAACAACTCGGTTCCTATCATCCGCTACGGTGAGGTCCTGCTGAACTATGCAGAGGCCAAGGCCGAACTCGGACAGTTCACCGAGGCAGACTGGAACAATACCATCGCAATCCTCAGGAAGAACCATGGTGGAATCACCAACACAGCCTATCCGACTACTGCCGATCCTGTCCTCGCAGAATACTACAAGCTCAGCGATCCGGTCCTTCTCGAGATCCGCCGCGAGCGTGCTATCGAACTCGTGTTCGAAGGCCACAGGGTCAATGACCTCATGCGTTGGGCAAGGGCTGACCTGATCAACAAGCAGTGGTACGGACTGTACATCCCTGAGGTCAACAAGTCCTACGACCTCAACGGTGACGGTACCATGGACATCAACGTCTACAACAAGGCCGACGGCAACGGCGGCAGGGCCGGTACTCCGGTCATGATCAGCA
>CADCJX010000007.1 GCA_902801885.1 uncultured Bacteroidia bacterium
GAATCGAAGTTCTTAGGCAGGTAGAATCCCATAAGCATGGCGACTCCTGTGGCAATGTCCGTGTAGCCTGAGAAGTCGGCATAGACCTGGAGTGAATAGCCAAACAGAGCCGTAAGGTTCTCGAAGCCTGTGTACAAAAGGGGATTCTCGAAGACCCTGTCGCAGAAGTTTACTGCCAGATAGTCGCTCAGGATCAACTTCTTGGCGAGACCGTTAAGGATCCAGAACACTGCTATGCCGAACTGGGTCCTGCCAAGGAAGAATGGTTTCCTTAGCTGAGGAATGAAATCCTTCGCCCTCACGATAGGACCTGCGACCAGTTGCGGGAAGAAGCTGAGGTAGAATCCGAAATCCATGAAATTCCGCACCGGCTTCATGCCTCGCGATACATCTACCACATAGCTGATGGCCTGGAAGATGAAGAACGAGATGCCCACCGGGAGGAATATCGAATCTACGCTGAAAGCCTGGGATCCTACAAGGCTGTTTCCGGCGGCAGCAAACCAGTCCTTGACTACGAAGGTGGTCCCGAAAAGGTTGTTGGCAACATCGGTTATGAAATAGGCGTACTTGTAGTAGCAAAGCAGCGAGAGATCCACGACCACGCTGAGGACAACCACGGTCTTTCGCCAGAAAGCCCTCCGGCAATGAGGCAGCCAGAGCCCGGCAAGGAAGTTATAGATTATCACGAAGCCCAGCAGGATCAGGAAGAGTCCGCTGGTCTTGTAGTAGAAGAACAGGCTGGCGAAGAAGATGAAGGTGTTTCTCAGGAGTATCTTGTTTCTGAACACGCAAAGGAAGGCCAGGACTATGGCGAAGAACGCCCAGAAATAGAACTGGGTGAACAGCAGGGGGTGAGCCTGGTCGAATGCGAACAGGTTACCGAAGAAATCAAGGATTACTTCTTTTAATCCCATGACACCCTCCTTCTCAAATGTTCGACATATTTGCCCATGAGAGCATTGAACAGCAGGTCGCCGACCACTGCATAACCTTCCTCGGTAAAATGGATCTTATCCCTCTTGGCGAGTCCGGCTTCTTCCCAGTCTTTCATCGACTCCAGGCCACCCATGATCTCAAAGAGGTCCCAGACTCCGCCTCCGAAGTCCGAACAGATCCGGAAGAAAGCATCCTCGACCTCAAGGCCGTTCCTGTTGACCGAATACACCCGCCTGCGCACACGCTTATAACTGTCATTATTGGTTATGAACAGAAGGGCGCAGTCCGGATTGACCGCCCGGACCTTGGAAATCAAGACCTTGTAACGGGCGATGAAATCCTCCTTCGAGAAATCCTTCCCTGAAGCGTCATTTATTCCTATTCCGAAAACCACAAGATCGGGGCGCACAAGCTGGAGATCCCTCTCGAAATCCTCGCACCTGAGATAGGAAGGCAGGGCAGCTCCGTTGACTCCTATTCCCGTAACTGAAATCCCCGGTTTACGGTTGTCAAGGAATATTCCTGTGACCGTGAGAGTTCCGTCACCCCTGTCCAGGGCTACAGTGACTGAGTCGGCAGGTGCCGGAAGGTCGAAGGACCAAAGGGAAGTTTCTTCGACGCGCATCCCCCTAAGTGTGTCCCCTGATTCCAGCAAGACCAGCGGCGAGCGCTCCCCTTCCGAGGAATATCCAAGCACCTTTACCTCGTCAAAACTGAAAGAAGGATCCATCTCTGTGGCATTCCTGGCATTCAGGACCACCCGGAGGAAGGCTGTCGAATCAGAAGATGAGAGAGCCATCCCGGAAAGACCAAGGCGCCGGTCAGGCTCCCTAGAAACATTCTTGGTAGCCTTCCACTCCCCAGCAAACCTGGTCCGGAAACTGCTGGGATTGTTCGTCTTGGCCGCTGAGAACGGGAAGACCAGTCCGCGGCCTCCGTCAAGGCTGTCCCCGAGTGCAAGGAGGTCGTTGCGAAGCTGCCTTGTCATAGTGCCGGCCTGGACGTGTGAACCGCCTATGTGCATGATCCGGAGATTGGTGTTCCTTTCGAAAAGGACCCTGTCCATCTTGCGGAAGAATGTCTCGAAAGCGGAACTGTCCCCCCTGAATACAATCCTGTTGCTGTCGAAACAGGCAAACTCAAGGGAAGGCACCGGCCTTCGCACCGTCTGAGCACAAAGTATAGCCGGCAACAGCATAAGCGCCAATGAATATTCCAAGATCCTCCTCCGCATCATCTGTTCATATATTCATTGAGCTCCTCCTCAGGAAGTTTCCTGCGAAGCTGGAGGAAGTCATGATAGACAAGGAGGGACCTGGCAAGGGCACTGCCGACCTCATTGGCCCCGCGAGTCGTGAAATGGATGTAGTCCGGTCCTGCCAGCGGAGGGTTGTGATTCACCCACTGGCGCATGGACCCGGAACCTCCCATCATGTTGAAGGTGTCCCAATAGGCAACGCCGTTCTGCAGGCAGTGGACCTTCAGGGAATCATTTAGTTCCGGCAGAAGCGGCCAGGTCACGAGAGACCCGTTGACGCTCTTGCACATGTCTGCCGGGCCGACGAAGAGAAGGGTGGCCTTCGGAGCAACCTTCCTGAAGTACTCGAACTGCTCATCAATCCTGTCCACGTAGAGGGAGATTCCTTTCCTTGAACTGATTCCCGGCATTGCATTGCCACCGAACTGGAGGATGACAAGGCGGGTGTCAGTCCTGTCGAAAGACTGCTTCATGACGGTCGAATCTATGTCCGTGAAGACAGTTCCGGAACAACCCCTCATTGCCACGTTGTCAACCGTGACGCCCGGGGCGCCGTCAAGCATTATTCCGTAGACCTCGGCATCTCCTGAAAAAGTGATAGAACCGGATTTTACATCGTAAGGCAGTTCCCAAGAGACCATGGTGACCTCATTGATCGCAGAATCAAGGACTTCCTTCCGGGGTGCAAGGGTGTCGCACTTCAAGGTCAATGACAGTCCTGGGCTGTTATGACCGAGCAGGACCGAGACCCTGGAGATCCGGCTGGCGTTTTCCTGGGCATAGCGGTTCTCGGTCTTGCGGAAATTGAATCGGCCGCTGCCGAACACTCCGACATGCTGGGTCATAGGCCCGTAACGATGGGTTGACGTCCAATGGGAAAGGGAATCGGAAACCCTTGCATAACGGACAAGTGAACCGCTGGCATACTGGGTCACTGAAACAGATGATATGGTCTTGACCATCGGCACCATACCGGGGCCGGAACCTCCGAATCTCTCCTGAAGCTCCTGGCGGAGAATTGAGGAAATCCTGTCCATCTCCAACTGGGAGTCACCGTAGTGCATGACCCTCAGGACCCTGCCTTCTGCGCCGGCATGCTCCATTTCCACAAAGAGTGAATCGAAATAGGAATAGCCGCTGTCTGGAAGGAATATGCGATTGGGATCGGAAGTGAAATATTCTTTGAAGAAACCAAGGGTGTCATCGGACTCCTGCATCAGTTCGAAGGCCCTCCTGGCAGCGAGGATGGCCGAGTCTGCATCTGGACCTTCCCCGTCCTTCAGATCCTGTAAATAGGCTTCGTACGAAGGGAAACGGAACGTCATGCCCCGGGTCTTGATCCCGTCTGATGGGAAGAAATACCAGCAGGCGACGACAAGGGCCAGGACAGAGATTACGAATAGAGCAACAGCGTAGCGTTTCATCCCGTCAAAACAAGGGTTCAAAGTTACAAATTTATTATATTTGTAAGATTGCAATCTTAACGAATCATGAGAAAGTATCTGATCGCAGCCATGGCAATGCTGCTTCTGGCATCCTGCGAAGTTCATCATTTCATCACCGACAACGGATTCAGGAATCAGGTTGAAAATGATTTCGAAGCCAGGATGGCTTCCAACCCCAACTTAAAGAGTTTCTGCCCGGTAGACAGTTTGATGCTGACGACCGAGGAAAAGGAAGCCCTGAAATTCCTCTATGCTTACATGCCTCTTGCGGACCTTACCGACTATCCCTTGAGCTATTACCTCGACTGCGTCCAGTCTTCTTTCAAGACTCGCGAAGAGATGGGTTGGAATGTCCCCGAGCGCATATTCAGGCACTTTGTCCTGCCGATAAGGGTCAACAACGAAAAACTAGACACAGCCAGGATGGCCTTCGCCAGGGAGATCAAGCCCCGCATCGAAGGAATGAGCATGAAGGACGCCATTCTCGAAGTCAATCACTGGTGCCATGAGAAGCTCACCTACAAGCCTTCCGATGCCAGGACGCTTTCCCCGCTAGCTAGCGCAATGAGCACCCTGGCCCGCTGCGGAGAGGAATCTACCTTCACGGTGACAGCCCTCCGTTCGGTCGGCATCCCGGCACGCCAGGTCTACACCCCCCGCTGGGCCCACACTGACGACAATCACGCCTGGGTTGAAGCTTGGGCCGACGGAGAGTGGTACTTCATGGGCGCCTGTGAACCGGAGCCTGTGCTGAACCTGGGTTGGTTCAATGCCCCCGCAAGCCGCGGAATGCTCATGCACACCAGAGTCTTCGGACGTTACGACGGTCCCGAAGAGAAGGTTATGGAAGGACCCAACATCACGGAAATCAACCTGATAGACAACTATGCCAAGACAGCCCGTGCTGATTTCAAGGTCGTCCGTGAAGATGGCAGCCCTGTGGACAGCGCCCTCGTAGATTTCAAGATATACAACTACGCTGAGTTCTATTCAGCCCTCTCCAAATTCACAGACAACGAAGGCCGCACCTTCCTGACCGCCGGAATGGGAGATATGCTCGCTTGGGCCTCTAAGGACGGTCTCTACGGATGGTCCAAGGTCTCTTTCGGTAAAGATTCGCTGGTCACCATCGTGATATCCAAGGATCACTCAGGTGAGGCTGAACAAATGATGATCGTCCCTCCGCCGGAGACTGCAAACCTGCCGGAAGTAACTGAGGAACAGCGAAAGGCCAATGACATCCGTTTCGCCCAGGAAGACCTCATCCGGAAGAGTTACATGGCTACCTTTGCAAAAGATGACGGTACCCCTAAGGGCAGGCTCCTTGCCAAGGCTGCCGGCAACCATGCTGTAATCGAGAAATTCCTTGCAGACCATCCGGACCAGAGGGCCATGGACCTGCTTCAGTCGCTGAGTGACAAGGACATGATCGACGTAACTAGGGAAATCCTGGACGACAGCTATCTTTCTGAAGAGTCCATCCTCTGCCCGAGGATAGAGAACGAATTCCTCAGTCCCTACAAGGGATTCTTCAAGAAAGTCCTGAGCGCGGAGGAGAAGAAGGCGCTTTCGGATCCTGCCACCCTGGTCAAATGGGTCAATGACAACATCGAGGTCTTCGACGATCCCAAGGCTACAAGGATTCCGATGTCACCTGAAGGAGTATGGCGCGCAAGGATGGCCGACACTCGTTCCAGGAACCTGTTCTTCATCTCACTGGCGAGGACCCTCGGTATCGATGCAAGAAAGGATCCGGTGACCGGTAAGGTTCAGTACGCTTCCAACGGATGGAGGGATGTGGACTTCGAGTCGGCAAGCGACGCCGTGGCGCCGACAGGTCAGGTACGTCTTGACTACAATCCCACGGTTGCCCTTGCCAATCCAGGTTATTACAGCCATTTCACGATCAGCAAGATCGTGGATGGCCGCACCCAGGTCCTCAGCTTCGACGAAGGCCAGGTGGACATGGGCGGTGGAGTCAGCTGGGAAAACGTCTTCAAGAAGGGCACTCCGGTCGACACCGGTGAATATATCCTCGTGAGCGGAAACCGCCTTTCCGACGGAAGTGTTCCGGTGACCATGCAGCATTTCACCGTGAAGGAAGGGGAAACCACGACGCTCGACCTTACCATCACCATCCCGGACAACAAGCTCAGCGTAATCGGGAGCTTTGACGCCGAGACAAAATACAAGGTCTCCGCAGATTCTGATCCTGTCTCCATCCTCTCTACAACGGGACGTGGAGTCTACGTCGTAGCCTTCCTCACCCCGCGTCAAGAGCCGTCGGTACATGCTATCAACGACCTCATAGCCAGCAAGGAAGGACTTGAAAAATGGGGGCGTCCAATCATGCTCCTAACCTCTGAGGAAGGACTTGATTGGGTCAAGGACTATTCTGACAGGCTTCCTTCCAATGTCCGTTTCGGAATAGTTCCCAAGGAGATGATGACAGGAGCAATGCCGAAAGTCATGATCGCCGACACCTTCAACCGCGTTTTCTTCAAGACCGAAGGCTACACCATCGGCCTCGGCAACCAGCTTCTCGGAGCGATAGCCAAGATCTAGTAAGATAAAGACAAAAAACGAGGCCGGACCAAACGATCCGGCCTCGTTTCATTTATGTCAGGATTAGTCCTCGTCCTGCTCCTGGGCGGCGTATTCGGCGAGAAGCTTGGTCTGGACATCAGCAGGAACCTGCTGGTAGTCGGCGAACTTCATCGTGAAGGTAGCTGCGCCTCCGGTAAGGGAGCTGAGGGTGGTGGAGTACCTGTAGAGTTCTGCGAGCGGAACGCGGGCGTGGAGGATGGTGAATCCCTTATCCATGTCCTGGTTCATGATCATTCCACGGCGACCGTTAAGGTCGGACATGCAAGGACCTACGAACTCGTTCGGAGTGAGGATGTCCACGTTGTAGATAGGCTCGAGGATCTTCGGACCAGCGTTACGGAAGGCCTCCTTGAAGGCGTTACGACCGGCGATGATGAAGGCGATTTCCTTGGAATCCACCGGGTGCATCTTACCGTCGTAGACGTAAACCCTGATGTCACGGGCATATGAACCGGTGAGAGGGCCCTCGGTCATCTTGTCGTTGATACCCTTGAGGATAGCAGGCATGAAGCCGAGATCGATGGCACCACCAACGACGCAGTTGATGAACTCGAGCTTGCCACCCCATTCGAGGTCATAGCTTTCCTGGGACTTGATATTGAGGATAGTCTCCTTTCCGTTGATCATGAACTTGTTGCCGGCGGGCTCACCCTCGACGTAAGGGCAGACGAGGAGATGGACCTCACCGAACTGGCCTGCACCACCGGACTGCTTCTTGTGGCGGTACTGAGCGGTAGCGACCTTGGTGATGGTCTCACGGTAAGGCACCTTAGGAGCGAGGAACTCGATGTTCTGCTTGAACTCGTTGTTCATTCTCCACTTCACGAGGTTGATGGCCTGCTCGCCCTGGCCGCTGAGGATGGTCTGGCGGAGTTCCTTGGAATATTCTACGTTGATGGTAGGATCCTGTGCGGCGATCTTGTTGAGTGCCTCACCGACCTTTGCCTCATCGTTCTTGTCGACAGCCTTGACTGCGCAGCGATACCTTGCGTCAGGGAAGACCATGTGCTCGATGGCATCCTGTCCTGCTGCAGCGAGGGTAACGTCGGTCTTGCCGGCCTTGAGCTTCATGACGCAGCCGATGTCACCTGCGGAGATGGAAGTGACCCTGTCCTTCTTGTTGACAGCATAGAGAGCGGAAAGACGCTCACTGTTGCCGGTCTCAGGATTCACAAGGTCGGCACCTTCCTTGAGGACACCGCTCATCACCTTGAAGAAGGAGACGTCGCCAAGGTGCTGCTCGACGGAAGTCTTGTAGATGAATATGCTGACAGGACCGTTGGCATCGCACTTCAGCTCACCGCCACCGATGGTCTTCTGGACGGTTCCTTCAGGTGAAGGAGCGACGTTGACGACGAATTCCATGAGCCTCTTGACACCCACGTCCTTCTTGGCGGAGATGCAGAAGACGGGCATGACCTCCCTCTTGGCGAGACCGGCACGAAGACCGGCGCGGACCTCGTCGATTGAGAGTTCCATGGTCTCGAAATATTTCTCCATGAGGGCATCGTCTCCTTCGGCAGCCTTCTCTACGAGCTCCATGTGAAGCTCCTCGGCCTCGTCGGCATATTCAGCGGGGATTTCAAGCTCCTCGAAATTGCCGTTCTCATCCTTGAAACGATAGTACTTCATGGTGATGACATCCACGATGCCGTCGAAACCGAGGCCGGGATTGACAGGGAACTGTGCGAAGACGACCTTCTTGTCGAAAGCTTCCTTCAGGGTGTCACGGGTGTGCTCCCAGTTGGCCTTCTCGGTGTCGAGCTCGTTCACAGCCACGATCATGGGCTTAGCATACTGGTCGGCATAACGGGCGAAGATCTCAGTTCCGACCTCCACGCCCTGCTGGGCGTTGATGGTGAGGATTGCGGATTCGCAGACTTTGAAAGCGGAGATAGCGCCACCGCAGAAGTCGTCGGAACCAGGAGCGTCAATGATGTTGAACTTGGTATTTGCGAACTCAGCATAAAGCGGGGTAGCATAGACCGACTTCTGGTTTGTCTGCTCGAACTCGGTGTTGTCGGAAACGGTGTTCTTGGCTTCCACCGAACCTCTGCGGTCGATTACTTTGCCCTCATAGAGCATGGCCTCGGACAACGTGGTCTTTCCTGACTTGGAGCTTCCGATCAGGACCACATTGCGGATGTCTTTTGTTGAATATTCCTTCATTGCTATAAGTGATTAATTATGATTCTTCTTTGGCTAAAGGGTATAACCGGGCAAATTTAGCAAAAAATGACCCATTAGCAAAATTAGAATGATAAAAGTCCACAAGTCCCTGGCCGGAATAACCAGTCTCTTCCAAAATCAGTTTATCCAGTTCATCCTTGTCTGCACCCAAGGCGGTGCAGATTTCTTCAAAATCCAGGTCAAGGTACACCTTGTCCTCGTCCATCGCCCGCTCGAAAGCGGCATAATCTTCCATCAACTTTTCCATATTCTCTTTCATTATTTGTTCAGCTTTTTCCCGGGTAGTGCAAAGATGCAGAAAAGAAGTGGCGATGAAAGAAAACGGAGGGGGTAAGACGGACTGATATTTCTGTTTTTTATCAAAAAGATATGTTTCTTAATAACTACAGGTTATTTATACAAACTTTTAGTTTGTCTTAATAGTGGCTGCCATTCGATAATTTTGTGACCAAGGAAGAAAGAACATGATGGATGAAGAGATCATAATGGATGACAGCACGATCCGGGAAAACCTCAAGAATGAAAGGATTTCTCACGGATTGACCCAGAAAGTTATATCCGAGATGATCGGAATCTCCATCCCTGCCTACCAGAAACTCGAAAAAGGGAAGACACGCATCCTCAATCCCAACTTCGTCAAATGTGCCGAAGTCCTTGGTATTTCTCTGTCGAAACTGGTCAATGGATTTCTCCCTGTCCGGAATGCCGAACGCTTGTTCACGGAAGTCCAGCAGGAATATGGAGAAAAAATCCGGATACAGGAGAGCGGTTATCGGGCGGAACTAAAGGAAAGGAACAAGGAAATCGAACGCCTCGAGAAAGTCATCAAGGACAAGGAAGACACTATCGCAACCCAGAAACTCCTCATTGACCAGCTCATGAGCAAGGGCAGGAATTGACGAAACTTTTCATTACATTTGTGGCATAACGCAGGAAGGAATGCCGCACGGACACAATCTATTGCCATTCATGGAAGCCGGAAGACTTGAAGCCGGCTGCGACGAGGCTGGTCGCGGACCTCTCGCCGGTCCTGTCTACGCAGCGGCTGTCATCCTCCCGGAAGATTTCCACCATCCATTGCTCGATGACTCGAAACAGATGAGCGAGAAGGATCGCGACACACTCAGGCCGATCATCGAGAAGGAAGCCGTAGCCTGGGCAGTGGAAGCTGTCAGTCCTGAAGAAATAGACCAGCTGAACATTCTCTGGGCATCAGTCACGGGAATGCAGCGGGCTGTACTGAGGCTCAATCCGAGGCCGGATTTCCTGCTGATTGACGGCAATAAGTTCAGGCCTTTCGAAGGCTATGGTTTTTCTTCCTACAAGACTGTCATCCACGGTGATGCAACCTATGCTTCAATCGCTGCGGCATCCGTGCTGGCAAAGACCTGGAGGGATGAAAAGATGAAGGAACTGGCCAGGGAATTCCCCCAGTACGGATGGGAAAGGAACTTCGGCTATCCTACGAAAGAGCATATTGCCGCAATCAAGGAACACGGCATGACGCCTTACCACAGGCGCTCTTTTCATCCCAAAGAGCTTGAACCTTCATTATTTTGATTATTTTTGTAAAAGAACATACAACGAACTGTTTATGAAAAAAATTATTTGCTCAATTGCCGCCGCCATGTTGATAGCAACTGGCGCAATGGCTGACGAGGGTATGTGGCTTCTGCCACTCCTCCAAAAACTGAATGCTGGCGCAATCAAGGATCTTGGATGCAGGCTTACCCCTGAACAGATCTACAGCGTCAACCATACCTCCCTTAAGGACGCCATCGTCAGCTTGGGTGGTTGCACTGCCGAGATGATTTCCGACCAAGGCCTAATGGTGACCAACCACCACTGCGGCTACGGCACTATCCAGAGGCTTTCCTCAGACGAACACAACTATCTTGAGGACGGTTACTGGGCTATGACCCGCGACCAGGAACTCCCCGCTCCCGGGATGACGGCGACCTACCTGATCAGCATGACAGACGTGACTGACCAGATAGAGAAGGCCAAGGATCCTGCAGCAGTCAGGGAAGCTCTCCAGAAGGCTGCCCAGGAAGACAATCCCAAGTGCAGGGTCCAGATTACTTCCTTCTACAACGAGAACGTCTGGTACCTGATCGTTTACAAGACCTACACCGACGTCCGCTTCGTAGGAGCTCCTCCGGCATCCGTCGGAAAGTTCGGAGGCGAGACCGACAACTGGATGTGGCCCCGTCACACCGGTGACTTCTCGATGTTCAGGGTCTATGCTGGTCCCGACAACGAGCCTGCAGCATATTCCCCTTCCAACAAGCCCTACGTCCCCGCACAGTCCCTCAAGATATCCCTCAGGGGTGTCAAGGAAGGAGACTATACCATGATCATGGGATATCCTGGAAGCACCCAGAGGTTCCAGACAGAGGCCCAGCTCAAGGCCATGCTTGCCCGCCAGGCTGTCTCTATCGATGCCAGGACCCTCCGTCAGGATATCATGTGGAAATGGATGGAGAAGGATCCTTCAATCCGCCTGAAGTACGCAAACAAGTACGCCGGCAGCGCCAACGGTTGGAAGAAGTGGCAGGGTGAAAGGCTTGCCTTCAAGAATCTCGGCATCATCGAGAAAGAACAGCAGAAAGAGGCTGACTTCATGAAGTGGGTAGGAAAGAACAAGAAGCGCCAGGAGAAATATGGTGACGCACTTGAGAAGATCAAGAAGGGTGTCGAGGCCAACACCACGGCCCTTGACATGCAGTTGATCGGAGAGACCGTGGCCAACATCGAGCTTCTCGGCTTCGCCAGCGGAGTACAGAACGGAGTCGCCATGGCTATCAGGAACGGACAGGATTCTGCTTCCGCCCTGAAGACCGCGATAGCTTCCCAGGCCAGGAGGTATCAGGACTACTATGAGCCCCTCGACCGCGAAGAAGCGGCAGCCCTTCTGAAATACTATCGTGAGAAGGCAAAACCTGAGTACTATCTCGACGCTCTATCAGGAGACTTCGCAAACCTCGACATCGACAAATATGTGAACAACCTCTACGACAACAGCATCTTCACATCTCCCGAAAAACTTGAAGCTGCAGTTGCAGAGAAAGGATTCAGCGCCGTCAAGAGCGACCCTGTAAACCAACTCATGAACGCCTTGCTGATGACTTACGCCAAGATGGGTCTCGGCGGCGGAATGGGTGGTCGCAGGCCCACAGGAGGCAATCCCGGAGCTAATGACATGAGGGAAGGTTCAAAGGCTTTCACCGCCGGCCTCCTCGAATGGCAGAAGGGCAAGGCTACCTATCCGGATGCCAACTCTACCATGAGACTCACCTACGGAACCGTGCTTCCTTATTCCCCGAAGGATGCCATCATGTACAACTACTACTCAACCCTCAAGGGTGTGATGGAGAAGGAAGATCCCAACAACTACGAGTTCAAGGTACCTGCCAAACTCAAGGCTCTCTATGAGGCCAAGGACTACGGACAGTACGCAATGGCTGATGGCAACCTGCCTGTCAACTTCCTCACCAACAACGACATCACCGGAGGTAATTCCGGAAGCCCCGTCCTTGATGCTGACGGCTGCCTGATAGGTCTCGCCTTCGACGGCAACTGGGAGAGCATGTCCAGCGACGTGATGTTCGAACCCGACCTGCAGAGGTGTATCTGCGTTGACATCCGCTACGTCCTCTTCCTGATGGACAAGCTTGGTGGCGCAGGACATCTTCTCAGCGAAATGAATATCGTAAAGTAAATGAACGAAAAAGAAATCAAAACCTGGCTCCTGGAGGTGGTTCATCCCGCCAAAGGGAGCCAGAACATTGTAGAGCTTGGGATGGTGGATGCCGTCTCCCTCGAAGGAAACAAGGTCACTGTCACTCTCGCCTTTCCAAAGAAGCGTGACCCTCTAACTGAGTATCTAGTCGGAGCCACCAGGGCTACGATCATACGCTATGCCCCCGAAGGCACTGAGGTGGAGGTCAAGACAATAGTCAAGGAAGAAGCTCCGAAGAAAAAGCCCGGACTTGATCTCGGACTTGAGGAGGTCAACAATGTCCGTCACATCATCGGTATAGCATCCGGCAAAGGAGGGGTAGGCAAATCAACGGTTGCCGTCAACCTGGCCGTTGCACTTGCGCGCCTCGGTTACAAGGTCGGACTGGCCGACGCAGATGTCTACGGACCGTCTGTGCCACTGATGACCGGTACAGAAAACGAGGTGCCCGCAGCCGAGGAATCAGACGAAGGCAAGGAGGTGATCCTGCCCATCGAGAAATACGGAGTGAAATGGATGTCCATAGGCTATTTCGCCGAGAGAGGACAGGCCCTGATCTGGAGAGGTCCCATGGCTTGCAACGCACTCAAACAGATGATCCTGCAAGTTCGTTGGGGAGTCCTGGACTTCCTGCTTATCGACATGCCCCCGGGCACCGGCGACATCCACATTTCATTGGTGAATGACATTCCGATGGAGGGTGCCTTGATTGTGACTACCCCGCAGCCCGTCGCCCTCTCTGACGTGGAAAAAGGTGTCAACATGTTCCGCAATGAGAACATCAACCGAAGGATATTCGGTCTAGTGGAGAATATGGCATGGTTCACTCCAGAGGAACTTCCGGAGAACAAATACTACATCTTCGGCAAGGACGGAGGACGCCAGATGGCCGAGAAATACGGAATTCCGCTTCTCGGTCAGATTCCGATAGTCCAGGGAATACGTGAAGGCGGGGACTCAGGTGAACCTGCAGCCCTGTCTACCAGACCTGATGCCCTGGCCTTCCTCGATCTCGCCCGCTCCCTCGCCGAAGCAGCAGGCTGATCATTCTGAAAGTTTATTTCCCCTTGGGGATGCGGATCTCGAATTCGGCGAAGACCGGATAATGATCCGAAATGTATTTGGGGCCGAATTTCTTGCTGTCTACGACTTCAAAGGATTCGGCCTTTGCGTTGCGTACCAGGATGTGGTCAGGCCAGAGAGGGGAATTCCCCGGCTTCCCGAAACCGTTGAACGAAGCCCTTGTGTCAGGCTTTTTCAGCGAATAATTTGCATCCTTGACATAAGAGGTAAGTGGAGAGATAGCCCTGTCGGCAGCCGACATGCTGAAATCACCTCCGATAAAGATCACCGCATCGTCTCCGGCAATCTCCTTGACCTTGTCGGCCATGAGTTCCGAACTCCTTCTCAAAGAGGATTCGTCTTCATCGAACTGGGTGTTGAAGCAGAAGAAGATCACCCCCGACTTTTTGTAACGGAGCTTTACCCAGATCGCGTTGCGACTCTCGCTGAACAGGAAAGAACCATAGTCCAGCAGTTCGTACCTGTCAGCCCTGAACATGATGGGATTCTCGTTGTTGCGGACTTCAGGATCGACAATTCCGGGCTTCGAGCTCCGGTCCACCAGCATGTGCTTCTTGAATTCCTTCATCAGGTCCGCCTTGTGATAAGCAAAGGCTTCCTGGAGGAATATGATGTCAGGATCGTATTTCTTGATCGCCTTGAGACATCCTTTCTTGCGGGATGCCCAGCTGAAATCTCCGGATTCGTCGACCTCCTTTCCACGAAGGTTGAACGACATCACGCTGAGATCTTCGCTCTTTGCCCCTGCAGTGACACCGGACAAAACCAGCGTCACCATAGCAAGGGCACATAATAAAAAATTATTACTCATAACCGTCTGTATTTGGCCTTATCGCGAAATCTTCGCTACCCAGCCACCGCCGGGGGCCATATGGATCTGAACTTTGCCGTCTATGGGCAGATCCATAGCAGTCTTCTTGTAGTCCTGGGCGGCCCTGTGAGCGTTGATGCCATCCTGGAAGACAGTCATCTTTCCGCTTCCTATGAAGCCAAGGTCGAGGACGAGGTCACGCTCTTTCCAGTCCGTCAGTGCACCAACGTACCAGTCGTTTCCCTTGCGACGGGCTATGGCCACATATTCACCGATCTTGCCGCAGACAGGGACGGTTTCATCCCAGGAAGTGGGGAAGGCGGCGATGAAATCGGTACACTCAGGTTCCGCCATGTAATTGGACGGAGAGTCGCAGAGCATTGTCAGGGGAGCTTCGAAAATCGCATATTCAGCGAGCTGGCGGCAGCGGGTACCCTGACTCATAGGGGAAGAATTGTTGGAATAAGCATTGCCCTTGGTGCAGTTGACCATTGCGCCCTGGGTGTAGTCCATCCTTCCGGCGGCCATCCTCACGAAGGGTATGATCACGTCGTAGGTGACCTGGTCATATTCCTTTGCGCCCCATTTCATCTGCTCGAGACCTGCCACACCCTCATAGTTGATGATGTTGGGGTAGGTCCTTTCGAGACCCGAAGGTTTGAAGGCTCCGTGGAAGTCCACGAGCATGTGGTACTTGGCGGCAGTCGCAGCGACCTTCTCGTAGAACTGCATGACCATCTGGTCGTCACGGTCCATGAAATCCACCTTGAAGCCTTTGATGCCCATTGCGGAATAGTGCTTGAAAACACCTTCGATGTCCTTGTCGACAGCTTTATAACCAGCCCAGAGGATCAGGTCCACATTCTTGGACCTGGCGTAGGATACAAGTTCCTCAAGGTCGATCTCCGGTACGATCTGGAAGAGGTCGGCCTTCTTGTTGACGGCCCAGCCCTCATCCAGGATGACATATTCAATGCCGTGCTTGGATGCGAAATCGATGTAGTACTTGTATGTCTCGTTGTTGATTCCGGACTTGAAGTCCACTCCGTAGAGGTTCCAGTCGTTCCACCAGTCCCAGGCTACCTTGCCGGGCTTGATCCAGCTCCAGTCGGCGCTCTTGTCGGCAGGAGTACCGAGCAGCCAGGTAAGGTCTGAATTTGTGAGGTCCTTCTCATCTTCAAAGATTCCGACTATCCTCCAGGGAAAACTCCTCGGAGCTGCTGAAACCTTCGCGATGTAGTTCTCACGAGTCTTCACGATACCCTGGAGATTGTTGTGGCCGCCCTGCTCGATGTCCTTCGGGTAAGGAGCATTGACTCCGCGAAGATTGCTTCCACCCTGGCCGTTGAGATAGAGGCCTGGATAATCCCTGAGGTCGGATTCGGTGACCATGACCTTCACCCCGTCGAAAGCATCGACCACCAAAGGGAGGAAGGCGAGACGCTCAGGATTCCACTGTGAGAGGGGGATGTGCTGGTAGTAGTTCTCGAAGGAATTCTTGAACTGCTGCTCGAAAGTCTTGCCGTCCCTCACATAGGGAACCCATGCAGTCCAGTCCTTTGGAAAGTTCAATTCAACCTTCTCAGACTCAATCATATAATCAGTCTTCCTGGCTTTTGAAAGGAACCTGTAGGCAACGGCGTTGTCATAGGCCCTGAATTCGACCAGGCAATCCTTGAAAGTCAAGACCAGGGCGTTGTAGACGTCTTTCACGGTGGCTTTCTTGTAGGCTACTGCCGGTATTGTCTCGTTATTCTTGAAAGTCAAGGACTTCGTTACCTTGCCGGAACCGAAGACAGTACCGTCACCGAGTGTCATTGAGATCTCGGAAGGAGCGAGGACGACCTTCCCGTCGAAAGTGACTGAATATGTCACCTTGCCGGAAGCACTGACCTCTGCCTTGATCCTTCCGTCCGGAGAAACAAGTGTCCAGGTCTTCGCTGCAGCACCGGCAGCAAATGGCAGGATACAAGCCAGTAATAGGGTACTAAAGAAACGATTGAAAGTCTTATTCATGGTATGTGGTTTTATTTACGTTTTGTTGGCAGATGTAAAAATAATCATTTCTGATAAAAATGCGTAAATTTGCTTTTATAAAAATAATGTCAATAGATGGCGAAAGGCAAGGCTCCAGAAGACACTCCGCTGATCAAGCAGTTTTTTTCCGTGAAGGCTCAGCACCCTGAAGCGGTGCTCCTTTACAGAGTCGGGGATTTCTACGAATCCTATTCCGACGACGCCGTGCTTGTCAGCAAGGTCCTTGGTATCATCCAGACACGCAAGTCCAACGGAGACAAGGGCTATGTCGAGATGGCCGGATTTCCCCACCACGCCCTGGACACCTATCTTCCGAAACTCGTCCGGGCCGGTTACAAGGTAGCCGTGTGCGACCAGCTGGAAGATCCGAAATTCGCCAAAAAACTCGTCAAGCGCGGGGTGACCGAACTCGTGACCCCTGGAATAGCCTTCAACGAACAGCTCCTGGACGGTAAGGAGAACAACTTCCTAGCAGGCCTGACCTTCGACAAGGAAGAATGTGGAGCCGCCTTCCTGGATGTCTCTACCGGTTCTTTCCAAGTGGCACAGGGTTCGCTGGACTACATAGGCACCCTCCTTGCTTCCCTGAACCCGAAGGAAATAGTGGTGCAGAGAGGCTACGAAAAAGGTGTGCGGCAGAGATACGGGGATAATCTCTACATCTCCTCGGTAGAAGAATGGGCTTTTGTCCATGAAGCGGCCGTCGAAAGGCTCAAGAAGCAATTCGGTGTCGACTCGCTCAAGGGGTTCGGAGTGGACCGTTACCCTCTGGGAATATGCTCGGCCGGGGCCTTGATGGTCTATCTGGAGCAGACCCAGCACTCAGGACTCGGGAACATCTGTTCTATCTCCAGGATCGACGGCGACAAGTTCGTCTGGATGGACAAGTTCACCATGAGGAATCTGGAGATTTTCAATTCAGCTGCCGGAGGAGAAGGCGTCAGCCTTGTGAGCGTCATAGACAAATGCTCTTCTCCCATGGGCTCCCGCTTGCTACGAAGCTGGCTGGCCATGCCGGTAATGGACATCCGCGAACTCGACAGCCGTTACGACGTGGTCCAGCATTTTGTAGGAGCTGACGAGGACCTCAAGAGCATCAGGGACTATCTCGGCGGCATCGGAGACCTTGAGAGGATCATCTCAAGGGCAGCCACCGGAAAGATAGTCCCGAGGGAAGTGATGCAGCTCGGCCGAGGGCTCAAGATGATGGAGCCGGTTGCAGGACTCTGCAAAGGAAAGGGTGTAGAAGCCCTTGACAAACTTGCCGGAGGCATGAAGGATTGCTCCAAGCTTCTGGACTTGATAGCCGGTACGATGGATCCTGAACCTGCAGCCGCCATAGGCAAAGGCCCGGTGATCGGAAAGGGTGTGGATGCCGAACTGGACGAACTCCGCGACATCTCTTCCGGTGGCAAGGACTACCTACTGAAACTCCAGCAGAGCGAAGCGGAACGAACCGGGATATCCTCCCTGAAGATAAGTTACAACAATGTCTTCGGGTACTATATCGAGGTCCGCAACACCTTCAAGGACCTTGTCCCTCCGGAATGGATCCGAAAGCAGACCCTCGTAAACGCCGAGAGATACATAACGGCGGAACTGAAGGAATATGAAGAGAAAATACTGAGCGCCGAAGACCGCATCTACGCTATCGAAACCAGGATCTACGCCGATCTGGTGGCCCAGATCCAGAAGAACATCCCGGCCATCCAGGCCAACTGCCGGATCATCGCAAGGCTGGATGTCCTGGCCGGCTTCGCCGCCCTCGCCGTGTCGAACAAGTACTGCAGGCCGGAAGTCACCAAGGACAAGGTCCTGGACATCAAGGGCGGACGTCACCCGGTGATCGAGACCCTCATGCCTCCGGGAGAGGAATACGTTCCCAATGACGTCATCCTTGACGATAAGAAGCAGCAGATCATCATCCTGACCGGACCGAACATGGCAGGAAAGTCCGCCCTCCTGAGGCAGACCGCCCTGATCGTCCTGCTCGCACAGATCGGCTCATTCGTTCCGGCAGAAATTGCAAGGATAGGTTACTTTGACAAATTATTCACCCGTGTAGGAGCCTCGGACAACATTTCCCGTGGCGAATCCACCTTCATGGTGGAAATGCTGGAGACTTCGATGATCCTGCACAACCTTTCGGCAAGGTCGCTCGTCCTGCTCGACGAGATCGGCCGCGGCACCTCGACCTACGACGGAATGTCTATCGCCCGCGCCATCGTTGAATATATCCACGAATACGGCCACGGAGCCAAGACTCTCTTCGCCACCCACTACCATGAACTCAACGACCTCGAGGAGATGTACCCGCGGGTCAGGAATTTCCATATCGCAGTGAAGGAAGTTGGCACCCAGGTCATCTTCCTGCGCAAGATGCGTGAAGGTGGCACGGCCCACAGCTTCGGAATCCATGTGGCCAGGATGGCCGGGATGCCCAAGGAGGTAATCCAGAGTGCTGAAAACACGTTGAAAGCCCTGGAAATGAATGATTCGCAGCATCTTGTCAGCGCCCGGAAGGGCCAGATCAAGAAACCTGTCCAGACCAAGGCCGGCACCCTGGAAAGCGACGGATCGCTCCAGCTTTCCTTCTTCCAGCTGGATGACCCCACCCTGGAATCCATGCGCGACAAACTTGCAGGAGCTGACCTCAACAACATGACACCCTTGCAAGCCTTCGACCTCCTGCGGTCCATGAAGGACGAACTGGGGGTATAATCTTTGTTAATCAATGAATAAGATATCTTTCCGATGAAACGGGTCCTGATAATCACATACTACTGGCCACCGTCCGGCGGCTCTGGAGTCCAGAGATGGGTCAAGTTCGCCAAGTACCTTCCCTCAGAAGGCTGGCAGCCCGTTATCTACACTCCCGAGAACCCCGAACTGACCGCCATAGACAAAACCCTCGAAGCCGAAATCCCGCCGGAGGCGGAAATAGTCAAGCGGCATATCACGGAGCCTTATCAAATCTATCGGAAATTGATGGGAAAGGGTGGATCCACATCCGGAGAAGTAAACCCCATCCATGGAGGGAAGAAATCATGGAAACAGAAACTGTCCCTCTTCGTCCGAGGCAATTTCTTCATTCCTGATCCAAGGGTTCTCTGGGTTGGACCTTCCGTGAGATTCCTCGAAAAATACCTTAAGGAGCATCCGGTGGACGCAATCGTGACAACCGGTCCTCCGCATTCCATGCATCTTATCGGCCTTCGCCTGTCCAAGGCTACCGGAATTCCATGGCTGGCCGATTTCAGGGATGCCTGGACGAAAATCTTTTACTACAAGCATCTGGGCCTGACTAAGCGGGCGGACAAGAAACAGCACGAGCTTGAAAAGGCAGTCCTCGACAATGCCACCATCGTGGTCTCCGTGTCGCCTTACGAGCAAAAGGACTTCCAGGAGATGACATCGAACAGGGTAAGGTTGATGACTAACGGTTTCGATCCCGAGGATTACAAAGGATTCATCAGCAACGACGGTTTCTTCAACATCACCTTGACCGGCTTGTTTGCAGCCGACGGCAATCCGAAAGTCCTGTGGCAGGTCCTGTCTGAAGAATGTAAGGCTGACGAAGAGTTCCGCAGGACCTTGAGGATCAAGCTCGTTGGCAAGACAGACAAGGAGATTCTCGACTCGATCAAGGATGCCGGACTGGAGGATAACCTCGAGTATCTGGGCTACCAACCTCATGAGGTTGCCGTAAAGGAGCAGCGCAATGCCTCATTCCTCCTTCTTTGCCTTAGGCAGGAGCCAGAATATGCTTCAGCCATACCTGGAAAAATGTTCGAATACCTTGCATCCCGCAGGCCGATCCTTGGAATAGGACAGACTGACAGCATTATGGCAAAGATGGTACGCGAAACCTCATCAGGCGTCGTCTACGACTGGAATGACAGGAAGAACATCAGCACTTGGGTGGATTTCTGCTGGACCGAATTCAAGAACGACGACCTTAAAGACAACGAAACGGACATCTCAAGGTTCAACCGCCGCACCATCACCAGGCAGCTGGCCGGTTACCTCAACGAAATGACAGCTGACAATAACTAAGATGACAGACAAGAATATTCTCAAAAAGATTGCCGTCTGGGTTGGCATAGTACTTTTTTTCCTGGTGCTTGCCTATGCCTACGTACCGCAGGTACTTTCAGGTAAGATAGTCAACCAGAGTGACATCACCGGATTCAAGAGCATGGCCCAGGAGAGCCAGGCTTGGGACTCTGAACATCCGGACGACCCGTCCCGCTGGACCGATGCGATGTTCGGAGGCATGCCTAACACCTCTTTCATGCCATCGTCGAAGGGGGACTGGACACAGCCGGTCAACGACTTCATGTTCAAGGGAAAACGTCCCGCAAACTGGCTGTTCATTTCCCTCCTGGGAGCCTTCATCCTGATGCTTGCTCTCGGAATAGACAAGTTCCTGGCCATTGGAGGAGCGATAGCGGTTACATTCTGTTCCTACAACTTACAGATTATCCAGGTCGGCCACAACACCAAGATGCAGGCCCTAGCGCTCCTGCCATGGGTTCTTGCGGCAGTCATATTCACCTATAAATCAGCCCTAAAGGAAGGTAAGGGGTGGAAAGCCTGGCTGCCTGGCACTATGCTTTGGTCAGCCTTGTTCGGTCTCCTGCTCAGTTTCCAGATCAAGGCCAACCACCAGCAGATCACATATTACCTGGCACTGATGATTGCTATCTACGTGATCGCCCTTTTCATCAGTCTCTTCAAGGACAGTGACATCAAAGTGAAGATCGGACGTTTCTTCGCCGCTTCTGCCTTCCTTCTCATTGTGGGTTTCGCAGGAATAGGTACCAATGCCATCAAACTCGCCCCGCTCTATGATTACACGAAGTACACCATGCGTGGCGGTTCCGAGCTTTCTCACCCCACGGGAGGAGAAATCAACAACGACGGTCTCCAGCTGGACTACGCGACTTCCTGGTCCTATGGATGGGAAGAGCTTCCCAACCTGATGATCCCCAACTTCAACGGAGGATCTTCCGCCGGCTCCATCAACCCCGACAAATCCGAGGTCGTAAAACTCTTCAAGCAGGCCGGCCAGGGTAATCCTTCCGAGATCGCAAAGGCACTGCCCTTCTACTGGGGTCCCCAGCCTTTCACTGCAGGGCCAATGTACATGGGAGCCATAACAATATTCCTATTCCTTCTCGGTCTCTTCCTCTACAAGGGAAAGGAGAAGTGGTGGATCCTGGCGGCTACCCTGCTCGCGGTATTCCTTGCAGTCGGCAACCACATGATGTGGTTCACCAAGTTCTTCTTCGAGCATGTCCCGATGTACAACAAGTTCAGGACGGTCTCGATGGCCCTCGTCACCTTGCAGTTCACCCTGCCTATGCTGGGCTTCCTCGTACTGGACAGGATCCTCAAGCAGGAATATTCAAAGAAGGAGTTTCTGCGCGCAGGCTGGATCGCACTTGCTCTTACTGCCGGCTTCTGCCTCCTTTGCATCATAGCTCCCGGAATAGCAGGATCGTTCTCAGGAGCCTCCGACTCAAGGATGCAGGATGTGATCGTGGACGCTCTAAAGGCCGACAGGAGATATCTCCTCGTCAGCGACGCCCTTTGGTCCATGGTGCTGATCCTCCTTACCTTCGGACTGATCCTCTGGGCCTACAGCAAGCCTAAAAACGCTCCGAAATCCTATGCCGCCGATCCTCATATCGGCAATGCCAGGCGGATCGAGGCCATGGCTGGAATATGCCTCCTGATCCTTGTGAATATGTTCGGAGTCGGAAAGAGGTACCTCAACGCAGACAGCTTCACAACTCCACGCCAGTTCGGCAGCCATTTCAACCAGAGGCCTGTCGACAAGGCCATCCTGGAAGACCCGGCGGTTTCGTACAGGGTCGCCGACCTGAGTGCCGACATGTTCAATGACACCTTCAACTCCTACTGGCACAAAAGCATAGGTGGTTACAGTCCTGCTAAGCTACAGCGCTACCAGGACCTGATCGACAGGTACCTTACCAAGGAAATCATGTCGATAGGAACTGCCGTGCAGGGAGCAGCGACAATCGAAGAAGCCCAGGCGGCTCTCCCGGAGATGAAAGTGATGTCCGCCCTCAACACGAAATACTTGATCTTCGGTGGAGACATGGCTCCCGTAGTCAATGAGAAGGCGTACGGAACAGCCTGGTTCGTGGATGGTTTCGTGGAAGCTGCTACTCCGGACGATGAGATCGGTCTGATCGAGACGACGGACCTCCGCACCACCGCTATCGTTTCCACATCCGCCGCCTCTCCTGTCATCCTGAGCGCAGCGAAGGATCTCGCACCAAAGGACACCATCTACATGACGTACTACAGTCCCAACGAGCTGCATTACCACTATGTGGCTTCGGCCGACCGCGCCGCTGTCTTCAGTGAGGTATATTATCCTGACTGGAATATGACCATAGACGGAGCAGAAGGTCCGGAGATCTTCAGGGCCGACTGGATCCTCCGCGGTGCCGTACTGCCTTCAGGCGAGCACGACATAGTCATGCGGTTCTCTCCGAAGGCCTATTCCTTCGGAGAAAGAGTCTCAAGAGCCTCTTCGGCAGTTCTCTTCGTGCTGATGATCCTCGCCGGAGCCGGCTTCGTGGCAGGAAAGAAGAAAGAAAACTAACATTTCATTAATATTCATCAATCATGGAAGAAAACATCAACAAGGAAGGCCTCGATCCCAGGGATCTGAACGGCGACGGAAAAGTCACCCTCAAGGAGAAAGTCCAGTACACTGCAGGACAGGTAGTTGACAAGGCTGCCGACGTTGCAGACAAGGTTGCAGACAAAGCGAAAGACGTCTACGCCGATGCTAAGGAAAAGACAGTGGAAATCGCCGGTAAGGTGACTGAAAAGGCAAAGGACATCTACGCAGAGGTCAAGGAGAATGCCGAAGACCTCGAGGACAAGGCAGAGGATGCCATCGACACCCTGAAGCAGAAGTTCCAAGAAAAGAAGGACTCTAAAGAAGCCTAATCATGAAGAGGCATCGCTTCACCGCGACCGCCCTTCTTTGCTGCGCCCTGACGGTATCTGGCTGTGGACTCATCAAGACAGCCAGTGCCTTGGGCTCAATTTTCGGCAGTCGCAAAAAGGCATCTACGGTCACTACGATTGTCAAGATCCTCGGCTCAGTGCTGGGGCAGTTCTATGACACTACCACCAAGGCGGCACTTGTGGGCAACTGGACCTATGACGAACCGGCCATCCAGTTCGAATCTGAGAACATGCTCAAAAAGGCCGGAGGCGTGGTGGCAAGTGAAAGCGTAGCCGGCAACATATCCCCATATTTCGAAAAGATGGGATTCAAGCCGGGCAGTATCTCACTCCAGTTGAGAGAAGACAACACCTGCTCCTACTTCATAGGTGACAGATCTTTCGAAGGAACCTACGATTTCGACGACACGAACAAGAAGATTACATTGAAGACGCCCTTGTTCCCGTTACCGGCAGCCTACCTGTCAGTGGTGGGTGACCAGATGGCTGTGACGTACGATTCCAGCAAGCTGCTCAGTCTCATCCAAGTCTTAGGATTCGCGTCCAACCAGCCCACTTTGAACGCCGTCTCCAACCTGGCCGACAGCTACGACGGCATGAAGACCGGCTTCACCTTCAAGAGGGTAAAATAATATCTTCATTATTCTCCACGGTAAACACCCGAGAATAATACCGCACCCGTTGACGTCTCTCTAATTGTATAAACGAAGGGGCGATCGGCATGAAAAACATATGTCTGAGGTTCATTGAAACTAGAAGATGAAGCACCAAGAGCTGCCGTTATAACTGATTCAGCCGCTGCTTCTGTCCCTGTTTCATCAACTTTGATGGATGACATCTGAAAACATTTACTAATGCTGCTTTCAGGTTTGTCATTCACGTCAAGTATTTTTAACCACGCCTCTTCAAATGCTGTCTCCATTCCCATTTCTTTCAGGATCTTTTCCAAATCTATTCTCAAAGAACCTTCAAACTTAGGAAGCCATACATCTACTTTTCGCTTATAAAGAGAATGCGAGTATTCTCCTCCTAATGACATAATAGATTTAATCACATCTTTAACGCCTAACGCGTCATCCCAAGGCAAAAAAACATCGAAAACGTACGCCCCGTTTCCATAAGGCATTCTCAAGATACTGGTATTCTCGAAAGATCCCATCTCAAAAATACCTTCTTGTTTCATCATTTTAACTTTCTTGACATCTCCCTGCTCCGTAGTAAAACTCTCATTTTCTGTCTTGGACTTCTTGAAATAGTTCGCCCATTGTCCTTTGAAATATAATGAATTAACTAGAATTGCTGTCGTTAAACTATTAAAATCAGACTCTTTGATTGTTTCTTTGATCATCTTGTTTGAATTCTCATAACCCCAGTTGTTAATATAGTCGCATACTCCTTGTTTGTTCAAAAAAGGAAGACTTTTAAGATAGGAATTATGGTAATTGCTAACTGCTGTTTGGAATGCTTTGTCCGGGGACGCAATATCATTATTAGTTACCACTAGATTTGACATTGATACTGTTGACATCTTATCCATTTCTGGCAAGCGTTTCATCATTGTAGAACAGAACTCCTTTATGTCTTGTCGTCCTCCTTCTTCATAACCTAGGACTTTACAGACAGAGTCAAGTATCGGCCCATCTTCTGCTCCTTCTATCAGTATCCCAAAAGCTAGACTTAAACTCAAAGGAGAAAGCGTAAAATTACTCTTCTCTTCCTGCTCGACTTTTTGAAGTAGTTTAAACGCAAAAGAATTCCCATGATCAACAAAATCGTCACCTCTAGTTGACAACTCAATGGGTATCAAATCATTTGACTCTACCTTTAACGGTTCTTCATAAGAACAGGAATTTGCTATAAATCCTATAATCGTTATTGAGAGTATTATTCTTAAGGCCTGATGTTTCATGTTTAGTATTATTAGTTGTTCACTTGAGTAAAATTGTAGTATATATATGGATTAACTTTTGACAATAAAACGTAAAGCGTTAAAAAATACGTCCTTATTTTCTTATTTTTCAACGGACGTATTTTTAGTATTCTACCGTTTAAGATTGTGAGTGAAAATAATTGGAGATAAAGAAATAGGAGAAGAAGAATTAGCTTTCTTGTGTAAGAAGAGAAATCACTCAGCACAGAAAGAGTTGTATACAAGGTATGCAACTAGGGTATTTATGCTTTGTTACAGCTTTTATCACAACCATGATGACGCCTTTGATCTTATGCATGACATAATGGTTAAAGTTTTTATGTCTATTGATCAATATAATTATGTTGGAGAAGGATCTCTGTATGCATGGATTAACCGGCTCGCGAGAAACCTTATTATAGACCGAATACGTAAAGACTCTAAAAAAGAAAGTGTAACCACTGAAATAATAGATGACGCAGATGCTTCAGTCACAGAAGAAGCAAGCAGGGACATTCCTATTTCTGTTTTGAAAAAAATTATTCAACAATTACCAACAACAAAGCAATTAATTTTTAATCTTCATTGTGTAGAAGGCCTGTCACATAAAGATATATCATCATTACTAGGGATTACAGAAAAAGCCTCATCATCAATGCTTTCAAAAGCAAAAAAAATGTTAGCGAAAAGGATCAATGACTATTTAAACAAAAAGAATCGTGGATGACAATTGGCTGAACATATTATCAAATCGTCTTAGAAACGAAGAGATCCCTCTTCCAGAAGGAGATTGGGATATTTTTGAGACGAACCTGCTAAGGCCTGCTGAGAGAAAGCATAAAGTTATAACATGGGCTGTTATAGCGTCTTGTTCTATTGCTGCATCAATTGTATTTGTCATAGTATTCCATAACATTTCAATGTCATCATTTCACGAAGCTTCACCTATTATCGATAACAAAGAAGACATTATAATAGTAGATGACACTGACCATTCTATCCATCTTGATAATAAACAAGAGAAGATAATACCCTCTTCTGAATCAATGACAAGTCCGCTAAATTATGTTGCACAAGAAGAACAACTAAGCATCGTTCAGAATCAAGAAAACTATGATGATTATCAAGGGGCGGATAATCACACAACAAGAAGTAAAAAAATTGATTCTATTATTGTGAATAATAATGTTGATCGGTTCATTTTTGAAGAAGAAAACAAAAGAAAACAACCTTCATTATTATTATCTCCTTTTATTAAAGGTGCTGGAAAAAGCACAACTATCAAAGGCCAGAATAATGACCTATCTTTTTTAGGGGATAACTTTGACAGCACGATTATGGACTATTATTATCAAATGGAAGCCCATCATTATTCCCCTTTATCACTTGGATTGGATATTAGTCTAACTCTCACTCCCAAAATTGCTCTTACAACCGGCGTTAGTTTTTCAGTTTACAAGTCCAAGCTATCTAGTTATGTTCAAAAAGTGTATTATCTTGGTGTTCCTTTTAAAATAGATATAGTAACTTGGTATTCAGATCATATATCAACATGGATTGGTGCAGGAGGGAAAGTCGATCGGCAGATTTATGGTAAGTTTGATACTTTCAAACTAAAGGATAGCTCTTTTCATTGGTCAATTACCAGCAATATCGGAATCCAATACGAATTATTACCTCAAATAGGACTCTATTTCGAGCCTGAACTATCTTATTATTTCAAGCCGTCTTCCCCTCGTGTATTAACTTACAGAACCGAGAATCCCCTTATGGTTTCCTTAGGAGGAGGAATACGGTTCAATTTCTAGACCGGGAGGGTCTTCTGGCGGAGCCATGAGGCGATGTCGCCGGGGAGGCGCGGTGACAGGGTGCGGAAGACCAGCTCGTTGTAGTCATTCAGCCACTTTATCTCGGACGCGTCGAGAAGGTCCCTTACAAGGATGGAAGTGTCGAAATGACACAGGGTCAAGGGCTCGAAACGGAGCCAGCGGCCGAAATCATTCTCACCTGCATCTACACAGAGGACCAGGTTCTCATGGCGCACACCATGCCTTCCTTCGCGGTAGATTCCAGGCTCGTCGGAAGTGATCATTCCGGGGAGAAGAGCCTGTTTGTTGAAATTCTGCCTGATGTCCTGCGGTCCTTCGTGGACATTCAGGTAGAAACCTACTCCGTGTCCGGTCCCATGACCGAAATTACGCTTCGTATTCCACAGCGGGGCCCTTGCAAGGGCATCCAGCTGACAACCCGCAGTCCCTTTAGGAAATACTGCCTTTGCCAGGGCGATGTGGCCCTTGAGCACCAAGGTATAGTCTTCCTTCTCAAGAGGGGTACAGGGACCGAGGGGAACCGTACGGGTTATGTCGGTGGTACCAAACAGGTACTGTCCGCCGGAATCGCAGAGGTAGAGGCCGTTGGCGAATAATTCTGCGGAATCTTCCTCCGAGGTGACATAGTGCGGCAGGGCCGCGTTCGGTCCGTATGCCGAAATGGTCTCGAAACTCTCGCCCCTGAAGCCCTCTATTTCGCTGCGGAATTCATGCAGCTTGACCGAGCATTCATATTCATTGAGAGGTTCTCCTGCCTGTACCATCTTTTCGAGCCAGAAGAAAAAGCGCTCCATCGCGAGTCCTTCCTCGAGGTGTGCTTCCTTCATCCCTGCAATCTCCACCTCGTTCTTCACAGCCTTGCGCAGGGCTACCGGGGACTTTCCGGTCTTGACGTTGTCCTGAAGGGTGTTCTCCTTCAAGATGCCGTAAAGGTCGTAGTTGAGGGTCGATGGATCGACAAAGAGCCTGTGGATGTAGTCATCGTCAACCATTCCGGCGAGAGCCATGCCGATGTCTGAATAGTCCTGGATGTTCACTCTATCTGCAGTGAGTTCATAGAAACTGTCTTCCGTCTCGTTGTCATCCTCGGGAAGGGGTCCCTTTCGGACAAACCACTGGGTGGTGTCGGGGGTGACCAGGAGGTAGGACATAACCACAGGATTGTAAGCCACATCCTGGCCTCGGACATTCAGCATCCATGCAATCTCGTCCAAGGCAGTCAGCAGGATGGCATCACAGCCATTGTCCTCCAGCCACTTGCGCAGCCAGGTGATCTTCTGCCTGCGGGACCAGCCGACAGTCTCGGCTCCGAGGGTTATTATCGGTGTCTGGGGGATGGCGGGCCGGTCTTTCCAAAGAGGAGAGAGCATGTCGGGGACGTTGGCCACAGCTGTCCTGTCGGTGCCGATCGCTTCCCGGATTCCCAGGACGGTTGTAGCGCTGATTCCCAGACCGTCTACAGCCACGACCACTTCGTCATAGCCTTCAAAGTGCTCGGACAGCCACTGCGGGATCAGGACCTGGTTCTGGATCCTCGTCTTGTGAAGCTCTATTCCGGTCCCGGAGAGCTGCCTTTCGGCCTGGATGAAGTAGCGGGTGTCGGTCCAGAGGCCGGCGTGGTCTTCGGTGATAACTATATCTCCTTCACCGGTGTAGCCGGAGACCCAGGCGACCTGGTGCCAGCGGGACGCCGAATACTCGCTTGCATGAGGATCGTTACCTGTCAGGATCACGACATCCCACCCCCGGGACCGCATCATGTCCCGGACGGCCTCGACTCTGTCAATGAATATGCTCATCTTTGAATATGTGTTCTCTATTTCAAGATTCTCCTCTTCAGGCGGCGGACAGTCGTCAGAAGGAGCTGGTCGACAGGGATGTACGCCGAAACCGACTTGAGGCCGGACATCAGCATATTCCCGGGGGAATATGATTCCCTCATGTCGTAGAAGGACTCCTTCACCTCAACGCTCTTGGACTCGAGCCTGGATTTGACCTGCTTCTGGGCTTTCTCAAGCTGATCCATTGTCTTGATGTCACTGTACTTCATCTTTTGCAGGCTATTTGTCTTCGTCAAAGAACAATTTCACGAAAAGAGGCACGAAAGTGTCCCTGAAGAGTTTCTTCCTTAGAAGTACCAGTACCACGAGGACCAGCAGGAAGAAGGCGGCCACGATGGCTGCACCTCCCGCATAACTGCCTATCATTTCCCCGATCCACATCACTCCTCCGATGGCGATCGAAGTAAGGATGATCGACACTACGAAAAGGACAAGCAGCATGTACAGAAGCTTGCTCAAGGTCATTGAGAGCCCTTTTGCCGAACGCAGTTTCAGATCGTTGATTCGAAGGTCAATATATTCGGAAGCCTCCTGACCGAGATCTTCGATCGGTCTTGTGAAATCTCCCATGACCTAGGCGTCTTCGGCGTTCCACTGATCCTCAGTCTCCTCAGGATCCTTTGAGAGTGCCTTCTCGAGCTTGTCAAGCTGGGCGAGGATCTTCAGGCGAGCTTCCTCCTTGATGTCTCCGGCCTGGTCGGTGAGAGTCTCCTTGAGATTCTTAAGATCCCTTCTGGCAAGCCTGGCGCGGGCCCTCATCCTGGAAGTAGCGCTCTCAGCACCTTCCTTGACGTCCTCGAAGGTCTCCTTTGCCTTGTCGAAACCCTCGTCGGCGGCGTCCATGAATTCGTCCCAGCCTTCGGCGGCTGCGACTTTCACCTTGCGGCGGGTCTCTTCACCCTTTTCGGGGGCGAACAAAAGTCCCAGGGTCAGACCGGCGGCAGCCCCGGCTATCAATGCGAAAAATGAATCTCCTTTCATGGCTATAAGTGTTTAAATCTAATGCAGTTCTTACAAATATAGTGCTATTATTTCACAATCATCGGGTCAAGTGACGGCATTCAGGAAGTCCTCCGGAGTGAAGACGGGGATGGGGACATCCTTGTAATGCTTCATGTTCCGGGTGACTATTACATCACAGGATGCCGCTTTGACACATGCGATCTGAAGCGAATCTTCGAAGTCGGGTCCGGCAAGGCGCAAGGCATTGTAGACCTGCTGGTCGCCCATGGGAAGAACGGAAACACTGTCAAACAGGGCCTTAAGGACACCGAGAGATTCATCGCCAGAAAGGTATTTCCTGAGAATATAAGCGATGTTTGCAAAACTGAGGACGGAGGTGCAGTTCCTGATCTGCTGATCCCTGCCGAACTGGAGGATCTGCTTGGCATTTTCAGCTCCGCTGCGGTCAAGGATGGCATCAAGAATGACGTTGGAATCAAGAAAGACTGTTTTCATCTGTTCAAGAGGTATGCAAGTCTGTCATCGTCCTCCAAGTCCTTTTTGGATATTTTTCCTGCCAGTGCGCCGTGGATCCGTTCCACTTCCGGGGAGAATGTCTTTGACAAAGTGAGTTTGGGAAGGCTTTCCCTCCTTTCAATATCCGATCTCAAGACAGATTCGACATAGGCGTTCAGGCTCTTGTCCTCCTTGAGGGCATAATACTTCAGTTTGGCGATGAACGTGTCGTCAAACCTGAAGATGGCCTGCCTTCTTTGAGATGATGCAGTTTCCATAGAATTCCGGTGTTGTGTCCACCGTCAAAAATAGAAAGAATTCCAGTGATATCAAAAATTAAATTTGATATCAATTTTCTTCCTGCAATCTTTCAATAAAAGTTGTAGGTGCATCAACATTTCGGTATCTTTGTAAGACTCAAATCATCCTGAAATGGCCTTCGTACACCTTCACGTCCACACCCAGTATTCCATCCTCGACGGCTTCTCGTCAATAGCAACCCTGTTCGACAGGGCCGAGGAGATGGGCATGCCCGCCCTGGCGATCACCGACCACGGCAACATGTACGGAGTCAAGGAGTTCTTCAAGTTCGCCGACAAGCACCGCGACAAGGAGACCAAGGAGTACAAGGTCAAACCCATCATCGGATGCGAGGTCTATGTGACGCGTCATTATGACCCCAGGATCAAGGACAACGAGCACCGCTCCTACTACCATCTCATCCTCCTGGCCAAGAACCAGACAGGCTACAAGAACCTGATGAACATCGTGTCGCTGGGTCACATCGAGGGTCTCTACTATGGCAAGCCGAGGGTCAGCCATCAGATTATCGAGAAATATCATGAAGGCCTGATCTGCTGCTCCGCCTGTCTCGCTGGAGAAATTCCGAAAGACATAGTGGCCGGTAAGATGGATGAGGCCAGGAAGGCTGTCCAGTGGCACAAGAAGGTCTTCGGTGACGACTACTATCTCGAAGTGATGCTCCACAAGACCGAGGTACCCGGCCTGTCCCTTGAAGTCTGGGAACAACAGCAGATAAGCAATGCTGGAATATTCCAGCTAGCAAGCGAGACAGGAGTCAAGGTCGTAGCCACCAACGACGTCCACTTCGTAGACAAGGAAGACGGGCCGGCTCACGACCACCTCATCTGCCTCAACACCGGCAAGAAGATATTCGAGGAACCACGCCTCCACTACACCCAGCAGGAGTACCTGAAGAGTGAAGAGGAAATGGCCGCACTCTTCCCGGACCATCCGGAGGTCCTGGCCAACACCCTCGAGATTGCAGACAAGGTCGAGGTCTACAGCATCGACCGCGACCACGTACTGCCGAAGTACGAGATCGATCCGGCCTTCCTGGATGACATCGAGACCTACTTGGAGCAGTACAAAGATATAATTGATGCCGGAAGGAACGACAAGAAGGGCAATTACCGCGGCGACGAGTTTTGCAAGTCGGTGGCCTACCTCTGCCACCTGACATACCTCGGAGCTGAAAAGCGCTATGGAAAGACTTTGAACGAAGAACAGGCCGAAAGGCTCGACTTCGAGTTGAAGACGATCTGCCGCATGGGCTTCCCGGACTACTTCCTGATCGTCCAGGACTATATTGCCGCATGCCGTAAGAAAGGTAGTCTGGTAGGTCCTGGGCGTGGTTCGGCGGCCGGTTCGGCAGTTGCCTACTGCCTTGGGATTACCAACCTCGACCCTATCAAGTACCAGCTCCTGTTCGAGCGTTTCCTCAATCCGGACCGAATCTCGATGCCGGATATAGACGTCGACTTCGAAGACCTCGGACTTGCCCATAAATATGTCGACGACACCTATGGCAAGGACCATGTGTCAAGAGTCATCACCTTCGGAACGATGCTCGCAAAGGGTGCCATCAAGGACGTTGCCAGGGTCCGTGACCTGCCGCTCGACGAGTCCAACCGTCTCTCCGGCCTGGTGCCTGACCGTCTGAGTGAAAAGGTAGAGAAGGAATATCCTTTCAATCCCAAACTCGACGAGCTGAAACCGGGCTTCAAGTCTTATGAGAAGGACGGCAAGTGGTTCCAGAAGGGAATGGAAGAGACCGACGTCAAGATCACGCTGAAGAACTGCTACCGCCTGGTCCCCGAACTGAAGGACTTGCTCGAGAACGGCAGCGACCAGGTCAAGGACGTCTTGAAATTCGCCCTGAAGCTGGAAGGATGCATCCGCCAGGTCGGAATGCATGCCTGCGCGACCATAATCGGACGTGGAAGGCTGACGGACTACATCCCGATCTGCCTGTCTCAGGACAAGGAGACCGGAGAACTTGTCTGGACCAGCCAGTACGACGGCCACTACATCGAGGATGTGGGAATGCTCAAGATGGACTTCCTGGGCCTCAACACCCTCACGATCATCCATAAATGCCTGGACAACATCAAGCTCCGTTTCGGAGAAGACATTGACATAGAGGCAATCGACATAAACGACAAACCTACCTACGAACTCTACAGCCGCGGCGACACCGACAGCGTGTTCCAGTTTGAATCCCCCGGGATGAAGAACTGGCTCCAGAGACTTCATCCGGAGCGTTTCGAGGACCTCATTGCAATGAACGCCCTCTACCGTCCTGGCCCTATGGACTACATTCCCAACTTCGTCAACAGGAAGCTCGGACTTGAGGCTATTGAATACGACCTCCCCGAGATGGAGGAATTCCTCAAGGACACCTACGGAGTCACTGTCTACCAGGAGCAAGTCATGCTTCTCTCCCAGAAGCTGGCAGGCTTCACCAAAGGCGAAGCTGACAAGCTCCGCAAGGCGATGGGAAAGAAGCAGATCGCCATCCTGAACGAACTGAAGGACAAGTTCATGACGGGAGGCATGGCCAACGGCCATCCGGAAAAGACCCTGGACAAGATCTGGAAGGACTGGGAGAAGTTCGCGCAGTACGCTTTCAACAAGTCCCATGCGACCTGTTATGCATGGGTGTCATACCAGACGGGATGGCTCAAGTGCCACTATCCGGCCGAATTCTTCGCAGCCAACCTGTCATGCAACCTTGGTAACACGGCAGAAATCAGGAAGATCCTCTCCGACTGCAAGGCACATAAGATAAGGGTGATGAACCCGGATGTCAACGAGTCCTATTCCCACTTCACCGTCAACAAGGACGGGAACATCCGCTTCGGCCTGAAGGGAATAAAGGGCTTCGGAACCAATGTTGCCGATGCGATCATAGCAGGAAGGGCTAAGGACGGTCCCTACAAGGACATCTTCGACTTCGTGGAAAGGATGGATGGTGTGCTCAACCGCAAAGCCCTGGAATGCCTGGTCTACTCGGGAGGCTTCGACTCCTTCGGCCTTAAGAGGCGCCAGTTCTTCATGCCTTGCAAGAACGGCAGTTTCTTCATCGACGAGCTTGCCCGTTATGCAGCCTTGTACAGTCAGGACAGTGCGGACTCCGGAGCATCCCTCTTCGGCGAAATGGAAGAGATGAAGCCGGTACGGCCGGATATTCCTGAAAATGTCGAGATAGACGACGAGATGGAGATCCTCCAGAAGGAAAAGGAATATGTCGGGATGTACATTTCCTCCCACCCGCTTGAGAAATATTCCTTCGAGATGGAGACCTTCACGAACCAGGAGCTTGCCACCCTGGGGAACGTCATCGCCGAATGCGAAGCTTCCAAGAAAAAGATGAAGATCGCGGTGGCAGGCCTTGTCACGGAGACTTCAACCCTCACCACCAAGACCGGAAAACCATATTCCCGCACCAAGCTTGAAGACTACAGCGGCTCGTACGAACTATCACTCTTCGGACGGGACTACGAGACCTTCATGAAGTACCTCCAGCCGCATGCAAGCCTCTACATTGAAGGTGAGATCGATGAGAAATATTCCATCAGGCCCGAAGAAAGAGCCCAGGGGAAAGTGGCTCCTTTCGGTTTCAGGATCAAAGGAATATCCTTGCTCGGCAACGTCAACGAGACCAAACTGGCCGGATTCTCGATCAGCATCACCACACCCATGCTGACCGAAAAGTTCCGCAAGGACCTGGTCAAGCTAGTCAGCACCAACAAGGGCAAGACTCCCCTGAAGATGTACCTCTACGATCCAGGCACAAAGTACAACATCGAATTCCACTCGACCAAGTTCCAGGTAGCTGTCACTTCCGACTTCGTCTCATCCCTGAAACTCATGGGAGTCAAGTGCGCCCCGGTACTGAAATAAAAAAGGCGGGGTGAGTTGCTCTCATCCCGCCTTGTACTATTGCCTATATTCTAGAAAAGATAAGCGATTCCAGCCTTGGCATAGCTCTTTGTCCACTTGGTTCCATCATTGGAGGTGTCGAGGTTGAAGAGACCCTGGTCGAAGCCGGCAGTGATCTGGAACCTGTAAAGGTTAAGACCGAGGCCGCCACCAAGAAGAAGGTTGGTCCTGCTGTAGTTGTTGTTGTCGTAGCGATCAACCTTGGGGCTGTTGTTTCCAGCCACGGAGACCTCTATTGTCGAGGCAAGGCCGATCTGGGCTGTAGGGCCAGCGAAAACGAATAACCTGGCGTTCTCACCGAGGCCGAAACCGACGTTCAGATAGACCGGAACGTTGATGAAGTGCTCCCTGACCTTGGCGCCGAGCTGACCGTTGAACTCGCTGTCATTGGAAAAGAGCATGGAATAATAGAGTCCGGGAGTTATTCCTACGAATCCGACGATCGGAAGGTTGTAGGAAACACCGGCATAGAATCCGTTCATACCCATATCCACGGGATCGATTCCTTTCAGAGAGATCTGGTCATTAGCGTGAAGGACACCTGCACCAACAGACATCTGGGCGAAAGAGTTAGTGGCGACAGTCATCATGAATGCAGCCACGATAAGAGTAACGATTCTCTTCATTTGCTTTCTTGTTTTAGTTGTTTTACGCCGCGAATTTAGCGATTTTACATCAATTTGATGCAAGGTTTTTAATTTTATGGATTTAATTGATTGAGATATATATTATTGTCATGAGAAGATTGCTTTTGTTTTTGCTGTTGCTCATTCCATTTGTAAGCAAGGCTCAGAACTATGTCCAAGCAGGTCCGTCAGTGTACCCGATGGGTTCCTGGGGAGCAGAGATCGTCGGTGATTTCAAAGTAGCGGACATCACTCCGAAACTTTCATTTGGAATAGGAGTGATGGCGTTCGCCTCATCTGGCAAAACCCACGACGAGCCAACCCCGGATCAGACCGTAAGGGAGTATTATGGAGCCCCACAATTAAACTTAAGGTATTCTTTCTCAAGGGTATTTGACATCTACATGAGAGGAGGAGCAGGATGGTACGGATCCAAAAAGGAGGAAGGAGACCTGGTCAGCAAATTCATGGCAAACGGAATGGTTGGAGCCGGAGTTTCCTTATTGCCTTTCTTGGGATTATACGCCGAAATAGGTCTGCCTTTCAGCAGCCTGGGTGTCCGGTTTGCTTTTTAGTTTTTTCCTGCTATCTTTGTGATTGATGTTCAGATAATTGTTAAGGGACATGAAGCTCGCATCTAACAGATTTGTCAAAGCCTGTCTGGCCGCACTGCTGGCCGCGCTTGGATTCGCTTCCTGCTCCAAGCCGGAGGATGACCCGATCAATCCTTACACTACTATTCCAGGCGTCTATGCCTATGGGACATATCCCGCTTCCTTCCAGGAATCCCTCCCCTCCCAGGACATCGTTTCCGACCTCCCTGACCAGGAATAGTCTACTGTCATTCTTTCGTCTTTCCCGACGAAGAGCGTTTTTCGCAACGTGTTGATTTTTAATATTATACAAAAAAACGCATAGATTATTAGTCTATGCGTTTTTCGTAATTAATTGGTGTTCAGGTATTTCTGAAAAACGGGCTAGCCTCACCTGGCGACGCCGATCTTGCTACCTGACGATGCCTGCCTTTGACATCAAGCGCTGGTAGGTGCGGAAGTCGAAGGGCGGTGCGCCGTAGAGGTAGTGGTTGCGGTACTTGCTTCCTCCGGTCTCATATTCAATGAGAAGGACACCCTGGCCATCGGGGACCGAGAGCCCGGCCACGAGCGAACGATCGTTGGATCCGACACTGAAACTGCCTTTGTAAACTACCTTGCCGCTCCCGACATCAGTCACCTTGACCTTCCCTTCGGCCGGAATGAACGAATCGTTGACAGCCCTGAGGGGAAGCATTCCGTCTTCAGGATCGTTTATCAGCAGGCAGACAGTCCTCTGGGCGTTCCAGAGATAGGTGTAAGCAAGTTTCTTGGAATTGTAATAGTCCACGATGGCATCCGAGACAATCGGCCAGCCGTCACGTACGTTCCACCAGATTATGCCGGTGCGATCGAACTTAGCCCCACGGAACTTCTCCACGAAATACTTCATCGCCTCGGCCTGGGTGCTCTGGGACGCGTCCACGAAATCGTCAAGTGTCTGCGGCCTGAACCCGAACAGAAGGTTTATCTGTTTGGTCAACAAGTCGTTCCTTCCCTCGAACTCCACAAAGAAAGGCAGGGGACGGACGGACTTCGTCATCCACTCTTCGTTCCAGTCGCCGTCCTTTGTCCAGGGGAAGCGGCAGTCCTTGGTGAACATCTTCTCGATCGATTCCTTGTCAGGAGCCCCATGGTAACCTATTTCGCTCACGAATATTGCCTTGGCATCCTTGTAGAACGGATCCTTATAGTAGCCGCGAGGACCCCAGAGATGGTCCTGCGGGAGGTCCGAGCGCTGGCAGCCGTTCCTGAAAGCCTCCTCGCTGAAATAAGGAGAACTCGGCAGGTAAGGCCTTGTGGGATCGAACTCATAGAGCACCTCAGGAATCATCTTCCTGCTTATTACATCCCTGTTGGGGTCGATGTTGAAGGTCGGAAGGGTCCAAAGAAGGGAATTATCATTCTCATTGTTGCCGGACCATATTGCAAGGGAAGGATGGCTCCTGAATTTCAGGACTACCTGTTTTATTTCTTCCCTGACCTTGGAAACGAATTCTTCAGCCTGGGGATAGATGATTCCGGCCATTGAGAAATCCTGCCAGACCATTATTCCCTCCCGGTCACAGCGATCGTAAAAAGGAGTGTCCTCGTAGACATTGCCGCCCCAGCAGCGTATCATGTTGCAATTCAGGTCGACAACCATGTCGAGCGTGCTGTCCACCCACTGCCTGTCCCTGCTGTGGAAACCGTCAAGAGGAACCCAGTTGGTCCCTCGTATGAATAATCTTTCACCATTGACGTAGAAGCAGAAATCTCCCTCCCCGTCTTTGATCATCTCGCTCCGTTCGAGCTTGATGGTCCTGAAACCGACCTTGCGGGTGTCTGAAGCCAGGACGGTGCCGTCTTCATCGAGAAGGCTGACCGTGCCGTCGTAAAGGGCAGGCTCGCCATAGCCTTTAGGCCACCAGAGTTCAGCGTTGTCGAAGCTGAATTCGGTCCTCCAGGCGTAGGTGGGAAGGATCCGCTCGTTCTCGTAAGCTACCTTGCCGTCCTTCTCGAGCTTGACCTTTATCCGTACCTTGTCGACCTTGGATGCAGGGTACTTTACCTGGGTATCCACAAAAGCGGAAACTTTCCGAGTCGTAGGATCTGCACTTACGGTAACCCAATGGACATCGGTGAGGCTCACGGGGTCCTGGACCGTAAGGTAAACATCCCTCCACAGTCCGGCACTGACCAGCCTGGGCATGATGTCCCAGCCGTAGCAGTGACGTGGCTTGCGTATCCAGACGGATTCTGTGTAGTGTCGGAAGCTATAGGTTCCGACGAGATAATTCTGGGCCTCTAGGAAGGCTGAACGCAGGATCACTTGAAGAAGGTTGTCTCCAGGCTGGACCGCTTTCGAAACATCGAACTTATGGGCGATCATGGCATTGTCCGTCGAGCCTATCCTCTCACCGTTGAGCCAGATATCAGCAAGGCAGTCTATTCCTTCGAAATCCAGGATCAGCCTTTGTCCCTTCGAAAGTGAAGGGGCTGTGAAATGCCTGCTGTACATCCACTGACAGAACTCGTAAGGACGGAGTTTGTAGATGTTGTTCCCGACGGAAGGATCGTCGATCATCCCGGCGGCCATGAGGTCCAGTTCGACATTGCCGGGAACCGTTGCGCTGAGCTTTGTAGTGTTCAGCAAAGCGACCTGCGAAGGATCGGTGACAGGAGTGTCTTCCTGCTCCCAGAACTCGAGGTTCCACTTACCGTTAAGAGATATCTTTTCCTGGGCCGAGGCTCCGATGCAGACGGCCGACAGAAGTGCCAGAACCGCCGGTAAAGTCAATCTTTTCATTATTATGTGGTTGGATATTCCTTATTCAATTCGTCGAGAATGGTCTTGGCAAGGGCCGGAGAGACCATGGTCGAGAGGTCTTCGAGGGAAGCCGCAGCAATGCGAGCCACGGATCCGTAATGCATCAGAAGCCGGCTCTCAGTCTGTTCTCCGACTCCCTTGATGCTGCGCAGGGCACTCTGGATCTGGCCCTTGCTTCGCAGCGAGCGGTGGAAGGTAATACCGAAACGGTGAGCTTCGTCTCGGATCTGCATAAGGACTTTCAGGGCGTGGGAGTTACGGTCCAGGAAAAGAGGATATGGATCGTCGATCCGGATGACAAGTTCCATCCTCTTTGCAAGGCCTACCACCATCAGCCTGTCAAGGATTCCGAGCTCGGCCAGGGCCTGACGGGCAAACTCCAGCTGGCCTTCGCCTCCGTCGATCACCACGAGTTGCGGGAGGTCGTCCGGAGCCTCTGCCAGCATCCGGGAATAACGACGGTTCACGACTTCCTTCATCGAAGCAAAGTCATTGGCCCCGATCACTGTCTTGATCTTGAACTTGCGGTAGTCTTTTTTCGAAGGTACTCCATCCCGGAACACCACGCAGGATGCAACAGGGTTCGTACCTTGGATGTTGGAATTGTCGAAGCACTCTATGTGTTTCGGCAATTCTTTCATTCCCAGCGCCTTTTGGAGGTCTTCCATGACCAAGCGCTTGTACTCGTCAGGATCGGTGCGCTCCTTCTGCTTTAGGGTGTTGAAATGATATTCCCTGGCATTCTTGGCACTCAATTCAAGGAGTGATAGCTTGTCTCCCTTTGCAGGTATCCTGAACGCTACGCCATCTATTTCCACGTCCGGAAGGAAGGGTACGATAACCTCCTTGGCAAGTTTGCCGAACTTGGATTCGATCTCGGCGATGAAAGTACTGAGGACGGAGGCCTGTTCTTCCTCGATGTTCATCTTGAATCCAAGGTTCAGCGACTGGACGACCGCTCCGCCACGGACCCTCAAGAAGTTTCCGAAAGCTTCGGAACCGTCGAAAACCAGAGAGAAAACATCACAGGAAGCATCTGAAGAAGAAGAGATTATCGACTTTGAATAATGTTTCCTGAGGGCATCGATGCGGTTCTTGTAAACCTGCGCATCCTCGAAGCGAAGTTCGGAAGCCGCCTCCTTCATCGCGGACTCATATTCCCTAATAATGTCATTCACCCCGCCTTTCAGCAGACGGGTGATCTCATCTATCCATGATGAATATTCCTCCCTGCTCACAGCCCCAACGCAGCAGCCCTTGCAGCGTCCGATGTGCATCTCCAGGCAGGGACGGAACTTCCCGCGAAGGACGGCCTCACCAGTAATCTTCAATTTGCAGGATCGCAAGGGGTAATTCTTCCGGAAGAACTCCAGAAGGTAGTTCGCATGCGTTACCGAACTGTAGGGACCGTAATATGTCCCGGTCTTACGGTCCACCCTTCTGGTCAGGAAAACCCTCGGGAACTCCTCATTGGTGACAACTATCCATGGATAGGTTTTAGAGTCCTTGAGAAGGATGTTGTAATGCGGCTTGTATTGCTTTATGAGGTTATTCTCAAGCAGCAGGGCATCCGCCTCCGAATCGACCACGGAAAACTGGGCATCTGCGATCTTGCTGACCAGGATCCTAGTCTTGATGTTGAGTCTCTCAGGTGGGACGAAGTACTGGGCCACCCTCTTGTGGAGGTCCTTGGCCTTACCCACATAAATCACCTTCCCCGAGGAATCGTAGTAGCGATAAACCCCCGGGGAATGTGGAAACAGGGAAATCTTTTCCCTGACAGTGAGACTCTTGCCGTCCAAGATTTACTTGACGGGTTTGACGTACTTGGCAACCTCTGCCTCGATGGCTGAGCCGCGGAGATCCCTCTTGACGATGGTTCCATCGGGTCCGAAGAGGATGATGTGAGGAATGCCCTGGATGCCGTAGATGTCAGTAGGGATGTTCTGTGCATCGATGATCTGGTTCCAGACGATGCCAAGATCCTTGGCACCCTTGATGGTGTCTTCTTTCTTGTCCCAGACAGCAACGCTGAGTACATCGAATTCAGGACCTGCATAGGTCTCGTAAACCTTCTTGATGTTAGGAAGTTCAGCCTTGCACGGACCGCACCAGGAAGCCCAGAAGTCCACGAGCATGTACTTGCCCTTGCCGACGAAATCAGAGAACTTGACTCCGTCGACCTCGAAATCGGTGAATTTCATGCCTTCGGCGGTAGCCTTCTTGGCCTTGACCACTTCGCTGATAGCCTTGACTGAGGCGATTTCCGCAATCTTGGGATCGACGATGGAAAGGACGGAATCCATCTGCTCGTTGCCGAGAAGGTACTGGAGATTCTCGATGGCGGAGACGGTGACGTAGTTGTCCTTGTTGAGATTCAGAGCCTCAAGGCAGATCTTCTTGACATCCTTCTGGTAAGCATCGTAAACGCTGTTCTGCATCTCTTCGCTGACTGCAGCCTGGATTTTGGGCTGGTAGTTCTTCTGAAGATCGAGCAGGCCCTTCTGCAGAATTTCATAAGCTGCCTGGGTAGAGATCTTGGGATACTTGGAAGTGATGTTCAGGGTCATGCCATCAGTCATGGTGACATTGAGAGGGGTACCGTCAGAAACGAAATTGTTGACAAGGTTTCCGACCTTGATACGGGCGATACCAGTCTGGCAAGCTGGAATTTCTGCAGTGAATTTTCCGTCAGTGACGGGAACGTTGATCAGAACGTTGGCATCTTTGATGGAAAGCTCAACGCTTTCAGGTGCATTTGCTCCCAAATCACCGGTGATGGTGGTCTTGTCTGACACCTTGGGTGAGCAACTGACGGCGATAAGTGCCACGGCAGCTGCAACGATAAGTGATCTTGTCTTCATGATTATTCCTATCATTATTTGATTTCCGTAATAATTTTCAAAGTTATGAATATTTTCGGAATATGAGTAAATTTGTTTTCCTACAAAGAATTTCGGATCAATGACATTCAAAACACGCGCCGCAATAAGATCCATGAGGTTGAGAACCCTTCCGCTTTCTCTGGCCGGAGTCATGCTCGGAATCTTGCTGGCAGCTTCAGATTTCAATGTCAGTCCCTGGACTGCTTTATTGATCATCCTCACTACCATCCTCTTACAGATCCTGTCAAACCTTTCGAACGACCTTGGAGATGTCCTCAAGGGGACCGACACGGAAGATCGGCAAGGGCCTTCATACGGACTGGAAGAAGGCGGACTTACAATCGAAGACATGAAGCGCATGATCATGATAGTCTGCCTGCTGTGTGCCGTGAGCGGAATCATCATGATCTGGGTTTCTTTCGGAACATTGTTCTGTACAAGCTCGCTCTGCCTCCTTGTTCTCGGAGCAGCAGCAATCGCCGGAGCTATGCGCTACACCCTTGGAAAGAATCCCTACGGCTACCGCGGACTCGGGGACCTGTTCGTCTTCATTTTCTTCGGCCTTGTATCCGTCCTTGGAGGTTATTTCGTGGCAGCCCACACTATTCCTGACTGGAAACTCGTACTGCCGGCCTCCGCTATCGGCTGCTTCAGCGTGGGAGTCCTCAACGTCAACAACATCCGTGACATGAAGACCGATTCGGTCAACAGGGTCACTGTGGCCATCAGACTCGGACTGGCAGGTGCCAGGACTTACCAGACAATGCTAATCTGCCTGGGCTGGATCCTGATGCTGCTTTTCGCGGCCATCTACAAGCCCAATCCCTGGCATTTCATGTTCATCATAACCCTCCCTCTCTACATAAAACATCTCCACGGGGTCCGGACTCTTACCGAAAGAGCATTGGATCCGATGCTCCCCCTGCTCGTAATCTCCACCTTCCTGCTCTCGCTGATTGCAGGACTGTCATTTATACTATTCAGATAAGATGCCTGCAAAAGCCAAGATAAAGGAGATGTTCGACGGAATCGCCGCCGACTACGACAAGCTCAACCACATACTGTCCCTGGATGTAGACAAGTCCTGGCGCCGCAGGGCTCTTTCTGTCATCCTGAACGAAGTGAAGGATCTCTCTGTCCTTGACCTGGCATGCGGGACCGGGGACTTTGCTATCGCTATAGCCAAGGCCTCGCCTGAGGCCCACGTCACAGGTGTGGACCTGTCGGAAGGCATGCTCGAGGTCATGAAAGAAAAGGTGGCGAAGCAAGGTCTTCAGGACAGGATCTCGATAGAGACCGGGGATGGAGAAAACCTGCGTTTCCCGGACGGCAGCTTCGACCGGGTGACCAATGCTTTCGGAATAAGGAATTTCGAGGATAAGGGAAAAGGCCTGAAGGAAGCCCTGAGGGTGCTTAAACCCGGAGGGAAGCTGGTCATCCTGGAGCTTTCCAGGCCTGAAAACAAGGTGGTCAGATGGTTCTATGACCTGTATTTCCTGAATATCCTTCCAAAGATCGGAGGAAAGGTCTCAGGAGACAAGGGAGCATATTCCTATCTCCCGGCATCCGTAAAGAACTTCCCGGGAAAGAAGGAATTTTCCGCCATGATGCGCCAGGCCGGATTCGAGGCTGTCACGCACAAGGCTTTCACCTTCGGCATCTGCCGTATGTACACCGGAGAAAAGCCAAGATAGGCTATTCTATCATCTTCCGGAATTGCGGGATGGTCTCTTCGAGGGACATTCCCTTCCTGTAGATGCCCGCGGTCCCGCCTACGAATATGGATGCGCCCATGGCGGCCATTTCCCTGGCGCCTTCAGGGCTGACAGAACCGTCCACGATAATCTCAACATCCTCCCGGTCATGGGAGTCCAGCCACATGCGTGTCCGGGCCACCTTGTCCATGATTCCTGGAACCATCTTTGAACCGGCGAATCCAGGATAGACCAGCATCAGAAGTACCACATCGATGAAAGGAAGATTCCTCTCCAGGGTCTCAGGAGGTGTGTCAGGACTCAGTCCAAGGCCGAAGAAGGCTCCCATGTCATGTACTTCCTTCGCCAGCTGCTCATAGGAGCGAGGTGCTCCTGAAGCGTCTTTCAGCTCTGCATGAGCGGTAAAGCCATCCCCCGGACGGAGAGTCCCCAGCCGTTCCATGGCCAGTTCAGGATCCGTCACCATGAAATGACAGTCAAGGGGGAGACTTGTCTTCTTCTGCATGGCCTTGATGAAATCATGGCCGAAAGTAAGGTTCGGGACGAAGTGGGCGTCCATGACATCAATGTGGAGCATGTCGACGCCATTGTTTTCAAGAGTGCGGATCTCACTCTCAAGATTGAGGAGATCCGCACACATTACTGAAACGGAAAGCTTGTTCCGCTTTTTACTTCTTGTCTCCAAGGTCAAGGACGCGTACGTTGCGGATCTTCAAGCCTTCGCCGTGGCCGCAGAAGGAGATGTAACCCTTCTTGTTGAACATTCCGGGATGGTTCCTGTGGTCGACGGTGTAGGGATTGTTGTTGGAACCGTCAGGAGCAACGTTATGGCCCTTGCAGGCAGTGCGGATATTGCCGTCCACAATGACCTGTCCGTTGACAGTGACCTTGATGCGGTCGCCCTCGACGCGGATTTCCTCGGTACTCCATTCGCCCAGGGGCTTGTGGACAATCCTCTTGGCCGGGATGACACCGTAGACGGAGCCGTGGACCTGGTACTCGCGGAGGTTGGCGTACATCGGAGCGTCATGGTCCAGGATCTGGACCTCGCACATGCCGTCGTAAGCAGCGTCGACACCCATAGGAGTCCTGACTCCAACACCGTTGTTGACTCCCTCGCGTAGGAAGCAGAACTCGAAACGGTAGACAAAGTTGCGGTACTCCTTCTTGGTGTAGAGGTTGCCGGTGCTGCCGTAGTTGGCGCTAACGTAGATGGTTCCGTTGACGGGAATATATCCCTCAAGGTCACCCTGCCATTTGTCGAGGTTGGTACCGTCGAAGAGCATCTCGAAGCCCTGCTTCTTCTCTTCGGCGGTCAGCTCTGAAGGGGTGAAAGGCTCTGCCTTGGAAAGGAGCTGACCGATCTCGTCGACAGCGTAGCCGTCGTCTGCGCCGCCGGCAGCCTTGAAGATGGCGGCAGCCTTGTCTAGATTGGTCTTGAAGGTGTTGTAGTCGATCTCTTCTTTGGTCTTGGAAGCAATGTTTTTGACCGCTCCGGCTGCGGCATAGGCTGCATCCTTGTCGTCAAGGTACTTTCCTGCCAGCCTGAAGGCCTTCATTGTAGGAACATCAGAAAGAGCCTTGAGGGCGGCGGTCTTAAGATCCTTGGTGTTGGCAAGGGTCAGGGCTTCGCCGAGATCTGCACGCTTCTTGTCAAGGTTATTCTCGTAGGTGTTCACGAGGGAGATGTAGCGAGGAAGAACCTTTCCGATGTTGGAAGCACTTGCCTTTGCAGCCTTGAGCAGGATGGGAGCGGCCTTGAAGTTGTCGATGACGGTAAGGGCGCCAAGAGCGACACTGCTGCCGTTGGCACAAGCCTTCTCAAGGTCGGCAACTGCCTCGTCAGTGCCTGTGGAAGCAAGGACGGGATAGAACCTTTCAGCATTCTTCGCTGTCTTCATGAGATTGCTGACCTGGGTGTACTGATCAGCAGGAGAAAGGGTGTGGATGGCGGACTTGAGAGCGTTGGAATAGTCCTCGACGTTGTCCTTTGCTCCGTCGAGCAGGCCGCCAACCTTGGCGATGTCACCGACTCCCACGAAGCTGGCCAGGTTCTTAGCACCAAGGGAAGAAAGGGGACCTCCGAGCATGGAGTAGATCGAAGGGGCAGCTTCTTTCATCCTTCTTGCAGCTGCAAGGGCCACGAGATTGTTGATGGCTTTCACATCCTTGCCGTCAGCGAGCGTCGCTGCGAGGGCTTCGGCCACCTTGCCCTTGATGTCACCCTTGAAGGATTTGAGTGCAGTGAGAGCTTCAGCTCCGTTTTCACCGCCGAGCTGGCCTATGAGGACATCCACAGCAGAATTGCTTCCGATCTTTCCGGCAGCTGCGATGGCAGCCTTTGCCACATCACCGCCTTCTCCGATAGCGGAATTGACCAGAGCGGCAACTGAAGAGATCTTGTTGTTGCCAAACCAGTTCAGGACATCAACCTTGGCATCGGGAATAAGCTTCTTGAACTTGCTGGTGAAAAGAGGCACGAGGGCAGAAGGACCGAGGATCTTCGTAGCATTGCTGATCACGGAGTTCCTGAAGATCTTATTGTCGCTCTTGAGGGCAGAAGCAACAGTCTTCCATGCTTTTGAGGGCTCTGCCTTCATGATGGCATCGGCCGCGAGGCACTGCTCGTGGGTCTTGCCGGACTTGAGAAGAGCCTTGGCTTCCTTAAGGGAGAGTCCGGGTTCCTCGACCGGAGCGACATAACTGCCGAGCATCCTCTGGAGAGAGGTCAGGAGTTCCTTGTTGGTAGGATCCTTGCACACATTGGCAGCATCCTGGAGACCTTTGAGCACATCGGCTTTCTTGTCTCCGTGGGCAGGATCGTTGACGTAGGCAACGAGACCCGTAAGGGCATATTCATAAATGGCATTCTTGACGCCTTCGCCGGCAGGCTTGAGCATAGAAGCCACCTCCACGACAGACTGGGGTGCAGCCTTGGCAAGGTCGCCGATCTGGGTGGCAAAGTCGGCGCTGTTCTGGGCCGGCATTGCAGCGAGAACGTCAGCCACAATGGTCTGGACGGTCCTCTGCCTGGCATCCTGGGCATAGACTGAAACTGCCAGGGCCAGGAGGATCAGTATTGAATATATCTTTTTCATGATTCTTCAGGATTTAGATTGACCAAGGTGCGCGCATGGGCTGGTTGATGAGCAGGTTGGCAGCATCGTCACCAATGAAGAGCTGCTTGTCCGGATCGAAATGGAGGGTCCTTCCGAGACGAAGGGCGCATGAACCCATGTTGACGATAGTACAGCTGTGATGTCCGTTTTCCTCGGCAAGGGCGAACTTCTGGCGTGTCTTCACGCAATCCAGGAAGTCGGTATGGCGAGGCTCCGGATCAGGAAGCTCGTTGATGATGTCCTGCACGTTCGGGATGGTGCATTCGAAGCCCTTGTAGACCTTTCCGTTGGGGCCTTCGATGTAAGGCACCTTGCCGGTGCTCTCGAAACCTTCGCCCTCGAGGATGATCTTGCAGCCGTCGGCATAGGTGTAGGTGATGCTCCTCCAGATACCGACTGCGTCAGGGTGCTGCATAGGAGCATCAACTTCCACCTTCACGGGGAAGGTGTCGTCCTTCCCGAGGAAGTACTGGACAGGGTCGATGTAGTGCTGTCCCATATCGCCGAGTCCGCCGGACTCATAATCCCAGTAACCACGGAAACTCTGATGTACGCGATGAGGATGATAAGGCTTCACAGGGGCCGGTCCGAGCCATGCATCGTAGTCGAGCTCCTTTGGAACGGGCTGGGGAACGAGATTCTCCTTGCCGGTCCAGTAGAATTTCCAGGCAAATCCTGTAGCCCCGGAGATCCTGACGGTAAGAGGCCATCCGAGAAGACCGCTGTCAACCAGCTTCTTCAAAGGCTCTACCGTAGTTCCAAGACCGTAGAAAGTGTCCTTGAAGCGGAACCAGGTGTCAAGACGGAAGATGCTGCCATACTTGTTGACAGCCTCGACGACCTTCTTGCCTTCGCCGATGGTCCTAGTCATAGGCTTCTCGCAGAAAATATCCTTTCCTGCCTTGGCAGCCTCGACAGCCATCAGACCATGCCAATGGGAAGGTGTGGCGATGTGGACGATGTCCACGTTGGGATCGTGAACCAGGTCCTTCCAATTGTGATAGGACTGGAGTTCTGTACCGAATCTCTCTTTCCCTTTCTGGAGAGCGTTGTCCAGATGCTTCTGGTCAACATCACAGACAGCCACGAGGCGGCAGCGCTCGTCGCTCACGAAATGAAGGTTGCTCATGCCGATACCACCGACTCCGATGATTCCACGGGTCATCTGGTCGCTCGGCGCGACTAACTTGCTGGAAGGGTCGCCCATCTTGCCGAAAACTTCACGCGGAAGTATCGTCAAGGCACCGATACCCAAGCCCGCTTTCTTGATGAAATCTCTTCTGGATTGTGCCATAATTATAGTTACTAGTAGAAATTAATGCAGTTAGCAAGCCGACGCTGATGCGTACGACTTGCTAATTTAATAAAAATCCGAGGATATGTCAACTAAGTCATTAGAGTTTCACATCCACATAGACAGGAAGGTGGTCCGAAGCCACGGTTACGTCACCGTCCTTGAAAACGGTAGGAACGTCGGATCCGACGAGCTTGTACTTTGCTCCGTTGCGAAGTGCAAGGATGAAATCTATGCATGCCCTAGGTTCCTTGGGGGGGATGGTGAATTTTTCCACGGACAGGACATCCCACTCCTTCTTGAGTTCCTTAAGGGTAGCGCTTTCAGGACGGGAGTTCATGTCGCCGCAAAGGAAAACAGGCTTCTTGGATTTTGAATATTTCTTAGCCAGGACCTCGTTGATTGTCCGTGCCTGGTCGATCACGGAAGATTCGGCCTTATGGTCCAGGTGTGTGGAGGCAATCACATAGTACTTGGTCTCGACCACGCTGCAAGCCCTGGGTTCCGAGCCATCACCCTTGGCGAGAGGAATCGTGAAACTGTCGAGTATCTCGCTCGGGACGGCTATTCCTACGCCGTAGGCTCCCTCACGATAAGCCATCGCCCTGCTGTAGAAATAGTTCCAACCTCCCATTTCCTTGGCCATGTCAGCCAGCTGATAGTTTGTGTGCCTGGTATTGCAGCTGTCAAGCTCGTTCAGGGACAAAGCATCCGCACCGAGTTCCTTCATCATGGCCGCCACCATCGGAATGCTGTTGTCAATCTCTTTCGAAAACACTCCGACATTGTAATGGACGATACGTGTCACTCCCTTGGCCTTGGGATAAGCCTGGCTGGAAGAAGGTCTTTCCTGGCTGTCACTACAGCCGGCAATCAAAAGCGTGCCCAGAAACAGGGCCGCGAATAAGACAGTTTTTCTCATGATTATTAGTCTTGATGGTCTTGCTACGCAAATATAACAATAAACAAACAAAAAAAGACCGGGGCCGCTATGGCTCCGGTCTCAATCACATAAGGAATGACCTTATTCGGCGCTGCGTGAGTCACGACGGCCACCACGGCCACCACGAGCTCCACGACGGTCACCACGATCACCCCTGCGGTCTCCGCGTTCTCCACGGGGACGTCCGCCACCCTGAGCATTAGCTGCAGATGCGGAGTTGGGGGTAAGATCCTGCTTGCCGTAACGCTCGCCGTTGCAGATCCACACCTTGATTCCGAGGGCACCGACCTTGGTGCTGGCAACTGCCAGTGCATAGTCGATGTCAGCACGGAAAGTGTGCAGAGGAGTACGGCCTTCCTTGAACATCTCGCTGCGAGCCATTTCAGCTCCGCCGACGCGGCCGCTGATCTGGACCTTGATGCCTTCGGCACCTACCCTCATCGCGGAAGCGATAGCCATCTTGATGGCCCTGCGGTAGGAAACGCGGCCCTCGATCTGGCGGGCGATGCTGTCAGCCACGATGTGGGCGTCGACCTCGGGCCTCTTGACCTCGAAGATGTTGATCTGGACGTCCTTCTTGGTGACCTTCTTGAGCTCTTCCTTGAGCTTGTCTACTTCCTGTCCACCCTTACCGATGATGAATCCGGGCCTTGCGGCATGGATGGTCACGGTGATGAGCTTAAGGGTCCTCTCGATGACGATCTTGGAGATGCTGGCCTTCGCAAGACGGTTGGTCAGATACTTGCGGATCTCATAGTCCTCGGCGATCTTCTCGGCGTAGTTGCCACCACACCAGTTGGAGTCCCATCCACGGGTGATACCGATTCTGTTGGAAATAGGATTAGTTTTCTGTCCCATATTACTTGTTCTCCTCTACTGTAGTGGGTTTGACATCGAGAATGATGGTGACATGGTTCGAACGCTTGCGGATCCTTCCGGCGCGGCCCTGAGGGCAGGGACGGATTCTCTTGAGCGTACGGCCTTCGTCAACCATGATGGTCTTGACATAGACATTGCCATTGTCCAGCTCCTTGCTCTTGTCAGGATTCTTGGCTTCCCAGTTGGCGATAGCGCTGCGGAGAAGCTTCTCGAGACGGATTGAAGGATGCTTCTTCGAGAAATGAAGAAGGTCAAGCGCACGGTTTACTTCCACACCCCTGACGGTGTCAGCGACGAGACGCATCTTCCTGGGGGATGTAGGCACATCGTTAAGCTTTGATATAGCGGTGTTCTTTTTGGCTTCCTTGAACTTCTCAGCCATAAGTCTTTTACGAGCTCCCATAACTTAATTCTCCTTAATCATTACTTATTGTTGCCCGAATGGCCTTTGAATGTTCTGGTAGGCGCGAATTCGCCAAGCTTGTGGCCGACCATGTTCTCAGTAATGTAAACAGGAATGAACTTGTTTCCATTATGAACTGCGACAGTGTGGCCGACGAAGTCAGGGGAGATCATGCTGGCGCGGGACCAGGTCTTCACGACCTCCTTCTTCTTGCTACCATCATTCATAGCAAGAATTCTCTTCTCCAGGGCTTCCTGGATGTACGGTCCTTTTCTTAATGAACGACTCATAATCTTGATTTCTGTTTAATTACTTCTTCTTTCTTCTTTCGATGATGAACTTGTTGGAGGAAGCCTTCGGGTTGCGAGTCTTGTAACCCTTTGCAGGCAGACCCTTGCGTGAACGAGGGTGACCTCCGGAGGCGCGGCCTTCACCACCACCCATAGGGTGATCATGAGGGTTCATGACGACACCACGGTTGTGAGGCCTGCGGCCAAGCCAGCGGCGGCGTCCTGCCTTTCCATGAGATTCAAGATTATGGTCACCGTTGGAAACGGTACCAACGACAGCGCGGCAGGAAGTGAGAACCATCCTGGTCTCGCCCGAAGGGAGGCGGAGGATAGCGTAGTTGCCTTCACGGGCAGCAAGCTGTGCGAAGGTTCCTGCTGAACGGGCCATTGCAGCACCCTGTCCCGGGCGAAGCTCGATGTTGTGGACGAGCGTACCCACGGGGATCTCGGCGAGAGGGAGGCAGTTGCCCATGTCGGGAGAAACACCCGAACCGGACTCGATGACCTGTCCCACCTTCAATCCTGAGGGAGCGATGATGTACTTCTTGACTCCGTCTTCGTATTCTACGAGGGCGATGCGGGCGCTACGGTTAGGATCGTATTCGATCGTCTGGACGGTAGCCTTGACATTGTCCTTGTTGCGGAGGAAATCGATGATGCGGTACATCCTCTTGTGTCCGCCACCACGATAACGAACGGTCATCTGACCGGTGTTGTTCCTTCCGCCAGTGCTCTTGAGAGGTTCAAGCAGCGGTTTGTAGGGCCTTTTGGCGGTAATTTCGTCAAAAGCGCTGATAGCCTTGTTCCTTTGACCAGGAGTCGTCGGCTTGAATTTTCTGATTGCCATTGCCTTGTTCCTCCTTAAATATTAGCGTAGAAATCGATCTTGTCTTCACCAGCAAGAGTGACATAAGCCTTCTTGTAGTGGTTGGCGCGGCCGCGGAGCATCCCGGACTTGCTGTAACGGGACTTCTTCTTTCCGTGATAATTGATGGTGTTGACATCCTTCACGGTCACATTGTAAGCCTGCTCGACGGCAGCCTTTATCTGAAGCTTGTTGGCTTCCCTGTCAACGATGAAGCCGTAGCGGTTGAACTTTTCAGTCTCAGCCGTCATCTTCTCGGTAACTATTGGCTTTAATAAAATACCCATCTCTTTGCTCTTTTAACGGTTGGCAGCCCTTTCGGAGAGGACATCCTGGACACCGTCGACAAACACCATTGAGTTGGCGTTCATGATGGCGTAGGTGTTGAGCTCGTCAACAGTGATGACCTTGACCTCGGGAAGGTTGCGTGATGAAAGGTAAATGTTGTTGGAATTCTCGGGAAGGACGAAGAGAACCTTGCGGCTGCCGGCCTTGAGGGCGTCGACGATGCGCATGAGTTCCTTTGTCTTGGGAGCTTCCATGGTGAAGGGCTCTACGAAAGTGATTGCATTCTCCTGAGCCTTGTATGTAAGAGCCGAGTAGCGGGCGAGAGCCTTGACCTTCTTGTTGAGCTTCGTCCTGTAAAGGCGAGGCTTGGGACCGAAAACGCGGCCACCGCCAACGAAGATATTGGCCTTCAAGCTACCGTGACGTGCTCCGCCGCCGCCTTTCTGGCGACCGAGCTTCTTGGTTGAATGTGCGATTTCGCTGCGATCCTTGGTCTTTGCGGTACCCTGACGCTGGTTGGCGAGGTACTGGACGACGTCAAGATAGATCGCATGGTCATTGGGTTCGATACCGAAGACCTTCTCGTCAAGGACTACCTTCTTTCCGGAAGGAGTTCCGTCAATTTTCAAAACTGGTAATTCCATAACTAAAACTCCAATGCTACATAAGAACCCTTGGCTCCGGGAACGGAACCCTTAATGACGAGAAGGTTGTTCTCAGGGATAACCTTGACAACCTCGAGGTTGAATACCTTCACCCTTTCATTGCCCATATGGCCGCCCATCCTCATACCGGGGAAGACGCGTGAAGGCCAGGATGAAGCACCGAGGGAACCGGGCTTGCGGAGGCGGTTGTGCTGACCGTGGGTCGCTCCGCCGACACCGGCGAAGTGATAACGGTGGACAACACCCTGGAAGCCTTTACCCTTGGAAGTACCGATAACATCAACGAACTTGACGCCTTCCATGACGTCGGCAACGGTGATGGTATCTCCAAGCTTGAGCTCACCCTCAAAGTCCGCCGGAAATTCGACGAGCTTGCGCTTGGGGGTGGTCCCTGCCTTTTTGAAATGGCCCTTGAGGGGCTCGCTGGCGTGTATCTCCTTGATTTCGTCATAGGCAAGCTGCACGGCCTCATAGCCGTCCTTTTCAACAGTACGCAGTTGCGTGACAACACACGGACCAGCCTCGATGACGGTGCATGGAATATTTTTTCCATCAGCACCGAAAACGGAAGTCATTCCGATTTTCTTTCCAATTAATCCAGGCATTGGTTTGATTAATTAATTGTAACTAAATTCCGCACAATTTTGCGGGCTGCAAATGTACGAATTATTTTTCAATTAACAAAGTTTTCAACAATCCTAAACCCTCATAATCAAAGAGAAATCGTTATCTTTGCAGGACTGAAATGAACGCGATGTTTATCCATATATCTGCAATCTTCGGATTCCTCAGCCTGTCCTTCGCCGACTGCCTGGACATCCTCATGGTCGGAGCCATCATCTACCTTGTTTTCAGGTGGATAAAGGGTTCTGCGGCAATGAGCATATTCATAGCCATCATCCTTCTCTTCGTGCTCCGTGTCATCGTGGCTGCCCTCAATATGAAGCTGATGAACGCCCTTCTCGGGACTTTCATCGACGTAGGTGTGCTGGCTCTGATCGTCATCTTCCAGCCGGAGGTCAGGCACTTCCTCATGAGGCTTGGATCCCGTTACGGAGTTGACGGAAAGGGCAAGGACATCCTAGGCAGGATCTTCGGCGTCAAGAGCCAGACCATGGGCGGCGAGGCCCTCAACGAGATCGCGGAAGCCTGCAGGGCGATGTCAGCCGACAAGACCGGAGCCCTTATAGTGCTCCCTCATTCGGATTCACTCAACTATATCAAGGAGACTGGCGACATCGTGGATGGAAAGGTGTCCAGAAGACTTATAATGAATATATTCTTCAAGAACTCCCCCCTCCATGACGGTGCCATGATCATCGAAGGCGACAGGATAGTGGCAGCTCGCTGCACCCTTCCTATCACCCAGAGGACCGACATTCCGCCGAGCTACGGGATGAGGCACAAGGCTGCCATAGGAATATCGGAAGAGACGGATGCCGACGTAGTCGTGGTCTCCGAGGAGACCGGCAACGTCTCCTTTATCCAGAGGGGAGAGATTACCCGGATAAACAATATCAACGAACTGAAACTGAAACTGGTCCCTCAGGAAGAAAAAGCATAGGAATGGAGGAGATGGAGATAGACAGGAGGTTTGAAAGCAAGTTGGGCTTCGACAAGGTCAGGACGATGATCTCTGACCGGTGCTCAACTGAATATGCTGTAGGCAGGGTGGCTGAAGAAACCTTCAGCACGGATCCGAAAACAATCGGACTACGTCTGGCCCTCACAGACGAGATGAGGCTCATAATGATGTTCGAAGAGAGTTTCCCGACGAACGGCTACATCGACTGTCTGGATTTCCTGAAACCTCTTGCCAATCCAGGCTGGAACATAGACCTCGGTTCCCTCGGAAAGCTGCGCACCATGGTGGAGACAGTCAGGAGGCTGACCAATTTCTTCATGTCGATCAAGGATGGGATCTATCCCAACCTCAAGAAAATGAGCGCTCCGGTGTTGAGCTTCCCGGAAGTCCAGAGAAGGATCGATGTCATCCTGGACAAATACGGCGATGTAAAGGACACGGCCTCAGACAACCTGCTGCAGATCCGCCGAAGCCTCAAATCCAAGGAAGGGGCCATTTCAAAAAGGGCCAATGCCATCCTCAAGCAGGCCCAGGCAGACGGAATAGTGGACGATGACGCCGGGCTGTCGGTCAGGGACGGGAAGCTCCTTATTCCGGTGAACAGCTCCAGCAAGAAGAAGATTCCGGGGTTTGTCTACGACACCTCGGCAACCGGCAAGACCGCCTTCGTCGAACCTGCGGAGATCGTAGAACTGGAAAACGAGATATTCACCCTACGGGCCGAAGAAGCCCAGGAGATCCAGAGGATCCTGGCCGCCTTCAGCGACTTCGTCAGGCCATATATTCCCGAGCTCATCAATTCCGCGGAGTACCTCGGAGAAATAGACTTCCTAGTGGCCAAGGCCCAGGTCTCACTGGACTTCAAGGCCGGCATGCCGCTGATCTCAGAGGAAGGTGAAATGAACCTCAGAAAGGCCCGCCATCCCTTGCTCGAAAGGGCCTTGGCAAGGGAAAAGAGGGCGATCGTCCCTGTCACCGTGAAACTCAATCCCACTAAGAGGATCCTTCTGATCTCAGGACCAAATGCCGGAGGAAAGTCTGTCTGCCTGAAGACGACCGGACTTCTCCAGTACATGTTCCAGTGGGGCATGCTGATCCCTACTTCCGAGACCTCGGAGCTTCCGGTCTTCGACAGGATTATGGTGAGCATCGGAGACGACCAGAGCATCGAAAATGACCTGAGTACCTACAGTTCCTTCCTGGAGGACATGAAATCCATGCTAAAGGCTGCTGACGGGAAGACGCTCATCCTCATAGATGAATTCGGTTCCGGCACAGAACCTGCTGCCGGCGGGGCCATTGCAGAAGCGATCCTCGCTGAAATGGACCGCAGGGGAGCCTTCGGAGTCATTACCACGCACTACACCAACCTGAAGCTCTACGCTTCCGGCCCGGACACAGGTGTCATCAACGGTGCCATGCAGTTCGACGCGGCCAAGATCCAGCCCTTGTTCAAGCTGGACATCGGCATGCCCGGCAATTCCTTCGCCTTCGAACTGGCCAGGAAGATGGGGCTCCCTGAGAATATAGTCAAGGATGCTGAGACCAGGGCTGGAGAGGAATTTGTCGGGATGGAGAGGAATCTGAGGAAGATCGTGCGTAACCGCCGTGCCCTCGATGAGAAGCTCCAGAAGATCAAGAACACGGACAAGACACTGGACAGCATTACCGAACGCTACCAGAAAGAGCTTGAAGGAATAAAGCAGACCAAGAAGGAGATCCTCGACCAGGCCAAAAAAGAGGCCATGGAGATTGTCCAGGGAGCCAACAAGACCATCGAGAATACGATCCGCACCATCAAGGAGTCCCAGGCTGACAAGGAAAAGACTTCAGTGGCCAGAAAGGACCTGCAGGAGTTCATCACCGCCCTCCAGACCAAGAAGGAAAGCGAGCAGAAGAACCATGACGACTACCTTGACAAGAAGCTCAAGCAGCTCTCGGAAAGGAAGCGCAAGTCGGCTGCCAGGAAGAACGGAATCGCCCAGGAAGCTGTACGCGAGACCTCCGACCAGTTCAGGTCCGGCCCCCTCAAGGTCGGAGAGAAAGTCAAGGTGAAGGACAACGGAATGGTCGGCGAAGTGGTCCGGGTGTCCAACAAGGCCGTCACAGTGGCCGTAGGCAACATCACCAGCAAGATGCCTCTCGACAAGGTCGAAAGGATCTCTTCCAATGAATATAAGGCCGCTCGCAAGGAAAGCGTAACCCCACGTTCAGTAATAGACAATTCCGGACTCAGGGAAAGGAGGCTGCGCTTCTCTCCTGAGCTTGACGTGCGCGGAGAAAGGGTCTCCGATGCCCTTGATATCGTTATCCACTACATCGACGATGCTGTCATGCTGGGAGTCGGCTCAGTGAGGATCATCCACGGGAAGGGTACCGGCGCGCTGAGGGATGAATTGCAGAAATATCTCCGGACTGTTCCGGGTGTGGGTTCCGTCCATGACGAACACATCCAGTTCGGCGGCTCAGGAGTAACGATAGTGGAATTTGAATGACGAGATTCTTCGCTTCGCTCAGAATGACACCTGTCATCCTGAGGAACGAAGTGACGAAGGATCTGGAACGAAGTGACGAAGGATTTAAACTTTAGAATTATGAAAAACGGAAAAATTGAAAATCGCCCGACAGCAAGGATGCTGCTGGGAAAGAGGGGAGAAGATGTAGCATGCCGTTTCCTGGAGAGACTTGGACACAGGATTATTGCCAGGAACTACAGGTCCGGACATTTGGAAATCGACATTGTTTCCACGGACGGGAACGGCGTGCATTTTGTGGAGGTTAAGAGCCGGATGGCACCGGTGGCAGTACCGCCCGAAGAGAATGTCACTCCGATGAAGCAGGACAAGCTTGCCAAGGCGGCCCTTAAGTTCCTGCACGGGCCTTTGGGACATTCTATGTACGGCAATGCAGAGGTGTTTTTTGACATTGTGGCAGTTGTTTTCGACAAGGAAGATGTGAATGTGGAATGGTTCCCAAACGCTTTCGTGCCGATGTATGTCTGACTGAAAGGTTATTAATGACGCTAACAATATGAACGATAAACAATATTGCGTGATAATGGCTGGCGGCAGTGCCAACCACTTCTGGCCGATAAGCAGGGAAGCCCGTCCAAAGCAGTTCCTGGACATAGCGGCTACCGGTAAGTCTTTCATCAGGATGACCTACGACCGCTTTTCCAAGATAATCCCACAGGATAACATCCTCGTCGTTACCCTAGACAAGTTCGGAGAACTCGTGACGGAACAGATCCCAGAACTACCCCGCCAGAACCTCCTTCTGGAACCATACAGCCGCAACACGGCTCCCTGTATTGCCTATTCAACGCTCGAAATTGCAAGGCGCGATCCGGATGCAACCATAGTCGTCACGCCTGCCGACCACATCATCACTGATGAAGCCTCTTTTGGAAAAGCAGTGGAAGACATCCTTGAAGAAGCCGCTGGCAATGATGTCCTGATGACGATGGGAATCCCTCCTACAAGACCGGACACGGGTTACGGTTACATCCAGGTCACCGGAGGAAAGGCAGCAGCCCAGTCCGACAAACCAGCCAAGGTCAAGACTTTCACTGAAAAACCAGACAAGGCCCTCGCTGAAGTGTTCTGCAAGAGCGGAGAGTTCTTTTGGAACTCGGGAATCTTTGCCTGGAAAGCATCCCTCATTCTCGAGGAAATGGAAAAATACCTTCCTGATGTAATTTCGATTTTCAGCGGATGGAAGGAAGCCCTGGAAAAACATGACGAAAAGGCGTTCCTCCAGAAAGCCTATTCAGAATGCCCCAAAATCTCCATAGATTATGGAGTGATGGAAAAGACCGACAGGGCGTGGCTCTATCCTGGCAAGTTCGGGTGGTCAGACATCGACAGCTGGGATTCGCTGTTCAAGGCGATCATGGTAAAAGACAGCGAAGGGAATGTCTCCAACACAGGAAGCAGCCTCTTCAAGGAAGACAGGAACAACCTGGTCATTACCGATGACAAACGGAAAATCTACGCAATCAAAGGTCTCAAGGACTATCTTGTAATTGACACGGAAGACGCACTGCTTGTCTGTCCCAGGGACGACAAGCAGTTCAAGGAATTCATAGCAGGACTTGGAATGCCCGGCTACGAGGATTTCCGTTAGAGATTTAGCAGTTCATTGCGCCGCAGCAGTGGATGACCTGGCCGCTGACATAGCTGGAAAGGTCGCTGGCGAGGAAGAGGGCGACATTGGCCACATCTTCAGGGGTGCCTCCACGGCGGAGAGGAATCTGTTTCGTCCAAGCATCACGGACGTCCTGGGGAAGTGCGTTGGTCATGTCGGAAATGATGAAACCGGGGGCGATGCAGTTGGCCCTGATTCCGCGGGGACCCATCTCCTTGGCGATGGACTTCGCGAGTCCGATCATTCCAGCCTTGGATGCTGAATAGTTGCACTGGCCTGCGTTGCCGGAGACTCCGACCACTGAAGACATGTTGATGATGCTGCCACCTTTCTGGCGTGCCATGACGGGGGTGAGAGCGTGAATGAAGTTGAAAGCGGATTTGAGATTGACACCGATCACGGCGTCCCACTGCTGCTCGGTCATCCTGAGCATGAGACCATCCTTGGTAATGCCTGCGTTGTTGACGAGGATGTCAACCCTTCCGAAATCTGCGACGATCTGCTCGACGACAGTGTGGGTCTGCTCGAAGTCTGCCGCGTTGGAAGCATAACCCTTCACCTTGTGGCCGAATGCCTCAAGTTCCTTTATCGTTTCTTCAGCTGCTTCATTGATCACGAGGTCGGTGAATGCTACATCTGCGCCTTCTGATGCGAATTTAAGAGCGATAGCCTTTCCGATTCCTCTTGCTGCGCCCGTCACGAGGGCGACTTTTCCTTCCAATAATCCCATTTTATAAATCTTTAATTTGTTATCCCTGGAAGAGGCGGTCGCCCCATGCACCGCCGCTACGCGGCCCCACCGTTCGCTTCGCTCCGGTCCCCCCTCTTAACGTGCCGAGGGTGGCAGTAGTGCATTGGAGCGACCGCCTCTTCCAGTATCGAACAAAAATAGGGTTAATTATCAAGAAGGGCAAGAATAATTGGCTATATTTGCACCTCTAATAATAAAATGCAGTGGCAAATAGCGAAATACGTGACCCCGGACAGTGGGAAAGCGGCGAGCTGAAAATCAGCTGGGTAAGGCACCACATGCCCCTTCTGGAGGGCCTGGAGAAGGAATTCAAGGCTGAAAAGCCCTTCAAGGGATTGAAGGTTGCCCTATCCGTCCACCTGGAGGCCAAGACGGCGCACTTATGCGAAGTGCTGGCGGAAGGCGGAGCGGAGATGTTTATCACTGGAAGCAATCCTCTCTCCACCCAGGATGATGTAGCTGCTGCCCTCGTTCATGAAGGTTTGAACGTGTTCGCTGTACATGGAGCTACCCCCGAGGAATATGAAAGCGGTATCAGGAGAGTGATCGAGGCCGGTCCGAACATCATCATCGACGATGGAGGAGACCTCGTGTCCATGATCCATGAGAATTATCCCGAGCTGATTCAAAATGTCATCGGAGGCTGTGAAGAGACCACTACAGGAATCCTCAGGCTCGAGGCCATGGACCGGGAAAAGAAACTCCGCTTCCCGATGATGCTGGTCAACGACGCTGCCTGCAAGCATTTCTTTGACAATCGTTATGGTACAGGCCAGTCCGTCTGGGACGGCATCAACAGGACCACCAACCTGATCGTGGCCGGCAAGGACGTCGTCGTGGCCGGTTACGGTTGGTGCGGCAAGGGTGTTGCCATGAGGGCCAAAGGGCTGGGTGCCAGGGTTATAGTCACCGAGGTCGATCCGATAAAGGCAATGGAAGCCGTGATGGATGGTTTCAGGGTCATGAGCATGTCAGAAGCTGCTGGGATCGGAGATATCTTCGTAACGGTCACCGGCTGCGAAGACGTTATCACCTCCGAGCATTTCATGAAGATGAAGGACGGAGCTATCTGCTGCAACGCAGGCCATTTTGACTGCGAAGTCTCCGTAGCCCAGCTAAAGGAGATCGCAGTCGCTGCCAAGACAGCAAGACATAACATCATGCAGTACGACCTTCCTGACGGTCGCAGGATCTACATCCTGGCTGAAGGACGCCTTGTCAACCTGGCTGCAGGAGACGGACATCCCGCCGAGATCATGGACATGTCTTTCGCCATCCAGGCCCTTAGCGCAAGGTACCTGGCTGACAACAGGGAGATCCTTCGCTGCGCTCAGGGTGACAGCCGGAATCCAGGAAGCATGCTTTACCATGTTCCGGAAGAAATAGACAAGGCCGTCGCCCTCCGCAAACTTGATAGCTGGGGAGTTACGATTGACAAACTTACTGAAAAACAAAAGATCTACTTATACGGAAAATAAATCATCATGAGACTGTTTCCTATCTACACCTGGACTAAAGGCATCAGAAACTTCGACCATCGCAGACGTAAATTCTCCAACCAGCCCTGGGCTCAGGGAGTGATCCTGCTTGCATGTGTGGTTGTGGCCATGCTACTGGCAAATCTTCCTTTCACGAAAGACTTCTACCACAATCTCCTGGAAACCCAGTTCTCCCTCTTCTTCAAGGCTCCTGACGGCAAGGACATCATGTTCCCTCGCGGAATGACCGTAGAGAGTTTCATCAACGACATCCTGATGACCCTATTCTTCTTCACCGTCGGACTTGAAATCCGTCGCGAGATGAAGAACGGAGAACTTTCAAGCCTCAAAAAAGCCTTGATGCCGGTCATCGCCGCCTTCGGCGGAGTCATCGCTCCCGCCCTCATATTCACTGCAGTCAACCACGGCACCGCCGCTTCTTCTGGTTGGGGTATTCCCACTGCAACCGACATTGCCTTTGCCGTAGGCATCCTCTCCATCCTGGGAGACAAGGTCCCCGTGTCGCTGAAAGTCTTCCTTACCGCCCTCGCCATAGCCGATGACCTTATCGCCATCCTGGTCGTGGCAATATTCTACGGCGGAAACATCAATTTCGGGCTTCTGACCATCGCCATCCTACTAATCATCGGCATCCTTATAATGAATAAGCTCGGTGAAAAGAGGGGCTGGTACTATTTCATCCCTGCAATGGTGATCTGGGCCCTGTTCTATTATTCAGGAATACATTCCACCATGTCAGGCGTGGTGATGGCCTTCCTCGTCCCTATGACCCCCCGCTACAACGAGGCCTATTTCCACCGCAAGAGGGTCCAGTACCTGCAGAGGCTCAATGAATATAACGGAATCGCCTCTACCAGCAGCGAATTCCCCAACGGTCCGCAGAGGCATTGCCTGAGACGAATGAGTGCCATATCCAAGGGTGCCGTGCCTATGAGCTATCGCCTGGAGCACGCCATGGGTCCCTGGGTCAACTTCCTGATCATGCCGCTCTTCGCCCTTGCCAATGCAGGAGTGGAGATCCCCGATGTGTCTTATTTCAACGTATTCAATTTCGACCCCGCTCTCGGAGGAGTGAGCATGGGTATATTCCTTGGCCTGTTGATTGGCAAGCCCCTGGGAATCTCGCTCGCAAGCTTCATTGCTGTCAAGCTTCACGCAGGAGAGATGCCTGCAAAAGCTTCCTGGAAAATGCTTATCGCTGTAGCCTGCCTCGGAGGTATAGGCTTCACCATGTCGATCTTTGTCGACACCCTGTCATTCGGTGACCAGACTCCTGAAGTCATGGCCAAGCTGCGCGACATGGGCAAGGTGGCAGTCCTAATGGGCTCCCTCTGCGCCGGCATCCTCGGCAGCATCCTCATCACCCTCATCCACAAAGTCGAGGGAAGGAAATAGATAAAGACGACCGTGCCCCCGTTTTTTGTAAGCCAATCACAATCAGCCAATTACATAAAACGCATAGATTATTAGTCTATGCGTTTTTTGCATTCTCTTAATAATCAGCAACTTTTACAACTCTGTTTTAAGATAACGAGCCAAGGTGTTCCTGTCAACATGGCACACCTTGGCTATTTTGTTTTTGGAGATCCCTTGGTCAAGCATCTTTTTGATCAAGTTCTTCTTACCATATAATTTAGATTTTCTAGGATCGTTTTTTCGCCCTTTCGGCCGCCCAAGAACGACCCCTTCGGACTTTTTTCTGGCAAGAGCTTCCTTTGTCCTCTGGCTAATGAGATTACGCTCGATCTCTGCAGACAGGCCAAAAGCAAAAGCCAGAACCTTGCTCTGGATGTCATCTCCAAGACGATAATTGTCCTTGACTGTCCACACGCGGCATTCCTTGTTCATGCAGATATACAGAATCTCCATTATCATCATGAGATTCCTGCCAAGACGGGACAATTCTGCACAAATAATAAGATCATCCTTGCCGACCCTTTTCAGCAACTTTCCTAATTCTCTCTTACCATAATCTTTCGTCCCACTTATCGTTTCCTCAATCCAACCATCTACATGAAGCGAAAGACTCCGACAGAAATTCTCAATTTCAAAACGTTGGTTTTCTACTGTTTGTTTGTCGCTGCTTACTCTGATATAACCGTAAATCATAAATGGAGTATTTACGGTCGAAAATGAATAAAAGTGCGTAATAAAAACGGACCTTTTCTTGCTAATAATTTTGTTAATGGTTACCTTTGTGGTAAGGGTTCGTCCGGTTTATGAGAAATATCGTCCCTTTAATTATATCACTAGAATCACACTAAATAACTATTATTCAATGTATTGTACGAACGTATTCAATAAGGTGGCCAAAATATTTGGCGCATCTTGTCTGTTCATCCTTCTTTGCGCTCCGCAAGCCTTCGCCCAGAAGGTTGTGAAGGGCAAAGTCGTCGATGCAAAGAATGAGCCTGTTATTTCTGCCGGAGTACAGGAAAAGGGCACTTCGAACGGTACGATTACGGACATCAACGGAGAGTATCAGCTTACCCTGAGAGGAAACTCCCCCGTGCTCGTAATCTCTTCAATCGGCTACACAACCCAGGAAGTAGCTGTTGGAGGTAGAGCCGTGATCAACGTCACTCTTGCTGAAGACAGTGAATTGCTTGAGGACGCTGTGGTCGTAGGTTATGGTAGCCAGCTCAAGAAGAGCATCACCGGTGCCATTTCATCCGTCAAAGAGAAAGACTTCAAAGCTCCTAATGCGGTCAGTATCGATGCCTCCCTCAAGGGAAAAGTGGCCGGTCTGTCCATGTCACAGAGTTCTGCCCAGCCTGGCTCGGCAATTTCTGCTAACATTCGTGGAGCCCTGTCCCCCAATGGATCCAACAGTCCTCTGTACGTCATTGATGGTGTTGTCATAAGCTCCAACTCCAACAATGCAAGCAAGCTTGGACCGACTCGTATGATGGACTACGCCCTTAGGGACGGTGGAAACCGCTCCCCTCTAGCAACCCTCAACCCGAATGACATCGCCTCAATCGATGTTCTTAAGGATGCTTCTGCTGCTGCCATCTACGGATCTGCAGCTGCAAACGGCGTTATCCTCATCACAACCAAGAAGGGTCAGAGTGGAAAACCTGTTGTCACTTACAGCGGTTCTATGTCCGTACAGACAATCGGTAAGTTCTACGAGATGCTTGATTCTCAAACGTTCATGGAGCAGGCAAACCTCGGTACAAAGGAAAACTGGCTTTATGCCAACCACTATTACCCTTACGGCGATGTTGCAGCCCCTGCTTCAGGATGGCCTATCGCTTACACAGACTCCGAGATCTCAGCAGCAACCAAGACTTATGATCACGTGAAGGAGATCACACGCACTGGTATTGTCGTGGATCAGAACGTGTCAATCAACGGCGGTACTGATAAGTTCAAGGTCTATGGTTCTTTCAACTACTATGATCACACTCCTGTCCTGAAGGGCTCCGCTCTCACCCGTTACAGCGGCCGCGTCAACATGGAGGCACAGATTCTCAACTGGCTCAAGGTCAACATCAACAGCATGTACACCCTGAATAAGGCAAAGAACCCTTCAATCGGACACTGGAGAGAGAACGCCAACGAAGCTAACCTGACCAACTCGGCCATGTATTTCTCTCCCAGAATCCCTCTCAAGGATGCTGATGGAAATCTCACCGCTCCTGAGTACGGTAACTCCAACAACCCTCTGAAGTATTTACAGATCAAGGATGAAAGTACAACTAAGCGTTTGTTCTTCACTCCTAACTTCGAAGCCAGGATAACTCCTTGGTTGAAGGCCAATGCCCAGATCTCTGTCGACAAAACAGACGACAACCGTGACATGTTCTCACCTACTACAGCTAAGATGGCTCAGCAGATCCCTGAGAACTACGGCGCTTTCTCCAATGGTTACAACAACAACTACGCAGCCGAAGAGTACCTCACTTTCGACAAGAGCTTCGGAATCCACACCATCAACGCAGTTGTCGGTACCGGTTATTATGTGGCTGAGGGTAACAGCTACGGCTTCTCAGTGTTCAATCTCCCTACGGATGCCCTCGAGAACAATGCTGTCCAGATGTCTTCCGACGTCGAGGAAACAGTCTACAACTCCAACCGCTGGAAGAGGACCAAGGAATCTTTCTTCGGAAGGATCAACTACTCGATCGCTGACAAATATGTCCTTGGTGCCACTCTTCGTCGTGACGGTTCTTCAGTGTTCTCCACAAACCACAAATGGGGATGGTTCCCTGGAATCTCCGCAGCGTGGAACATTTCGAATGAAGGCTTCATGAACAACGTTACTTGGGTTGACTTCCTGAAACTCCGTGCAGGATGGGGAACATCCGGTAACGAGTCCATCCTTACAAGCCACTATTACACTCTTTCCACTTTCGGAAATGCTCCTTCTGGTGGATGGTACTATTTCGATGGTGCTCTCACCAACGGTATCTATCAGATGCAGAAGGGTAATCCTAACCTCAAGTGGGAAACCGATATCACCTTCGACACCGGTCTTGACTGGACCCTCTTTGGCGGAAGACTTACGGGTAGCTTCGACTACTACATCCGTACAGCCAAGGACCTCCTTGACTTCGCGACCCTTCCGATCAACGATGTCATGAACAGAATGGCAAAGAACGTCGGTCAGACCAGGTCTACCGGTTTCGAGATCTCGATCCGCGGTGACATCATCAAGCATCGTGATTTCGACTGGTCCGGCTATTTCAACTTCTCACATAACCACTCTTTCTGGATGGAGCGCAACCCTGAGGTCAGCCTCTCCCCTTGGCAGAGTGAGACCGATGACCTTACTGCAATGTTCGGATGGGAGACCGCAGGTATCTTCCAGAGTAAGGAAGAAATCCCTCAGTGGACTTCCAATGGCAAGGTTCTTCAGCCCAACGCTTTCGTCGGTAATCTTAAATATGTCGACCAGAACGGTGACGGTGTACTCAACAATGATGATATCGTCTACTTCGGCAATTCCGATCCTTGGGGCATCTTCGGTCTTGGTACCAGTTTCACATGGAAGAACTGGAGCTTGGATATCGACGGTTATGGCCGCGTATTCCAGAAGAGGAAATACGGATGGGGTTACACCGGCCTGATCAATGGTGACAACAAGCTCAACAAGAGCACCCATATTTTCGACAGGTGGACATCCTACAACACTGACGGATTCCTTACCAGTATTGCTACCGACACCGCGGCCAACTCCAACAACTCCGGTAACAACAACTACACTCTCAAGAACACGCACTACATGCGCTTGAGCAATGTCAAACTGACCTACAATCTGCCTCAGAACATCTTGAACAACATCAAGATCTCCAATGCAGCAATCTATGTTGACATGCAGAACACATTCCTGCTTACCAACTACGAAGGTCTTGATCCTGAGATGGAAGCCAACTCCTCTCCTTATCCGATTCCTTTCACAACCGTACTGGGAATCAACCTTACTTTCTAATTATTTAACAAAGACGAAAATGAAAAAGATACTTTCTTATATTGCTTGCGCTTTCGCAGCCGTCTGTGTTGTTACTTCCTGCGATCTCGACGCTATAGTCTATTCAGACATGACCGAGACGAACTATCCTCAGAATGCAGCTGATGCCCAGTCTCTTCTTGATGGAATGTATGGTTACCTGAAGACCAACTCCGGATCAGTGAACATGTCTTCAACGGCTAACACCGGTTGGGGATGGCCTGTCTGGTCAATTGGTAACATCGGTTGGTACGGTTGGCAGATGGTCACTTCTGACGAGGGCCGTTCCGGCGGTGCATCAAACCAGTACACCGACTTCACTTGGGGAACTTCCGGAGACTGGCTCCAGACTTTCCAGATCATCAAGAACGTTACGCGTATGACCTACATTCTTGATGTTATCGACAAGACCGAAGGAATCCCTTCTGCAAAGAAAGCTGAGATGATTGCCGAGGCAAAATGCCTCCGCGGTATGTTCATGTACGTGGTCTATGACCTCTTCGGTCCTTTCCACGTAACCCTGGATCCTTCCGAGATAAACGACATTGAGTACATGCCCCGTCCATCAAAGGAAGAGTACCGCTCATGGATGATCAAGGATTTTGACGATGCCATCGCTGACCTTCCCGGCAAGACCAACCACACAGCACAGTGGGGACGCCTCAACAAGGGATTTGCCTCAATGATGCTTGCTAAAATCCACATGAGGGAACATGAGTATGCTCAGGCTGTTCCTTATCTTGAGTCTCTCCTGAATATGGGTTATTCAATCGATCCGGATTATTTCGCCCCGTTCGCAGAAGAAGAAAACGATGAGAACATCTACTGCATCCCTTCAGGAGTTAAGGCTGATAACGAGTTCTACTTCTACACCACTCCCGGAAACTGCGCAGCGTTCCTTAACGTCAACAAAGAGCATTCGCACGATGGACAGGGTACATTCAACACTACCAAGTACTGGGGCGGTTTCAAGATCCAGTGGGCATTCTACGACACCTTTGACGACAAAGACATCAGGAAGGGTGGTATGGCAGAATCAATCCGCACGATTGATGGCAAAATTTACACAAGGGAGAATCCTGGAAGCACCAATCTCCAGTACGGAGCCATGTGCTGCAAGTACTTCTATCCCCAGGACCGTGCTTATGCCGGAAACATCCATAGCGTCTGCTTCCGTTATGCCGACGTCCTGATGTCCCTGGCAGAGTGCTACTCTATGATAGCCGGCAAGCCGACTGAAAAAGCTCTTGAATACATTAAGATCATCACCGACAGGGCCGGAACAACAGACCTTACACCTGCAGCGGTCTCTACAGATCTCGAAGCATTCAAGACATTCCTGCTTGCAGAGCGTGGTAGGGAATTCTATGTTGAGGGATGGCGTCGTGACGACCTCCTCCGCTTCGATGACTATATCGCCAGCGCCCTGCGCCGTGGAAAGACCAGTGCTTCAGAAAAGAACAAGCTCATGCCTATCCCGCAGAGAGTTATCAATGAATCCAATGGAATTATAGAGCAGAATCCTGGTTATTAGATGGTATATAAAACAGGTTTGATAAATGGTTTATAATAATTGGTGATCGCTTCTATTCAAGGCTGGACGTAACAAGAGGCGTCCAGCCTTTTTTAAAAGAATTATTTTGTAATTTTAATAGAATTAATAACCACCGTCATGAAAATAAAAAGCACATTCCTGCTGCTGATCGCAGCGCTTTGTATTTCTTCACTTGCATTTGGACAGTCCGCAAAGAATAAAGGAGGATATGTCGTTGTCACAGACTATCTAAAAGCTGACGGAAAAAAAGACGTCAGCGACATCCTGCAGAAAATAATTGACAACAATCCCAACAGAACGTTGTATTTTCCTGACGGTACTTACGTTATTTCAAAACCGGTCAACACTCCTGCCGATCCAAAAAAGAGTGTCTCCCTTCAGTTGTCAAACTACGCCATAATCAAGGCAGCTGACGGCTGGTCTCACGAGGAAGCGATGATCCGCCTCGGAGGGAAGGATCCTTTCAACACAATCTATGTGCCCGGAAGCAATTATTATCTTGACGGCGGCATTATTGACGGAAATGGTGTAGCGACAGGTGTTTCAATTGACAGCGGCCGTGAAACTGTCATCCGTAACACCTCCATCAAAAATGTCCAGGTAGGTATCCAGATCAACCGGGGTGCGAACAACGGATCCTCCGACTGTGACATCCATGATGTGAACATCGTCGGTAATAAAGCTGACAATAGTGTCGGTGTTGTCGTTATCGGTTATGACAACACGTTCTCCAACATGAGGATTGCAAGCGTCCATTACGGATTCCACATCAAATCCGGCGGCAACAGCCTGCGCAATATTCATCCTCTTTACACCTCCAACGGATATGAGTCCGGAGAGTACAACACGAGCTGCGGCTTCATGGATGAAGCCAGTAACAATTTTTACAGCTTCTGCTACAGCGACCAATTCGGTATCGGTTTCCAGACAAAGGGTGGCCATGTCGTATATACGGATTGCTTCGTCTGGTGGTATTCCAACAAGGGAGGTCGCCACACGGCATTCAAATCAACCGGAAAATTCAACGGCGTTGTCTCGAATATGACTGCTGGTTTCGTGAAAAATAGTGCTGCAACAGAAAATGTCGTCCTCGACGCTGCTGAAGACGGAGGATTCGGAGTGTTCACAAACCTCTTCGTCTCCGATTATTCTGTTTTGACTGATCATTCTCATGACAAATATCTGAGATAGTATGTCTGATAGGAAAATCCTTAGAAGGATCGCAGGGTTCGCCACCCTGCTGATCCTTTTTTTGCCCTCCTGCTCAAATGAGACTAATGGAGGGAAAGAACGTCCGCAATGGACTGAAAAACAAGCCTGGGAGTGGGAGAAAAAAGTAGGAGTGATCAAAGGCTTCAACGAACCTGCTACCGGTTATCCTGGAATGAGTCTTGAAGACATCATCAGTAAAGTATCTGAATACGGACTGAACAGCGTCCGGTTCTGGGTGCCCGGAAAAACAGCTGAAGAACAGATAGAGAGCATACACAGGTATGCAGATATCTGTGAGAAATATGGAATGACAATCTCTCCTGTACTTTCGATTCAGCGCTGTAAGGAGTATTTCGAGAACCCTGACGAAAATCAGGGACTGAAGGAAGCAGAGAAGGTGATCAAAACCATCCTCACTCCTTTCAAGGATGATCCGAGAATTGTCTTATGGGATATCTGGAACGAGCCCAACTGCGATATCTTCCTTGTTGACGGGGGAACGAACGAAAAGCAGACCAGGCATGAGCTCGACTGGATCGAAAAGATGGTCCACTGGTGCCGCGAAGTACACCTGTCACAACCTATCACTGCTTCAATATTCTTTGATTCAGGAGCAGGAGCAGACACTACAAGTGAATTGTTCAAGCGCCGTGTGGAAGTTGAGAACATGATGGATCTCCACAATTTCCACAGCTATTCCTGTGCGAACGACAACAAGGATATTGATTTTACTCTCAAGAAGATCCGCGCAATGAGCGACAGGCCCATTGTCTGTACCGAATGTCTTACCAGAGTCAATGGTTCAGGTGTTGGAAGGACTCTTGCAAAGTTTGCTGACGAACACGTCCATTTCTACATCTGGGGATCGTTTATTTCTGACAGGAACTGGTCTGTCAAATGGCTGAGGAGCACCTATGATCCTTATGAGGTGGTTTTCCACAACACCATGTACCCTGACGGTGACTACATCGACGGAAGGGAAATTGACATGCTGAGGGAATTCAAGTTCAGTGAACCAGGTGAAAGCGCCGACCCTGGGATTGAGATCACAGAACGCTGGAGTCATGAAAGGGCCTGGAAGCGAATGGCCTTAGGGCCTGTCAAGGGTATTGCTACCTCTTCGGCCAACCTTTCAGGGATTCCTTCCGTTTACAACAGCGTCCGCGTGAGGTTCTCGTACAACGACTGGGCAAAGGACAAGGATGCCTTCTTCGCAAAGACAGACGCCCTCCTCAGGGACGCCTCAGCAAAAGGAATAACAGTGCTCCCTGTCCTTACTGACGATGACGATCTTGGTGTAGGAGATGGCGCTGTGGCCGAATATGTGTCAAGTGTCGTAGGTAAATACTACTTCGATCCCTCTATCCAGGCATGGGACCTCTACTGGCACCCCGGCGAAAAAGCATCTGACAAGACTGCTGTTTCCAAGAGGGTTACCTCTCTTTTCCGCAGTGCCAGAAACCAGTATTCCAACCAGCCTCTGACCTCAACGCCATGCGTAAGGGTCAAGGATTTCGAGCCCGACTTCAACTACCATGATGCCCTTATCCATGGTAAGACGAATGGATGGAACAAGCTGGAATTCCCTGGAGTGAGTGATTCTGACTTGGTCCATCGGATCTGGAGCATCTCTGACGTTCTTTCCTTCTCGACGGATCAGCCTCAGGCAGAAGCCGGTTGGCTGCTCAGCATCTGCTTCCGTTATGGTCGTCCCGTGTTCTGTACGGGATTGCTTTCTCCTTCTGAAGCTGAAGGTATCAAGACATTGGAAAGATTCTCAATGAGTCATGTATTCTGGTACACCGAAAAGCCTTTGAATGCAGGCAAGGTAGCAGCATTCCGCTTCCTGCCAATATCAACCAAGCATTAAACCACTAAAGACTGTCAACACTACAAACATGAAAAATTTAAGAACAGTAATAACTGGAGCCTCTTTCATTGCGGCTCTATTCCTCAGCCTGGGTCTTCACGCACAAGGCGTCAAATCATCCGTCGAAAACGAGATAATCCCGACTTACCAGATAGGAGCACCCGAGACAGATCCTATCTTCTTCACTGGAAGGGCCTACCAGGGAGCAGAAGGTTATATCTATCCCTACCCTCTGTACGATGTGATGACAGACAAGGTCGTTGACCAGACTTACGAAATCATAAAGCTGAAGAACGATTACATCAGCATCGGAGTACTTCCCGAGATTGGCGGAAGGATTTTCCAGGCCGAGGACCTCACAGACGGTTACAATTTCTTCTACACCCAGACCGGCATCAAGCCTGCCCTCATCGGAATGCTCGGTGCTTGGCTCTCCGGCGGTGTTGAATGGGATATTCCCGATCATCACAGGGCCAGCAGCTACATGCTGGTAGACTGGACGATGGAAGAGAACCCCGACGGCAGCAAAACCGTTTGGGTCGGAGAGTCCGAACTCCGTCACCGTCTCAAATGGTCCGTCGGTATTACGGTTTTCCCCGGTAGCTCCCGCGTCCAGGCAAGCGTAAAGGTCATCAATCCTACTCCCATGGTCCAGACCATGCTGTATTGGGCCAATGTGTCGGTTCATTGCAACGAAGACTATCAAGTTGTTTTCCCGCCGGATGTGCAGTTCGGTACGGATCATAGCAAGGTCTACTTTACAAGATGGCCTGAAGGCCCTGTGTCACGTTCTAACAAGACCGACGTAGATCTCTCCTGGTGGAAGAACTTCGATCAGGCTTCACGTTCCATCTTTGCATGGGGCAGCCGGATGGGTTTTGTCGGTGGTTATGACCACGGAAAAGACGCAGGAACCGTCCATGTGGCCAACCGCTTCCAGGTTCCTGGTAAGAAATTCTTCCTCTGGGGTAACAATCCTACAGGAATGCTATGGAACAAGATTCTCTCCGACAACGACGGTCACTACCTCGAGCTGATGGTGGGTGGCTACTCCGACAACCAACCGGACTACAGTTGGCTCGCTCCTGGAGAAATCCGCGAATTCAAGCAAACCTGGTTCCCCATCAAGGGCATCAAGGGCATCAAAAACGCCACTGAATTTGCGGCAGTAAATCTGCAGAAACAGGAAAACGGAAAATGGCTTGTAGGCTACAATGCTTCGATTGACTTGAAGAATGCCAGGGTAATCCTTTCTGCCGGGGACAGGATACTTCTCGACAAAAAGGCTGACATAAGCCCTGAAAAGATATTCCTTGAAGAAGTCTCCCTTCCTGCCGGTGTTGAAGAGAAAGACCTCTACACCGCACTTTGTGATGCTTCCGGCAACCTTATGGTCGACTACAGGCCTGTGCAACTGGAAGAGAAGGAACTGCCCAGTGTAATCGACGGAACAAAGCCGGTCAAGGAATACAAGACGGCGGAAGAGCTCTACCTTGCCGGACTGAGGGTTGACCAGTTCAACAATGCCCGCCTTGACTACATGGATTTCTACAACGAAGCTCTCAGCAGGGATCCGAACGACGCAAGAGTCAATATCGAGGTTGGAAAGCACTTTATCCGCCAGGCCGAGTGGGCAAAGGCAGAAGAACACTTACTCAGGGCAAAGGCCCGTCTCGAGCATGATTACACCAGGGCATTCAACACAGAAGCGGACTACTACCTTGGATACGTCTACCGCATGACTGGGAAATCAGTAGAAGCAGAAGAGAATCTCTGGGCTGCCACTTACACGCCTTCCTTTAAGCATCCAGCCTACTACCAGCTGGCCGTGATGGCGACTGAGGAAGGAGACTTTGGCAAGGCTCTACAACTCGCAGATGAGGCTCTTCTCACCGGAGCCCACGACCTTCAGACCCTTACTCTGAAGGCCTATCTGCTCCGAAAGCTAGGGCAGAAAGATGAGGCCCTGAAGGTCATCACTTCAATAAAATCTATCGATCCGCTTGACTACTGGAGCGAATTTGAACGCAGTTTCATCCAGCACGGAAACCTTTCCTTCCTGGCCGGCACAAGGAACCGCCGCAGTGAAGGTATCATAGCCGTACAGGAACTCCTCGAGGTCGTCAGCAACTACCTCACCATCGGAGACAAGGATGCCGCACTGGCAGTCATAGACGAAGGGATTAAGATCGGAACGCCATTCAACGACTATCCACTCGTGCATCTGTACAAGGCCTACATTTCCTCTGACCCGTCAGAAGTGGCCAAGGCAGCGACCCTCAGTCCGAAGAACAACTTCCCGCTCAGGATAGAGGAAGTCAAGATGTTCGAGGAACTTGAAAAGATGTGTCCGGAAGATAGTTTTGTCCCTTACTATTTTGGAAATCTTCTCTATTACATCGGGCAGAAAGACAGGGGACTTGCTGAGTGGCACAAGTCAGTGGACATGAATCCTTCATTCGCTATTGCCTGCCGCAACGTGGGTTTCGGAGAGGGTCAGAAAGGCAATTTGGATGAGGCGATCAAGTACTACGACATGGCCATCAAGAACGATCCATCAGACCCTCTGCTCCTTACCGAATCCGACAAACTATGCGAGAAGGCAGGAATGGATTCGAAGACCCGAATGAAGAGACTCGAAAGTCACATGTCCACTGTCATGAAACATGATGATTCCGTGATGAGGCTCCTCCAGGCCTACAACGAAACCGGCAATTACGACAAGGCCATCAAGATCATGAACACAAGGCACTTCCACCTTTGGGAAGGTGGTGGACAGATCCACAACATTTACGTGGCTTCGCATATTCTCAAGGGACAGTCCTATCTGGAGAAGAAGAAGTACGACAAGGCCATTAAGGAATTTGACCTTGCTACCCTCTATCCTGAGAATCTCGAAGTTCCCGCCCCTGTTGGCAAGAATGTAACTCTTGAGTCCATGGTGCAGGAAATGCAGGACGAACTAAACGACAATTATGCCAAGTTCGGAGAAGACGACAAGGCTGCCGCACAGAAGAAACTTGAGGATTATAAGAGACTTTTGGAAATAATCAAAAACCGATAAAAGATGAGAAAGTCTTTGCTGTGGGCAGCCGCCTTATTGGCGGTTGCCTGCACGGCAAAGCCTGAACCGGCTTTGCTGGATGAATCAAAATTCGTTACGGAAGTAGACGGAAATCCGGTCTCGCTAGTGACTATCAAAGGAGGTAATCTGGCTCTTCAAGCAACCAATTTCGGAGGAAGGGTCGTTTCCCTGTTCGTTCCCGACAAGAACGGAGACTATAAAGATGTGGTTCTCGGACATGAGACGATTGATGAATATGTCCACTACACCAAGGAGCGTTTTCTTGGAGCATGTGTGGGCCCTGTCGCGAACCGTATTACCAACGCATCCTTCACCATAGAAGGGGTGACATACAACCTGGACGCCAACCACGGAGGCAAGGGAACCCTTCATGGAGGCTTCAAGGGACTTGATTCTGTAGTTTGGGACATTGCGGAGACAACTGGAAATTCCGTGACCTTCCACTATCTCCACAAGGACGGGGAAGGCGGTTTCCCAGGCAACTTGGACATCAAGATGAAATATTCACTTACAAAGGACGACTCCTTTAAGATTGAATATGAGGCCACGACTGACAAAACCCGGCCGGTCAACATCTCCAATCATCCCTATTTCAACTTCTCCCAAGGAGGTACGATAGATGATTATGAGATGTACATCAACGGCGACAGCATTACAGGCATCGAAGGCCTGAACATCCTTGACCCTCCTATCAACATACTCGGAACCCCGATGGACTATAAGACTCCTCACAAGGTTTCTGATGCCTTCAACGCCGATTTCGAGCAACTCCGTCGTGGGCGGGGATTTGATCACAACTACTGTATCAACGTCTCTCCGGATGGCCTGACACGTGCTGCCTCTGCTTATGATCCGGCTTCCGGAATCTTCCTGGAAGTCTACTCCGACCAGCCTGGACTTCAGGTCTACAGTGGACAGTATTTTAACGGTGAAGAAAATGGAAAGTATGGTTCGAAGCTTCTGTACCACGGTTCACTGACCTTCGAGACTCAGAACTGGCCAGACGCCCCTAACAAGCCGTCTTTCCCGGATCCCTACCTCAGGCCAGGACAAACGTACGAGCACACTTGTATCTATCATTTTTCAACGAAATGAAACAGCTGTCACAGTCCCCGCTCACCTTGGTTGCGGTCCTCCTTCTGGTTTCCGTCTCACTATTCTCTTGCAAACCGACAGAGACGGTCTCCTCGGAAGACCTTCCACCTATTTGGCCTGACTATGTGGATGTAACAATCCCTGAAGGAATAGCCCCTATGAATTTCGGGCCGGCTGACAGTCTTGATGTCAAGGACATGAGAGTGGAAATCCGTAACCATACCGGAAAAACCATTATGGTGAGCAGGGGAACTGCGACAAGATTTCCTTTGAGGATGTGGCATCGTATCCTCAGGGAAGAAACCGGTTCCTTCATCAGTTTCCAGGTGGACATGAAATCGGAAAACGGATGGACACGGTATATTCCTTTTAAGATGCACATCAGCCAGGATCCCATCGATTACGGTCTGACCTATCGTCTTATTCCTCCCGGATACCAATCTTTCGGGCACATGGGAATATTCGAGCGCAACCTGTCAAATTTCCATCAGAGGGAACTGCTGGACACCAGAATGGTGAATTCTGGCTGCATCAACTGCCACACACAGAACCGCACAGACCCTTCAACTTTCAGCCTCCACATAAGGGGTGCCCACTCGGCAACATTCCTGAAGCATGACGGGAAGTCTGAATGCCTGAATACTGTGACTGACAGCACCAAAGGGTTTTTCGTGTACCCGTACTGGCATCCAAGCGGAAAATACATTGGCTATTCAACCAATGCCACAAGGCAGTCGTTCTACACTTCTGCCGACAAGATGCTCGAATCGTACGACGAGTGGTCAGATGTCATTGTCTATGCGGTTGACCAGCACATCATTCTGCGACCTCCTCAAACCAATAGGAGCGACCGTTTCGAATCGTGGCCGGCTTTTTCAGCGGACGGAAAGACACTTTTCTATTCTTCGTCTCAGTTCGGACGCCTTCCAAGGGATGCAAAGAAACTGCATTACAGCCTTTGCAGCATTCCTTTCGACCCAGAAACCGGCACCTTTGGAGAGACGGTGGACACCCTTCTGAATGCGGACCGGATGAACAGTTCATTCAACCTTCCCAGGCCATCCTATGACGGAAAGTACATTCTTGTGACAAGATCCGACTTCGGAACACTACAAGCCGGACACAAGGAGGCAGACCTATGGATCTATGACCTTCGGAACGGAGACTTCCACAATGCGGGAGGAATCAACGGCATAGGGCAGGACAGCTTCCACAACTGGAGTTCCAACTCCAGATGGGCGGTTGTCTGTTCCCGCAGGGAGGATGGCTTGTACACTCGCCTCTACATTGCCCATATGAGAGATGATGGTACTTTCGACAAGGGTTTCCTGCTACCACAGCGCAACCCTGGGAAATATTACTACGAATTAATCTATTCTTACAACACTCCTGATTTCACATCCGGAAAGGTACAGTTCAACAGACACACCGTTCGAAAAATGGTGATGTCTCATGAACGCCAGGGTGTGGAAGTCGGAACAATCAATTGACAGACTATGAAACGCCTTTTTTACCAATCATTAGTACTGCTGGTATTCAGCTGTTTCATTTCCAGCTGCAATGAAAAGGAAGAGCCCATGAACACCGGCTCTTTCAGCCAGGAATACGTGGTCGTCACCCAGCACGGCATCAAGAATGATGGAAGTGAAATCGGAAAGGAGCTGAACGACCTCATCAAAGCCAACTACGGAAGAACTCTTTATTTTCCCCCAGGCGTCTACAGGTTGACGGAGCCGATTATCCTCCCTTATGATTATTCTAAAAATGTCAACCTGGTTTTTGACCACAACGCTGAAATCACAAGTTTCAAGCATCTTGAAGCCTTGCTGAAAATAGGTTTTTCCGAGATGAAAAACACCTCAGACATGAGGTTGTTTTCCTTCGTTGAAGGAGGAACGTTCAATGCAGAGAATGCCGATATAGGAATATGGGTGAACGGGCTGAAACAGCTCGTCTCCCTAAGGACCCTCAACGTTATTAAATGCCACGGTACACACATCAAAATAAGCGTAACTGACGATTTCCAAGGAACAGGCAGTTCAGACACGAAACTGGACAACGTGACTATCCAAGGGTTTTCCTCCAATGAAAACAATTACGGAATCTACATCGACCGAGCATGCTGTGACTGCAAGATTGCAGATTGTTTCATCTATGGCACAAAGTGCGGTATCTACACAGCCTCAGCGGGTCATGTAATCAACAACGTGCACATCCTTTCATGGATAGCGGCCGGAGGCAAGAACAACGGCAGCAACGACAATTTCAGGGGGACCGAAGGAATCAGGATTGAAAGCGGAGGATTCTTCACTTTCAATGAAATCTACTTCGACACGACCGACAGGGACCTGGTAATAGGAAATGTCTCTCCGAGTATCATCCTTGACAAACCGATCTCATATTCCTACCTCAAAGGTTTCGGATCGGCACTGGTGTACAGGCCTTCAGACTACAAATCAGCCTTCAAATTGAAAATCACCGGAGGGAATCTCGACCTTGGGAACAAGAGTGACAATTTCAAGCTGTTCGACATTGCCAGAACCCTCATCCCTCTCGACACGGACCAGAACATCACTTTTTCTGATAACAACCTGATGAACACCGGAAAGCTTTATCCCCTGGATCATTCCCTGTTGATGAAGATTCGCGGAGTAAGAAGCGATCTGGTGACCAGCAGCCCTCAGCCTTTCGATTCAGAATGGAACTCACTCGGAGCTATCGCCCCTGGCCTGTCATGGAACCATCTGGAAGTTCGCCTATCCAAGGAAGACGTATTCAGGGCAAGGATCCGGTACTCGGCGAAGGGCGAGATTGAAATCGAGAAAGAAACACCTCTACCTGAAGGTTATGCCTTTGGCTACACCGTCGTGGATCAGTGCTGCATCCTTCTATTCAAACCTTCCGCAGAAGTCAGCCTTATGCCCGAAATAATAGACCTGGATGGCAACGGAAACTACCTGCGCACTCCTCTGAGAGACAGGGTTTACACACTTAAAGACTACACCTCCTCAACATACGTTACTGAAATTTGAGATGTCCGACACAGTTAAAAAGATCCTCCTTGCCAGCATATTCTCCTTTATCAGCCTTTGGTTCTGGATTGTGCTGAGCCCTAACTTCCTGCATTTCCATGAGACGACATTGTTCTTCCCTTACACCTGGACCCACCTGAAGGAAGCACTTTGCGTCCCGGGCGGTCCGGCCAGGTATGTGGCAGAGTTTTTCGTCCAGTTCTTCCTGTTCAAGGTGCCTGCAGGAATCATTGTGACGGCATCGTTCCTACTTCTGCAGGTTCTCTCCTGGAAGTTATTCCGCATTTTCAAAGAGCAGGAATCCATGGCCCTTTACGCGATGTCTTTCATCGTCCCATTCTGCGCCTGGATCTACCTTTGTATTTTCGGAAATTTATTCACGGGAATCGTAGCCTTGTGCGGAGTCCTTGCCGTCGCATGCTCCTATCTTGTCAAACCAAGGTCCTGGACTGCCGTCATCATCACTACAATACTCCTTTACTGGCTCTGCGGGCCGCTGGCCGGTTTATTCGTTCTTTTGCTGCTCGCTTATTCAATACTCAAAAAGAAAGATTTCGGAAAAGCTGCCCTGGCTGTTGCCATCTTTGCCGTTCTTCCATTCATTTGGCATCTTTGCATCCAGTACACCCTTAAGGAACTCTACATTGGAGCAGACTATTACCATGAACCTCAGCATTGGCCCTTGTCGTATTTCATCCTCGCCTTCTCCCCTCTGTTCCTTTGCATCGTAATCGGCCTTCTTCCGTCCATCCATAAAGGACGTGGCGCTACTTGGTCTTTCATTGTCTCGGCAGTTGCCGTGTTCCTCCTTGGGTGGATAGGGGTCATAAAGAACTGCAACCCTTCCTACGAACGGATATTCAAATATGACAACCTGGCTCTTCACCAGGATTGGGACGGAATCCTTGACAAGGCAAACAAGGTTCCTCCAAGGTCCCTTGCTGAAGCGACTTCCGTCAACCTCGCCCTGGCTATGAAAGACCGCCTGCTGACGGACATGTTCCTGTACCCTCAGCCTGGCCCTTCCGGCCTTTTCCCTGATTATGCTTCCGGTTATGTCATTGCCCTCACTTCAGGAGAATCCGTTTTCCGCGCCGGACTTCTAAACACCGCCCGCCACTATGCCTTTGAGGAATACGAATCCTATCCCAACTACCGGGTGAGTGCAAGGCACATGAAAAGAGTGGCTGAAATCGATCTGATCAACGGACGCTATCCCACGGCTAGACGATTCCTTAAGGATCTGAGCCACACTCTGTTCTATAGAAAGTGGGCAAAGACATACCTTCAGGATCCAGGAGCCGTCTCCTCTGATCCGGAATATGCCAGGCTGCTACAGTACCGCGACCACTCTGAATGGCTGTTCAGCGACTCTTCTGACGATGACAAGAGGGAGATGCTAAGGAATATCGTAGCTAAAGACGGAAAGTATTCCGTACCGTTCGAGTATCTGCTTGCATATGACTTGCTGGCAAGGGACTTGTTCTCCCTCAGGACTCATTTATTTCTGGCAGGATTCAATGGTGAGGTTCCGATTCTTGTCCAACAAGCGGTTGCGATGTTCGACGGGGCCTTCTTTGAAGTAGCTCCGGAAGAACAAGCTCTTGTCAGCCAGAGTGTCCGTGATGAATACAACGAATTCAGGACGGCCCTTCTTGAAGGTAAAACCGGCAATGAGATAAAGTCCCGCTTCGGTAAGACATATTGGTACTATTATTCGCAGAAGTAGTTTGAGATGAAACTTGCCAATCTTGCCGTTCCGGCCATCCTTTTATTCTCCCTGATTGCTTCGTGCGGTCGCTATGATCCTGCAATCTCTAATGAACTTCCGCCAGTCTGGCCGGACTATACCGATGTGACCATCCCCTCCGGGATAGCACCTATGAATTTCGGCCCGGCAGACAGCATCGGTGCCCATAAAATTAGGGTGGCGGTGAACAATGCCGAGGGGAAAACCGTACTTAAAAGCAAGGGTCCTTCAGCCCGTTTTACTGTACGCCGATGGCACAAGGTCCTTCGGGATGCTGCCGGAACCTCTCTGACCTTTACTGTCGACATGAAGACGGCCGATGGCTGGAAAAGGTACCAGCCATTCAGCATGCACATCAGCACAGATCCGATAGATTTTGGCCTTACTTACAGGCTGATCCCTCCAGGCTACCAATCTTTTGGACACATGGGGCTCTTTGAAAGAAATCTTTCGAATTTCCACCAGAGAGAGCTGCTGGACACTCGCATGCTGGAATCCGGATGCATCAACTGCCACACCCAGAACCGCACGGATCCCTCAACTTACAGCTTCCACGTAAGGGGAGCCCACTCTGCGACCGTGGTTCGCCGCTCAGTCCAGTCTGAATGCCTGAACACCATGACCGACAGTACCGGAGGATTCTTTGTCTACCCTTACTGGCATCCTTCAGGAGAGTACACAGCTTATTCTGTCAACAGCACAAGGCAGTCTTTTTATTCATCAGCAGATAAGATGCTGGAAGTCTATGACGAAAAATCAGATGTAATCTTGTATCGTCATGCAACACACTCTGTTCTACGTCCAAAACTGACCAATCTCCCAGAAGTGTTTGAAACTTGGCCAGCATTCTCAGCAGATGGACGTACCCTTTATTTCTGTGAATCTCCTTTCGGAAGACTCCCCAGGGACGCGCGTAAAATGAAATATAGCCTCTGCAGTCTTTCCTTCGACCCTGAAACCGGATCATTCGGAGAGAAAAAAGACAACCTTCTGAATGCTTCGGATCATAACATGTCTTTCGCACAGCCAAGGCCGTCTTATGACGGGAAGTACATTCTTGTCACTGCCGCCAGCTTCGGCACTTTCCTGATATGGCATAAGGAAGCCGATTTGTGGCTTTACAATATTGAAACAGGAGAATTCTACCCCGCAGGAGGAATCAACAGCGACAACACAGAGAGTTTCCATAACTGGAGTTCGAATTCTAAATGGGCTGTTGTGGCCTCGCGCAGGGACGATGGCGTCTACACTCGCCTGTACCTTGCCCACATGAACGAGGACGGCAGATTTGAAAAAGCATTCTTGCTTCCCCAGAGGAATCCTGTGAAGTATTATTCAGAGCTTATTTATTCCTACAACACCCCTGATTTCACTTCCGGAAAGGTTCAACTTGACAGACATTCCGTCCGCAAGATGGTTATGTCCTCAAATCGTCAGGGGGTCTCTCTTGAAACTAAATAATAACCACAATAACATGAAAAGATTAATAATGATCGTTCTTCTGCTACCATGCCTTGCTGGTTTTGCAAAGGAAAGGAAGCAATGGACTGAAAAACAAGCTTGGGATTGGGAAAAGAAAGTTGGAACCATCATCGGCTTCAACCAGCCAGAATCCGCATATCCCGGAATGACCAACCTTGAGATTCTCAGGAAGGCTGCAGATCTTGGATTCAACTCTGTAAGATTCTGGCTGAAAGGCGAAGACGTGGATGCACAAATTGCTTACATAAAGAAAATGGCTGACGAAGCCGAATCTTGCGGCATGACCATCTCTCCTGTCTTAAGTCTCCAAAGAAAGTATTTTAACGACAAGGAGAATGAAAAGGAAAACTTGAAGATCGTAGAAGAGCTCGTCAAGACCTTGATCCGCCCCTTTGCAAATGACGAGAGAATTGTTCTTTGGGACATCTGGAACGAACCTGGGTTTAAAACAGGAGATCCTGAAACATTCAGAGAGATGGAATGGGTAGAGAAAATGGTTCACTGGTGCAGGGAAGAAAACCTCTGCCAACCAATCACTGCGTCCATCATCTGGGACCCGGACCGTGATGCGGATGTCTCAAGTCCCACATGGGAAAAACGCCGTCAGGTTGAAGCTATGATGGATCTTCATAACTTCCATTCGTACGATTGTGCCAGGAATTTCGGAGCGGAGATAGACTACACCCTGGATAGAATCCGGAAAATCTCCAACCGTCCTATCGTCTGCACCGAGGCAATGATAAGAGTTAATGGATCCTCTGCTCAAAGGACTCTGCCTGTGTTCGCGAGGGAACATGTCCATGTGTATCTTTGGGGGCTCTATAATAATGACTGGAACTGGTCTGTAAAATGGGGACGCAGTACCTACGATGCTTTTGACCCTATGTTCCATGACTTCCTATGGGCCGACGGCGATGCTTACGACGCAAGGGAATTCCCGTTCATAAAAAACTTCCGTTTCTGGAATAAAGGAGAGAACCTGGATCCAGGAATCGCAGTAACGGATCGTTGGAGTCACGAAAGAGTCTGGAGGAGAATGGCCGGCGCCGGTTTGGTCAAAGGCCTGGCAGACGTGAAATCATCAGGAAGTTTTTCTGGTACTTACAACAGCATGAGAGTAAAAGTCAACTACAAAGACTACCGTGGACTGGCTTCCGATCAGAGATCCGGTTTCTTTGAACGCTTTGAAAGGATCCTTTCTGATGCCAAGAGTAAAGGTATGACGGTGTTACCCGTGCTTATTACTGACGACGATCTCTACGCAACCTCTGAAGAACTGGGAGGATTTGTGAAAGAGATGATCTCCCGTTATTTCGACGATCAGACCATCCTAGCCTGGGACATCTACTGGCATCCTGGGGAGAAATCAACAGACAGACGCAAGGTGGAAGAAGTTATAGAAACCGCTTTTACTTACGCCCGCAACCAGTATCCTAATCAGCCCGTATTCATGACTCCTTTCGTATCTGTTCAGGAGTTTGATGATGATTTCAATTACAGGGCCGCCCTTGTTCATGGAAGGCGCAACGGTTGGAACAAGCTTTCTTACGGAGGGACAAGCGATGCAGATCTGGTCTACAAGATATGGTCGCTGTCAGACGTCACTTCTTTCTCAACAGTACAGCATCCTGCAGAAGCCGGTTGGCTGTTGAGTATATGCTACAGGTTCGGACGTCCTATTTTCTGCTCTTCATTCAAGGCCGAAAACGTGACAGATCAGCTGGAGATGCTTGACCTGTTCAGCAAAAGCCATGTCTTCTGGTTCACAGAGAATCCTCTGCCGGACAAGTCCGTCAATCAATTCAAATTCACTCCGATAATAACCAAGCACTAGGACACCATGAAAAGAACAATAATCATATCAACAGCTGCAATACTTCTTTCCTTCTTGCTTAGCCTTTCCACAAGTTTCGCCTCTGAAGGAAGGAAAAAACAAAACCGTCCGGCTCCTAGAGGACAATGGACAGAGCAACAAGCCTGGGACTGGGAGAAGAAAATCGGAGAAATCCGTGGTTTCAACCAGCCTGAATCTGCATATCCCGGACAGACACGAAGGGAAATCCTGGCAAAGGCAGCAGAATACGGACTCAATTCCGTGCGGTTCTGGATAAAGGGAAACAATGCAGATGAACAAATTGCATACATTAGAGAGTTTGCTGACGAAGCTGATGACTTCGGCATTTCCCTTTCACCCGTCATCAGCCTGCAGAGCCGCTACTATTCGCAAGAAGATGAAAAGACAGCTTTAGCAGAATGTGAGAAAGAAGTCCGAAAGCTGGTTGCAGCTTTCGCCACAGACGAAAGAATCATATTTTGGGACATCTGGAATGAACCACGCTTCAGAGAGAGTGAAGTTGACACCTTCCGAAATATGGATTGGATAGAAAAAATGGTTCTCTGGTGCAGGGAAGAGGGAATCATTCAGCCTATCACATCTTCGATAATCTGGGATACCGGCTTTGATGCAGACACTGAAACATCCGCATGGAAAAGACGTGCAGAGGTTGAATCCATGATGGATATTCACAACTTCCACGACTATCAGGCAGCTGAAAACATGGGAAAGGATCTGGCAGTGACTTTAAGAAAGATTAGGGAAATCTCCAACCGCCCCATGGTCTGCACCGAATGCATGACAAGAGTTTATGGATCCGGTGTACAACGTACTCTTGCCGCTTTTGCCAGGGAACATATTCATTTCTATCTCTGGGGAATGTTCAACAATGACGCTAACTGGTCGGTCAAATGGAGCCGTTCAACTTACGATCCTTTCGAACCGATGTTCCACGATCTTCTTTGGGCAGACGGCGACATGTATGATCCTCGCGAATATGAAATAATCAAGCAATTCCACTTCCTTTCTCCTGATGAGAAAGATCCTGATCCTGGAATTCCTGTGACCGAAAGATGGCATCAAGAAAGGGCATGGAAATGGATGGCCGGAGGTCCTGTGACAGGTACAGCGATCGAGAAGGCAAAACCCTCCAACACTCCTGAAAAGTACAACAGCGTCAGGATAACGATCAACTACAATCATTGGAAATACGACAACGATGCTTTCTTCAAAGACTTCGATGAATTCATCAATTGGGCAGAAATCAAAGGAATGACCATACTTCCTGTCCTTGTAACTGACGATATGCTCGGCGTCCCTGAAGATGAACTGGTAGAATACGTCCGTTCCGTGATTGCGAAATATTATGATTGCCCGACGGTCAAAGGATGGGACCTTTATTTCCATCCTGGCGAAAAAGTTTCTAACAAAGGAACGGTCGAAAAGTTGGTTGAACGGCTGTTCACCATTGCTCGTAATCAGTATCCCAACCAACCTGTTTTCATGACTCCGGTCGTTTCTGTCACTCCTTTTGCCAAGGATTATGATTATCGGAAGGATCTGGTTCACGGACGGATCCACGGCTGGGAGAAACTGGTTTATTCTGGCATATCGGATTCCGATCTGGTGTACAGGATCTGGTCTCTTTCTGATGTCATCTCTTTCTCTACAGACCAACCATCTGCAGAGGCTGGCTGGCTTCTTAGCATCTGCTACCGGTTTGGACGTCCGATAATCTGCTCTTCATTCAAAGCTGAGGATCCCGAACAACGCAGAATCCTTCTGGACCAGTTCTCCAGAAGTCATGTTTATTGGTATTCAGCTACTGATGTTCCAGAAGAAGAGATCAATTCATTCAGGTTCATTCCTATCAGTACCGGCCATTGATTCAAGCCGTTTTATGTGATTCTTCTCCAAGGTGGCTTTCCGGCCACGATATGCTGTGTTTTTGTGACCAAAGAGGCACCTCGGGTGGTTCTGAGGTTACGAAAGTCTGGTCTTTTGTGGCCTCAAAGGCACTTCACTTCATGGGGGCTCGGCGAAACGGGAAATCAACTGGCCAAGGAAAGGGTATACCAATCATAAAAAAAATGAGCGTCGACGCGTCTCGCGTGGACCCTCACTCTAACCACATAATTAATAACACTAAAACTAATAACCAATAGGTTGATCGGGGAGAGAACCTCCTTGCTCAACCCGATACAAAGGTACGGCTTTTTTTATATTATCCAAATAATTTATAAAAAATTTTTAACTTTTTTCGTTTTAATACGGTTAAAACACTGAATTTTAAGAATATAAACAATAAGAAAAGTTTTAACACCGTTTTAATAACCTCGAAATTAACAACGCTTAAAAGGGTATAAAACTTTTTAAATCACCTTATAAAACGTTTATACTTACAATTTATCAATATCCCACACAGGCAAGAGTAGCGACTGAAATCCGTACAGAAACCGGCAAAACCGCCCTCAAAGCCCGGTAACACGCCATCATGGTCGCTCCGGTGGTGAAGACATCGTCGACCAGAAGGATGTGTGAATATTTCTCCACCCCGGAATGCCTCCTGACTCCGAACGCCCCAGCCACGTTGGCAGCCTTTCCTTCCAAAGAAAGACGGGTCTGGGTCCTGGTCCGCCTGCGCCTGAACAGGACGTTCTCCCTTGACTTCACTCCAAGACAGGAGGCTAGAACCTTACCTATGACACTTGCTTGATTGTAGCCCCTTGACCACCTTCTCGTCCAGTGTAAAGGCACGGGAATCACCAAGTCCACATCAGAATAAAGTGTCGATGAAGCCAGCTCCTTGCCAAGCATTTCTGAAAAATAACGCCCTGCATCAAGGTCGGAATGGTACTTGAGGCGCCGGGTAATGTCCCGGTAACCAGTTCCGGAACGATAGAAGAAAAGAGCTGTAGCATAAGAATAACCTCCGACGAGTTCCGGATTCAGTCCTCTGGCAATAAGACCGTTGAATCTGTCTGCCATCTGGTTGCGGCGCTGCTTTGAAAAGAAAGTCCTTGGAAGGTCGGCAAGGCAAGACACACAGACATGCCGCTCATGGACGGACAGTATCCTCCCGCAGACGACACACTCCCTCGGGAGGAAAAGATCCAGCAAAGCATTAATCATAGTTCAAGCATTTATTTACAATAATACGGAAAAACGGCCTAAATTTGCCATGCAATGAAAAGAATTGTGTCCTTGCTCATGGTGATTGCCATCACACTCCCGTTGATGGCACAGTCCCATTTTGTCCCCGTGATAGCTGTGCCGGATTGTCCAGAAAAGGCCCATATTGCCGAAATGATCAAAATGGCCGGTTGTTATCCAGAAATGGTTGACACGACGGATGATATTGACGCAACCGAGTGGGACGGGGCCGTCATGCCTGATGGATGGGTCAAGTCCGGAAAAGAGTATTCAATACGCTTTTACCGGGCAATAGCAGAAAGGAACATCCCTCACATCGGCACATCAAAGGCCGCACGGCAGATCGACCTGGAAATGAAAAGGCTCCCGTACGAGGAAATTGCATTCGAAGAACTTGTGAGGAAGGCAATGTCTTTCAAGAGGGCCAAGAACCTGATGGACGGAATGTTGACCATCGACACCCACTGTGACCTTCCGGAAGGTTATGCAAAGGGATATTCCGTGGGCAAGAAGACGGAAAGCCAATGCAGCGTGCAAAAAATGGAGGAGGGACATCTGGATGCTCAGGTTCTCATCAGTTTCCTGTGGCAGGGACCGACTGACGACGCCTCGTCGCAAAAGGCAGTGGAAAAAAACCTCCGACAGATAGAAGAGATAATAGAAGATGTTGGTAAGTACCCGGACCTCTGCGGACTCGCAAAAACTCCTGAAGAAGCCGAAGCACTACGTAACCAAGGCAGGAAAGCCTTCTTCATCGGCGTGGAAAACGGCTACGGAATAGGCAAGGATCTCGGAAACATCAAGAAAATGAGAGATTTGGGAGTGGTCTATATAACCCTGTGCCATTTCCGGGACAATTCCATCTGCAACACATCATCACGGCACGGAAGCGACCCTTCCAAAGGGCTCACTGAATATGGAAGGCAGGTCGTCGAAGAAATGAACCGCCAGGGAATAATGATCGATCTTTCCCATCCTTCGGCCGGCGCGTTCTGGGATTGCATCAAGTACAGCAAGGCTCCTGTCATCTGCTCCCACTCCGGAGCCAAGGCCGTCTACGGCCACGACCGCGGACTGGACGACCGCCAGCTCAAGGCTCTCGCAGAAAACGGAGGTGTTATCCAGGTCTATTCAGTACCTGAATATCTTGGCAGGTCCCGAAGTTCGATGACAATAGACGACATGATGGCCCATTTCAATCACTGCGTCGAAGTCGCAGGGGCTGAACATGTCGGAATAGGAAGTGATTTCGACGGTGGTGGTGGAGTCTGGGGATGCAACGGAGACAACGATCTTATCAATCTCACTGTCAAGATGCTGGAACATGGCTACACCCCCACCCAGATCCGTGGATTCTGGGGAGGAAACTTCATGAGGGTAATGAAAGAGGTGCAGTCTATTGCAAGTCGAGACTGAGCTGCGGATCTGCAGCCCGCCTGAGCGAGTCGAATTCCTCAACCGTAGCAAGATCCGGATTGATGATTACATCAAGGTTGCGTATCAGCACCCTGTCGCCATTGTAGATCTGCGCGAGGCTGCCTCCAAGCCCTGTCACGGCAGGAATTCCTATTCCCCTTGCAAGGAGTCCGACATGGCCGGAAAGATCCTCTTCTTCGGTAACCATCCCGACCACGTTCTTGAAATTGATAAGAGCAGAATCGGACAAGGAAACAGTCTTTGCCACGAGGACGCTCCCCGGAGGAATGTCCTCAAAAGGGTTGCGCTGTCCGCGGTCGATGACCACGAACGCGCGTCCCTTGGCAAATCCTGCCACACCGTTGCCCCTGAATGTCATACTAGTTGATTTCCCAGGCTCCGCCCTTTGCGAAGACAGGCTCGACGAGCTCGTCGTAGAACATTCCTCTCTTGGCGAGGTCGAGGACATTCATCCTGTGGCGCATCAGCTGGACTATAGGGAACATGTCCTTGAGCTGCTGGCGGGTGACTCCGATCATAGAAGGATCATAGGGAGCACCGGCGACCTTGAAGAGGTTCTGCATCTTTTCGAAGGTGTAGACCTGTCCCTGGAGTTTCTTCTTGAACTCAGGCCAGGAGTCACGGACGCGGGTGAGTTGTTCTCGGACGGTTTCAGCATCATTGTATTTCTTGGTGATGTTGTCATAGCCAAGGGTCGGTGCCGGGAAGTCCTTGAATACCTCCATGGCCCTCTGCTGCTCCTGTTCGAGGGTAGGCCATGCCTTTACGCAGGCGTCAACGTCGATCTTGGAGAGATCCATCTTGAAGAGTTCATCGAAAACGGCGCACATGGTGAGAGTGCCGATCGCCACCTGGAAACCATGGGACTGGAGCTTGCCGTTGTAACGGTGATGCGTCATGTCAAGGATGTGGCTGAACAGGTGGTCGCAGCAGGAAGCAGGACGGCTGGACTGTGCCGCCTGCATGGCGAAACCGCTGAGGGTAAGGCCCTCGAAGAGATCTGCTATGGCATCGGGATTGCCTGCGGCAACGCCCTCGGGATCAGCAAGGAGGTCGTCAAGATAGTCCTGGAGGACATGCCACGCATCCGGCTTGATGGGTGCTGTACCCATGAGGTCGGCTACCATCCATTCGGCACCGGCAGGGACCTTTGCGGCAAGGTCGGCATAACCGGCCGCAGTCATCTCCTTCGGAGCGGCAGCAATCACGTCGATATCGGCTATGATGGCAACCGGAGCCGGGCAGGAGAAGGTCTGCTTCGAATTCTGGTAGGAGATCGAAGCTCCGAATGATGAATATCCGTCCACGGATGCCGCGGTAGGCAGGGTCAGATACTGCTGCTCGTGATGATGGGAGCAAAGCTTGCAAAGGTCGTTGATGACTCCTGAACCCACGGACACAGCGACATAGCCACCGTCAAGTTCCTTGTCAACCATTTCGATGTATTCCCATTCGGCATGGAATTCTTCCTCCATGATGATGAATTTCTCGGTAGGGATCCCTGCTTCGACGAAGAGGCCGTAAACTTTCTCTCCGAGGACAGGCCAGGTGTGGATGTCGGCGATGATCTTTGCCTTCCTTCCCGGGAAAAACCTGTTGAACACCTCAGGGGCCATCGAACTGACTCCTCTTCCCATTTCAAAAAACTTAGTGTCAGTAGAAACCTTTAGCGCATTGGCTATCCTCTGTTTTGAATCCATAGTATGTGATTGTCCGTTTTGTTTTAGAGATTGTAAAGTTAACAAATATTCGATAAATTATTAATGAAATAAAATGACTACATTTGCGCTTTGGATATTAATTAACATCAACTATAATGACACAGGACGAACTCTTCAAGGTGCTGGTAGCACATTGCAAGGAATACGGATTCATCTTCCCTTCAAGCGAAATCTACGACGGACTGGCAGCAGTCTATGACTATGGCCAAATGGGCGTCGAGCTCAAGAACAACATCAAGCGTTACTGGTGGGAGGCCATGACCCGCCTCAACGAGAATGTCGTAGGAATAGATTCTTGCGTGTTCATGCACCCGAAGACATGGGTCGCTTCCGGTCATGTGGCAGCCTTCAACGATCCCCTGATCGACAACAAGGACTCAAAGAAGCGCTACCGTGCCGACAACCTCATCGAGGACTATCTCGGCAAGATCGAGGAGAAGATCGAGAAGGAAGTTGCAAAGGGCCGTAAGAAGTTTGGAGAGGCCTTCAACGAGGAGCAGTTCCGGGCAACCAACCCTAACGTACTCAGGGAAAAGAAGAAGTATGATGAGGTGCATGCCCGTTACAAGGCTGCGGAAGACGCAAATGACCTCAAGGCCTACCGCGACATCATCATCGACTGCGGCATAGTCTGCCCCATCTCCGGTACCGCCAACTGGACCGAGGTCCGTCAGTTCAACCTGATGTTCAGCACCCAAGGCTCCAACACAGGAGGCACCGACGACGTACTTTACCTGCGTCCAGAGACAGCCCAGGGAATATTCGTGGAGTACCTGAATGTCCAGAAGACCGGCCGCATGAAGATTCCTTTCGGAATCGCCCAGATCGGAAAGGCATTCCGCAACGAGATCGTGGCCAGGCAGTTCATCTTCCGCATGAAGGAATTCGAGCAGATGGAGATGGAATTCTTCTGCCGTCCCGGAACCGAGATGGAATGGTTCGCAAAATGGAAGGAGAACAGGATGAAGTGGCATGTCAACCTCGGAATGGGAGCAGAGAACTACCGCTTCCACGACCATGAGAAGCTGGCCCACTACGCCAATGCTGCCACCGACATCGAGTTCAACTTCCCGTTCGGCTTCAAGGAGCTGGAAGGTATACACTCCAGGACCGACTTCGACCTTGGCAACCACCAGAAGATCAGCGGAAAGAAGATCCAGTACTTCGATCCTGAGACCGGTGAAAGCTATGTCCCTTACTGCGTCGAGACTTCAATCGGAGTCGACAGGATGTTCCTCGCCGTACTCAGCCACTCCTACAATGTCGAGCAGCTTGAAGGCGGAGACAGCCGTGTAGTCCTCAGCATTCCTGCTCCCCTTGCTCCCGTCAAGGTGGCCATCCTCCCTCTTGTCAAGAAGGACGGTCTGCCCGAGAAGGCCCAGGAGGTTGTGAACGAGCTCAAGTACGACTTCGCCTACCAGTACGACGAGAAGGATTCCATCGGTAAGCGTTACCGCCGCCAGGATGCCATCGGCACTCCTTTCTGCGTCACCATCGATAACGACACGATGAACGACAACACCGTGACAGTCCGCGACCGTGACACCATGGAGCAGACCAGGGTTCCAATCGCTGAACTCCGCGAGATGATCGACAAGAAGGTCAACATGGCCAATCTCCTAAGAAAGCTTTAATGATGAAAGTCAAAGCCCTATTTGCCATACTTGCGTCAGCCGCGATCCTTTCTTCCTGCTCCGGGAAAAAGGTTTCCCTTTTCAACGGGGACAACCTTGACGGCTGGAGAACCGTCCTTAAAGAGGACACAGACGCCATCTCCGGCGCTTCCACCTTCAGCGCTAAAGACGGGATCATCCACGTCACAGGGCAGCCTTTCGGCTACATCCGCACGGAAAAGAAGTACTCCGACTACCTCCTGCACGTCGAATGGCGCTGGACGGGAGACAAGGCCGTTGACGGAGGAATATTCAATTACCTTCAGGACGGTGACAGGGTATGGCCTATGGGAGTGCAGCTCCAGATGACTCCGAAGGACATGGGCATGCTGATGGGAGGGATTCCGATTGAAGGAGTTGAAGGACCCTTCTACCGCAAGGCAAGGACGGTCGAAGAGAACCCCGAAAAGCCCGTCGGCGAGTGGAACGAGATGGAATTCCTCTGCAAGGGCGGAAACATCAAGGTCACCCTCAACGGAGTCATGATTAACGAGGCTCAATGCAAGGCCACCGAAGGCTACATCGGCCTCCAGTCTGAAGGCGGCGCCATGGAATTCAGGAATATCTTCCTGTCATTCTGAGCGAAGCGAAGAATCTATCATCCATCAAAATATTCCGGGAAAGCCCTCTTCAGTGAGGGCTTTGCTATTTCCAGCAACGGGATCATCACGAAGGGACGGTCAGCTATTCCTTTGTGTGGAATCGTCAGTTCAGGAATATCGATCCGTTCTGTACCGTAAAACAGGATGTCGATGTCGATGATGCGTGAGTGATAGATCCGATTGCCTTCTCCGTCATATTCAGGAGGGTCCGTCCGGCCCATTTCCCTTTCGATCGACTTGACCGTTCGCAAGACCTCCAGCGGAGCAAAGTCAGGAGAAAAATAGACCCGGTACAGGACGGCTGCATTGAGGAACTTGCCACCGGAAAAGCCCATAGGCTTGGTCTCTATCAGGCGGGAAAGCGCAGAATAGTGGCATCCGAAGGCCTCGTCCATCCTGCGCAAGGCTTCAAGGATGTTGGCCTCACGGTCCCCAAGATTGCTCCCGAGTGAAAAATAGATGTTTACAAACGACATTTCAGGACAACAATCGAATCATCCTTGAAAAGATTCTCAGGAAGTGTGATCACCGTCTCATCTTCCACGACGGTCATTTCAACAGGCTGACCAGTCTCCACGACGTTGCATTCTCCTGACAGGACTGCAGGAACCGTAACGGAAGTCATAGGGTTGGTCAGGAACAGATAAAGGTTCTTTCCTTCTGAGGTCTCTTTACAAGTCGAATAAACGCCCTCCGGCATCGCTAGACCTGAAGGCTCGGAACCGAAGACAGCTTCCCCGTTGACATCCAGCCAGGCACCCATCTCCCTAAGGCGGCGGACTGCAGGAGCAGGAAGAGTTCCATCCGCTTTCGGTCCGACGTTCAGAAGATAGTTTCCGCCCATCGAGGTGTTGTTCACAAGGTAACGCAGCATCCTGGAAGCAGGCTTCCAGTTATAGTCCTTGCCATGATAAGCCCAGGAATTCTGCATGGTCGCAGGAGTCTGCCAAGGCTTGGACAGCATCTCTTTCGGGTAGGAATTGTCGTGCATCTCAAGGAAGTCGATGTTGTCCCCAGGATTCTCATAACAGATACGCCCGTTGATGAGGCATTTGTCACTGTAGGTCCTGACAAGCCTGATCAATTCGTCCCTCCTTTCGGGAGTGATGTGGGTCTTCCAGTCCCAAGTGTCAAACCACAGAAGGTCCGGGTCGAACTTCTCTATCAATTCCCGAACCTGTGGAAGGGATTTCCTCTGCCAATATCTCTCGAAAGCCTCATCATCCCTCCATTCACACCATCTGGGCAGAGCTCCGTCCGGATCCTCCCAATCCTGCCAATGGGAATAGTAGAAGCCATATTTCAAGCCATATTTCTTGCAGGCCTCCACTAGCGGTGCGATCAGGTCTTTCCGGTAAGGGGTGTTCATGATGTCAAAATCCGAGACTTCAGAGTCCCAGAGCGCAAAGCCATCATGGTGCTTGGAAGTGATCACCAAGTACTTCATCCCTGCATTCTTGGCTTCCCTGACCCAACTGTCCGGATCATAGTTCACCGGATTGAACTGCCCCGCAAGGGCGTTGTACACGTCATCCGGAACCTCCAGACGAGGCTTGATCCACTCTGCGTACCAACTGTTTCCATTAGCGAAAGAGGTGTCCGGCATGGTGTGGCCGTTGTATGAACCCTCCAGGATTGAATATAATCCCCAATGGATGAACATCCCGAACTTGGCTTCCTTGAACCATTCTGACTTTTCTTCAGGCAGTTTCAGGGAGACTTCGCGCTGTGTTATCTGTTTGTCCGAACAGCCTGTGAAAATAAGTCCGAGCAATAAGAGGGGTATGATTAGTTTTCTCATTGTGTCAAACGTGATGATGCTCTTCGGGTTTGTCGGAGTAAACAATCTTTGAACGGACCTCGATAGGGTGCTTCCGGTCAGGATTGAGCCACTTCAGGGAAACTGTGTGCTTGCCGACAGGAAGACCGTACTTGAAATACAGTTCAAGGCTCCTGTGGTTGTTGCTGGCGGGAAGGACGACGGTCCTGTCCACGACGCCGTCAAGGGTGACTTCAACCTTGGCCTCATAGCCTGAATTATCCATAGGCATGAGATAGGTGAGCACTACTCCGTTGCCGTTGAATTCCATTTCGCCGCAGTTGTCGATGTGGTCCCTGATCTCCTCACGCTTCACAGGCCAGTGGCCTTCAAAACCCTTTTCGAGACGGACGGTTTCAGGGACCTGGGTCTTGATGGTCACAGACTCGTCGGAAACTGAGCCTCCGTATTTTTCAATGACCTTGAGGGCTTGATTGAAAGACATCTGGTAAGTCTTGTTGAGGGAAATGTCTGTATAGGCGAAATTCCTGTCCTCAACCTCGTAGATGTTCTTCTTCCAGTACTCAGGAATGTTGCTGTAGCCGAGTACGACACCAAGGATGCCGCCGGAAGATGCCGGATTGCAATCGGAATCCTTTCCACAGCGCGTTGACACGTCGATCGTCTTGTAGAAGTCTCCCTCTCCGTAAAGGAGTCCCATGATGATGTAGGAACTGTTGATGAGAGCATCGATGTTGGTGGTTCCATAGACTCCGTCAGGACAACCAATGTCAAATCCCCATTTACGCTCTGCCAGAGCCCAGGTAATCTCCCAATTGTCAGGATATTCCTTATGCCATTTGATTATGTCCGCCATGCACTGGTAGTACTTGCTTTCGGTAGGGATCGTCTTGAGAGCCTCAGAAACAATGTATTCAATGTCATCGGAGACGAAGGCCAGGGAATACATGGCCGCGACATAGACACCTCCGTACCAGCCGTCACCGTAGTTCATCATGTGGCCGATCTCATCAGTGTAGTGAACGGCCGCATTGGGCATTCCCGGAGCCATTATTCCGGCGTAGTCAGCTTCGATCTGGAAGTCGATGTCGTCCGAATGGGGATTGTTCATCCAGAAACCTGACTCCGGAGGCATCAGCCCTTGCTGAATATTGTAACGTGCCGCCTGGTTGGCATGCCAGAGAGGATATGCTGCCGAGGAGAAGGCTTTGGCGAACGACTCGATAGGTGCATCAAGGCCCTCTTTTTCAAACACTTCCACAAAGGTAAGGTCCATGTAGATGTCGTCGTAAAGGCCAGGTGCATGGTCATAGTACCATTGGATCCTGTGGTCCGGCCATTCGATAGGTATGTTGTCATTGATGATGCTGCTGTAACGGAACTCGGTAGGACCTCCGTAGGTGCATCCTATGGTCTGGCCTGCCCAGCCTCCCTTAATCTTGTCCATAAGTTGTTCCTTGGTGAGAGAGACCTCTTCCGGAGCAGAAGGTACCTTGACCTTATTCTGGACGCAGCCCACGGCCAGGATAGCAAATGCCAAAATGGTGACAATAGTTAACTTTTTCATATTCAATGATTTTTATATTCTTGGACTAGTGAGATTCTTCATTCCCGGATAGAGGTAAAGCTCCTGTTCGACCTTGCCTCCGTAAAGGCGGACCCAGGTCTTGAAGCCGTCGTCTCCCTCGGTGAACTCGAAGATGCGGGCGCCGTTGGGCTTAAGGTCGTTGTAGACAGTGTCGCAGCCACTGAAGCGGCCGTAGATAAGGAAGAAATCCTGCCAGAGCATGACAAAGTCGCTGTTGTGGTCGTGACCGGTCACAATGCCCTGGACATCACCCATCTCCCTCATGGCAAGATAGAGGCCTGAATTCACCTTGGGGGCTCCTGGCTCTTCGCCTATATTGCCCATCATCACGCGGGAAGTATCCCTGATGGCCTCTTTGTACTCAGGTACGGGAATATGGAAGAATGCGAGGGAAGGAACGGGTTTTCCGCCGTTTGCCTCGGTGAATTCCCGGCTGTGTTTCTTGTACCAGGCTATCTGATCGTCATGGACATAACTCCAACCCTTCTGGCCGGCAATTTCAACCCTGTTACCTGAATCGAAGAGGTAGAAAACCCTGTCGACACCCTTTGATCCCGAAAGAGTGATTATATCATTGGAGCAGCCCGAGATACCTTCATCGTCTATGGTGTTGACGTTGCCTGGAATAGAGCGCAGGACCTTGAACATGTCCGTCCTGGAAAGGTCAAAATCGCTGTCATGGTTGCCCATCGCCACAGCAAACGGGATCTTGCGGTCAACGAGGGGCTGCAGGATGTGCCTTGCAGAGGCCTCTGCAGGTTTTCCGAACACGATGTCTCCTGTGTGGATGACGAAATCCGGCTTCTCAGCGTCCAGCATCTGGATCACGTTCTTGAGAGCCCTTTCGGAACGCTCGTCTCCTTCGATGTAATGGGTGTCGGTGAACTGAAGAATCTTTATCTTTCCGTTGCTGTTGTATTTGAGCCTGTGGGCTATCCCGTCAGCAGGAGTCTTACCCTTGTTGACCTGGAGTTTTCCGGTAGCCATGGCTTCCACACCAGGAATGGCCATCGCTGCGCCGGCTACTGCGGCTGTCGCCGAGTTCTTCAAAAAAACTCTTCTGTCCATGATAACTGTTATTAGTTTATTTTCTGTTTGCAGGAACTGACGTAACCACCTCTACGAAATGGGCCTTGATGGCTTCCGCCTGTTCGGGCGTAACTGAAAGATAGCGTCTGGTACCCTTCTCGTCCGAAGTGAAAAAGGTTGATCCTTCGTCTGTTACGCTAATTGTTCCTGGTTCCGAAACGGTGAACCACTTATCTCCTTCAACAGCATAAAGCACAGCTGTAGGGTCCCATGTAGGACGGTCGTACGGCATCTTCTGGTAGGCCTTGTAAGCTTCAACCATAGGATGGAGCCCTGCCCAGCCGAAGTCATTCTCGATGCTTGTGGCCGGATAATTGACTTGGATCCCCACCTCGAAGGGAGAAGTCACAACGGGAGTAGGCCATTCCTCGAAGATTGCCTTGGCCGCTGGGATATCCTTTACCACATTGTATTCATGATGGTTCTGGTCCTTGAAATTACCTGCCATTGTGACCAGAAGGCGGACTTTCTTCGCCACCAGTTCCTTGCCTGTGAGTGATGAATAATCATCAGCAGGAGTCTGAAGGAGCCTTGAAAGGTTTGTGGAGAATCCTACTGAGGCGATCACGACCGACTTGTCAGCAGCCTTGGAGAGGAGCTTCCTGTAAAGTGACGGCGCTTCAGGGAGTTTGGAATAGTCTTTCAGCGTTCTTTTGAATGCCGGGCGCCCTTCTTCGTCTTTCAGAAGAACAACTGCTTGGGCATAATTGATAGCATCAGTCTCACAATCAGCACCATCGCGGATAATTCCGATCGGGATGTCAGGATGCCCGTACCAGGTGTTCAGGATGTCCACGAATTCTCCCGGAGCATCGCCTTCCTTGTTGATGCAGGTCGCAAGAAGATTGATTTTGCCGGCGTCAACGTATTTGTAAAGCAAATCCATGGCGATCGCATCATCGACGTCGTTACCGATGTCGGTCTCCATGATAAGGTTGATGGGACCGGTCTCGCTTCCGGCGGTTCCCCCATTCCTGCAACCTGCCAGGCAGGCAGAAAAGACAGCTATAAAGATGAATATTCTTTTCATGATCATAGGAATCTGTTAAAGTTCTTCCCTGTAGGGCATGGCAACTTGGGCACCAGCCTTCTGGACAGCTAGCGCAGATGCCTTGGTAGCGAATTCTGCAGCCTCTTCCAGGCTCTTCCCCTCAGAGAGGGCGACACAGAGTGATCCGCAGTAGCAGTCTCCGGCTCCGGTAGTGTCCACAGCGTCGACCTTATGAGCCTTGACAAATGAGATCTTTTCGCCATCGCAAATAAGGGAACCCTTGGAACCCATTGTAACTATTATCTTTTCTACACCTCTGGCCATCAACACTTTAGCTGCTTTCATAGCCTCTTCTTGGCTGTTTACGCTGCATCCGGTAATAGCTTCGAGCTCGCTCTCGTTTGGAATGAAAAGGGAGAGATATTTGAATAGCTCTGCAGGAAGCTCTTCTGAAGGAGCCGGGGCAGGATTCAGAACGACGCATTTCCCGAGTTCATGGCCGATCTTGGCCGCTTCGAGGACGGCGGGAACGGGTATCTCGAGCTGCATAAGAAGGATGTCGCACTCTTCAATCGCCTTACGGTTGATCCGGATGTCTTCTTCAGTGTAGTCTCCGTTGGCTCCGGGAGCCACGACGATGCAGTTCTCCGCATCCTTGTCGACAGTGATAAGGGCCACTCCCGAAGGTTTGGAAGAAAACATAACTCCCGAAGTGTCAAGGCCTTCCTCTTTGAAATGACGAATCGTATTCTCTCCGAATATGTCTTTGCCTACCTTACAGACAAAAGACACATCTCCGCCCAGACGTTTGGCTGCAACAGCCTGGTTTGCTCCCTTTCCTCCAGGCCCCATCACGAAATCAGTGCCCATGACTGTCTCGCCTGGGCCCGGCATCCTGTCCGCAAAAGCGGTCATGTCGGTGTTGGTGCTTCCAATCACCAGAATCTTTCCTTTCATCTCGATTATTGGTTGTGTTATTAAAAATCAGTTGTGTTTCTAGTCCATTCCTAATTCTATGCGGGCCTCTTCTGAGAGCATGCTCTGGTCCCACGGCGGTTCGAAAGTAAGTTCGACCTCGCATCCGGTAATCCCCGGTACGTCAGCTACGCTTTTCTTAACCTCGGCAAGTACCTCATCTGCCATTGGGCAAGTGGGAGCCGTGAAAGTCATCTTGATGAAAACCTCGTGCTTCTTGTTTATCACAAGTTCATAGATAAGTCCAAGATCGTAGACATTGACCGGAATCTCAGGATCATAGACCTGCTTGATGGCCATGATGACATTGTCGTATAGAGGAGCAAGTTCCTTGGCATCTTCTGCAGTAAGGACTTCTCCCTGAGGCTCATGACCTACACTCTCACGCGCCAGTTCCTTAATCCTTTCAATCATCGAAACCAGTCCGTTCGCCCTTGTAGGAGAAAGGTTTTCTTTCAGCCCTATCTCTCCGATGAAACCGAAATCGTCTTCTGCTATCTCCTTCGGGTTGCGTCCGGAATAAACGCTTATCAGGAGGGATATTATGCCCTTGGTGATTATCGCGTCACTGTCAGCCTTGAAGAACAGTCGTCCATCCTCAACTTTTGAATCCAACCAGACTCTTGATTGGCAACCTTTTATAAGCTTATCTTCTGTTTTCTGGTCTTCAGGATACTCCTCGAGATTCTTCCCAAGATCGATCAGATACTCATACTTGTCAAGCCATTCGTCGTACATCGAAAAATCATCGATGACCGCCTGCTTGGCTTCTTCCAATGTCTTCATTCTCTATCAATATTTAACAAGCAATCTATCTACGCCAGCATCGAAACCGCCTTTCCAAGCGACTTGATGAAATACTCTGCTTCTGCCATCGTGTTATATGGCGCCAAGGATACCCTTACCATGCCGGTCACACCAAACCTGTCCATCAAAGGTTCTGCACACATCTGACCTGAACGGACAGCTATTCCCATCTTGTCAAGGATAAGCGCAAGATCCTCATGATGAGCACCTTGAACTACAAATGAATAGAGAGGTATCTTCCTCTCTGTTCCACGTGGAACACCAAAGAGCCTGACCTCATTCTCCCCTTTTATTTGGCTGAGAGAAGAGTACATATACTCGTCTACAGATCTAAGTTCTCGCTGTAGTTCATCGTCTTTATTGATCATTGACAAGAAACTGATTGAGTCCTTAAGAGTAGGAACGGCATTGATGTTCTGTGTGCCTGCCTCAAACTTACCTGGCAGCGGGGCATAGGTCGTCCCTGTAAATTTAACAGACCCTATCATCTCACCTCCCCCCATAAAGGGAACCATCTTCTCAAGCCATTTCTTCTTGCCGTAAAGCACCCCCGTGCCTGTTGCTGCATAAAGTTTGTGGCCGGAAAAAGCATAAAAATCACAGTCAAGGTCACGGACGTCCACCCCGACATGTACGATTCCCTGCGCACCATCGACAAGAACGGGGCAATTCATTGAATGACAAAGGTTTACAATCTGTTTAACAGGGTTTACGATTCCCAGAACGTTGGAAACCTGCGTCACAGCTACAAGCTTGGTCCTTGAAGTGAGGAGTGTCTTCAACTCGTCAATCTTCAGATGTCCTTCATCATCGATGCCTATGACCTTCAGCACTGCCTTTTTCCTCTCACAAAGCAATTGCCATGGGACTATGTTGGAATGATGTTCTTCCTCAGAAACGATAATCTCGTCACCCTCGTTTATGAATGTCTCCCCGAAGGAATAAGCCACAAGATTAATTGACGCCGTAGTGCCTGAGGTGAATAATATTTCTTCCCTGGATTCCGCATTCAGAAAGTCACGTACAGCGTCCCTGGTACTTTCATATTCCTCGGTTGCATCAGAAGCAAGCTTATGGACCGCCCTGTGGATATTTGCATTTGCCCCAAGGGCTAAACCGTCCAACCTGCGAACAGCATTCTCCAGTCTTTGGGAGGTCGCAGCGTTGTCAAAATAAACAAGAGGGCGGGAATAAACCTGCTGCCCGAGGGCAGGAAACATGTCCCTTATGTCGTTAATTGTCATTCTCCGAAACCAAATGAAGTAAATACAAATTTAACTAATAAATGTCAAACATTTTGTAATTTTGGAAAGTTAAAAGAAGAAACATGATCGACTACATCAAGGGCTCAATAGTGGAACTCTCCCCCGCAGAATTGATTCTGGACAATAACGGGGTCGGCTACAGTTTTCCTATCTCTCTTCAGACCTACCAGACCCTGCAGGACAAGAAGGAGGCGAAGATCTTCGTGTACCATTATCTCCGCGAGGACATGGAGGAATACTACGGTTTTGCAACAAAAGATGAGAGGGAACTTTTTGAGCTTCTGATCAGCGTTTCAGGAATAGGTGTAGCCTCTGCCAGAATGATGCTTTCCTCACTGTCTGCTGAAGAAATCCGCCAGGCAATCCTGTCTGAAGATGTGGCGCGGATCAAGAGCATAAAAGGCATAGGAGTGAAGAGCGCACAGCGTTTGATAATTGAACTCAAGGACAAAATCGTCAAGGGTGAAGGTGCAGATTCTTCAGAGCTTTTCGGAAGCGCTGCAAGAAGCGAGATCGTCGAAGAGGCTTCTCGTGCCCTTATAATGCTAGGTTTCGCAAAACCTGCCGTCAACAAGGCCATCCAGACTATTCTCAAGGCCAATCCTAATGCCAAGGTTGAGCAGATAATCAAGTCCGCCCTACAGATGATGTAATATTAACCTACCGTCCGAAATAGACAAGAAGGATAGATATGTCTGATGGGGAAATACCGGAGATGCGTGAAGCCTGGGCTATTGTGCGCGGTTTATAACGCATCAATTTCTGGCGGCATTCTATAGAAAGGCCGGAGACCCTTTCAAAATCAAAATTTTCAGGAATAATAAGATTTTCCAATCGAGAAATCTTCTCTGCAACCGTTTTTTCTCGTTCGATATAACCCTTGTATTTAATCTCGATTTCGACGGAATCAACTACTTCTTTTGGATAAATTGTTCCACGTGGAACAATTTTTAACAATTCAGAAAGACTTGTTTCAGGCCTTGCCGCAAGTTCAGCCACCTTCTTAGAATCAGTCAAAGGTGTGGATCCACATGACTCAAGATAAGGGTTGACATCACCCGCGCGAACCTTTGTAGTGTAACAGTATTCACTCAAAGAAGCTGCTTGAGTGTACTTCTGCTGCATTATTGAGTAACGCTTTTCTGAAGCAAGGCCTATCTTGTAGGCCTTTTCTGTCAGCCTGAAATCAGCATTATCCTGGCGAAGAAGAATCCGGTACTCGGCTCTTGAAGTGAACATCCTGTATGGCTCGTCAACTCCTTTTGTGACGAGATCATCTATCAAAACTCCAATATAGGATTCATCACGACGGAGGATAAAAGGCTCTTTTTCTTTAATCTTCAAAGCAGCATTAATGCCAGCCATGAGACCCTGGGCAGCTGCCTCTTCATAGCCTGTGGTTCCATTTACCTGACCTGCCAAATATAGGTTTTCGATATCCTTCAACTCGAGTGTATCCCTAAGCTGGGTCGGATCGAAATAATCATATTCTACAGCATAAGCAGGTTTGAATATCTTTGCAGTCTCAAGACCTTTGATTGCATGAAGAGCATCAAGCTGGGTTTCCAAAGGCAAAGAAGAAGAAAAACCCTGGAGATAATATTCATTAGTATCCCTACCTTCAGGTTCAAGGAAGAGTTGATGGGAGTCGTTGTCGGGAAAAACCCGGAGCTTGTCTTCAATGCTCGGACAATACCTTGGCCCCTTCCCGGTGATCAATCCGTTCAACAAAGGAGAATCCTTGAAACCGGAACGAAGAATGTCATGAACTTCGGAATTGGTGTGAAGAATAAAACAAGGCATCTGTTCTTCGGATGCCTGGACCGAAGAAAGAACATCGAGATAAGAGAATCTATCAGGAAGGGAATCTCCGATTTGAAGAAGAAGTGAAGATGTGTCGACTGATGAAATGTCAATTCTCGGAGGAGTACCTGTCTTCATCCGTCCGGTGCGAAGACCGAGACTCACGAGTTGCTCAGTCAGACCATGCGAAGAAAGCTCACCGATCCTGCCACCTTCGAAAACAGTTCGGCCTATGAAAAGTTTACCACCAAGGAATGTTCCTGCAGTCAAAATAACTGCCTGAGACTTAAAAATTGCCCCGGTAGTTGTGCGGACCCCGCAGATTTTTGAATTCTCAAAGAGGAAAGACGAGGCAAAATCTGCGTAAATATCTAATTTACAATTAGTTTCGAGAATTTTGCGCCAGCGTAGGGAAAACGCCTGTTTATCACACTGTGCTCTTGGGCTCCACATTGCCGGTCCTTTGGAGCGGTTAAGCATCCTGAACTGAAGGGTACAAGCATCAGTTACAAGCCCCATCATGCCTCCGAGAGCATCTATTTCCCTGACTATCTGACCTTTAGCAATTCCGCCAACAGCAGGATTGCAGGACATCCTGGCAAAGCTTCGAAGGTCGGCATTAAGCAAAAGAACCGAACATCCGAGCTTTGAAGCCGCAACTGCAGCCTCACAACCTGCGTGTCCTCCCCCGACTACTATTATATCATAAGAAAGAGTCATGGGATCAGACGGCACTCCTTAACTTAAGATAATAATCTTCTTTCTCATGGATCTGCTTCTCTTCCTCCGGAGTGTGGTCGTCGTAACCAATCAGATGAAGGAGACCATGAACGATGACCCGGTGGAGTTCCTCATCGAACTCGGCACCATATTCAATGGCATTCTCACGAACGGTGTCGACACTGATGAACAGATCTCCGGAAAGCTTGTTTCCCTCACAATAGTCGAAAGTGATAATGTCGGTAAAATAGTCATGCTGAAGATAACGCATGTTGACATCAAGGATGTAATTGTCGGAACAAAAAATTATGTTAACATCGCCGATAGTTCTGACCTCACTGCCGGCGACGAACTTCAACCAGCGGTTCGTGGCCAGTTTATCCTTGAAAACAAACTTGACATCTTCACAATAGTACCTGATCATGGCTCAAAGTTTCTACAAATCTACAACTATTAATTCAAAAAATTTGAAATGAAAATTATTATTTATAACTTTGGAAGCCATTAATGGATTAATAAACTCACTGAATATGGAAGTAAAGAAAACCGAAAAAGCCAATCTTGAGAACAGGAGACTGCTTTTTACAGAGATCGGACTCGTCGCTGCACTTCTTGTTGTCTGGGGAGCTTTCTCCTACGGAACGAAAGAAAAGACAGTGGCTATGTTCGAAACTGACACAGAGGTTGTGGAAGTTGAGGAAATGGTTCCTATCACTCAGGAGACCCCTCCCCCGCCGCCCGAGGCCCCTCAGATCCCTGTCCTGTCAGACCAGATCGATATCGTCGAGGATGACATCAAGGTTGAAGACAACTTCATGAGCCTTGAAGATGACGCCAACTTAGGTGTTGAAATCATGGACTATGTTGAGGAAGTCAAGGAGGAAGTAGTTGAGGAAGAGGCCATTCCTTTCCAGCTGGTTGAGGAGAAGCCTTCATTCAACGGTGGCGATGCCAATGAGTTCTCCAAGTGGGTCAACTCAAAGCTCGTCTATCCTGAGATCGCCAAGGAAAATGGTGTACAGGGTCGTGTAACCCTCCAGTTCACGGTTGAGAAGGACGGTTCAGTGACCAACGTAAAGGTCCTCAGGGGCGTTGACTCATCCCTCGACAAGGAGGCTGTCCGCGTCGTCCAGAGCTCCCCGAAGTGGAAGCCCGGAAAGCAGCGTGACCGCGCCGTCAAGGTGACCTACACATTCCCTGTTATCTTCCAGCTCCGATAAGCTCGGAACAAGAAAACTGAAAGGCCGTCCCCAACCGGATGGCCTTTTTTAATAAGATTCTTCACTGCATTAGATTCTTCACTACGTTCAGAATGACACAAATGGTTGAGAATAATATAGAAAAGGCGGTATTTGTCGGAATTATCAGGCAAAACGACGACGAACGTAAAGTAATGGAATACCTTGATGAACTGGAGTTCCTCGCTGAGACAGCGGGGGCTACCGGTGACAGGAAGTTCGTCCAAAGGTTGGACAAACCCGAAAAAGCCACCTACATTCGAAGCGGAAAGCTCCAGGAGATTGCTGACTACTGCGAAGAAAATGAGATTGCGTACGTCATATTCGATGACGAACTCACCGGAATGCAGCAAAGGAACATAGAAAAAGTCATCAAATGCGGCTCTGTCATCGACAGGACAAGCTTGATCCTTGAAATCTTTGCACAAAGGGCTAAGACTTCGTACGCCAAAATGCAGGTCGAACTGGCCCGCTACAACTACATGCTTCCGCGTCTGGCGGGCATGTGGACCCACCTTGAAAGGCAGAGGGGTGGAATGGGTACCAGAGGTGGAATGGGTGAGACCCAGATCGAAATCGACCGTCGTATTGTAAAGGAAAGAATATCAAGGCTAAAGGAGCAACTTAAGAAGGTGGACCGCCAGATGGCAACCCAAAGGAGCAACCGTGGATCAATGGTCCGGCTATCCCTCGTAGGCTACACCAATGTAGGGAAGAGCACTATCATGAACCTGTTGGCGAAGTCCGACGTATTCGCGGAAAACAAGCTTTTCGCCACCCTGGACACGACCGTAAGAAAGGTCGTGATAGAGAATGTCCCCTTCCTTCTGAGCGACACCGTAGGCTTCATCAGGAAACTACCTACGCAGCTTGTGGAAGCTTTCAAAAGCACCCTGGACGAGGTAAGGGAAGCAGACATCCTGCTTCATGTCGTGGACATCTCGCATCCCGGTTTCGAGGAGCAGATGGAGGTGGTGGAAAGGACCCTTCGCGACATCGGTGCCGCCAATAAGCCTGTCTATGTGATATTCAACAAGATAGATGCCTACCAGTACGAGAAATATGATGAATTCTCACTCACACCGAAAGGGAAGGAGAACCGCACGCTGGACGAGCTGAAAAACACCTGGATCGCTCAGGAGAAGACTCCCTGCATCTTCATGTCGGCCATCAACAAGACCAACATTGAAAAACTCCGCAACGACATCTACAAGATGGTCGCCGAAATCCACGCCGGACGCTATCCCTTCAACAACTTCCTTTGGTAATTACTTCTGGTCGATGTCAATACAGGCCTTGAAAATCCTTCCTGAGAAATAAAACGGTGATTCATAATCCCCGTTAACAGGGACTCCCCACTGCCGACCAACCTGGACAGCATTGGATTTTCCAGCCAATTTTACTGCAAAGGAGAGTTCAGTACTGCCAACCTGCTGGTCATCAATGAACAGAGTTACCACCGTGTGACTTCCGTTGGGATCGATCTTCGCTTTAACGACACAGGGCCCGTCCGGTATCCTCTCAGAGGCTATCAAGCGATCCCCTTCGGCAGTAGCATAGACAGGATAACCATCCAGGACATACAAAGCAAAATGTGTCTGTGAAACGAGAATACCGTTGGAAGAAGTGTTTCCTTCCTCTATATACGCAGAAATTGAATATGGCTTGCCCAAACTACCGTCGAAATATGGATACTCTCCCCATCTGCGAGCACCGGTGAATATGTCATAATGAGCCCTCTGCCTTACTGGGTAGTCAGGATCTGCAGCTTTTCCGCTCTTAAGCGGATAGACATTATGCTTCCAAGCTTCTCTTTCGAACTCTGAGAGCAATTCCTTGACTTTTTCCGGATGTTTTGCGGCAAGGTCATGACTTTCATTGAAATCCTCCTTCAGGTTGTAGAGATGTACCTGGGAATCCTTGTATTTCTTACGGAGACCATTGACCTTTCCGTTAGGAAACTGAACCTTCCAGCCATCCTTGTAAAGGGCATAGGAGGCATTCAATTCATAGTATTGAAGGGTTTTACGGTCCTTTACATTGTTATCTTTGGAAATCACGGCATAACCGAAACTGGTACCTTCCATGGGTGTCTGCTCATAACCATTGATCCTTGAAGGAACTGTCGACCCAGACAGTTCCACAGTTGTTGGCAGAATATCTGTTACATGGGTGTACTTTGTACGGATTCCTCCTTTTTCCTTTATCCCGGCAGGATAGAAAACAATCATTCCATCATGGGTACCTCCCTCATAATCAGCCCATTTCTTGTAGTAACGGAAAGGTGATTACATGCTTTTGCCCATCCGCTGGAATAGAAAGGCTGGGTATTTTCATCTCCATAATGGTCATATTTTCCAAGTTCTGAGGTTATATATTCCTTTTCAGCCTCAGATGATAAATCACGTCCTCCTGTTCTTCCTCCTTCACCTGAAGCTCCATTATCTCCCATGGCAACAATTATCAATGTATTGTCCAATTCATCTATCTGCCTGAGGAAATCAACGATCCTGCCTATCTGCTCGTCAGCCTCTGACATGAAGCCTGCAAATACTTCCATCTGTCGTGAATAGAGTCTCTTTTCGTCCGGACTAAGAGAATCCCAATCCACGTCATCGGCGTTTTTCAAAGGTAATTTAGTGCCAGCTGGAACTACGCCGAGAGCAATCTGGTTCTCCAGAGTCTTCTTTGAATATTCGTCCCAACCATCATCAAAACGACCCTTATAATGATCTATCCAACTCTTGGATGCGTGGAATGGCGTGTGTGCTGTTCCTGGAGAAAAATAAAGAAAGAATGGTTTGTCTGGTGCTGCACTTTTACTATCAGCCACATAGTTGATGGCTTCGTCGGCAAGGCGGATAATAACCGGTCTTCCTTGCGGATCTTCCGGCTCTCTTTGGGTGTCACGATACATCAAAGGATGCCACTGGTCTTCTGATCCTGATGCCGCGTTGAATCCATAATAATGATCGAAACCACGGTTAGTAGGCCAACGGTTGAAAGGACCTGCATTTGAACCGTCTGCATCTGGTGTTCCATTGTATTTTCCCACACAGAAAGTGGCATAGCCATTCTCCCTTAGAATTTCAGCAATGGTTCCATTTTCCATGGGAAGATAAGTATCGTATCCTGGAGTTCCGAATTTGTCATCGTTGAAACGTCCCATATGGGATGAATGGTGATTCCTTCCTGTAAGCAGGCAGGCCCTGGTTGCAGCGCTTATGGAAGCTGTGTGAAAATTATTGAATCTCAACCCATTCTCAGCAAGATAGTCAAGACATGGCGTTTCAACTAATCCTCCGAAAGATGAACTAACACCGAAGCCGGTGTCATCAAGGATTATCCACACTACATTTGGAGAACCTGGCTTAGCCACAGGATTGTGATTTGGATAATATGTACGTGTTTCCGAGACGGTCTTTCCGATCTTGCCTTTGAATTCAGGAACGGGACTGTACTGTGCGAAGGCAGATGGCGTGGTGGCAATAAGGCACACGGCCGGCAGGATCATCTCTTTCGTGTTCATATTTTTGATGTTTTAAAATATTTAGGGCACGAAACCTTTGATTCCGTGCCCATTATCATATTTATGAATAATAAATTATTCGCTGAACTTGGCCTTGAGGAACTCACGGTTGAGACGGGCGATATGCTCGATCGAGATACCCTTAGGGCACTCCATTTCGCAGGCGCGGGTGTTTGTGCAACCTCCGAATCCGAGTTCTTCCATCTTGGCAACCATATTCCTGGCCCTTCTTGCGGCCTCAGGACGACCCTGGGGAAGCAGGGCAAGGGAACTGACCCTTGCAGCTACGAACAGCATTGCTGAGCCGTTCTTACAGGTAGCAACGCAAGCTCCGCAACCGACGCAGGCTGCTGCATCCATACTCTTCTCAGCATTGTCATGAGGAATGAGAATGGTGTTGCCATCCTGGGCAGCTCCGGTACGTACGGAGATGAATCCGCCGGCCTGGAGAATCTTATCGAAAGCACTGCGATCCACCACAAGGTCCTTGATGATAGGGAAAGCAGGACTTCTGAAAGGTTCAACGGTGATGGTGGCTCCGTCCTTGAAATGACGCATGAAAAGCTGGCAGGTAGTCACATGATCGTCCGGTCCATGTGCACGTCCGTCAATGTAGAGGGAGCATGCTCCGCAGATACCTTCACGGCAGTCATGGTCGAATGAGACAGGACCGCTGCTCTGGCAACCTCTTTCGACGGCCACGGGATCGTTGCCCTCACGGATGAGCTGCTCGTTCAGGATGTCAAGCATCTCGAGGAACGAAGCGTCCTCTTCAATACCTGAGATGTGATAGGTCTCGAAATGACCCTTTTCACGGGCGTTCTTCTGACGCCATATCTTGAGATTGAAATCCATATCGGGCTATTCTTTGTAGTTTCTGGTTTTGACTTCGATAAACTCGTACTTGAGGGGCTCCTTGTGGAGTTCAGGCTCCTGGTTCTCTCCCTTGTACTCCCAAGCGGCTACGTACATGTAGTTGGCATCGTCCCTCTTGGCTTCACCTTCCTCGGTCTGGCTTTCCACGCGGAAGTGACCTCCGCAGGACTCGTTCCTGTTGAGAGCGTCGCGGGCCATGAGCTCGCCGATCTCGAAGAAGTCCTCGAGCCTGAGGGCCTTCTCAAGTTCCTGGTTGAACTGGTTCTGCTCTCCGGGAACGCAGACATCCTCGTAGAATTCTTTCTTGAGTTCCCTGATTTCCTCGATGGCCTTCTTCAGACCTTCCTCGCTGCGGGCCATACCTACGTACTCCCACATGATGTTTCCGAGCTTCTTGTGGAGTGAATCGACAGTCTTCTTACCTTTGATGGAGAAGAGTTTGTCAATCCTTGCCTGGACAGCCTTCTCTGCTTCTTCGAAAGCAGGATCGTTAGTGTCAGTCTTAGGCTCTGCGAACTTGTTGGAAAGATAGTCGGCGATGGTGACAGGCAGCACGAAATAACCGTCGGCCAGACCCTGCATGAGGGCAGATGCACCAAGGCGGTTTCCACCATGGTCAGAGAAGTTGGCTTCACCGATTGCGTAAAGGCCAGGAATGGTGGTCTGGAGATCGTAGTCTACCCAGATACCTCCCATGGTGTAATGGATCGCCGGATAGATCATCATAGGCTCTTCCCAAGGGCTGACATTATTGATCTTGTAATACATGTCAAAAAGGTTGCCGTAGCGCTCCTGAACCCTCTGATGGCCAAGTCTCTTGATAGCATCTGAGAAATCAAGGAACACTGCAAGACCGGTCTCGTTGACACCGTAACCTGCATCGCACCTTTCCTTTGCTGCACGTGATGCAACGTCACGGGGAACGAGGTTACCGAAAGCAGGATAACGGCGCTCGAGATAGTAGTCACGATCCTCTTCAGGAATCTGTGAAGGCTTGATCTCTTTCTTGCGAAGCTTCATCACATCTTCCATCTTCTTGGGTACCCAGATACGTCCGTCATTACGGAGCGATTCGGACATAAGGGTAAGCTTGCACTGTTGCTCACCGTGGACGGGAATACAGGTAGGATGGATCTGTGCGAAGCAAGGATTTGCGAAATAAGCACCCTTCTTATAGCACTGCCATGCAGCTGAACCGTTGCTGTTCATTGCATTGGTGGAGAGGAAATAGGCATTGCCGTATCCACCGGTAGCGATGACGACTGCATGAGCGCCGAACCTCTCAAGCTTTCCGGTGACAAGATTACGGGCGATGATACCCTTTGCCTGACCGTTAATCATGACGAGGTCGAGCATTTCGTGACGAGGATAGCTGGTCACGGTACCAGCAGCGATCTGACGGTTCAGGGCAGCATAAGCTCCGAGGAGGAGCTGCTGACCGGTTTGTCCACGGGCATAGAATGTACGACTCACCTGGACACCTCCGAAAGAACGGTTGGCAAGATAACCACCGTATTCCCGTGCGAAAGGAACTCCTTGCGCAACACACTGGTCGATAATGGCTGCGCTTACCTCGGCAAGACGATACACATTGGCTTCACGGCTGCGGTAGTCTCCTCCTTTGATGGTATCATAGAAGAGACGATAGACAGCATCGTTGTCATTCTGGTAGTTCTTTGCAGCATTGATACCTCCCTGTGCTGCAATGGAGTGTGCCCTACGGGGCGAGTCACTGATACAGAAGACTTTGACGTTGTAGCCAAGTTCTCCGAGAGAAGCAGCTGCGGACGCGCCACCAAGGCCCGTTCCGACAACTATAATCTCGAGCTTTCTCCTGTTGTTGGGATTGACAAGACGAAGTTCCGACTTACGTTTGGTCCATTTTTCAGCCAAAGGTCCGTCAGGAATCTTTGAGATTAATTTATCGGCCATATTGCAATATGTTAGTTGAATTATTCCGGTTATTGCGAATTAGTCTGCAATTTTAATGATTTTTATTGTATTCCGCAATTTAACGGACCACTTTCGGCAGTTTCCTTAAGTACATCAGGCGATATTTGCGGTAAATCTTATTCATGAGACGGTCATAGGCGGAAGAAGACATGTTCCTTGAAAACTTCGAATCAGAAATATTCTCAACTTCCTGGCATTCGGCGACGCATCCTTTTTCAAAACCGTATATTCCTTTAATCACAAGGGATTGACTGCAAATCTGGGAATTATCCCCATCCTTGTATTCTTTCATGAAATATGGAATATGGTCTCTTTCAAAAATTTTCAATGGGATGTACACACTTGTAGTAGGACACCCCAAAACAGTCCATGCAACGGTCTGCAGAGGATCTTCTCCAGGAAACACTCCTTCAAAAACAGTCGAAGATGAAGAAATGTCCCTCATAATAGGTTTTCCAGAACGGGATATAGAATTGATTATCTCTGAATGCCCGGCAACTGAAACATCTATTCCTTTCATTATTTCACTTGCCTTCTCAAACCTGTCGACTCCCTTCCTGTCTTCCGGTCGGCCGCTGCGGGTGAAATTGGTAACAACCATGTAGCCTCCCGGCTCATCTGCTACATCATAACGACGATAGGAATGATTGTTTACTTCATAATAAGCAGCCTCTCCGAAAGCGTCTATTATTCCGAAATTTGCTTCTACTCCCCATGGTTTAGGCAGAGACTCAAGCAATCTCTCGAAGTCCCTAAGGTTTGCACAGACTCCAAGAGCCTTGTACATTACTTCACCTTCCTTACCCATCGATTCCTCGGGGACATCATCATCCTTAAGGTCATAAGCAGCAGTGTTCATTATGCAGAACCCGGCCGAATTATGACCGGACCAGACTTCTCCTCCTTTGGAAGAAGAATTGACAAGGCCTATGAAATTGTAGGAAGGTCCCTTGAACCATTGTATCCTGTTGTTGAGTTCCTGGGTGTCACGATGTTTGAGCATCACTGGACGGCCGTCAGAACGTGCATTCCCGGAAATTATTACGGAAGTGCAACATAAAGCATGAATGGAAAAGAACAAGGCTGATACAAAGATCAGAAACTTAGAATAACGTGCCATTTTCAGTCTTGTTTGCTTCAAGTTCGGCTTCCATACCAAGATGCTTATAGGCCAGCTCAGTTGCAATCCTTCCACGCTGGGTCCTTACTATGAATCCTTCTTTGATAAGGAATGGTTCGTACACTTCCTCGAATGTGCCCTGGTCTTCGCTTATCGCTGTAGCGATTGTATTGGCCCCGACGGGTCCTCCCTTGAATGTTGAAATTATGGTTCTGAGTATCTTGTTATCAATGGAATCAAGTCCCCTGGTGTCAATCTTGAGTTTGTTAAGGGCATACCTTGCAATGTCCAGGTCGATGTGGCCGTCTCCCATGACCTGGGCAAAATCCCTTACTCTTTTCAGGAGGGCATTGGCTATTCGTGGCGTACCGCGGCTCCTGAGGGCGATCTCCCTGGAAGCTTCATCATCCACTGTAACTTTAAGAATCCTTGATGAGCGCTTCACAATACGGATAAGGTCGGAAGTGTCGTAATATTCAAGAGCACAGTTTATTCCGAACCTTTCCCTGAGAGGAGCTGTAAGAAGTCCACTTCGAGTGGTAGCTCCGACAAGTGTGAATGGATTGAGGGATATCCTGACAGACCTTGCACCAGGTCCCTTATCTATCATGATGTCGATCACATAGTCCTCCATGGCTGAATAGAGATACTCCTCAACCTCTGGGGAAAGCCTGTGGATCTCGTCGATGAAAAGAACATCTCCTGTTTCGAGGGAGGTGAGGAGTCCGGCCAGGTCTCCAGGCTTGTCCAGCACAGGCCCGGAAGTCACTTTCATGTTGACTCCCATCTCATTAGCTATGATGTGAGCCAAGGTGGTCTTTCCCAAACCGGGAGGACCGTGGAAAAGTACATGGTCAAGGGCTTCACCCCTCATCTTGGCTGCCTTTATGTAGATGCTGAGATTCGAGACTATCTCTTTTTGGCCGGTAAAGTCTTCAAGTTCTTGAGGTCGGATAATTCCATCCAAATCCTTATCTTTGTCGGCGTTTGTATTATGCGGATCGAAATCTGTCATCAGAGAGTCATTTAGCTTATACAAATATATTGATTTATTTTTATTTGATTGATGGTTTTGTTTAGGTTGTTAAAATGTTAATAAGTTACTAATTGATTAAAATTTAATAATTTATAAAATCAATTAAGTTGTTTTTACTTATTGGAAACCTTTTTATTGATTGTGGAATAATAATCCGTTTCCAAAAAATAACATTCGGCGCCCGGAAATAAACATTATTTTCAACAGCTTTTCAACACCATTTCAAGGCTTATGTTGATAAGTTCGAAGTCGAGGGAAAAACTCGGACATGAACTTGCGAAAAGGAAGGAAGTCTATTGCAAGGGACTCTTCCTTTCCGCGAGATGGTTCGTGCTCAGCGAGGTAGCTTCGCAAGGAACCCACGTGGTCCTGCTGCCTGACCGTGAAAGTGCAGAGTATTGTTCAGCAGACATTTACGGTCTGGTGGAAGGTGACATTGTTTTCTACCTTCCTGACAGCGGAAAGGCAATTGAAAGGAGTAATTACAAATCTTCCGTAGGAGTCCAGAGGACATCTGCTATTGGAAAACTTATTTCCAATTCAGACAATTCCCAGAGGCTTTTCATCGTAACATATCCCGAAGCCTTGAAGGAACCTATTCCTTCTACTTCAAAGATAACTTCTTCTCTTCTGAAGGTTTCAGTCGGACAGGAAATATCACATGAAGATGTCAAACAGATCCTGTCTTCACAGGGATTTGAAAAAGTTGATTTCGTCTCAGCTCCAGGTCAGTACAGCATCAGGGGATCTATCATAGATGTATTCTCCTTTTCTTTCAACAATCCTTACAGGTTTTCATTCTTCGGCAATGAGGTTGAAAAGATCCATGTGTTCGACTGTAACACCCAGCTGTCGATAGAAGAAAGAACAGAAGTAGAAATATTCCCTGACCTGGTGTCCGGTGATGAAGGATCGGTATCCAGCGTCGCAAGTATTTTCCCTGCCGGGACAGTAATCTGGGCAGATTCGTCCGACATGTACCGCAAGGAAGATTTCTTCAAGGAACTTGATCCGTTCAAGAGAGTATTCCTGGATGTTCCTCTTGAGGTTGACAATGATGATGTTATAAAATTCAACATCTCGCCGCAGCCTACTTTCAACAAGAATTTCGAACTCCTTTCGGTCGATATCCGCCAGAACATCGAACGCGGGTACAAGGTCTACATATTCAGTGAAAAGAATTCCCAGATAGAGAGGCTTCGGTCTATCTTGATCGAGAATAAGGGACTGGTTCCGGAATTCGTGTCAGGAAAGAACATCCATTCCGGATTCATCGACCATGAAGACAAGGTCTGCTGCTATTCTGATCATGAGATATTCGATCGTTTCCACAGGGTCAGCATCCGCCGTACAGTGGAAAAGAGCGAGCAACTTACCCTGAACGACCTTACTGCTTTCAACATAGGCGACTACGTGGTTCACATCGATCATGGAGTGGGAGTTTTTGGCGGTCTCGTAAGGATGAAAGATGACAAGGGGAGGATGCATGAAGTTGTGAAACTGATGTACAAGGACGGAGACGTGGTGTTCGTATCTGTTCATTCCCTGAATAAGATTTCCCGTTTCCGCTCCAAGGATGGAGAGGCACCGAAGATAAACAAGCTTGGCTCCAAGTCCTGGCAGACCCTTAAGACAAGTGCAAAGTCAAAGATCAAGGATATAGCCAAGGATTTGATCCAACTCTATGCGAAGAGAAAGGCTTCAAAGGGATTCGCCTATTCTCCGGACAGCTACCTTCAGGAAGAACTTGAATCTTCTTTCATGTATGAAGACACTCCGGATCAGGAAAGCGCCACAAAGGCAGTAAAGATGGATATGGAGGATCCAAGCCCCATGGATCGTCTTATCTGTGGTGACGTAGGTTTCGGAAAGACAGAGATAGCCATCCGTGCTGCTTTCAAGGCAGTTACAGACGGTAAACAAGTTGCCGTTCTTGTGCCGACAACGATACTGGCTCTCCAGCATTTCACTACTTTCTCTTCCAGGCTTAAGGATTTCCCTTGTACGATAGACTACGTAAGCCGCCTTCGTACTACCAAAGAGATTAATTCCATCAAGTCCCGTCTCAAGGACGGCAGCCTTGACATTGTCATAGGCACTCACAAGCTCCTAGGAAAAGATTTTGATTTTAGGGACCTTGGCTTGCTGGTTATTGACGAAGAACAGAAGTTCGGTGTATCTGCCAAGGAAAAACTCAGGCAGTTGAAATCTTCCGTAGACACCTTGACACTTACTGCCACCCCTATTCCAAGAACCCTTCAGTTTTCCCTTCTTGGCGCAAGGGACCTTTCGATAATCAACACACCTCCACCGAACAGGATTCCAACACAGACCGAGATAATCTTGTTCAATGAAGATGAAATAAAGAGCATAATCAATTATGAACTGAACCGTGGAGGACAACTTTTCTTCCTCCACAACAAGGTTGAGGAATTGCAATCCATCTATGAGATCCTTCACAGACTGGTTCCAGACATGAGGATCTGTGTGGCGCATGGCCAGATGGAACCGAAGGAATTGGAGAACAGGATGCTGGACTTCATAAGGGGAGATTATGACATGCTCCTCTGTACCACCATCATCGAAAACGGTCTGGATATTCCTAACGCCAACACCATAATAATAAACCAGGCCCAGAACATCGGTCTTAGTGATTTGCATCAATTAAGAGGTCGTGTTGGACGCTCCAACAGGAAGGCTTTCTGTTATCTGATTGTACCCCCGCTCGTGACCATCACCGACGATGCCAGAAGGAGACTCAAGGCTATCGAGGAATTCTCGGATCTCGGAAGCGGGTTCAACATAGCCATGCAGGACCTTGACATCCGTGGAGCCGGTAACCTCCTCGGTGCTGAACAGAGCGGATTCATCATGGACATGGGATATGAGACTTACCAGAAGATCCTGGCTGAGGCAATGGAGGAACTTGGAGTCGAAACTGGTATAACCGCAGGCCGAAAGGAAGATTCATTCATCAAGGATTGTACGATTGAGACAGACCAGCTTGCTATGATCCCTGATTCCTACATAGACATAACAGCTGAGAAGATAAGGATCTACAAGCATCTTGACAGTATGTCGAACGACAAGGATATAGACACCGCCCGTGAAAGGCTTTCTGATCGTTTCGGAGAGATGCCACCGGAAGTGGAAAACCTGTTCGACGTGGTCAAGATAAGGAATCTTGGAGGACAGCTTGGGTTCGAAAAAATCATCATAAAGAATGGAATGATGATTATGTTCTTCATTTCCAATCCTATGTCTAACTACTACAAGACCAGGATATTCTCGGACATCCTCTCAATGATAGACAAGAATTCGGGACTTTTCAGCCTGAAGCAGACGGAAGGCAAGTTGAAAATAGTTACAAGGGGTGTTGATTCATTGTCCATAGCCTTGTCAAGGCTTCAAATATTGCAATAAAAACACTAAATTTGAAAGATCGTCCTTGATTGAAAAATATGTCAAATCTTTTAGTGGAAATAGGAAACACTGCCCTTAAGGCCGCCTGGTCCGACGGTCTGACGCTTGGCAAGACTTTCCGCTACCAGGGAGAAAAGATGTTTGATTTTATAGAATCCTTGGTGAACAAGGAGAAGCCTTCCGTCATGGTGGTTTCATCTTCTATCAAGATTGACAGGAAGGAAGAAGAGAGGATGATGGGGAACTGCGGCAAACTGTTTATCCTTGACCGCGACCACACAGGATTGCTTGAGGAATATGGTCTTCCGGCTTATCTGTCTCCCGACAGGGCGGCTTCGGTCATCGCTTCAAGACATCTTTTCAAAGGAAAGGGAAGCCTGATTTTCGACTTTGGAACGACACTTTCCATTGACATGGTGGATGGAGAGGGACAGTATCTTGGAGGAAATATATCCCCGGGATGCAGGACAAGGTTCAAGGCCTTGAACAGGTATTCCAGGTCCCTTCCTCTGGTCGACACTCCGTCAACGGTAATTGAAACAGGTAATTCATTGGTTTCTTCAATAGAAGCCGGAGTGGTTGGCGGCATAATGTTTGAAATACAGGGTTACTTGTCGCGTTTTCCGGAAAAAGTTGCAGTTTTTACCGGCGGAGACGCGTTATATTTTGCAAAAAGAATGAAAAACTCCATCTTTGTAGTCTGCAATTTAGTGTTGATGGGGTTGGCCTTAATAGCCGAGAGTTATGCTGAAAGGAAAGTTTGACAAGATACTCCTGATTATTGCGGTAATGTTCTGTACACTCCCTATGGGTGCGCAGAATGATGCCTATAATACCTTTTCTCCATATTCAATGTATGGAATAGGAGACTTGTCCAAATTCGGAACGGCCTACAACAGAAGCATGGGAGGAGTCGGAATTGCCACCAGGGACAAGAGGAATCTCAACATCCTGAATCCTGCCGCAGTGACCGAGAGGGACATCCAGTCCTTCATGTTCGACTTCAGTATTTCACAGGGTAACCGCTACTATGCCCAGAACGACATTCACAGTTCGAACAACACCTTCAACATCAATAGTATAACCATGTCCTTCCCGATATTCAAACCTATGGCAATGTACGTGGGAATAGCTCCCTACAGCGACATTGGCTACAAGGTTTCTGCCTGGGAGACGGACCAGAACATAATTGCTCACACTGGATCCATTCTGAACACTGTCCAGGGCTATGGAGGACTTTACAACCTTTACTCTGGAGTCGGCTACAACCTGTTCAAAGGTTTTTCTGTTGGCGGAGAACTTGATTACATTTTCGGAAACCTCCATAAGGACAATTCCTTCCAGATGGCCTCTTCTTCCCACAGAAGCATCAGCAGCGGTTACACAATGACCCTCAAGGCCATGACCGGGAAATTCGGAGTTCAGTACGCCTTTCCTGTCGCAAAGGATGTTTCCGCTGTTGTCGGAGCAACTTACAAGTTGCAGACAAACCTTCGCGGAACCGTGGACAGGTTCGAGATCCAGACTATCTCTTCCATCAACGACTCCACACCTTCTCCGAGGACATATTCAGACACCCTCGGTAATGGCAAGGTCAAGCTGGCAAGTGAGATCGGAGTCGGACTGGCTCTCAAGGGAGGAGATAAATGGACGGCAGAAGTTAACTACATACGTTCAGACTGGTCTTCCACCGGCATGGACAAGGTCATAGGTTTTGCCAATGTGGGTAATGCGGTTTTCAGTGCTACCACATCCCAGTCAATAAGGGCCGGTTTCTCTTATGTACCCAACAGGAATGACATCAGGTACTATCGGAGAAGGGTTACTTACAGGGCCGGAGCCTATTGGGACCAGGCTTATTGCAAGATAGACGGGAACGACTTGAATGCGGTAGGATTGACCTTTGGAGCAACCTTGCCGGTGTTCCGTCTGTACAACGGTTTAACTGTCGGCATGGATTTTGGACAGAGGGGTTCAAAAGCCAACGGGCTGGTACGGGAAAGATACGTAAGTTTCAACATAGGACTTAACATTCACGATATTTGGTTCATCAAGACCAGGTACGACTAATATAGGAACAAATAGAGAATAAAAAGCAAATACAAACGACCATGAAAAAGATTACATTAGTACTGCTGGCTATGGCAATGACGCTCGGAACGATAGTTTCAGCGCAGGATAAGTACGGTCCCAACGCAGAGGAATGCAAGAAGTATCTGTCTTATTATCAGGAGTACTACAAGCAGAAGAATTATGACGACGCCCTTCCCAACTGGAGGCAGGCCATGAAGATCTGCCCTCCTACCGCAAGCCAGAACATGCTGCTCAACGGCATGGTCCTTCTCGGCAGGGAGATCAACAAGACAAAGGACGCCGACACCAGAAAGGCCCTCATCGATTCTTTGCTGAATCTTAATGACATCAGGGCTGAGTACTATCCCAACTATGCGGTCGCCGCAATGAACACCAAGGGACAGTACATGACTCAGTTCTTCAAAGATCCGAAGCAGGTTTACGATGGTCTTTCAACAATCGTGGCTGCAAACCAGGAAAAGACAAAGCCCAGCCTTCTCCTTCTCCAACTCAACTCCGCCATTGACCTCTTCAAGGCCGACAAACTTGGAGCAGAGGAAGTGATCAACACCTATCAGAATGCCATTGCCCTTATCGGAAAGGCGGAGCAGACTGAAGATGTGGTCAAGACCAAGGGAGACATCGAGGGACTGTTCATCACCAGCCAGGTCGCCAGCTGCGACAATCTGATCGCCCTGTTCACTCCTCGTTATGAGGCAGATCCTGACAACATCGACCTTGTCACCAACATCGTGAAGATGATGGGCAACACCGAGGGCTGCCAGAACAACGATCTGTTCCTCAAGGCTGTCACCAAGATGCACGCCAACGAGCCTTCAGCAGCATCCGCTTATTACCTCTATAAGCTGCATGCCGCCCAGGACGATAACACCACCGCAGTGAAGTACCTCGAAGAGGCTATCGCTTTCGGCGATCTCGACACCGCAACCAAGGCCAACTACAACCTTGAACTTGCAGCATTCGGTCTCAAGACCGGCATGAACGCCAAGGCTTTCGAAGCTGCCAGGAAGGCTGCCGAGCTTGATCCCGCAAACCAGGGTAAGGCTTACTACCTGATCGGAACCATCTGGGGATCCACCAGGTGCGGAGGCAACGAGGTTGAGAGAAGGGCCAACTACTGGGTGGCCGTCGACTACCTCCAGAAGGCAAAGGCTGCAGACGAGTCCCTTACTGCTGATTGCAACAGGCTTATCGGTTCCTACAGTGTTTACTATCCTCAGAAGGCAGAGGCCTTCATGTATGACATCGTGGACGGACAGTCCTACAGCGTCAACTGCGGAGGAATGCATGCAACTACAACCGTAAGGACTCAGAAGTAAGACTCTTGAAGCTCCTTTCACATACTCTTACGATGATTGCAACCGCATCAGCGGTTGCTTTCGTCGTATATTCATGCAGCGGGAAACTCTCCGAGGCTGCGCAGCTTGACCTTTCGGAGACCCCGGTTCAGACCGTCGACAACCTATTCATGGTCCAAACTCGGAACGGCGGACTGAAGATGCGTGTGGAAGCCGATGTGATGGAGCGATACGACAACGACACTTGTTCCTACGAACTCTTTCCCCAAGGTCTGCATGTCTTTGCTTATTCAGAGGAAGACCTTCTCGAAACCGTCCTCCATTCCAACAACGCAAAGCACTTCAAGAGTAAGAAAAGGGACAATGAATACTGGTCAGCATTCGGAAATGTCGTCGTCCAGAACATTATGAAGCAGCAGACCCTGGAGACAGACACGCTTTACTGGGACCAGACCCAGAAAGAGATCTACACGGACTGTTACGTAAGGATGTTCACAAACGATGATTTCATGCAGGGATACGGGATGCGTTCTGACGAAATGGCCCGTAATGCCATACTCTTCAGGCCGTTCAACAGCTATGTCTATGTGATCCAGGACTCGACAAGGGTAGTGATTGATTCCGTCAACTTTATTGGCCCTTTGCTCAAAAAAAGATGATTAATTAAATAAAAATCACTATCTTCGCACCCCAATATCTATTTTAGAGAATTATAGAATAAAACAATACAAAATGGCGATTCTTCAAAAAACTCGCGAAAAGGCTGGTCTTGCGGTGTCTATCATCATCGCTCTGGCCCTTCTGTCTTTCATCGTAGACCCCGGAACCCTCGAGTCTGCGTTCCAGATGATGTCTTCCAAGAACAATGTCGGTGAGATCAACGGAAAAGCCGTTTCCTACATGGATTTCCAGCAGGATATCGACAATTTCACCACTGTCAACGAGATAGTGACCGGATCTTCCGCACAGAACGAGCAGCAGCAGGAGCAGATCCGCAATGCTGCCTGGCAGAGCCTTGTGGACAAGTATCTGTTCACCAAGAAAGCCAACGAGGCTGGCATCAAGGTTGGTGAAGATGAAATGAAGGAACTTCTGGCCGGTGACATGGTTTCTCCTATCATTGCCCAGAATCCTGCATTCATGGATGAGAATGGCAACTTCTCCAAGACAGCGCTCCAGAATTTCATTTCAAGTATTCCCCAGGATGCATCCGGCAGGCTCAAAGCTTACTGGGATTACATCCAGACCTCAGTTGGAACCCAGCAGTACTATGCGAAATACGGTTCCCTCTTCAACCAGAGCAACATCCAGAATCCTCTGATGCTCAAGAGGGCGATTGCAGAGAACAACAACACGACCAACGTCGATTTCGTGATGGTTCCCCTCGGGTTCGCACAGGACACCACCATCAAGGTCCAGACCGCAGACATCAAGAAGTACTACGACAGCCACAAGGAAATGTTCAAGCAGAGTGCTTCCCGTGACATTGAATATGTAGTCTTCGAGGTCAAGCCTTCACAGGCGGACATCAACGCAACGAGCGAGTCTATGGACAAGCTTTACGAAGAGTTCAGCACCACGGATGGTATGAAGTCATTCCTTGCCAAGAACTCTGAGATGTCCTTCGACGAGCGCTGGTACAAGGACGGTGAACTCAATGTCATCAACTCCGACCTGAACGCTTTCGTCTTCGGCAACGCGACCGGAACTTCTCCGATCATCGCCGACAACAACACCAACGTCTTCTATGCCGGAAGGATCATGGACACTGCCCAGATTCCTGATTCTGTCTATGTAAGGCACATCCTTCTCCGTGGAACCGATGCCACTGCCAAGGCAGACAGCCTTCTTGGCGTCCTTGCAAAGGGAGAGAATTTCTCCAACCTTGCAGCATCCTTCTCTGACGACACACAGTCAGCAGCTGACGGTGAGCTCGGAAGCATCGGCTGGATGACCCAGAATTACATGATCCCTGGATTCGAGTCTGTCCTGACCGCCCAGGTCGGCAAGCCTTATTCCATCAAGACCCAGTACGGCACCCATGTCGTAGAGGTTACCAAGAAGACCGCTCCTATCACAAAGAAGCAGGTTGCTGTCCTCCAAAAGACCGCCCTTGCCAGCGGCGAGACCTTCAATGATTATTATTCCCAGGCCAGCAAGTTCGCCAAGATCGCTGCAGGCAACTATCAGAACTATCTTGCAGCCGTTGACTCCTGCGGTGTCTATTCACACCCCATGAACGGTGTCCTCGAGAGCACTGCAAGCTATGGCGCCATCGACCAGGCCAAGGAAGTCACCAGGTGGGTCTTCGACAACAAGGTTGGAAAGGTTTCTCCTATCATCACCGTCAACAACAACTATTTCTTCGTGACTACTGTAAAGGGTATCCACAAGGAAGGAATCGCTACGCTCGATGAGGTCAAGGACATGATCAACCAGCAGCTTTACAACGAGCAGCTGAGTGTCAAGGCCGCAGAGAGGGTTGCAGAAAGGATCAAGGGCCTCAATGACCTCCAGACCATTGCAGACACCCTTCATACCGTTGTCAGCTCAGGTGTCGATGTGAGGTTCGCCTCACTTGCAGGCCAGGGTCTCGACCCTATGTTCATCGGTGCCGCTTCTGTGGCTCCCGAAGGCAAGATCTGCGGACCTGTTGCAGGCGCCATCGGAACCTATGTATTCAAGGTCAACTCCCGCGAGATGGAGTCCTTCTTCACCGAGGATGATGCCAAGAATGCAGCTACCCAGATGAACAGCTACAACTCCCAGATGATCCTTCCTGTGATGATGCAGGAAGCAGACGTCAAGGACCACAGGGCACGCTTCTTCTAGCAGAAACCCTAGCAAAGAATATATTAAAAGGCTGACCCTTGAAAAGGCCAGCCTTTTATTGTTGAAGAAAAAAAAAACTATTCTTCTCCGGAGAGGATCTTGACAACGGCTTCAAGTTTCTGACGCAGCTTGGCGGTGTCGATGTTCTGTGTGAGTCCTTCGATGGACTTGCGGAGCCTTGCGGTGTCGATGCTTTCGACGATGCCTTCAATTCCGGTCTTGATTCCTTCTACTGATTTGCGAAGCGAGGCAGTGTCGATCTGGTCTATCATGTCGTTGATGGTCTTGGGAAGCTGCTCAAGCACATCGCCAAGTTCTTCGGAAACACCGGAAATCTCGCTTCCAAGAGCCATGGAACCGTACTTTCCCATCGCCTGCATGGTGCGGACTTTTTCGGCCGTGGTGTAGGAATCGTAGTTCTCCTTCATTTCAGCCACAAGGGCGTCATATTCTTCACGGGACTTCTTCCAGTCCTCCTCCGAGTAGTTCTTGTACTCCTTCTCCGTCTTTTCGACAAATTTGTCGAGCCGGTCGGGAAGGCTTACAGTCGTTGCGCAGCCCACTGTGATGACCAGGGCTGCGAAAGCTGCAGCTATTGTAGTCCTTTTCATATCTCAGGTGTTTACACGTTAAACAGGAAATGCATTATGTCTCCGTCCTGGACTACATATTCCTTTCCCTCCGTAGCAAGCTTTCCTGCGGCCCTGGCGGCACTTTCGCTGCCAAGGGCTACATAGTCCTCATACTTGATGACTTCGGCCCTTATAAAGCCTTTTTCGAAGTCTGTGTGGATGACTCCGGCCGCCTTCGGCGCCTTGTCTCCCTTGTGGATGGTCCAGGCCCGGCATTCGTCGGCACCAGCAGTGAAGAAGGTTTGAAGGCCGAGAAGATGGTAGGCACCTTGTATCAGCCTTACGACTCCAGACTCCTGAAGACCCATTTCTTCCAGGAACATCTGGCGGTCCTCGTAGCTGTCCATCTCGGCGATCTCAGATTCTGTCTTTGCGGAAATGACAAGGATTTCAGCATCTTCGTCCTTTACAGCCTCTCGGACAGCTTCGACATATTCATTTCCGGTGGCAGCAGAAGCATCGTCTACATTGCAGACGTACATTACCGGCTTGTTGGTCAGCAGGTAGAGATCTTTTGCCATGGCAGCTTCTTCTTCGTTGGCAGGTTCGACCGTCCTGCAGGACTTGCCCTGCTCGAGGGCTTCCTTGTAACGCTGGAGAAGGTCGACGAGCTTACGGGCGTTCTTGTCTCCTCCTGTGGTGGCCTGCTTCATGGATTTGGCGAGGCGGGATTCGACGGTCTCGAGATCCTTGATCTGGAGTTCCATGTCCACGACTTCCTTGTCCCTGACGGGATCCACGCTGCCGTCCACATGGACAACGTTGCCGTCATCGAAGCAGCGAAGGACATGGAGGATGGCATCCGTTTCACGAATATTTGCAAGAAATTGGTTTCCAAGGCCTTCTCCCTTGCTTGCTCCCTTGACAAGTCCAGCAATGTCAACTATGTCGACCGTGGCAGGAACTACGCTCTTGGGCTTGCACATGTCGGCAAGGACCTCCAACCTCTTGTCCGGTACATTGGTGGATCCCAGGTTGGGTTCTATCGTACAGAAGGGGAAATTGGCGCTTTGGGCTTTTCCGGAACTGACGCAGTTGAACAAGGTTGACTTTCCGACATTGGGAAGTCCGACTATTCCGCATTTCAAAGACATATCTTATTGATTTTTAAGTCCAGTTAACAATTGTTGGACACAAAGATACGAATCTAAAGAAAATGTTTTTCCGTTTATTATCCTTTTTTCTGTTTTAAAGTTCCATCTTTGAGTGTGTTTCGCTTATCTATCATAGTTATTTGGAGTCTTTTCCCGGTCCTATGCAATCCAGATCATGGGGCCGGGAAAGATTCCATCCTCATTATGTTCTGGAACCTTGAAAACTACTTTGACTGGAAGCGCGACACCCTTCTTCAGAGCACTTCGGAAGAAGAATTCACTTCATTTGGAAAAAGGCACTGGACCAAAAGGAAATTCGAGTCCAAAAGCAGGGCCATAGCGAAGTCCATCCTTTGGCTGGCAGACCATAACGGCAAGCCTCCTGATGTGATCGGTCTTGCCGAGATAGAGAACCGCTTTGTGCTTGAAAGGCTTCTGAGGGACACTCAACTTTCAAAGCTGGACTATGCAATCGTTCACTTCGAATCTCCGGACCCGCGAGGGATAGACACCGGGCTGCTTTATCGGAAATCCACGATTAAACTATTGGATACCAAGCCTTTGAGAATCAACAATAAAGACGGTACGCCTCTCGGGACTAGGGATATCCTGCTGGCCGCTTTCCTTCGTGAAGGCGGGGACAGCATCGCCTTCCTCGTGAACCATCATCCTTCGAAGTACGGCGACGGTTCTGCACCACGGCGTGCCCTTGCCATGAAACGCCTTGAAGAAGCAACGGATTCTCTCTTTTCTTCAGGTTGGCATGATGTGGTCGCCATGGGCGACTTCAACGATGTCCCGGCTTCGACGGAAAGCTATTCTAGGAAAATGTTCAATCTGGCTCTGGAGCAGGCCGCGAAAGGTCTTGGTACGATCAAATATTCAGGAAAATGGGAAATGATAGACATGTTCTTCATTTCCCCGGCCGTCCGTTACAGGAACCCGGGAGCGGAGATGACGGTCTGGAGGATTCCCTTCCTTATGGTCCGCGACAACACCCATTCTGGTGAAAAACCGTTCAGGACATTCACCGGACCGCGTTACACAGGAGGCGTGAGCGATCATTGTCCCATAACGCTGATGATTCAATAATATTTATTATTTTTGTAAGAACGGCTCGAAAAACATAATATCAAATAACACACATCTATGGAAATGAAAACCAGAATCAGGGAAAAATTCAAGACTCTCTTCGGAGTTGAAGGAGAAGTTTTTGCTTCTGCAGGACGCGTCAACCTCATTGGAGAGCACACTGACTACAACGGCGGTTATGTGTTCCCGGGAGCCATCGACTGCGGCATCATGGCAGAGATCAAGGTCAACGGAACCAACAAGGTAAAGGCTTTCTCCCTCGACTACGATGAGTACGTTGAGTTCGGCCTCGCAGAGGAGGACAAGCCTCAGCAGCAGTGGGCTCGCTACATCTTCGGAGTCTGCCGTGAGACCATCAAGCGCGGCGGCAAGGTCGAAGGTTTCAACTGCGTGTTTGCAGGAGACGTTCCCCTCGGAGCGGGACTTTCTTCTTCCGCAGCCCTTGAGAGCACCTTCGCTTTCGCTATCAACGAACTCTTTGACAACAAGATCGACAAGTTCGAACTTGCAAAGATCGGACAGAGCACAGAACACAACTACTGCGGTGTCAAGTGCGGTATCATGGACCAGTTCGCCTCGATCTTCGGAAAGAAAGGCAGCTTGATCCGCCTGAACTGCAAGACATTGGAATACAAGTACTACCCCTTCAATCCAGTAGGCTACAAGGTGGTTCTCGTTGACTCATGCGTGAAGCACGAACTCGCTTCTTCAGCTTACAACAAAAGGCGCGAGTCCTGCGAGAATGCAGCTGCAGCCATCAAGAAGAACCATCCTGAGGTCGACTTCCTGAGTGACGCGAAGAGGGTGTGGCTCGAAGAGGTCCGTGAAGAGATTCCCGAGGAGGACTTCCTCAGGGCTGAATATGTGATCGGTGAGGTCCAGAGGGTTCTCGACGTCTGCGATGCACTTGAGAGAGGAGACTATGAGACCGTGGGCGAGATGATGTACCAGACCCATTTCGGACTCAGCAAACTCTATGAGGTGAGCTGCCCTGAGCTTGACTTCCTCAATAAACTGGCACGCAAGTGCGATGTCACCGGTTCCCGCGTGATGGGAGGCGGCTTCGGCGGTTGCACCATCAACCTGGTCAAGGAAGAACTCTATGATGGCTTTATCGCTGCCGTCAAGGAGCAGTTCCCTGCCAAGTTCGGCCACGATGTGAAGATCTACGATGTCGTCATCAGCGACGGCGCAAGGAAGGTAGAATAAGGATCAGCCGAAGAAACGGGCTACCCAAGCCCGGTCTACAATAGGGAAGCCTCCGGAAGGCTTCATTGAGGGATTGCGTCGGATTATTCCGGCGCAATCTACGTAAACATTGAACCCGATCCTGACGCCCTGCATCTTTCCGTCCTTTGGATAGGAAAACTCCAGGTCTCCGTCCGGGCCGTCTGTCCTGAAGAATTTCATCTGGACATCGACAAGATCTTTTGCGCCGCCCTTTTCCGCCAGTTCCATCTTGGTGACGTACTTGCACATCTCTATGACAGTGTCGTCCAGTCCGGCGTCGAATATGTTGACTTTTTCGATGAGGGATCCGACATCGGTTACCCTTCTGAAGACATATCCTTCGGGCAGATCAGAGGATGCTTCGATCTGATGCCCGAGAGCCTCCACCTTCTCTTCAGGAATCAAGCCTTCTGGAAGGAGCCAGATCATGAGTTTCTCTTCTGGGTCATGATAAATAGTCTGCCAGGTGGCCAGGTTGGCCTTGCCGCAGGAAGGGCATTCCCAGAGGAAGAGGGAGCCATCCTTGACCTTGGGTTTCAAGGAGGGATTCTCTCCGACGTTTATCCCGTTCAGGACAGTTATTTCCTTTCGGCATCCGCAGTTGGAGCAGGATGCCATCATCTTGGTGTTCATTTATTTACGTTTATCTATCCAGATCCATAGCCGGTACATCAGCCATCCCCAGGCAAGGAAAAGGACCACATGGATCCAATATGGAACCTTGGTTTGGTAGACGTCGTCCCTGAAAATCTTTTCGTAACCGGGAATGTCTGCATAGTAGTAGGCTCCGGCCCCGAAATCATATTCCTGGGCGAGGCCAAGCCTGTTTGCCATTATCCAGATAGCGCAAGCCAAAATGGCCACCACCGCGACGATGGTGACCACTTTGAAAGCTTTGTTCTTGCCTGAACCCACGGTTACTTGTAGAGGTCGAGGACGGGGATGTCGAAGACAACGCCGGAAAGCAGGAACCAGACAGCGAAGAAGGTAAGGGCGATGTTGAAGGTCTGGCCGATAATGTAGAGCCAGAGGACCTTGCCGCCCTGCATCTGCTTTGCGATCTCCTTGAAATTGGTGTCGAGTCCGATGCTGGTGAAGGCAAGGACGAATGCCCAGTTCTTGTACTGGTCGAGAACGCCGTTGATTTCCTTGACTGCTCCACTGCCGCAAAGGGGCTGGATGATGAAGGAGGCGATCAGGGAAGCTGCGAAGAAACCGAGGATGAACTTCGGGAAGCGGTTCCAGATCTCGCCGGCACCGACTTTCTTGTCGGAATTCTTGTCCACGCGGGTTGCGAAGAAGACGGCGACGAAGAAGGCGATGAAGCCGATCAGGATGTTCTGGATGCTCTTCACGAGGACGGCAGCCTGCTCGGCCTCAGGTCCAAGGGCATTACCTGCCAGGACCACGGCACCAGTAGAATCGACGGTACCTCCGATGAGGGCACCGCCCATAAGCTGGGTCATTCCGGAAGCCTTTATGATCATCGGTTCAAAGACCATCATCAGGATGGTGAATATGATGGAGATCGAGATAGCGATAGAAAGATCGTCTTTCTTGGCTCCGGAAGCGGCTCCTGTAGCGATTGCAGCAGAGGTTCCGCAGACTGAAGTCGCGGAGGCCATGGTGATGACCAAGGGTTTGTTGTCCATCTTCAGGACCTTGGTTCCTAACCACCACATGAAGAGTATGACGATAGGAGTCACGATCCATGCGATTCCAAGTCCGTAAAGTCCGAACTTTGCAATATTGGAGAACAGGACGGAGAATCCCATGATCACGAGTCCTGTCTTGATGTAGAATTCAGTCTTGATTGCGGGTTTCAGCCAGTCCGGAACACCTACGGTGTTGGAGATCAACAGACCGATGAGGAGAGCCCAGAAAGCCCACTCAAGGTAGCGGTTGAGGGTGAATTCGGCACTTACGAAACGGACTACGAGCGCGATGACGAAGAGTCCGAGGAAAGCGGGGATGTATTTCTTTACGCTTCCTCCCTGCAGTTTGACTCCGAGGGTGAACAGGGTTCCCAGTACCACTACGGTCACTATGAGCTTGCGCCAGAAGGCCCAGGCACCAAGTTGCTGTGCCAGGGGGACGGCCTTTGTGGCTCCTGCTTCACCAACTGCCCATGTGGAGAATTTGACGGCAGAAAAATCGAATGCCTTTGTAAGGACTGCGATGCAAGCGAACAGGATGATAATGAAACCAATCCAGATTGCCTGCCAGTCCTCCTTGCCCCAGAAGGCTGGGACGGTCTTTGCTTTTTCCATATAATTGAAAAATTAGTAAAATGTTCTACTAATTTGCAAAGATAGGAAAAAAATCACATAGAGACACTGAATATGGCACCGAAGTAATGATGATCGAGTCCCTTTACAGGGAAAGAGTCAATATTTTTCCACGTATTGCAGGCATATCTTAAGCCTATGCTTGAATCGTAAGGAAGCCAGAGGAAGTTTCCAAGATGAAAGACAATGTCGGTTCCGAAACTGGCAAGCGACCCGGACCTTACTTCCTTAATGTTGATCAGGTATTCCTCAAGGACAGTGAATTTCTGGAAAGAAAAGTCCGCAAACGGCACTACCTCTATGTTCTTGAAATAGGCGATAGGACAAAGCCAGGACCAGTCCAGATTGATGAGTGGAAGGGAATAGTCGAAAGAGACCTTATAACGGAAGGGAGAACAGGAGTTTGAGATGGAAGAGATGTTCGTGCCTGCGAATCCGCGCGGAATGAAAGATGCCGGCATGTCAGGATAGCTGAACCTTCCGCCTCCGAAGTCCGTCCCTACGACAGCCCCCAGCTTTATTCCCTGATCCTGAATAACGCCAGGGAGATAGCCGTAAAGGTACATGTAAGCCGTGTTGCTGAAATAGGCCATGTGACCAGGCCTTGTGCGGACACCGGCCTCGGCTCCTATTCCCAGCCTGGGCCAGGCCTGGGAAGGAGCCCTGTCCTTCATTATGAATCCCCTGAGAGAAAGATCAATGGTGTAAAGCATGGATATGTGATCCCTTCCAAGGGAACCGATCTCTTTCCATGATGGATTGTCCTCTGTTCCGAAGACTTCCCTCAGGCTGATCCTGTCGTGATAGGTGTCGTTTGTGAACCTGAACCTGAGTTGTGGGACCAATCCTCGAGAAAGTCCACCTGAGTTGAACCTCAACGGAACATACATCCTCAGGTTTCCTTCGAAGAAAGGTGCGTTCTTCCTTTCCCTGGAAGTGAAGATGGCCACCTTTCCTCCAGTGACATCAGACTGCTGAACCCTCATGATATCTTTTGATGCCCTGTCTCCGAGAGCGGCAGACAATTCAATTACGGGAAAGAGTCCCGTGTAGAGATACTTGAAATGAGCTGAAGGTCTCAAGGATCTGATCCTGTCGCAGGTGATGGCATCCGGATCCTCGTGGACGTTGTATCCAAGGAAGCAGTAACCGTCTCCGACAAGGTTCTGGAACAGCACTGTTGCTCCTGGCGAAGCAGATTTGTAGCTCTCATCTCCGCTTATGTTTTCGACATTGTCGTAGTTGAAGTAAAACGGAGCCCATGAGTGGATTGCCGGAATGAGTTTCCTGAACCTTTTGGGTTCTGAGAATGTCAGGCCAGGAATGTCGGGAAGCAGTTTTTCATCATTTCCTGCAAGTTCTTTTTCCTGGGCTGAAAGGGCATCAGCGATCTTCCAAGGATGGGTTGCCTCAAAAGAAACTTCTTTCTTCGGGAGGTCTGCTGCCGCTGTTGAATATATCATCAGGCCTTGCTTGTAAGCTTCAGGTCTGTCTGATGGAGCAAGGGAACTGTAGTAGAGAGTGTCGCCATTATCCGAAAAGAAAGGTGCACTGATTCCGAACCTGGTGGAAGTGACTTGAAAAAGTTTCCCGGAATCGACATCCAGGATGTACATCTCGTTTACTCCCGTACGGTCGCAAAGAAAGGAAAGATCCTTTGCTAGCGGACGGAGGTCAGACAATTCAACTGGTTGGGGCACCAATATGGGTCGTCCGACAGATCCTTCGCTTCGCTCAGGATGACAGTCGTTGACCGGATAGATTCCCATTCCGTGATCGGAAAGGCCTGCGGCAAAAAGCCTGTTTCCCACCCATGCCGACTCAGTGAACTGTACGGAATCAGGTGCTTCGACAACGGATATGATTTTCCCGTTCCGGCTGTCGAGAAGCAAGAGGCGTGAGCCTCCCGTAGCAGGATATTCAGTGACACAGACCAGGCTTCCGTCTGGGGAAGGAGCTGGATTGAAATACTTTCCTTCCTTGGTCAGGTCATGGATATTCTTCGGGTCTGAAAGGTCTATGAAGCGTATCCTGGAATTTCCTGCAAGGGTCCATCTGGGGTGGGCGATGGTTTCCGACCACCAAAGCCTTTCACCGGCCTTGTCGAAATTCAATTTTCCGATTGCGGTGGAGAAAGGTCGTACTGTACTGATTTTTCCATCTGGATCAAGCCTTACCAGTGCAGGGGAGTCTGTGAGTCCGCTTCTAACTGTCCAGGCTCCAGATTGTCCGGCCATGACCGAACCTGTGTAGGCCGTATGTCTCCATGGAGAAGGGGTTACTTGGTTTGATGGCATGAAAGGCCCTCTGGCAAAAGCTTCTTCTGCCCAGATGCTGGCATAGCTTTCCTCGATCGTGCGGAAAGTCCTTAGAAGACTCTTCCCGCTGGCCGCCCTGACAGTTTTCTGCAAATTGAAAAACAAACCTCGTCCGGAAGTCCTGTCAAAATATTCCTTTGTGAACAAGGGGTCGTCATAGAAGACCCTGGTTCCCGAAATGAGCATGTAACCAGCCCTGTAGTGATCCGGAGAATAGTATTTGTGTGAGCCGAAGGACCATTTCCAATAGTCTCTCCAGTCTCCGCTCTCGAATGCCGGCATCATGTAGGACAAGAATGAAGCCTGTCGTCCCCTTCCTGAGGAAGTCAGGGCGGTTTCAGTGACGACAGCATCTCCTTCGAGAAGCGTAGGGCCCGGATACAGGCCGGCAAAGGCGCCGGCAAACAATTCTCCGGTGAGGTATTTAAAAACCTTGTTGCGTCCTGCCACGCCGGCGTTCATCTGGCTTACATGCCTGCCTTCATGAATTGCAAGAAGTTTTTCCCATGGAACAGGAGTAGGTGAATAGGCATCCGGGGCCGTGAAGAAGTCCATCCTTCTAGGAGCCCACGCCACAGAAGCATTAGGAATCGTGTTGAAACTATGGAGTACGACAGGCATCCTGCGCTTATAGTTTTCACCAGCAAGCAGGCCGGAGGAGCGGCTTACTCCGATCCTGGCCTTTTCAAGCCAAGTTCCGTACACCCTCGCAAGGGAGTCTTCTCCTTCAGGGTAGATTATCCTGAATTCCGGAGAACTCATCTGCATCCATCTTACCTTGGAAGGATCGCTTCCAGTAAGGGAGAATTGTGCCTGCACACCCGTGCAAACAATGAGGAGAGAGAGCAGGAGGACAATTCTTTTCATTTCTGTCTACGAAGATACAGATTTAAAAGAAGATTAAGTAAATTTGTAGGAATATGAGTAGATTTTGCAGAAGGTTTTTTGTGCAGATATTCACTGTCATCCTCTGCCTGCTGCTGGTTTCCTGCGGTGGGAAGAAGGCCGGGTCGTCGGTTGGCAGCGAAGTGATCCGCCAGATGCCTCCTGTCCCTTCTGCTCCTTCGGTAGTTACCGATGGCGGCAAGGCTGTCGAATACATGGTTTCACATTTTTGGGATGAATTCCTGGATGGGAGTTTCCTCTGTGACTCCACACATGTCAACGGAGTCGCCGCCGAAGATGTTGAGACTGCCCTTGGGAAGTATTTGACCCTTCTTGAAGGAAACTGCCGGAGGGATTTTGCCCAGAAAGAGATATCTTCTTTCTTTGAAAAGGTTGAAGGATATTCTTCCGGGCATCCTTCTTCAAATGTATTCTCTTTTTTCGAGAAAGCTGTTCCGAAATATCTCTACGACCCCAATTCTCCGGTCCGGGATGAAGATCTCTATATTCCCTATGTTTCCGGTCTTGCCGTGTCAAAACTGGTCTCTGATGACATGAAGCCGGCTTACGGACATGATGCGGCCATGTGTGCCCTCAACCAGGTCGGAACAAAGGCTGCAGATTTTTCGTTCACCGACCTTTCCGGCAAGAAACACACTCTTCACGGGGTCAAGGCGGATTACACCCTTCTCATGTTCACCAATCCCGGCTGTGACGCCTGCCATGAAGTGATTGAAAGCATAAAGGCCAATGCCATCATTCCCAAGCTTGTCAAGGAAGGAGCCCTGGCCGTGGTGAATGTCTACATAGATCTCGAGAGGGAGAAATGGCAGGCACTTGCGAAGGAATATCCTACCGAGTGGTACAATGGCTATGACCAGGATTTCGCCATCCGTCAGGATCTTACATACAACGTGAGAGGCATTCCTTCCCTTTACATCCTTGATCACGACAAGAACGTGATCATGAAAGACGCTCCGACCGACAAAGCGATCATTTATCTTCAGAATATTCAAAAACACTCATAAGATGAAAATCAACAAGGAAATCTGGGGCAAGGCCCCTTCAGGAGAAGACATCCTTCTCTACACCATCCAGAATGAAAGCGGAGCCTTTGTACGCCTTTCAAGTGTAGGAGCCGGAATTGTCGGAATCGCCGTTCCTGACAAGGACGGAAAAATCGCCGATGTTGTCCTTGGTTATCCGGAGCCGGGCAGCTATTTTGCTGACGGTCCCTGTGCGGGGAAATGCCCCGGACGTTTCGCCAACCGCATAGCCCTTGGAAAGTTCACCCTTGACGGTGTTGAGTATACACTTCCGATAAACAATGGTCCGAATCACCTTCATGGAGGTCCTGATGGATTCCAGAACAAGGTTTGGGAAAGCAGGATAGACGGCGATGCCGTGGAATTCATGTATTTCTCGGAAGACGGAGAAGCCGGCTACCCTGGCAATCTCAAGGTAGTCGCCCGCTATGAATGGAGCGAGGACAACGCCCTCAAGCTTTATCTCACGGCCAAGACTGACAAGGCTACGGTTGTAAACCTTACCAACCATGCTTATTTCAACCTCAACGGAGAAGGCAACGGGGACATCCTTGGTCATGAGCTGAAGCTCAACGCTTCAGTCTATCTCCCTACAGACGAAACCTTGATCCCTGTCGGAGAAGCCGATCCGGTTGCCGGAACGCCTATGGATTTCCAGGAGTTCAAGAAGATCGGAGCCGAGATAAAGGAAGATTTCCCGGCTCTCAAATACGGCAAGGGTTATGACAACTGCTGGATGATCAATGGCTACGAGCCCGGACAACTCCAAGCTGCGGCAAAGCTTTATTCTCCCCAGAGTGGCCGGATGCTGGAAGTATTCACCACCCAGCCGGCAGTCCAGGTCTACACCGGCAACTGGCTCGCCGGCTGCCCTGTAGCAAAATGCGGACGTAGCTATTTCGACTATGAAGGAGTGGCAATAGAGTGCCAGCACTGCCCGGATTCTCCGAACAAACCGGAGTATCCTACGACCGTGCTCAGGCCTGAAGAAGAGTTCAAGGAGGCGATAATCTGGCAATTCTCAGTGGCATGAGACAGTACCTTGACTTGCTGAAAAGGATCATGGACGAAGGAGTGGTCAAGCATGACCGCACCGGCGTCGGCACCAAGTCCGTCTTCGGCCACCAGATGAGGTTCGACCTTTCGGAAGGCTTCCCTCTCCTGACCACGAAGAAGGTCCACCTCAAGTCCATAATCTACGAGTTGCTCTGGTTTATTTCCGGAGATACGAACATCAAGTACCTTAAGGACCATGGTGTCTCGATCTGGGACGAATGGGCGGACGAGAACGGTGACCTCGGTCCTGTCTACGGTCACCAGTGGCGTTCCTGGCCTGCTCCGGACGGTCGATCGATAGACCAGCTGAAGCAGGTGGTTGAAACCATCAGGAACAATCCCGATTCCCGCCGTATGCTTGTGTGTGCATGGAATCCAGGAGAGGTTGACAAGATGGCCCTTCCACCCTGCCATTGCCTCTTCCAGTTCTATGTTGCCGACGGAAAGCTTTCCTGCCAGCTCTACCAGAGAAGCGCAGACACCTTCCTCGGAGTTCCGTTCAACATCGCATCCTATGCCCTACTGACCATGATGATTGCCCAGGATTGCGGGCTGAAACCGGGAGAGTTCATCCACACTACAGGAGACACCCATATCTATCTCAATCACTTCGACCAGGTCCGCGAACAGCTCTCCAGGGAGCCTCGCCCTCTTCCGAGAATGATCCTCAATCCAGAAGTGAAAAGTGTCTTCGATTTCAAGTACGAAGACTTTACCCTTGAAGGTTATGACCCCTGGCCAGCCATCAAGGCCCCGGTCGCCGTTTAACCCCATGTCATTCTGAACGCAGTGAAGAATCTGACGCAGTGAAGAATCTATAATATGGAAAAATGCATAATAGTCGCAATAGCCGACAACCGCGCCATCGGCAAGGCCAATGCCCTTCTGTGGCATATTGCCGAAGACATGAAGTATTTCCGTCAGACCACGACCGGAAGCCCCGTCGTGATGGGATGGATGACATTCCAGTCGATAGGAGGCAAGCCTCTTCCCAAAAGGGACAACGTGGTTATCTCGATCTTCCCCTGGCCTGACAAACCGGAAGGTGTCAAGGTGGCCGGAAGCCTTGAGGAGGCGTATGGAATGATCGATGAACCTGCATCCGGAAAGGTGTTCGTGATGGGCGGAGGAGAAACTTACCGTCAGGCGCTCCCCACAGCCGACAAGCTTTACATAACCCATGTCCATGCAACCATCGAGGATGCTGACACATTCTTCCCGGTGATCGATCCCGCGATCTGGAAAGTCGAATCTACTACCCCGGTAGCTATCGATCCAGAAACCGGTTACGGCTACGAATTCACCATCTACACCAGAAGGACCCCCTGTCATTCTGAGCGAAGCGAAGAATCTGCCTGATTGAAGCGAAAAGTATATTGATGAACTGACAAATGGCGGCAAAAAGAGAACATTTCGGCAGCAGGGCTGCCGTGATCATGGCTATGGCCGGATCGGCGATAGGGCTTGGCAACATCTGGCGGTTCCCCTACATGGTTGGGGAATATGGCGGAGCAGCCTTCATCCTGGTGTTCATCCTGTGCTCTTTTATCCTTTCTTTCCCGATATTCCTGTCCGAGGCTCTGGTCGGCCGCAGGACTCACTCCAATGCCATAGGGGCCATGAACAAATTGGCTCCCAAAAGTTTCTGGACGATCCTGGGCTACTTGAGCGTAATCACCCCTACGATAATTGTATCGTACTACAGCATCGTCGGGGGATGGTCGATAGAATACTTCGTGAAATCCCTGTCCCTTGATTTCGGCGAGTTCCGTCCTGCCGGATGGACTCCGCTCCTTTTCAACACCATATTCCTTGGGCTTTCGTGCATAATCGTAGCGTTCGGAATAAAGGGTGGGATTGAAAAGTTCAACAAGATTTCCATTCCCCTGCTTTTCGTCCTGATCGTGCTCATCATGGTTTATTCATTGAATATGCCAGGGGCTGACAAGGGGGTGGAATATCTCATCAAACCTGATTTTTCCAAGCTTACGGGAAGGACCTTCGCCTTTGCCCTTGGTCAGAGTTTCTATGCGATGTCCCTCGGAATGGGGATTGTCATAACATATTCCTCGTACGTCCACAAGGATGAGAACCTGGTAGCTTCTGGAGTCGGTACCGTCATTGCCGCCCTGATCTTCTCCGTACTGGCTGGATTCGCCATCATGCCTGCTGTCTTTTCCGCAGGAATAGCCCCGAGCAGCGGTCCCGGCCTGGTCTTCCAGACCTTGCCTCATGTCTTTTCCAGCATGGGCGCCTCTTCCCCTCTGGTCGCTACCTGCGTAGCATCCCTGTTCTTCTTCTCAGTGATCGTGGCTGCCATGACATCGAGCATTTCCCTTATCGAGGTCGGTGTGGCTTACCTGGTCGAGGAAAGGCATTTCACGAGGTCGGTTGCCTGTCTTGTGGTCTTTGCCGTCACCTGGTTGCTAGGTCTTGCCAGCGTGTTCTCGGTTGAGGTCTTCGGGAAGGTGGATGCCTTCTCCTCCAACTTCTTGCTGACGGCAGGAGTCCTTCTTGTCGTCCTCTTCGTGGGTTGGAAGATGAAGAAGGAGGATGTCCGCGATGAATTGACCAACAGCGGTACAATCAACCGCAAAGTCTTTGGAATCTTCTACTTCCTGGTCCGTTACGTAGCCCCGATAACAGTAATCACCATTTTCATCACCAATCTAGTGTTATGACAAACCGGGAAAATTTTGGCAGCCGGGCGGCCGTGATCATGGCTATGGCCGGATCTGCGATAGGGCTTGGCAACATCTGGCGCTTCCCCTTCATCGTAGGTGAATATGGCGGAGCGGCATTCATCCTTGTATACATCGTCTGCAGCTTCCTTCTATCGCTGCCGATCTTGCTTTCAGAATCCATAATAGGCCGCAGGACGCACCAGAACACCTTCGGAGCCATGAGTACCCTGGCTCCAGGCACACATTGGAAATGGCTTGGTCTGCTGACCATCGTTTCCCCGCTCATCATCCTTTCCTATTACAGTGTGGTAGGAGGTTGGTCATTTGCCTATCTTATCAAGGCCTGCGCCATTCAATTCAGGCCGGATAACGCAGCTGAAGTGACCGGAATGTTTGCATCTTTCTCGTCTTCGGTCTGGGGTCCTCTTGTTTGTCTTTTGATTTTCCTTGGACTTACCGCCCTGATCGTATTCTCAGGTGTGAAGAGGGGTATCGAGAAGTTCAGCAAGATTTCCATGCCTGTCCTTTTCGTACTGATCGTGATAATCGCAGTTTATTCAGTTACCCTGCCGGGAGCGATGGATGGAGTCCGTTATCTGGTCAAACCGGACTTTTCCAAACTTTCCTCGGACGCTTTTTCTGCAGCCCTGGGACAAAGTTTCTTCTCCCTGTCATTAGGTGTCGGCACTATGCTGATTTATTCTTCCTATGTCAGCAAGGAAGAGAACATCCTGGTCTCTGGGACAGGTACTGCGCTGTTTGACATGCTGTTTGCCATCCTGGCAGGTTTCGCCGTCATGCCGGCAGTGTTTGCTGCGGGCATAGCACCCAGCTCAGGACCCGGACTTGTCTTCGAGACTCTGCCTTACATCTTTGCCAAGATGGGAGCCGGGGGACAGTTCCTCAGCGCGGCTGTGGCTATTCTATTCTTCCTGACGATACTCGTCGCCGCCCTGACTTCTTCCATCTCCATGATGGAAGTCGGAGTAGCCTACATGGTTGAAGAAAAGGGTGTTTCAAGGGGTAAGGCCACAGTTGGGATATTCTTCCTGACCCTGGTTCTGGGAGTATTATGTTCACTTTCCTTCGGTACCCTGTCTGGTTTCAAGCTGCTTGGCAATACGATCTTCAATTTCTGTGACAAGCTGTGTTCCAACTGGCTGATGACTCTTGGAGCCCTTATGTTCAGCATCTTCGTCGGATGGAAGATGGACAAGGCAGCTGTTAAGGATGAGCTGACGAACGGAGGTACCCTCAAGGCCAATTCGAGGATTTTCCCTGTCGTTTATTTCCTGATCAAGTACATCGCACCGCTCACTATAGCGGCCATCTTCATCTCCGGTCTGCTTGCTTAGCGTGAGTGGTAGCCTGTGAAGCCTTCTATGCTTCCAAGGGCGTTCTTGTCAAAGATCTCTTTGACAGATGGCTTAGCCTTTTTAAGGGAATCAAGGAAGGTAATGTTGGCCTCGCTCTTGAATAGACGTTCTTCCGATGTCCCGTATTTGATCGTTCCATTTGATGGGATCAGGGTGCGTAACCCGTTTTCATTTCTTCCTTGGAGTACGTAGAAGGTGTCCCCGGCTTTATTGGCCTTTTTGAGGTTATAACCAAGCACATCCCTTTCATAAAGGGCAGTTTCCGCCACGAGACCCGCTCCGTCGCGCTCATCCTTGTTGGCTGTGTTGAAACAGACGACAAGCTTGAGGGAGGAATATTCCGTACAGAAATGGAAGTCCCCGCCACTGTCCATGAATCCGGCGTCCGGTCCATGACCGTAGCGTGTGACTAGGGCGTTGTTGATAGCTTTGACCTTGCCATAAGACCAGGTGAAGCTGTTCATTTCAACAGTGTCCCTTTGCCAGCGTCCTCCCGGAAGAGCCAGGTAACCAGCCGTGGAAGGATCGTATTTTGTCGGGACTGCAAGTATTCCTGTACAATATTCATGAAGGCCGAACACATCGACTGCCGCCCTCACTTGTTCTAGTTGGGAGCCGGAGCAGACCCAAATATCTATTCCATTATTCTTAAGCGACTTCCAGAGATCTCTCACTTCTTCCGTTACTGAGATTCCGCTGGTCCATGAGCAAGGTCTTTCGCCTCCCCAGGTCACCGTTGATGTTTCTACATCCTTGAATGTTTCATGGGATGCCTTTGACAAGGCATAAATCTCTTCATTAGTCATTCCATGGAACCAAGAAGTCAACCAGGATATGCAGACTTCATTCGGTTCCACTTCGTAGACCAGGTTGTACATGTTGTACATCTTTGTCGCAAAATCCAGCCATTCCGGATCCTTGTGAAGGGCAGCTGTGTCAGAAGGAGCCATACCAGATGCTGAAAATGGTCCGAACTTGTTCCAAAGGGACCGGTAGTCCCAGCAGATGTCTTCGATCAGCTCTGAATAGGCTTCCGGCTTAGTCAGGTCTTCCATGAGCAGAGAACGCATATCCTGCGGTTCTATCTCGAAGGCCATCATCATGGGCTGGAAGGGAACCATCTGGTACTGGATGTCGAAGATGCTTGTGGTGTTGTCGAAATCGAAAACGACATAAGGGTTTTCTGCAGGCTTGCTGCCTGAGGATCCGTAAGTTGCAATAAAGCCGTCAAGTCCGGCCCTCACGTCATCCGCCCATCCTTGCCGGAACGAAGCTGCGACAGGAAGCTTGAAATTTGTGTATTTCTCTTTTGTGACAGAGTACCAGCGGTTCAGGTGGTTATTGGGAGTCTCCAGGACGAACTTATAGAACTTTGATTCAGGCAGAGTCTTTAGATCTACCCTGAAGGACTCCTTCCCGGCTGACGTCGATCCAACGTTTATCCACTCGTCCTTGCCTCCTTCCTTGAAGTTGTTGCTTGCTGCTGCCCAGACATTTACCGCGGCCTTGGGATCGATGCATTCCCATTTCAGGTCTACATAGTTGTCGTACGGGAGTACATCCATCTCCATGATGTCCACCTTACCGATGAAGGGCATTCCGTCCTGTTCCCAAAGGATGTCCCTGGGGACCTCGAATCCCATGAAACGGCAGATTGAAGGTGCTATGTCCGTAATTGCAGATTTGCCGCTCTTCATCCTTTCGTTGACTTTCTGGTTTGTAGCCACCCAAGTAATTCTCTCCCTTTCAGACTGTTTACCGTGGCCATAACCCATGAAGTCCCGTCCGTGGTCGGTGGTTACCACTATCATCCAGTCCTCATCAAAATTCTTCTCGCGGTACTTTACTGCCTCCCAGACCCTCTCGATCTGTTTGTCTGCCCTTCTTACCGCTTCGTCGAAAGTTTCTCCGTTGCCGAAGGTGTGACCTGCATCGTCCGTGTACCAGAGGTAGACCCAGCTCAGGTCAGGAGCATTCTCCTTGATGCATTTAGCCGCCTCCTTCGAGACATGCTCGTCTATGTCGAGGATGTGGAGATCATATTCTTTGTGGGGGAAGGCTACGGTGTCCAGCTCGTACCCATCGCAGACATAGTCTATCTGCAGGTTCCCGGTCTCAGGCTTTCCTTCTCCGATAAGAACGGTCCTGTTGTCGATCCAGCTGGAAAATATTCCTGTCTTGAAATCCTTCTTCTGTTCCTTCGCTATCCTGAAAAGAGTCCAATAGTTGTAATTTGGCTCCAGATTGCTGTTGCCGGGGACGTTATGCTTGTTTACCCATGTAGATGTGAGCAGGTCGGTGTAGCCAACGGCCGAGATCGTAGGGGTTTGGTCGTAGCGTCCAACGGTACCTCCTACGTAGCTTCTTCCGTATGCACCGACGCCGGAGATCTCCTTGATGGCGGGCAGATCAAGTCTTTCTATCATGTCAGCAGGGACTCCGTCGATAATGATGTAGACAGCTTTCTTCTCCTTCTCCTGCTTGCATGCGGCAAGGCAGAGAAGAGTCATCAGGATAAACAGGGACTTTTTCATTTGATAGAGGGATTAGATAGTACAAAGATCGGAAAATAATACTTATATTGTAAGAAATTCACTCACATTATGGCATCAATAGTCTACATCATCGGCCTCGTCTTGTCGATCCTTGCAGTGCTCGACATCTTCAAGAAACCTATGTCCATCGTCGGAAAGATCATCTGCTCGGTGCTCGTCCTTATTACCAGCTGGATCGGTCTTGCTGTTTATTTCCTTTGGGCAAAGAACCACGTTACCGAGTGGTTTAAATAATCCGGACAAGGTGAGAAAATGGTTGCTTGCATCGTTGGCGGTGCTGATGGTATCGGTGTCGCCAACATGGGATTCTTATGCCCAGACGAGATTCTCGGTTGAAGACGGAGGCGTGGTTTTCACAGACGGGAAAGATGTCCTGTGTACACCCAAGGAAGGCCTGTGGTCGATTGCGTCCGGCTGGAAGGATGATTGGATGACGGACTGGACACATGTAAAGGCATCCAAGGTCGAGAAAACCGGGGCATGGACCATCCTTAGAGGAACGGCGTCTTTCGAGCAGGGAGACCTTGAGTTGACGGATTCTTATTCACAGACCGAAGAAGGTCTCGTGCGGTGTGTGAGGAGGTTTGAGTGGACAGGAAAAGACACGCTCCGCAATGTCACTCTTTCCGTGCGCCTCCAGGAAAAGGGGAACGGTCTCTCGCTCTTTGCTCCGGGAATAGTTTACTACGGCAACAAGAACGGAGCTTCGGTCAATCCCAAGCTGATAGCCACCTGGACAGGAACTCCAGGGGAGTTTGCCATCTTCGAAGACCATCGCTATCCGATGCCTTTCGTGATGCTGGAGAACCCTTCAACCCTTCGGGCCGTTGCAGTGCACACCACGCCGTCCCCGGTCCGTGGAGCCGTTCTTGACGACCAGTGGTGGTCGCTCGGGACCGAGGCAAGGGAAGGATGTACAGAAATAGTAATGTATTCAGGTCCTATAGGTTACAATGGCCAAAGAAGTGTGGCCAAGGCGCGCCAGCGGACGTCGATGAGGTATTCGGACACATTCATCGATATGGAGCCCGGCAGGGTGATTGAAAAGGAATACCTTATCGATCTTTATGCGATAGACCGTCCCGGGACTGGCTTCCAGAGACCCGTTTATACTTCCCTTGACCTTTACAAACCTTACGACGCGGAAAGGTTCCCGACCTTCAAGGAGATAGTGGACACCAAGTACCGTTTCGCCCTGTCCCGCTGGATGGAAAATGATTTGGCGGCGGGATTCGACATGTATGATTCAAGGTATTCCAGGAAGGATATAGTGATGGGCTGGTGCGGTCAGGCAGATTCCCCTGGCTATGCCTTACAGGTCCTTTCATCCCGGCTGGGAGACCCTTCCATTCATGACAAGGTGCAGAGGAGCCTTGATTTCCTGACAGGATGCAAGTTTCTGGAGGATGGGCTTTTCGCTGTCCGCTACAATTTCTTCACCGGTGAATGGGACCAAGGAGATCCCGTTTCCTGCGGGCAGGCAATGTACAATTTCGCCAAGGCTATAGAGACTGCAAGGAAGACCAAGGAATATGATACCTCGAGATGGGAGAAGTTCCTTCGCAAGGCCTGCGATGGGGTTGCGGCACGGATCCTTTCAAAGGAGTGGAATCCTAAATCCACAGCCGAGGGCTTTTTCATCGCCCCGTTGGCGATTTCTTATGACTTGTTCGGAGTTAAGCGCTACCGTCAGGCTGCAGAGAAGGCGGCAGGGGAGTTTGCATCGCGGCATCTGGAGATGGACGGCTGTTACTGGGGAGGGACTCTTGACGCAACTTGCGAAGACAAGGAGGGTGCCTGGGCTGCTTTCCAAGGCTTCCTCGAGTGCTATGAGAGATTCGAAGACAATAAATACCTTGATTGGGCGAAGCATGCTATGGACGTATGCCTGAGCTATGTCGTGGTCTGGGACATTCCGCTACCGGCCGGAAGGATGGCAGACCACAATTTCAAAACTACCGGATGGACCGTAGTTTCAGCACAGAACCAACACATAGATGTCTACGGAGTCCTTTTTGCTCCTGAGGTGTGCAAGATGGGACGTTACCTTGATGATGACAGGCTCGTTAAACTTTCTAAGGTTATGTTTCGCACATGTTTCCAGCTGACTGATGCTTATGGTAGCCAGGGAGAGCAGCTGCAGCACACCAATTTCGCGCAGCAGGGTGACATGTCCAATGTCCACAAATTGCGTGGAGGCTATTCGGAGCACTGGACGGTCTTCTGGATAACGACTCATTTCCTCAATGCTGCCGCCCGCTTCGCCGAGGCCGGAGAAATATAGTTTTTACATATTTCAAGATACTATTCGCCCTTGTCTCATTATGAGTATCATAGGGCGAATTTTCCATTATGATTGCAAGTGCCAGGAATAAAAAGAAAACTCCAGCCATCCTTTTTCTCTCCAAGGATCATATAAAGGATGAGGCCTTATCAGTCTTTCGTGAATCTCTGCACCATCGACATCTAAGGCCTTCTGGATGTTTCTGATCAACTTTTCCCTGGAATAGGAAGGATTCTTTCCCAAGAGCCTGCACTCTTGATGTAGTCTGAATACAATGTCGTGTAGTACGACAGGATCTTATCCTCTGCTGGCGAATTCGCAGGAATTTTGATGCACACCATAGCTCTCCTCCTCAATCCTGTCAAAAGCATCGTTCAATCTTTCTGTCATGACTTTCTTGAATTCTCCGTCATGATAAAATGAGCGTTTTTCTTCCTCGGTAAGGCGAGGAAGGTCTTCAATCATTGTTTTTGTAAGTTTCATAGTTCTTTGTATTTCTTAATTCCAAAGGTATAAAAATCTATCTTAATTTCATACTGAATTCGCAGCCGCACCAGGTTTGGTTGTAAAGGGCGCAGGACTTGATCAGGAGGTTCCTGCGCTCTTGCAGTCCTCCCTTGCGCCAGTTCTGCGGCCACCAGATCAGGTTGTTTGTCTTTTGTTTTCCGGAAGGGGGTACACCCTCTTCAGAAAGAGCAAGAACCGCATTGCGGCCGGCTTCATCGACTTGGGACAGAACCTTCCAACGGGAGGATGCGAGGGTAGTGGTCAAAATGCTGTAGCCGTGCAAGACGGCGTACTCTGCAGCGCGCCTGAGGCGGAACTCGAAGCAGGCGAGACAACGTGGACCGCGTTCCGGGCCAGTCAGAACCTCTGTCGACCCGCAGCGTGACCGGACAAACTCCAGCCAGACGCTGTGGTCATATTCATCATCCGCGACTTCCAGGCCGAAAGTGGCTGCGTAGCGGACAAGCTCGTCGCGGCGTTTGACATATTCATCAAAAGGAACGATGTTCGAGTTGCTGAAGAACAGACCAGGACGAAGTCCTTCTTCGACCATCCATTCAAGGATGGCGGTCGAACATGGCCCGCAGCAGCAATGAAGCAGGATGCGGTCCTTTTTCAGATCGCACCCTTCCGGAATCTCCGGCCTGAAACTGCATCCTTCGAAATGAGTATTCATCTGCTTGCAAAGGTATCGTTTTTTGTGCAAAATGAATAGGCCTTTGGAGGGAGAAGACGCTTCTTCTGCTGTTTTTCAGAATAACCAGATAGTCAATCACTTGCCAAAAACGCATAGACAATTAATCTATGCGTTTTATATATTTAACTGATAATGAGTCCGTTGTGAAAAACGGGCTATTTGATTATTATTGTCTTTCTTAAAAATACTAACAGATGAAGCGTTCGATAATCATTTTTACCCTCTTGGTGTCGGCCTTGGTTTATGGTCAAGAATCTAATGTCCAGTTCCAGAATCCGGAGTTCGCAAGGCTCCTGAAGGAGAACATAGCCCGCGCGGGAAACAACACCCATTGCTACGAATGGAATCCTATTCATGACACAAAGGCGCCTAAAGGTTATAAGCCTTTCTATATCAGCCACTACGGTCGCCATGGGGCCCGTTCGAACTGGGGAGAGGCCCAGTACAATGCCTTGATTGACATCTTGAAGGCTGCTAAGGAAGACGGTCTGCTGACAGCTTCAGGCGATTCCCTCCTTAATGAAGTGATCCATGTCAACGCCACCCATAACGGAATGAACGGTCGCCTCACACGGATGGGCTGCGAAGAACACTCCAAGTTAGCAGGCAGGATGTATGCCCGTTACAAGAAAGTATTCAAAAGAAAAGGGACCTCAGTCCGTGCCATCTCCAGCATAGTTCCCCGCTGCATCGTCAGCATGACTGCATTCACGGGCAACCTTAAAGCCCTGGACCCGAAAATGGACATCAGCTGGGACTGCGGCGAGACCTACCAGAAATACATCAGCAACGATCCTACCGAAGAAATCTGGAAGGAAGTCCGCAGGATCAGGGATTCCATCGATGCCACCTACCGCCCTGACACAGTGCAGGTCATGAACCTCCTGTTCAACGATCCTGTCGCTGCCAAGAAACATGTGAAGAATGTCGAGAGGTTCGAGAGGTACATCTTCGAGGCAGGAGTCGTCACAGATGCTTTCGAGATGAAGCCCATTCTTCGCTTCCTGCCTTTTGACGCGATCTACAAATGGTTCGAGCTTTCCAACGTCTACCTTTATCTCGGCCAGTGCAACTCCAAGGAACTCGGTCACCTTCGCATGCCGCTTTCCGAGCCCCTAGTGAATGACATCGTGACCAAGGCCGATGAGGCTATAGCCAGCGGCAAACAGGCCGCAGACCTCCGTTTCGGACATGACTATCCCGCCCTGGCTCTTGTCTCCTATCTTGGTCTCGAAGGAGTAGGCGACAGGATGACTGCGGAAGAGGCCAGGTCAAACTGGTTCGCACCTTTCAACGTTCCTTTTGCCGTGAATCTCCAGATGGTTTTCTACCGCAACCGGAAGGGTGATGTCCTGGTCAAGTTCCTGTTCAACGAAAAAGAGACCCTTCTCCGTGGCCTCGATCCAGTTGAAGGGCCCTATTACCGTTGGTCCACCGTCAAGGACAACATCAAAGGGTACCTGCGATAGAAGACCTTCCTGATAGCCGGCCGTTCTTGCACACATCGCCCCTCGTGGCTGGATGGTCTGTTATGGAAGTGACAGATATTCAATAGATAATAATATTAGACGGTTGCTAAATCAGCACCGTCTAATTATTTAAATACCTAATAATCAATTGCATGTGTACCAGGCGCCCTTTTTTCTTGTTAAAAACTTTTTTTATAATCTATGCAAGGTTTTGGATTATATGGATTTAGATAAATAGAAATGTTATTTTAACCCACATATTTATGAAAACTATAAACAGAATAGCGGGACTGCTGACACTGGTTGCTGCTGCGCTGCTGAGTTTTTCCTGCGAGAAGCAGGCGGACGAGCTGATTGTCCCTGTTGAGAATAATAAGGAAGAAGTCGTTGAGGTGGTGGCTCCGGAGGAGGAAACCAAGGTTGAAGATCCCGCACCCGTGCAGCTTCCGGAGACCAGGCTTTCATTGAATGAAGAACAGATGAAGAACATCGCCCCC
>CADCJX010000008.1 GCA_902801885.1 uncultured Bacteroidia bacterium
TCTTCATCAACTAATAAATCTCTTGCAAAATTTAGTAATACTGCATTTGGTTTCATCATAGCGATTGCATCTTTATCAATCATTTTTTTAGTTGAATCTAATAATGGAACATGAATTGTTATAAAATCACAATTTTTATAAATTTCTTCAACATTACTGATATGTTTGATATTATGTGATAAATTCCAAGCTGCATTAACTGAGATATATGGATCATATCCGTAAACTTCCATTCCAAGGTGTTGTGCAGCATTTGCTACTAAAACACCAATTGCTCCAAGTCCAATTACACCTAATTTTTTTCCTGAAATTTCGTGACCTGCAAATTTCTTTTTTTGTTTTTCAGCTCTTTTTGCAATTGTCTCATCATCCTGGTTATCTAGAATCCATTCTACTCCACCAAAAATATCTCTTGAGGCATATAACATTCCTGCTAAAACCAACTCTTTTACACCATTAGCATTAGCACCTGGTGTGTTAAAAACAACAATACCTTGTTCTGCGCATTTATCTAAAGGTATGTTATTTACTCCTGCACCTGCTCTTGCAACTGCTAATAATGATTCTGGTAATTCCATATCATGCATTGCGCAGCTTCTAACTAAAACTGCCTCTGCTTCTTCAACTTTATCTACTTTTTTATAATCTTTAGAAAATAATTTTAAACCTACATCTGCGATAGGATTTAAGCATGTATAATTAAACATTTCCTACTCCTTACTATTTATAAATTCTTTTTTTCAAACTCTCTCATAAACTCAACTAGTTTTTCAACGCCTTCTTTTGGCATAGCATTATAAATTGATGCTTAGAATCAAAGGAGGTAACAACATGAAGCGATCACTTGCAATCGTACTTGCTGCAGCGCTGTTGGTCACATTTGTGGCAGCTTGTGGAAGTACATCATCTTTGACCTCAGCCCAAAGCACGCAATCCACTGTAGAAGAAGCACCTGCTTCCCAGGCGGAGGAGGCATCTGTTCAGGCGGCCGAAGCGGAAGCAGAGGTGGAACAAACCGAGGAAGAGGAGGAACTCCAAACTGAACCGGGAATTGAACCGGAAACCGAACCAGAAGGGGAGCCAGAAACGGAAGATTTTGAGTTATGGCAAAGCGCTCTACAAGCAGACAAAGAGGGAAATCCATAAAATCAGTGAAGAGAACAAGCGTCTCAAAGAGGTAAACCAGAGGGTAGCCAAAGAGAATGACAGTCTGAAGGGAAAACTCGCGTCAGTGGACGAGAATGCCGTCCGGAAACTGCGAACGGAGCTCGACGCGGCAAACAAGCGCGCCGAAAACGCCGACCTTGCGATTGCCCAAGAAAAGGAGAGGACCAATCAGGAATGGCGGAGGGCAGAGCAAGAGCGCAATAGGGCAGACGACGCCGAAGCGCAGGTCCGCGAGATACTCTCTGTTCCCGAGATCAAACAGTTTTGGGAGATGATTCTTCGTCAGAAGGTCTTCCTGGAGGAGATGAATCGAAGGATTGCTAAAGCCGTGAAAGCCCTTTATGACTTCGCCCTGAATCGTGACCTTATCTTCTCCAAAGAGGCAGAGATCAGTATCGGCAATGGTATTATCGCAGAGGCGATTTTGAAAGGCTTAGATCCGACAGATGAGGGCCAGCGGAAGAAGGCGGCTAAAAGCCTGCTTGGCAAGGTCAACTGGAAAGGAACGTATCAATCCAGCTGTGATCTGGCCGAGACCCGCACCGAACAGTTCTGCGAAGAGATAACCATCCCGAAGGAGATAGTTGCAACTCTATTGCTCGCTGCCGGCGGTAAGGGTGGCGTCACCGTCGGTGGTGGCGGAGGTGGCTCCAACGATGATCTCACCAACTGGGACGGTAGAAAGAAAAACAACGGTTGGAGTAGAAGCAGGTAAGTGAAATCGATCCCGGAGAGGAGCTGCATTCATCTCTTACCAGAGGACGAAGCGGCCACCATTTCCTCATCGCCGCAAAATCGGATGGGCTGCGCCTCTTCATCAAAGTGAAGGAGTAGAATCGTCTAAGTATTCGTCAATTTTGTCTCTCGTCTCCGGAATCGAGGCCCTCAGATGTTCCCCAAAATCCACAATCACACCCTCCTTGTCAATCAGGATGTAGAACGGGATCCCCCGGCCCAGATGTAAGATAGGGTCAAGGCCGGAGCGCTGGGCGTCGGTAAGGTGGAAAGTCTCAATCCCCAGCAAAGTGGATTCCAGGTCATCCGCCCCATCGTCCATATAGAAATTGACAATGCGGAGCGGCTTTCCCTGATAGTCGGCAGCCATACTCTTTTGGAAGGAAGTCTCATGCATCACCCCAGGGCACCAGGTGGCCCCAATGGTGATATACACAACCTTTCCTTCTTCCTTGGCAATGATGGACCGTAGCAACTTAAGCCCCTCATTCTCCTTCAGAACGATGGCCTGGCCGTCACGGGGCTGGTCGGCCTTCAAAATGGCGTCAGACAAGGTCTTGGGATTCTCCTGATAGGCCTTCTTGAGCACATACCGATCCCGAATGGAGAGCTTCAGCAGCGGATAGGTCACATTCTCATTGAAACTGTCAAAGTACTCCTCGAACGTGGTCACGTCATTGGCCTCCAGCAGCTGGTTGTAGAAGTGGCTGATGAGCATCTGCTGCAGCAGTTTGTTCTTCGTGGACTTCATCAAGAAGTCAACAAGGGCCGGATAATCATTGACAAATCGAAGGACTTCCTCCTTGTCCAGACCGCGTAGCAGCCAGTAGCAGATATTGGATGAAAGTTCAAACAAATTGCTGCTCAGGCAGTCCGCATTGAATAGGGGTTCCGCATCTTGGATCTTGAAGCAATCCGACACATCCTCTCCCTGCAGGGTCTGATAGGAAAGCATTGCCTGGATGAGCGCCGAATAATAATCGGCCTCTATCTCCTTCCGGCACAGGGCAATGAGTTCCGGACTGGGCTGCTTCTCCGCGATGAAATCGTCCAACCGGGCCAGGTGATGCTCCAACTTTTCCTTTGCGGCCGCCGCAAAAACATCGGCATGTGCAAATTCACGCTTCGGCCCGTCCGGCGCGTCCAAATCCATCCTGGAGAACCCCGGCCAATCCTGGGGAAGGTAGTACCCTATGTGGAAATCATTGTACTTCTCATTGTTCTCTGCGCCTTTCCCGGAGTAAACGACCTTCGCCAAATCTGCAAAGTCCAGCTCCACATGGATAGAATCGCCGGGACACACCACCATGTGCGCTACATAGGGCGGCATCGAAATCGTGCGCGGCGCATAAGGGCTCAGTGAAAACGCGAATCTATCATCATAGATGGCCGATGTCTGTTTGTCGGAAACGCGGTCGTAGAACGGGATTACCAAGCTGATTTCTTGAGTCTTCGCATACACCTCCCGATTGGCGATATGTCCCATAATCACCGCCGGGCGGGAATAATCGGCCGCATCCCCGTCGATATGCTCCGTCCCAAACACAAAGGCCGATTCGTCCATTTGCACTTGCTGGCTGCGCTGCTTGCAGGAGAGCGTCAGGCAAATGGCCATCAATAAGGCAATACCAGGAAAGAATACCTCCCCGTGTAAATGATTATAATGTATGTGGCGAATCATCAGTCTCCAAAAAAGTCGCAATATTTATGCCGCAGAATAAGGCCGAGACTCTCCGCCTATTCCTTCTTGAGCTCCACCGCTGGATTTGTCTTCGCCGCCTTGAGGTCCTGTCCGAGGACGGAGGCAAGGGAGATGACAAACGCGATTATGACCGCTAGGGCAAAGATCCAGTCGTAACCAGAAATGCGGTAGTAGAAACCCTCCAGGTACTTCCCGGAGAGCCAGACTGCCACCGGGAGGGCGATTACGCAAGCGATGCCAACCAGAAGCATATACTCTCCTGTCACCTTGAAGGTCTCGCGCAGGACGGTGCTACCGAAAACCTTCCGGACGGCGATGTCGTGCGTGCGTTCCGAAGCATACAAGGCAGACATGGCCAGCAGGCCCAGGAGGGCCACCATGACCGCAAGGAACATGAAAAGTTCTACGAGTCGCATGTAATCCTCCGCTTCGCCGAGCATGGAATCCAGCTTGTCCTTGATGAATCCGTTGGCGGTGGACTGGAGCACAAATCCGTTCTTTTCCAGGAAGAAACGCCCGTAGAGCGCTTCGAGTTCTTTCGCAGCTTCCTTCCGGTCACCGCCAATCCGAAGGACCCGGAAGTGTGTATCAGGGGATTCCTCGACATGAATGATGCCTATCTGGCCGTCCTTCACGTGGGCCGCATCCGTCAGGGCGAAGTCCCTGACAACGCCGGCCACCGGTCCCTCCAGCCATTCGCCCAGCCAGGACGGCATCTTCGGCTCTGCCGGGTCCGTACCGAACTTGCGATAAGCCGACTCCGAAAGCCAATAGCCAGTCCCGGAAGGTGCATGGAAGTCCTCAACAATCTCGAAATGATACATACGGAACGCATCCGGATCGCAGGACATGAAAGCCATGTCCACCACCCCGTCGGACTCCGGATCCTTCACACTCATCGTAAAATTCGGACTCCCGGGGAATCCTTCAGTCTGGGCAATCTCAGAGACGAAGGGCAGGGCTTTCAAAGCATCCTCATGGCCCGTGCCGGTAACCAGATTTTGATAGTACAATCCATCGACATCCGCGCCCAACGGCCTGTGAATCATATGGCTGTACTGCCGCTCCATGACCAGCGAGAGTGAGATGAGCAAGATGGACAAGGCCGTCTGAAAAACGATGAAAATCTTGGAAAGGATGCGTTTGGAGATGGTGCGGTAGTCCCCTTTGATGACACGGATGACATCAAAGCGCGATGCAACGCGTGAAGGAATCCATCCCGCCGCTAGGCCAATCAAAAGGGCCAGGCCCATAACCGCCGCGACCATCCAGAAGTCCCAATGCCAGGCGAAAGGGACTGCTAGGGGCGACTGAGGGTGCTTCGCCTCGATATAGTGGAGGAGCACCGGCTGGAAGGCATAGGCCAGAAGGACGGCGGCAACAGTACAAACCGCAGTGAACAGAAGTGACTCCTTGAGGTAGCTCCAGACAATCTGCTTTATTGATGCCCCGAGGACAGAGCGTATGCTCATCTCCTTCACTCGCTTTCCAGCCAACGCCGTACTGAGGTTGATATAATTGAAAATCGCAGACAGAAGCAGCAGAAGCACCACGGCCGACAGGATCCGGAGGAGGGACTTATTCCCTTTCAGCAGGCCGTATGTCCCGCTTTGCAAGTCCGAGAAATACAGGCGGTCCATGCGTTCGATGGATCCGTATTTCATCTTCCCGATGGTCGCGTTAAAGGGTCGGCGCGCCCCATGGGCCTCCATGGCAGCGTCGATACTGGAAGCCAGCCTTTCCTCATTCTCTCTGCTCCTGACCAAGCAGGTAATACCTCCTGACCAGCCGTTGAGATAAACCTCGGATGCGTCATTACTCGTATTGACCTCCAGAAACCCCAACTGGTCGTCGCAGCGGAGGATGGGAGAACCCAGGTCCCTGAAAACGGCGACAATCCGGTTCGCATGCCCGTTATGGTCTTCCCACACCTGGCCGATGACGTTTCCGTCCGGAAAAACCTCCTGCGCATAGGACTCTGTTATGGCTACGGTATTGGACTCCAGGAGTTGGTCGGGGTTCCCGGAAACCCATCGGACCGGGAACATTTCCAGAAAGTCAGGATTGACCACCGTGATCCGTCTGTCATGGACCGGCGTCTCTCCCACCTTTCCCCAGCATCCCAGGTATGAATAAACGGACGCCTTGTCGATGCCGGGAAGATCTGCTTTCAAGAACTCGGCAAAGCCGCTGCGCGCTCCTGTCTCCACGTTGGTCGTCGATAAGCCGACGGCATAGGTCTCCTTCCATTCCGGATAGCCGCGAGCGACCTGCCACTGCTGTCGCACATACGCGCCAATCAGGATAACAAACGCCAGGCTCACGGCCAGCCCGATGAACTCGATGGAAGTGTATAACTTGTTGCGGGAGAGGAATTTGAGGTAACTTTTCATATTGTTCGTCATGCCCGACTTGATCGGGCATCTATTATTCGTTTTTCAGCGAATCGACCGGATTGGCACTGGCCGCAAGCCAGCCCTGGGTGATAACGACAGCGATGGTGATGAGAGTCACAACAGCCAGCGCAAGAACGAAAATCCATATGGGCATATTGGTGCGGAATGCAAAATGCTGCAGCCAGCGTTGGCAAACGGCAATAGCGATAGGGGTTGCAACGACAAAGCCCACGGCAACAATGAGCAGATATTTCCTGCCCAGTTGGAACAGGATTTCCTTTCTCGTGGCCCCATTGACCTTCCGGAGCGCGATCTCCTTCCGCATGAAACGGGTGTCGAACCAGACAAGTCCGAGTACACCAATCAAGGTGATGATGAGCGAGAGGAAAGAAGACATGCGTATGAGCCGGGTCTGGCGAATCTCCTGCTCATACAACCGCTCTATATCCTTATCCAAGAATCCAACATCTATTTCCGCCTCGTCGAGCCTTTTCATTTCACTATAAATCCGTTTGGCTTTCTGAATGATGTCCGGGACATCTGCATTCGGCTGAACCCTGATCATGAAAGAGGCATAGTTCCACTCGTCAGAGACGAGGAGTACGAGCGGGGAATAATCATGTTCCAGCGTCCGGGCATGGAAATCCTTCAAAATGCCGATAACGGTAACATTCTTCCCATACATCGTTGGGATTGACTTGCCGATGCCGAAAGAAGGAAGCGCTTCATGAAAAGACTCATTGGCAAGGGCAACATCGGATTCACCGGGGTAAGGGAGACGCCCGTCAATCAGTTTTAATCCAAAGAATTCAGCATATTCCGGAGAGATATTCCTAAAGCTATATTGAATGATGTCATCACCCTCCCGCATTTCTGACATGGAAGACATGCCCCCCTCTATCGGAGTGTCACCTCTTGCCACGCCGATAACCCCGGGGATGTTCCGGAGTTCTTCGGCTACGTCCTTGACTCGGGTAAAGGCGTGGCTTTCCATCTTCAGAACCCGATCGTAGTTGAAGCCGAGTTCGTTGTTATGGACCATATAGGAAGTCTGCCGCTGAAGCATCATGGCACAGAGGATGAAGAGGAAGGACAGGACATACTGGAGGATGAGGGTGACAGTCCTGAGACCCCCGCCTTTTGCCGACAAAGCGAATGAGCCTTTCAGTACCAAAGCCGGCTGGAAAGAGGTGCTGTACAGGGCAGGGATCAGACCGGAGAGCAGAGCCAGCAAGAGAGCGGCGGCTCCGCCGAGGCAGAGGACAGTCACATTGCTGCTCGGGGCCATGTCTCCGGTGAGGAAGGAGGCCCACTGCGTCCCGCAGAGTGTCTTCATGGTGAGGATTCCCAGCAGGAAGGAGCAGCCAACAATCGCTATTGCACGAAGCAATTGTCTGGTTATCAAAGAGCTGCGCGAAGCACCGAATACTTTTTTGGTATTAATCTCCCTGATCCGGAATGGCGTGGATGCCATGGAGAAATTGACATAGTTGAATCCGGCGATGCCCAGGAACAGGAGCGCGATGGTGAAGAGGATGATGCAAAGCAGTTTGTTGCCGCCTTTTTCCCCAGACCATCTTTCCTTATCCTTTTCGAACCAAGTGTCGTGAATTTGCGTTAAGCGGATATCCTTTATACCGGCCAATTCCACTTTCCCCACGGCCTCGCGGACTTGTTCCAAATCGGCACCGGGCTTCAGTTTGACGTAGCAGCTATGCGGGTTGTAGTTAGGTAGGGACATGTCCCTTTCTCCCTCATGGACAAGGATACCGTTGATCATGCTTTCATTCTCCTTCCGGTCCTTGTAAATTCCGGTAATCCGGCCTTCATGCTCAAACTCGACGGTAAACGTCTCGCCGATCGGATTCCTGTCCGGAAAGAATCTCTTGGCCGCCGATTCCGATATCAAGGCATCGCCTTCCTTGGCGAAATCCTCCCGGCGCCCTTCCACGAGGGTGATGCTGAAGACATCCAGCACGGAGGTTTCCGTCCACGCGTAACTGATGCCATAGGCGGTGACATCTTCCCCGGTCCCATCCTTCATCTGCACAAAGCCTACCTGGTCATTTCTCGTCATGACAAAGTAGTCGCAGGTCTCTGCAATGTTCGGGGAACTGTCCGCCACCATCTGAATCAGGGGCCGGAGTATCTGCGGGCTATATAACCCTTCCTGGAATGAAGGGATTTCTACGGCGTAAACATCCTTCCCTCCTTCAAAGCGGTCATAGCGATAGTCATACCAGACCTGACTCATCAGGATCAAGAAAACAGAGAAGGCGATCCCGAGTCCGATGATGTTCAGCAGCATCGGCACCCAACGGGTCCTGATTCTCAAGGGATTCATAAGGGCCGGTTACAGTTCGTTCTTGACATCACTTACTATCTGACCGTCGAAGAGGTCGATCGTGCGCTGGGCGCAGGCAGCGTCCTTCTGGGAGTGGGTTACCATCACGATGGTGGTTCCCTCGGCATTCAGTTCCTTCAGCAGGTCCATGACCTCCTTGCCGTTCTTGGAGTCGAGGTTACCGGTAGGCTCATCGGCGAGGATCAGCTTAGGACCGGCCACTACGGCGCGGGCGATGGCGACGCGCTGCTGCTGACCGCCGGAGAGTTGCTGCGGGAAGTGATTGGCACGGTGGCTGATCGCCATACGTTTCATAATCTCCGTGACTTTCTGCTTGCGCTCTGCCGCGGAGATGTTGAGATACCGCAGCGGCAGTTCGATGTTTTCGTAAACATTGAGTTCGTCGATCAGGTTGAAGCTCTGGAACACGAAGCCGATGTTCCCCTTGCGGAACTTGGTGCGCTCTTTTTCTTTCAGATTGGCGACTTCCGTATCAAGCAGTTTGTAAGAGCCGCTTGTGGGATTGTCCAGCAGGCCAAGGATGTTCAGCAGCGTGGACTTGCCGCAGCCAGAAGGCCCCATGATGGCGACGAACTCGCCGTCTTTGATTTCAAACGAAACGCCGTTGAGCGCCGTGGTCTCGATTTCTTCCGTGCGGAAGACTTTGGAAAGGTTGGAAACACTGATCATCGTAATAACGCTTTTTAGCGTTATTACGAAGCAAACATTGAGCCAATTTATTTAATGTGTTGATTTATAGCTGCTTGCATAATTTTGAGACTTATAAAAACTGTAAAGGACTTTACAGTCACTTTACACTCTCTTTACACTTTCGGCTTTACACTTTACATTGTCCCTATAGGGCAATTCAAAAATTAAAAAGAACCATATATTCTTTTTACCAAGACACGAAACAATCCTTCACCGAAAGGTGCCGACCTGCGAGCATCTTTTTTTAGTTCAAAAATCTCGTTTTTGGGATATTTTTTGGGATACTTTTTACGAAAAACCCCTTACAGGGCGTTCTGTAAGGGGTTTCAGCGGAGAGAGCGAGATTCGAACTCGCGATACCCTTTTGGGGTACACACGCTTTCCAGGCGTGCCTCTTCAGCCACTCGAGCATCTCTCCAAAGTTGGGACTGCAAATATAAGAAAAAAATCCTATCTTGTGGTATATTTCAAAAAAAATGATCCCCTCCATGAGATTTAACCATTTCTTTCCGGCTCTGTTCCTGATGCTGCTGTCCGCTTTGCCGGCAATGGCTGATGTGACCAGTTTCTATGTGTCTCCCAGTGGCAGTGACAGGTCTCCCGGGACTTCGTCAAAGCCATGGAAGACTCTTGAATATGCCTTCGAACGGATCCGGAACTCTGAGGGGAACGTGCGTCTCGTGGTCATGGACGGAGTTTATTATCCGTCCGCATCATTGAGCCTGAGAGGACTGAAAGGACGCTCCGTTTCAGTCGAGGCTGCTCCGGGGGCTTCTCCTACGGTCAGGGGAGACCGCAGGATACTGAAGTTCCGCAGGCAGGGGAAACTGCTGGCAGCAGATCTGAAGGGCTCCGGGATTACTGACTTCGGTGGCGCCTGCGACAAGGAGAATCTGGTGGACCTGTACTGGAAGGGTAAACGCCAACGCATTGCTAGTTATCCTGATAATGGTTTCATCTTGTCCTCAGAAGCCCTTGGAGAAACAGTCGTAGACGGGATCACCCGTAAGGAGGGCGTTTTCAGGTATGTTGAGGATAGAGTGTCGAAATGGGCAGACGAAAAGGATGCCTGGATCTATGGCTATTTCCGATGGGACTGGAGGGATGAGTACCAGAAGGTGGCATCCATCGACACTGCCGGGAGGGTCATCCGCCTGGATGAACCCTGGCATAACTATGGTTACAAATCCGGCTTCAAGTTCCGTGGGGTCAATCTGCTCTGCGAGCTGGATTCTCCTGGGGAGTACTATGTCGACCGCGAAAAGGGTAAACTTCTCTGGTTCCCCCCTGGGGATTATGTCCAGGGAGATGAGGTCTGCCTTTCAGTTTTCAATGAGGAGTTCATGATGGAAGTGTCCGACTGTGAGAATGTTACGGTTAAAGGACTCACTTTCATCGGAGGCAGGACCAATGCCGTTTCAGTCGAAGGTTCCAGGAATATCCTTCTGGATGGAATCGGGGCTTTCCGTTTCGGAGGAGATGCACTTCATGTAAGTTCTTCTGGGAATGTCCGGATAGAAGGCTGCCGATTTGGAACGCTTGGTCACACAGGGATGAAACTCTCCGGAGGGGACAGGCGTACGCTGAGTCCATCCGGTTATGTTGTCCACAACACCATAGTCCAGGACATTTCCCTTTTCCGCCACACCTATGAACCGGCCCTGATCTTCAGCGGATGCGGACTCAACGTCTCCCATTGCGAATTCTCCGGCTCATCTTCTTCCGCCATGCGCATCGAAGGGAATGATGTCGTTGTCGAATATTGCCACTTCCATGATCTCGTCCAGGAAAGCGATGACCAAGGGGCGATCGACATCTTCTACAATTACGGCTACAGGGGGAATGTCATCCGATACAATCTCTGGGAAAACATCCGCGGTGGTTCGCTTCATGGCTCGGCAGGCGTGAGGTTCGATGACATGATCTCCGGCCAGAAGGTCTACGGCAACATATTCAGGAACGTCGGTGGCGGCCATTTCGGCGGTGTACAGATCCATGGCGGCAAGGACAATGTGGTGGAAAACAATCTTTTCTACAACTGCAACATCGGGGTCAGTTTCTCGCCCTGGGGCCAGGCTCATTGGGACGAGGCCTTGACAAGGGAGGAAGTGGTGAAGAGGTTGTATGAGGAGGTCGACATCGATTCTCCTCTCTACAGGGAACGCTATCCTGAACTTGCCCTTGACATCCACTCCAATGTGGACCGGAACATCATCAGGAACAATCTGATGGTAGGCTGCAGGAGGATGTTCTACGACGAGAAGGGGCAGAACTGCATCATAAACAATTCCGCGCTCTCCACAGGGGAGGACGCGGAACTGTCAAAGCCTTTGGAATACTATCTTTCTCCTGAGGTCCTGGCCTCTTTCGGCCTGAAGCCGATTCCTTATAAGGAGATCGGGCCGGAAGGATCCAGGCTATTCTGACGTCAGGGTGTTCTGCTTCAGTTTCTCGACGTAATCGTCAATCCTTCGCAGCTGGCGAGGGATCTGGATGCTCTGCGGGCACTTGGGAATGCACTGCTTGCAACCCACGCAATGGCTTGCCTGGCGAAGGGTCGGGATGGCCCTGTCGTAGCTCACAAGATAGGCCTTGCGCAGTTTCTGGTACTCTTCCTGCTCCTTGCTGCGGGGGAAATTCCCCTGGTTGACGCTGTTGTTGTAGTGCATGAATATTCCCGGAATGTCAATTCCATAGGGGCAAGGCATGCAGTACTTGCAGTCGTTGCAGTCAATGGTAGGATAGTTGGCCATTATGTCCGAAATGTCGGTGTCCAGGAAGTATTTCTCGTCATCGCTGAGAGGTTTGAAGTCCATGAACGTCCTAAGGTTGTCCTGCAGGTGCTCCATGTAGACCATTCCGCTCAGGACGCACATGACCCTTGGATAGGATCCTACGAACCTGAATGCCCAAGACGCAAGTGAGGCCTGGGGATCGCGTTCCTTGAGCCTGTTCACTACATTCTCGGCAGGCTTGGCAAGGCGTCCTCCCTGGAGAGGCTCCATGATTACGATAGGAATTCCGCGCTTGTCAAGCTCCTGGTAAAGATATTCAGCATTGACGTTCCTTACTCCGTCGGCATGTTTCCAGTCGAAGTAGTTCATCTGGATCTGTACGAAGTCCCAGTGATACTTGTCGTGGAGAGCCATCATCTCGTCGAAGGACTGCTTGTCGCCATGGAATGACAGGCCCAGCTGGCGGATCTTGCCCTTCTCCCTTTCTCCAAGGAGGAAATCAATCACTCCATTGTCCTCGAAACGAGCCTTGAAAGCTTGAGCACCGCCACGGCCGAGCGAGTGGAGGAGATAGTAGTCGATGTAGTCAGTCTGCAAGTTCTTGAAAGCATCCTTGTAGAGTTGCATAGCCACCTTGCGGTCATTGCTCTGGAAGTTGGACATCTTGGTGGCAATGTAGTAGGTGTTCCTGGGATGCCTTGCAAGAGCGATTCCCACGGCTTTTTCAGACTGGCCCTGGAGATAAACCGGGGCTGTGTCGAAATAGTTGACTCCGTGTGCCAGGGCGTAATCGATCAGGTTGTTGACATTCTCCTGGTCCACGATGCTCTTTCCATTCTCATCCTTCTTCATGGTGAACCTCATGCAACCGTAACCGAGCAGAGAGACCTTGTCTCCGTTGCCGGGATTGGTGCGGAGTTCCATCTTACCGGTCTCAAGGGGATCCGAGCCGTCGTCTGTTGCTATACTGGCTACGGTTTCGACCGTTTTCTTAGGAGCACAGGCACCGGCCATGGCAACTGCTCCGGCGATGGCTGCGCCTTCACCTGTCTTTTTGAGAAATTCTCTTCTGTCAATATTCTTCTTCATGGCGTTGTCAGGCTTTATGGTGGATCTGGTAACCGTTTACAGTGATTGCGCTTATCGGGCGTGCAGGGCAGAGATTCTCGCATGCTCCGCAGCCGATACACTTCTCTTCTTCGACGGAAGGAACCCTGACGGTCTTGCCGTCCTCGCGGACCTTCTTGACGAGCTGGATGGCTCCTACAGGGCAGTGACGGGCGCAGTTGCCGCACTCTTCGACTTCACCGTTGTCGACGAGGCAGAGCCAGGGCTGGATAGTGGCCGTACCGACCTTCCACTGTGTCTTCTCCTCGGGAGTGATCTTCAAGATGGCTCCGGCGGGGCAGACTTCCGAGCACTTGACGCACTCGGGGCGGCAGTAACCACGCTCGAAGGACATCTCCGGCTGCATCAGGTGCATCAGGTCTTTGGATGGCCTGAGTACATCGTTGGGGCAGACTGAGACGCAGAGCTGGCAGGCTGTACAGTGCTTGTAGAACTGCTCGACACTTTCGGATCCGAAAGGAGTTATAGCGACGGAACGTTTCGGGGCTTTCTTGGGGATGATGTCCGCGAAACCGCCTTCACCTTCAATCTTCACGGGTTCGTCTTCCGGCTCGGTCTGGGCGCGGGCGGGGATGGCCGCACTTCCAAGTGCTATGGCGCTTCCCACCAGGAACGCCCTGCGGTTCTTGTCAGCCGGAGCGGAACTAGGATCGACTTGGCCGGGTTCAGAAGGCTGTCCGGCTGTCTTACCCCAGGCGAAACGGTATTTCAGCGCTCCGAACTTGCAGTTGTCGATGCAGTTGAAGCAGTCCACGCAACGGCTGTAATCTATCTTCTTGCCGCCATCGATGTCGATACAGGCAGCCTTGCACTTCTTCTCGCAGAGGTGGCAGCTCTTGCACTTGGATGCATCGATCACCGGACGGAAGGCTGCGAAACGTGAGAAGAAACTCAGTGTCGTACCGACAGGGCAGATAGTGTTGCAATAAGTCCTGCCGTTCTTCCATGCAAGGATTATGACTGCTATAAGGGTGACAAGGGTAATGATGAAGGTCGGAAGGCTCTTGAGCCAGACGTCCTTGGTGTAGAATGCATAGCTTTCATGCTTCTCGGCGATAGCTGCCAGGATGTTGTTGCCCCACTGCCAGACGGGAGCGAGCAGGTTCTGCACTATCCTTCCCCATGCACTGTATGGTGCAAGCAGGGCGACCAGGGCATTGATGCCGGCAACCAGGGCGATTACAAAGACTACCCACACACCGTAGCGAAGCCACTTGACCTCTTTTGAATAGGAATACTTGCCCTTCTTGCCTTTTTTGCTGAGGTGTGCTACTCCGTCCTGAAACACTCCGAGGGGGCAGATGACTGAGCAGTAGACCCTGCCGAACAGGATGGTAAGCAGGAGGAGGACAATGATCACTACCAGGTTCAGTGCCAGGACTGCCGGCAGGAACTGGATTTTGGCGAGCCAGCCGAGCCAATGATGCAAGGTCCCTGTGAAATCCAGGAACAGCAAGGTGATGGCCACGAAGCACAGAGTCGCCAGGATGACTCTTATTTTCTTAAGCATCTTGATGAAAAATATTTGTTCGTATCGAACAAATATAGCTAAAAATGATTAATCAATGATAATCAATACCAATGATTTGTGAGAAAACTCCAGTTTTACCGCATCTTTTCCGGTCCTGTTGAGCGTTGCCTGCCACCAATTGTCGAACACGACTCCGTCGGTCGGCCAGACGAGGCCATCAGATTTAAGCTTCAGGGAATTGTCCGGGCTGAAAATGGACATCCTCCTGCCTTTGCCAAGGAAGAGCTCGCAGGAATCGGTGACGGCGAAGGCTGTGGAATAGTCGGAAACCATGTCGATGGAGGGCTGGACACCCATGCGCGCATATTCCATCAGCAATCCCAGATTCCCGATCGTGTGATCCTCTCTTTTGCCGGTAGCGGCGATGAAATGGATGGTGTCCACTTCGGGATGACTCTCGAGTACGTAGTGCAGTGCCTTGGTCTGGTCGTTGTCATCCTGCTCTTCGACCTTGACAAGAAGGTGTGAATATTCCTTGGCGAGTGCTGGCGTCATCGAATCCATGTCGCCAACTACCGCGTCGGGCTCCCTGACGGTTTCTTTGAATATCTTCCCACGGTTCCTGAGGAATGCCTTGAGGGCATTGCCGTCGCAACAGACGATCACGTCTGCCCGGTGGATGAGTTCCCGTGGATATTCCTTCCTGGGGAATTCGCCGCCTCCTATGATCACCGCAGTGCTCATGCCACGCGGGTCTTGGCGATTTCGGCCTTGGAGGTGCCGGGCGTCGTGGTGTAGGATTCGGGGTCACGGAAGCCTAAGAGGAAGGCTCCGATGTCCATCCGCTTCTTTCCGGCTATCTGGACCTCTTTCAAGGAAATCGCCCCGTCTTCCGTCGTTATCCACATGTACGTCTTCCCATCGGATATGATATGTCCGCTCTGGTGTGAAGGGTGTGCCGATTCGGACGCCTCGATTCGCTCGGCGGAGAAGATCTTGAGCTGGAGGGGAGTGGAGCCGTCGCGGACTAGCTCCGTGAAGGCTGCAGGATAAGGACTGAGTCCGCGGATGAGGTTGTAGACCTGCCTTGTGGAGTCGTTCCAGTCTATATGGCAGAGCTCACGGGTGAGCTTCGGAGCAGGCTTGAGGACTTCAGATCCCTGGATAAAGCTCCTCTGGAGCCTCGTGTCCACATTCTTCTCAATGAGTCCCTGGGCAGTCTGGACAACCATCTCTGCCCCGATCTCCATGAGTTTGTCATGAACATCTCCGGCAGTGTCGGTCTCGTCGACTGTGATGTCCTGGCGGAGGATGATGCCTCCGGTGTCGATGTCCTTGTCTATCATGAAGGTGGTAGCACCTGTTCTGGTCTCACCGTTGATCACGGCCCAGTTTATGGGGGCAGCTCCACGGTATTGTGGCAGCAAGGCCGCGTGGAGATTGAAGGTGCCCAGCCTGGGCATGCTCCAGACTTCCTGAGGCAGCATCCTGAAAGCTACTACCACGAACATGTCTGCCTTGAATGTACTCAACTGGCTGAGGAACTCAGGGTCCTTGAGCTTGACTGGCTGAAGGATGGGGATGCCACGTTCTGCAGCGAACTTCTTGACAGCGCTTTCATTGACTTTCTGTCCACGTCCGCTTGGTTTGTCTGCTACAGTGACGACACCAACTACGTTGTAGCCATTGTCGAGCAAAGCCTTGAGGGAAGCGACCGCGAACTCGGGAGTTCCCATGAAGACGATCCTGGTCTTCTTGAAGAATCCGGCGATCTTGCTGCGGAATCTTCTCCACCAATTCTTGATAGTGTCCATGTTTGATAGATCCTGGTCGTGTGCTGCCCTTGAGGTCAGGTATACTCCTATTGGCATCAAGACCATTGCCGAACCGAAAGCTCCGACCCATGCGCTGACGCTTCCGTCTCTTGCCAGTTTAACTCCTGTGATGTCCACAATCCAATAGAGTAGGAAGAACAGTGCAGCTACGATGGCTGAAACACCGAGTCCTCCCTTGCGGATCAGGGCACCAAGTGGGGCACCGATAAAGAACATGATAAGGCAGGCGATGGCCTGGCCATAGCGTCTGAGGAACTCCAGAAGAGTCCATCTCAGGCGGACCGTGTAGTCGAATGAACCGAATTCGTAGTTCTGGAGATTGCCCTGTACCTGCTCGGCAGTGTTGGCAGCCCTCTCAAGAGCGAAAGCTTTCATCCTATCGTCCTTGAACTGGAGATAATCCGGATCTTCGAAATTCCTTGTGATGCCGGATGGAACGGTGTCGAGCTGACTGTTCTGAGAGAAGAGGTAGGAAGCTGCCGTGTACATCAGTTGGGATGCCTTGGTGCTGTCCCTGACTAGTCTCAGGGTGTCCTTGTCTTCGCGGAGCCTCCAAAGCGGCAAGGCCTTGACCTGGTCACCGTACCTTGCGCTGTCAGACTTCTGGAAAGCATAATTCTCAAGGGCTACCACCATCTCCTGCTTCGTGAAATCTATCTTCTGAAGCTGTAGGGAGGTGTCCTTGTAGGCTTTGTCGTTGGTTTCCTGATAGTTGGTCCCGTTGTACATCTTGATCGTCAGGTAGGACTTGTCCTTGGACATTCGAATCATGGCGGAATCGGCCAAGGTAAGCCTCGTGTTGCCTTTCCCGTGATGGTCATACAGCATGACATCGTTCATCATGCCGTCCGGAGAAGTCGATCCTACCCTGAGGACATAGCCTTCTACTCCGTCATAGAAGACTCCGTCAGGGATCTTGATCTCGTTCTTTGTCCTTTTGATGTCGTCCCTGAGAGTGAATATTTCATTGAATGCTACGGGGACCAGTTCATTGATGACGAAATAGGTACCTACGCTGATCAGTGTCGAAGCCACCATCAGCGGAGTCATGATCCTGAGAACGGAGACTCCTGCTGCCTTCAGTGCAATAAGCTCATTGTTCTCACCCATGCTGCCGACGGTCATCATCGATGCAAGCAGGGTGGCAAGCGGAAGGGCGAGGGGAAGCACGGTGCAGCTGCCCCAGAAAAGGAATTCGACTATAATCTTGAAATCCAGGCCTTTCCCGACAAGTTCGTCGATATAGACCCATAGGAACTGCATCACCAGGATGAAGATGACTACAAGTAGGATCATGAAGAATGGTCCTATGAACGAAGTCAATATGAATCTGTCAAGTCTCTTCATACCTTGATGCCGGATGGGGCTTTAGCGCGTGGCAGTCTCCACCAGCTTGTTCAATGCATCCTGGAGTCCGGCTACATTGCGGCCGCCTGCTGTTGAGAGGAAGGGCTGTCCACCGCCTCCTCCCTGGATGAATTTTGCAGCTTCCTTGATGTCAGCGGCAGCATTGCGGCCTGCAGCCACCAGGTCTGCTGAATACATCAGGAGCAACTGTGGCTTTCCGTCATGCTCATAAGCTGCGGCGAGGGCGAAATTGCTGACTTCCTTCTGAAGGATTGCCGCGGCTTCCCTGAACATCGTCGGGTCGACGTCGCGGTTGAATGTAGCAATATTTATTCCATTGACGGTCTTTGAATTCTCGGAGAGTTTCCTGGCAAAGGCGGCTGCCTTCTCTTTTGCATATTCCTCAAGCTTCTTCCTGGCATCGCTGTTTTCGCCGATCATCTTGGTGACGGCGGCGGTGATGTCGGGGACATTGTTGAACATCTCCCTGATGCCCTTGAGGGTGTCGGCCACTGTGTCGAGGAGAGTTTCTGCTGCTTCCCCTGTCAGGGCTTCGATCCTTCGGACTCCGGCCGCGATTGCCGATTCCGAGACGATCTTGAAGAAACCTATCCTTCCTGTGGAGGCTGCGTGGGTTCCACCGCACAGTTCCACAGAGTCTCCGAACTTGACGACTCTCACTCGGTCTCCGTATTTCTCGCCGAACAGGGCGATTGCCCCCATGCCCATGGCCTCTTCCATGGTAGCATCCCTCTTCTCGTCAAGAGGATAGTCCGAGCGGATCATGGCGTTGACCATGTGCTCGACCTTGCGGAGTTCTTCGTCGGTGACTTTGGAGAAGTGTGAGAAGTCGAACCTGAAGTAGTCCGGTCCCACGAAGGAACCCTTCTGCTCTACATGTGTTCCGAGGACTTCCCTAAGGGCGTGGTCCAGAAGGTGGGTAGCCGTGTGGTTAGCTGCTATCCTGAGCCTGCGGCTAGCATCGACCTTCAGGGTGAAAGTTCCTTCGCAGTCCTCGGGAATGCGCTCGGCTATGTGGATCGTCAGGTTGTTCTCCTTGACTGTGTTGAGGATCCTGATCTGCTCTCCGCTGGAGGAGATGATGGTACCGGTGTCGCCGACCTGGCCTCCCATCTCGGCATAGAAAGGAGTCTTGTCGAACACCAGCTGGAACATTGTCTTGTTCTTCTGCTTCACGGTACGCTGCTTCAGGAGGCGGACTTCCTCAAGTTCGAGGCAGTCGTAGCCGAGGAAGGCTTCTTCCTCTCCATCGTAATAGACCGTCCAGTCGCCGAACTCGTTGGCTGTGGCATTCCTGGCCCTCTCTTTCTGCTTCTGGAGCTCGACATTGAAGCCGTCCATGTCGACGGTATAGCCGTTCTCAGCTGCAATCAGGCCGGTAAGGTCGATCGGGAAACCATAGGTGTCATAAAGGATAAAGGCATCGGTGCCGGGAATGGTCTTGGTTCCGGAATTCTTGGCCATGTAGTCATCCATCATCCTTATACCGCGGTCAAGGGTCCTGAGGAATGACAATTCTTCTTCTCGGATAACGCTTTCGATGAGCTTCTGCTGCTTGGCGAGTTCGGGATAGGCTTCGCCCATGTCAGCTATGAGCTGGGGGACGAGGGCGCAGAGGAAGGGCTCTTCAAAACCGAGGAAGGTATAACCGTAGCGGACTGCACGACGGAGGATCCTGCGGATCACGTAGCCTGCCTTGACGTTGGAAGGCAGCTGGCCGTCGGCGATGGAGAACGCTATCGCCCTGATGTGGTCGGCGATAACCCTCATCGCGATCTCGGTCTTTTCATTCTCATGGTATTTGTGGCCGGAAAGTTCTTCAATCCTGCCTATCATTCCTGAGAAGACATCAGTGTCGTAGTTGCTGGTCTTTCCCTGGAGCACCATACAGAGCCTTTCGAATCCCATTCCGGTGTCTATGTTTTTGGCGGGGAGTGGCTCGAGGGAACCGTCTGCCTTGCGGTTGTACTGCATGAACACCAGGTTCCAGATCTCGATCACCTGGTCATTGTCTGTGTTGACAAGGTCCTTGCCGGGGATCTTTGCGATTTCATCGTCAGGCCTGAGGTCGATGTGTATTTCGCTGCAGGGGCCGCACGGGCCGGTGTCACCCATTTCCCAGAAATTGTCGTGCTTGTTTCCGAGGATGATGTGGTCCTCGGGCATTAGTTTCATCCAAGCCTGGCGGGCTTCCTCGTCGAGAGAGGTTCCGTCTTCGGCTGAGCCTTCGAACACAGTTGCGTAGAGCTTGGACTTGTCTATCTTGTAGACTTCTGTGAGCAGTTCCCATGCCCAGCTGATAGCCTCGGCCTTGAAATAGTCACCGAAGCTCCAGTTTCCGAGCATCTCGAACATCGTGTGGTGCCGGCCATCGTGGCCTACAGCTTCAAGGTCATTATGTTTTCCGCTTACCCTGAGGCACTTCTGGGAATCGGTCGCTCTCTTTGACTTTGGGGCGGAGTTTCCGAGGAAAATGTCCTTGAACTGGTTCATTCCAGCATTGGTGAACATCAGGGTAGGATCGTTCTTGATGACCATGGGTGCTGAAGGCACCACAGTGTGTCCCTTAGACTCGAAGAAATCAAGGAACTGCTTTCTTATCTGTTTGGCTGTGTACATATCCTTTTATGATTTGGCACGGAAATGGCAAAATTATAACAAATTTAGCGATTTATAGCAAAAAAGGGTATATTTGCGAGCTATGAGAAATTATATTCTCAATCCAGAGACCTTGTTGTACGAGATCAAGGAGGCTTCCCTCAGATCGAAACTCTTCAAGGTTTTACTTCTGTTGGCCGGTAGCATTGCGCTGGCCTTGCTGTACATTTGGGTGTTCACGTCCGTCCTTGGCATGGATCTCCCTAAGACAGCAATCCTGAAGGCTGAAAAGGCACGCTGGGATGCCAAGATAGACGTGCTGAACTCCCACCTCGACAGGTATGAAAGCAACCTGGACGCCCTCCAGGTCAGGGATGACGACATCTACAGGTCGATATTCGGAATGAACGAGATTCCCGCATCCGTCAGGATGGCCGGAATCGGAGGAGTGGACAAATATTCCTATCTTGATGGTCTCGAGAGTAACAATGTATTGAAGAACACTGCGTTACGCATTGACCGACTCACGAGAAGGACTTATGTGCAGAGCAAGTCTTTTGACGAGGTGGCAGCCGTTTCCAAGCAGGCGGGAGACATGGCTTCCTGCATTCCCGCAATCCCTCCGATAGTTCCGGATGCTTCGAAATACAATTTTTCAAGTCCTTTCGGCTACAGGACCGACCCTTTCACAGGTGAGGCCAGGCTGCATTCTGGCGTTGACCTTGCCATGAAGGTAGGCAATCCTGTCTACGCGACTGGTGACGCCGTAGTGGAAGCCGTCAATTTCGATTTCTTCGGCTACGGCAACACTATCATCCTTAACCATGGTTTCGGCTACCAGACTCTTTACGCCCATCTCAACTCGGTGAATGTGATCGAGGGGATGAAGGTGAAGAGGGGAGACTGCATTGCCGAGACCGGACAGTCCGGACGAGCCAGCGGACCGCATCTCCATTATGAAGTCCATTATAAGGGAGAAAAGGTCAATCCGGCCAATTACTTTGACCTTTCCATGTCCAAGGATGAATACCTTGCCATGGTTGGCAAGCGGGAGGCAGAATCCCAGGCCGTCCTGACAAGGCGTCCTTTCAGTGTTTCACGCAGATAAGGAGACGGCAGGATGGACAGGTACGTTTTCGACAGGACCAGGATGGAATTCCGGAAAGTTACCCACTCGGTGTGGAACATTCTCGGGAAAGCCTTGAAATACTTTGTCATCACGGCATCGCTGGCCGTCGTCTATTACATCGTCTTCGCACTCCTGGTGAACACCGATTCGGAGCGAAAGCTCAAGAGAGAGAACCAGATGTACAGCCGTATGTATGACGAGATGGTACGCAAGGAACAACTTGTCGGGGATGTCCTGGAGAACCTTAAAGTAAAGGATGACGAAATCTACCGCCAGCTTTTCAACTCCGATGCTCCGGATCTGGGAATCATGTATCCAGAAGGCCTGTTGTCCGTGATTGATTCTGTCCAGGACAAGGACATCGTGGATTATGTAGGGAAGAAACTGGATTTGCTGGAGGAGGCCTCTGGCAATGTTGAAGAGAATTTCCAGCATGTGATGAAGATACTTTCCGAAGGAGGGAAACTGCCTCCGTTGTCCAATCCCCTGCATGATTTCTCCTATGCAAGGACTGGAGCCTCTGTCGGAGAAAAGATCAATCCATTTTACAAGGTTGCTGTCATGCACGGAGGCCTGGACCTGATCTCCCAGCAGGGCGATCCTGTCTACGCATCGGCGGACGGTGTCGTGAAGGATGTGGACCATTCCACAAAGGGCCTGGGCAACGTGGTGACGATAGACCATGGCAACGGTTTCATCACAAGATATGCCCATTTGGAGAACACAAGGGTAAGCAAGGGACAGAAGGTGACAAGGGATAAGCAGATAGGACAGGTCGGGATGTCGGGTAACTCTTTCGCTCCTCATCTCCACTACGAAGTTCTGAAAGACACCTTGAGAGTCGATCCGCTGAACTTCCTCTTTGCCTCGGTGAGCCCTGAGGACTATATGGGGATGCTGTTCATGTCATCCAACACAGGACAATCAATGGACTAAAACATAATAACATGGATAAATTGTACTACACCATCGGCGAGGCCGCTGAAATCCTAGGGGAGAGCACATCCCTGGTGAGATTCTGGTCCAATTCATTCCCTAAATACATCAAGCCTCACAGGAATGCCAAGGGCAACAGGCTCTTCACTGTCGAAGACATGGAATGCCTGAAGCAGATCCATCTTCTTGTTAAGGAGCAGGGACTGACTCTTGAAGGTGCATCCAAGAAACTTGCAGCTGACCGCAAGACTGTCGACGGAAGGGTCAAGGCTTTGGACAGTCTCAAGGAGATCCGCAGGCAGTTGGTAGAGGTGAGGAAGTCGTTATGACAGTAAGGGCCATAACCGATGCCATAGAGGCATTCGCTCCTCTTTCCATTCAGGAAAGCTGGGACAACAGCGGGCTTATAGTCGGTTCTCCGGACCAGGAGGTCAACGGTGTCCTCGTCGGTTTCGACTGTACTCCCGAGCTTGTGGACGAGGCGGTGGCTTGTGGTGCGGACATGATTGTCACCCATCATCCGCTCATTTTCGGTGGAATCAAGAAGATCTCTCCGGACGATCCTACAGGACTCGCACTTATCAAGGCGATTTCAGCGGGAGTCGCCGTCTATGCTGCCCACACAACAGCTGACAAGGTCCTGGAAGGAGTCAGCGGGGCTATGGCCAGAAGGCTAGGGCTGAAGAGTATCGAGGTGCTGGACAAGGAGGCAGATGGGGTAGGTCTTGGAGCAGTAGGAGACCTGGAGATGCCGATGTCTTCCGAAGAGTTCATTGCTTTCGTCAAAGACAGGTTCGGCCTGACTGTCGCCAGGTGCTCACATCTTCTGGATGGAAACATATCTCGCGTGGCCATGTGTGGGGGCTCAGGCTCGTCCCTTATCTCCAAGGCAATGGAAGCCGGAGCGCAGGCTTACCTTTGCGGAGACATCTCATACCATCATTTCTTTACCCCTAAGAACTTTATGCTCATCGATATAGGCCATTTCGAGGGGGAAGTGGAAATTTGCCAGGTAATATTTTCTCTCTTAAGGAAAAAATTTCCTACCTTTGCAGTCCGTACCAGCTCGAAGCTGGAGTCGGCCAACCCTGTATTTTATTATTAGTCAGATATCATCAGCTACACCATGGCAACCAAGAAAATCAAGAAAGTCGAAACTCCGATAGACCAGAGGGAAACCTTCGTCTCCCTCCAGAAGAATTTTGCAGACTCCGAGATCAGCGTCGAGGAAAAACTCAAGACGCTCTATGCTCTTCAGGAGGCTGATTCCGCGATCGACAAGATAGTCCAGCTCCGCGGTGAACTTCCTTCGGAGGTAGAGGCACTTGAGAACGAACTTGCCGACCTCAAGGCCCGCATGGCCCAGGACAATGCAGTGATCGAGGCCTATAACCAGACCATTTCCGACAGCAAGCAGAACATGGTCGACTGCGATCTCCAGATAGAGAAGTACCAGAAGCAGCTGGAGGAGATTTCCAACAGCCGTGAATTCGACTCCATCAACAAGGAGATCGAGAACCAGGGCCTTCTCCGCCAGATCGCAATGAAGACTATCAACGACACAAAGACCGCCATCGCTGAGAAGAAGGAGGATATCGAGAACCTCAAGGATTTCATTGCAGTCCGCAATGAAGACCTCAAGGCCAAGAAGGAAGAGCTTGCGACCATCGTCGAGTCCACTTCAAAGGATGAGAAGAGGCTCCAGGCCGTGAGGGATGAGTGCGCTTCCAAGATCGATCCCAGGACCATGAGTGCTTATGACCGTATCCGTGGCAGCGTCCACAACCATCTGGCAGTTGTGTCCGTGTACAACGGAGATTCCTGCGGAGGTTGCTTCAACACCATCACTCCCCAGCGCCTTGTGGAGATAGCTTCCAACAAGAAACTCATCATCTGCGAGCATTGCGGCAGGATCATCGTGAACCCTGATTTCGAATAGACACTAACATAACTATATGCCTGACAAGCCTAAATCCACAAGGAAAAAGGCCCAGGCAGTCAATCTGGACACACTTGGGCTTGAGATGGGAAACAAACCGCCTCAAGCTCTTGAAGTCGAAGAGGCTGTCCTCGGAGCCATGCTCATCGAGCCCTCATCCGTCGACATGGCGCTTGAGGAATTGTCTCCTTCATGTTTCTACGACCCTCGTCACAAGATGATATATGAGGCGATGTCCGAGCTTGTCAACGAGCACACATCGGTGGACATAGTGACAGTGAGTTCGAAGCTTCGTGAGAAAGGCAATCTCGAGGCGGTCGGAGGCCCTGTGGCCATAGCCGGACTCTCTGAGAAAGTCGGAGCAGCCGCTCATATCGAGTACTATGTCAAGATCCTTAAGCAAAAGAGTATCCAGAGGGATCTGATCACTGCGTCCTACGAGATACTCAGGGATTCGTACGACGATTCCGTGAAAGTTGACCAGCTTATAGATGAGGCTCAGACAAAGGTCTACAATGCAATCCAGAACAATCTCAAGAAAGATGTCCAGGAGGTCGGTTCCATCATCAACGATGCCTTGCGTGAGGTTGAAAAGAACCAGAAAATCGACGGTTTGAGCGGTGTGCCTTCCGGATTCCCTTCATTGGACAGGGTTACCCGTGGATGGCAGAAGTCCGATCTGATCATACTTGCAGCCCGTCCTTCCGTAGGTAAGACTGCTTTCGCGCTCAACCTTGCCAGGAACGCTGCAGTCGACAACAACATGCCTGTCGCAGTGTTCTCCCTTGAGATGTCGGCTCTCCAGCTTGTTATGAGGCTTATGACAACCGAGTCCGGCCTGCCTGCCGACAAGCTAAAGGGCGGTGCCAAGCTGGATCCATGGGACTGGCAGCAACTCGAGACCAGGCTGGCAGCCCTTTCAAAGGCTCCGCTATACATCGACGACACTCCGAGCATACCTCTGATGGAGTTCAGGACCAAGGTCAAGAGACTCGTGAAATCAAAAGACGTTCGTCTTGTAATCGTAGATTATCTCCAGCTGATGCAGGGCCCGGTAGAGCTCCGAGGTCTCCGTGAGCAGGAAGTCGCTGCCATCTCCAGAACCCTCAAGGCTACCGCGAAGGAACTCAATGTACCGATCATAGCCCTTTCACAGCTTTCCAGGAACGCTGTCCAGAGGACCGGCGGTACCGGCAAGCCCCAGCTGAGCGACCTTCGTGAGTCCGGTTCCATCGAGCAGGACGCGGACATGGTGATATTCATTCATCGTCCGGACTATGTCGGCCTCGGTGAGACTCCCGATGGTAAGGAGACCACACAGATCATTATCGCTAAGCATCGTAACGGTGAAGTCTGCGACATCGACATGCTCTTCAAGTCCGACCAGGTACGCTTTGTCGAACCTGGAGATTCCCTTGCAGCCCAGGCGGAATACATGGGCACGGAATCTGCTATGAACAGTGAATTCGACAATAATCCTGATTTCTGATGAGAATAGTTTCCAGAATCACCTACGTTGCAGCGGTCATCCTTTTGACTGCAATCTCTTTGGGTGCGCAGAACGGGAAGAACTGCCTCCCTCTGAACCTGTCAAGGGACAAGATTGCTTTCAAGGGAGGTGAGAACCTTGTTTACACCGTCCATTACAAATTGGGACTTATCAATGCTGATGTGGCTCAGGCAACGCTGAAACTTGATTCAACGGTGCTCAACGGACAGAAATGCTATCATGGATCTCTCAGAGGCAAGACCCAGAAGATCTATGAGCAGGTGTTCAAGCTCAAGGAGGACTTCGACTGCTGGTTTACCTGTGACGGCCTCAAGCCCGTGAAATTCACTAGGGACTGCGTCGAGGGCAATTACTGGTGCACCAACCTCTACACGTATTCTTCCAATGAGATCCATGCTCAGATAAACAACTCGAAGAAAGGGGAGTTTACCGTCACCTTGCCTAAGGATGACTGCACCTATGATGTAGCCATGCTGTTTTTCATGCTCCAGAACATGGATGTGTCAAAACTGAAGGAAGGAGGACGGTATCCGATGAGCTATGCTTGTGACCATAAGGTCCACGACATCCATTTCGTCTATTATGGAAAGGAGACCCGTAAGGTTGCCGGCAAGCAGATGAGATGTCTCAAGTTCGGATTCGAGGTCCCGAAGGGTGAGTCGTTTGACGGTGACAAGTCCTTGATGGCTTGGTTTTCAGACGACGACAATAAGATTCCTGTGTATTTCGTAGCTCCACTAAAGGTAGGTCAGGTTCGCGGGCGCCTGAACTCATATTCAGGACTTAAGAACCCTGTTTCGTGCATCGTCGAATAATGGCAGAACTGATCTCTCATAAAGGGAAGGTCGTATCTCTCGACCAGGGAAAGATAAGCGTGGAAATAGTCTCGGAATCTGCATGTGCAGCCTGCCATGCAGCGGGGCTTTGCGGGATGTCCGAATCCAGGAAGAAAATCGTGGAGGTTCCCTCCGTACGCGGAAAAGACTATTCCGTCGGTCAGGAAGTGGAGGTATGCCTTGCTCCGAAGACCGGACTCCGGGCAGTGCTGTTTTCTTACGTGATTCCGGTGATGATATTACTTATTTTAATATTATCTTTGCCGTTGATTGGGCTGGGCGAACTTGCCGGCGGTCTTGTGGCCATAGGCGGAGTCGCTCTTTACTACCTGATCCTGTACTTATGCAAGGGAAAACTTGCTGAAGGATATGAGTTTTTTATCAGGAACTAATTTCCATAAAACAATATGACAACTACTATCATCTGGACCATCGCAATCATCTCAGGGCTAGGCCTGCTGCTTGCGTTGACCCTCTACCTTGTCGCGCAGCGTTTCAAGGTTGAAGAGGATCCCCGCATCGAGCTGGTTGAAAAGGCCATGCCAGGGGCTAACTGTGGTGGTTGTGGTTTTGCCGGTTGCCATGCATTTGCCGATTCGGCGGTGAAGGCACCGAACCTGGACAACCATTTCTGTCCGGTCGGAGGCAATGAGACAATGAAAAAAGTGGCTGAGATCCTCGGCTACGAGATCAAGGAGAAAGCCCCAATGGTGGCCGTGGTCCGTTGCAACGGAACATGCTCCAATCGCCCGAAGATCAATGACTACGACGGATCCCTCTCCTGTAAGGTCAAGGCTTCGCTCTATGCCGGAGACACTGGATGTGCTTTCGGTTGCCTCGGATGCGGGGACTGCGTGGCCGCTTGCCAGTTCGGAGCCCTTTCGATGGACCCTGAGACAGGCCTTCCTGTCGTGGACGAAAGCAAGTGTACTGCTTGCGGCGCCTGCGTCAAGACTTGCCCCAAGGCTATCATCGAGCTTCGCAAGAAGGGTCCCCGTGGCATGAGGGAATATGTCTCCTGCGTCAACAAGGACAAGGGCCCGGCAGCCAAGAAGGCTTGCGCCGCTGCATGTATTGGTTGTGGAATATGTGCCAAGACATGTACCCATGGCGCAATAGTGCTGGAGAACAACGTGGCTTATATCGATCCTGACAAGTGCAAGCTTTGCCGTGAATGCGAGGCCATGTGCCCCACAGGAGCCATCCATGGTGTCAATTTCCCGAAGCCTCTTGACAAGGATGCTGTGAAGGCCAGGATCCAGGAGCGTCAGAAGAAAGCCCGTGAGGCAGCCGCTGCAGCTGCAGAAGCTGCAAAGGTGGCAGTGGCCCCAGTGCCTGCCGAAGGGAATAACGAATTAAAGAAGGAGGAAAACAATGGCTAGAAGAACATTCTCCATAGGAGGCGTCCATCCCAATGATGCCAAGATCTCGCGGGACTGCAAGATCGAGACGCTTCCCACTCCACCGACAGTGTATATTGCTGTCGCCCAGCACATCGGAGCCCCTGCCAAGCCGGTGGTGGCTGTCGGAGACAAGGTCAAGGCGGGCCAGGTTATCGCTGAACCAGGAGGTTTCATGTCCGCTTACATCCATTCTTCCGTCTCCGGTACCGTAAAGTCCATAGGTCCACGCAAGGATCTGTCCGGAAACAACCAGATGGTAGTTGAAATAGCCGTTGAAGGTGACGAGTGGATGGAAGGCATCGACCGGACCGACACTCTCATCACCGAGATCCCCCAGGATCCGAAGGCGATTATCGAGAAGATCAAGCTTGGAGGAGTTGTAGGTCTTGGTGGCGCAACATTCCCGACCCACGTCAAACTCAGCCCTCCTCCCGGAAAGAAGTGCGAGATGCTGATAATCAATGGCTGCGAATGCGAGCCTTACCTGACTTCCGACTTCCGCACCCTTCTGGAAAAAGGAGAGCAGGTCGTTATCGGTACAGCCATCATCAAGAAGGCTCTCGGAGTCGACAAGGCAACCATTGCCATTGAAGACAACAAGCCCGAGGCCATTGAGCATATCACCAAGGTTGTCGCCGAGATGAAGGCAAAGTCTTCTGACTATGCCGGTATTGAGGTTCTGCCCTTGATGAAGAAGTATCCTGAGGGTGGTGAAAAGCAGCTTATCGACGCCGTAATGCATCGCCAGGTCAAGTCCGGCGGTCTGCCTATCGATGTAGGAGCAGTCGTAGACAACGTCTGTACCGCTCTTGCAGTCTATGAGGCTGTCCAGAAGAACAAGCCTCTGGTAGACAATTCAGTCACAGTCACAGGTGAGTGCTTCCCTCATCAGGCGAACCTTCTCGTGAGAGTCGGTACTCCTCTGAGCTACATAATCGACTATCTTGGAGGTGTGCCTGCAGATGCCGCAAAGGTCATCAGCGGCGGTCCCATGATGGGCAAGGCTATAGCCAACCTGGATGCCGCCACACTCAAGGGTACCGGCGGAATCCTATTCCTCACGGAAAAGCAGACGAGGAGAATGCCCGAGAGCAGTTGTATCCGCTGTGGAAAATGCGCAGATGCATGTCCTATGGGTCTTGAACCCTTCCTCCTGAACCGTCTCTACAAGGCCGGCAACACAGAGGCTCTCGAGGCCAATGCTGTCCAGGACTGTATCATGTGCGGTTGCTGCCTCTATTCCTGCCCTGCAGGTATTCCGCTTCTGGACGCCATAAGCCAGGCCAGAGGCCAAGTCATGGGAATAATGAAGGCCCGCGCAGCGGCAGCCAAGGCTGCAGCCGAGGCCGCAAAGGCTCAATAATTCACCTACCGAAAACTGAATAGCATATGGACAAAATATTGGTTTCACCGAATCCGCACCTGCATTCCAAGACCACTACGGCGGTCCTGATGCGTGATGTCGTGATAGCCCTGCTGCCTGCAGTCCTGGTCTCGGTCTTTTTCTATGGCTGGAAGGAACTGCTGGTGCTGGCCGTCAGCGTACTCTCCTGTGTGCTGATTGAATATCTTATCACAAGATACTGTTTGAAGAAGGCTTCAACCATCGGGGACTGGTCGGCAATAGTGACCGGTATCCTTCTTGCCTTGAACCTTCCCGCTACCACTCCTTGGTGGGTGGTATTCCTCGGTGCCCTGGTGGCCATCGGAGTCGCCAAGATGACTTTCGGCGGCCTTGGACAGAATGTTTTCAACCCTGCCCTTGTCGGTCGTGTCTTTCTCCTGATTTCCTTCCCGACCTATATGACCCATTGGGAGATCCCTCAGGGATTCTTCGGTGTTGACGCAGTTTCAGGTGCCACACCTCTGGGAGCCATCAAGGAAGGCTTGCTTCAGGGAGCCACAGTTCCCGACCTCATGGCCCAGCACGGGTATTCCTATTCGCAGATGTTGTTCGCTAACATCGGCGGCTCCGCCGGAGAGGCCTGCGCCATCGCTATCCTCCTTGGCTTCGGCTACCTGCTCATCCGCAAGGTCATCAAGCCCTGGATCACCCTTTCGATCCTTGGTACCGTGGCCCTCGTGTCCTGCATCTTCTGGATGGCTGATCCCGCCCAGTTCACCGATCCTCTGTTCAACCTCCTCACCGGTGGTCTCCTTCTCGGTTCCTGCTTCATGGCTACCGACTACGTGACTTCTCCGATGAGCACCAAGGGAGGCATAGTCTATGGTATAGGAATAGGTTTCATTACTTTGATGATCAGGTACTTCGGCTCATATCCCGAAGGAATGAGCTTCGCTATCCTCATCATGAATTCGACGGTTCCTCTTCTCAACAATTGGTTCCATCAGAAAAAATACGGGAGGGCTTAGATTATGGCAGCAAAATCCAATCTTACCAACATGGTCCTTTGCCTGACGGCTGTCTGCCTTGTGTGCTCCGCACTCCTCGGCGGCATGTATGTCCTGACGGCCGAGCCTATCGCAAAGGCCAATGCCGACATCCTGAAGGCTTCCATCGGCGCAGTCCTCCCTGAAGGGGGAGAGCTCTCCGAGGCAAAGCCACTCGAGGTGGGCGGCCAGGCTTCTGAATATTATGTCAGCACTTCAGGTTCCGAGGTCCAGGCCTATGCTATCAGGTCGACTACGGTCGGCTTCGGTGGCCCCCTGACCCTCATGGTCGGAATCACCCCTGACGGGAAGGTGTACAATACTTCCGTCCTTTCCCACGCTGAGACTCCCGGACTTGGAGCGAAGTGCACCTCAGACGAGCACTTCTATTCACAGTTCAAGGGTTTCGACCCTTCGCAGAAGATTCTCTCCGTCAAGAAAGACGGTGGAGACGTTGACGCTATCACCGCTTCGACCATCACGTCGAGGGCCTATTCCCTCGCCGTGAAGAATGCCGTCGAGGCCTTCAAGACCATTAAAGGAGAATAGGCTATGAGCAAGAGAAAACTTGATATCTTCACCAAAGGCTTCTTCAAGGAGAACCCGACCTTCGTCCTCCTCCTTGGAATGTGCCCCACGCTGGCAACCACCACATCAGCCATCAACGGCCTTAGCATGGGTCTCGCCACGCTCTTCGTCCTGGTGCTTTCCAACATAGTGATCTCGGCCATCGCTCCCGTGGTGCCCGACAAGGTCCACATCCCGGTCTACATCGTCGTGATCGCCACCTTCGTGACCATACTCCAGTTTGCCATGCAGGCTTACACCCCTGACATGTACAAGACCCTCGGCCTGTTCATCCCGCTGATCGTCGTGAACTGCATCGTCCTCGGTCGTGCCGAAGCTTTTGCGAGCAAGAACGGAATCGTGGATTCAGCACTTGACGGTCTAGGAATCGGTTTCGGTTTCACGATGAGCCTCACGGTCCTCGGCCTTGTGCGCGAGATCCTCGGAAGCGGGTCTGCCTTCGGCTGGAAATTCATTTCCGGCGACGGCATCCTTGTCTTCGTCATGGCTCCCGGTGCCTTTATCGCCCTGGGCTACCTGATGGTACTTTTCAACAAAATCGCAAAAAAGAACTAGGCCATGGAATATTTCCTCATAATCATTTCGGCGATATTCGTCAATAACATCATGCTGGCCCAGTTCCTGGGCACATGTCCTTTCCTGGGTGTCTCGAACAAGCTTTCCACTGCCACCGGAATGTCCGGAGCCGTGGTCTTCGTCATCACTCTGGCAACCTTGGTGACCTACCTGATCAACAAGTTCCTGCTGGTCCCGTTCGGACTCACCTTCCTTCAGACCATTGCATTCATCCTGGTGATCGCGGCCCTCGTCCAGATGGTCGAGATCGTACTGAAGAAGATCAGCCCGTCCCTCTATCAGGCTCTGGGTATCTTCCTTCCCCTGATCACAACCAACTGCGCCGTCCTTGGTGTCGCCCTCAATGTCGTTACCAAAGAATTCACCTTTGGAGGTGGTGCAGCCCATATGCTGAACCTCGGAGAGTCGGTCGTCTATGCTTTTGCGACTGCTCTGGGTTACGGCATGGCACTGATCCTGTTCGCCGGTCTCAGGGAGCATCTCGAGATGAATGACGTTCCCAGGCAGTTCAAGGGTGTTCCTATCGCCCTCGTCACCTGCGGCATCCTGGCCATGGCTTTCATGGGTTTTTCAGGAGTTGTATAGTTTTTGCAGAAAGAAGGCTGGTTAAACTAAAGTAGGATTATGAAAAAGTTTTTAATCATTCTTGTCGCAGCCTTAGGAATGGCTGCTGTAGCCAGCGCCCAGCCAAAGGCAATCGGAGGCAGGATCGGCAATTATGGCCTGGACATCAGCTATGAGAATTATGTCGGGAGCGGTTCCGATTTCCTCGAGTTCGAACTCGGCCTCGATGACGCATTCAGCACAAGCGCCTTCCATTTTGACGGCGTGTACAACATCATGATTGCCCATCCTGACTGGACATCATCCGGCCAGTGGGGATTCTATGCAGGCCCCGGAGCCAGCGTTGCTGTCTGGGAGAACGGTAAGGCTGAAAACGTAGTCTATGCCGGAGTTGTTGGGAATGTCGGACTTGAATATATCTTCGATTTCCCCCTTCAGCTCTCGATAAGCCTTCGCCCCCGTCTCATGTTCGGTGACGGAAAAGTCCGTGACAATGGCCTTCTGAGCCTTGGACTCGGCTTCAGGTATATGTTCTGATGAAAACGTCTAACTCAGTTTTATGTCGGCTCCCTCACCGGAGCCGATTTTTATTTTCTGCTTGAAGGTCTTTCCACCGCAGACGAATGTGACAATCTCAAGTGAGCCTTCAGTGACTTCGATCCTTGCATTTCCTTCGGAGACTGTCACCGTACCCCACGCGGATCCATTGCTCCAGAACCATTTCCCTGGTCTGTCAATGATGCAGAACCGTTTGTCAACTCCCGAATAATTGAATCCGCTCATGGCTATGACGGCTGACCAGCTGGCCATCGAACGGGCGTAATGCTTGCCGCATTCCGGTTCGTCAAACGGATTGCGTCGGGCACCATCGAAACGCTCCCTTATGGCTTCGATGCACTTGAGGGCATCTGCTTCCATACCTTCGTAGAGCATGCCGGTCGCGGCACAATATTCAAAGCCGGTCATTGCTTCAGGGAAGTAGGGGAAGGGGACTTCCAGCCTGCCTTTCGGCCAGGAAGCCATAAGCAGGCAGGCTTCATGCCCCATTACATAGGAACGCATGTTGTTGAAGATGCCGCTCACGTCGGAGACGAAGTTGTACTTCATGATGCTCTCTAAGGTCCTGCGAATGTGGTCCTTGTTCCCGAGATAGCCGAGGCCGCAGATGTGCGCCATGTACTGTCCCACAAGCTGATCCACGAGGCAGCCTTTCCCGAGCTGGAATGGCGGTGTCTTGTCCGAGCCTTCAGGAAGGAAAAGAAAGGTTTCCGGGTCGGTGATCTTATGCTCGTAGTATTCTCCGTTGAATAGGTTGGCGTCCATCCAGGCGCTGCCTTTCTCGAAGAGTACCCTGCATTTCTTAGCAAACTCCTTGTCCTTCATGGCTTTGGCCATTTCTTCAGCTGCCTTCAGGGCTCCCATGTACCAGAACCCCATCTGTGGATTGGGCCCGAAGTAATTGACATCCATTGTGTTGTGCTGGGATCCTTCCATGACTCCGTCCTGGTCCCCGTCCCAGCCTTTCTCCTTCCAGGCAAAGCCCAGGGCGCTCTTACAGGACGGCCAGTATTCTTTCAGGAACTCATTGTCGCCGCTGAGCTGCCACTCCCGGTAGAGTTTCATTATGCATCCCATCTGGCCGTCGGCTGCGATCTGGTTGGGATCGGGCTTCGATCCCAACGGAAGGTTGACCCGGAAGTCCATGGCTCCGTCAGGATTCATGGCATATCGGAACTCGACGTCCCTCATCGTCCTTGCAAGATCTCCAAAGAGGAATGGAGTGGCCACTTCGTAGTTCCACACATGGGTGCACGAGCCGGCGCAGGAGCCATAGTGATCCATCACTCCTTCCCATCCCAGCATGTGTCCGTCTTCAACCCTGAAGACGGTCTGGGACCTAAGGACGGCAAGGTTGAACAGGGCGGCCTCCTTGACCACGTCAGGCAGCGATGAGGTGAGAAAGGCGTCTACGAAGGAGAGAGTCCTACGCTCGAGGTTGCCGATCCGGGGAATGAACTCTTCAGCTGAAGTCCATGAGTCCGAGTACAGGGTGCTGTAGTAATTGCCCACGGTCTCTTTTGACCAGGCCTTCCTGTTGGGGAAGTTCCAGGTCAGGAAGAAATTGAAGTTCCTGGTTTCTCCAGGCCCCAGGACGGCCTTTACGGCCAGGGCTCCCATGGGATCCTGGTCATTCCCTACGGTGTGCCTGATGCTGGCCTGGGGGTTGGAGATCAGGCCGTCGTCGCTGAAGTCGTCCCAGAAGTTGAGCATGGAGTTGGACCAGCTGTTGTCGGTCGTGAAAGTGCGGAAAGTTACCTTGTCAGGGTTGTCGGTAGCGAGGCTGAAGTTGCCCCAGGCCTTGTCCTTGGGATCCACCCCTTCCGTACGGAAATATATTCCCCGGACCTGGTCGGACTCACGGTACTCGTTCTTGTTTCCTTTAGCTCCGGAAGGGATCCTGTCACCTTTCCAGTTGAGGGTGTAATCCTGGCCGTCGCGACCTATGAAGTTGCGGATAGCTCCGCACACTGCGACTTCAAGCGTACTTCCTGATGTGTTGGTCACTTCGTAGCTGAGCACGGCCAGTGGAAGACCGCTGGACTCGGAGTCTCCCGGAATCAGCGGGTTGAAACCCTTGATCCTGACCCGGACCGGCATGGTCTTGTCGCTTAGGTTGACTTGGCCGAAGGGGTAGGCGGCATCGAAGGAAGCCTCTTCAAACCTTGGCAGGCCGTGATGATTGACAGGGCGTCCCTCGTAATGAAGGTATTCCTGGGGGTAAAGTGGCCCGGCAAGCAGCCTTGTCCTGCTCTCTTCGCCTTGTTTTGTGAATATGGCGAAGAAGGGGGCGTCGTTCCCCGTCGTGATCGAACTGTTGCCCTTTCCGGGAACGTTCATGATTTCCCAGTCACGGATCTCCCCTCGGCCTCCCAGGGACACCGTGCCGGTGCCGATGCCTCCCAGCGGAAGCGCGACCCTTTCAAGATGGTCTTTGTCGTAATGCTTGAGGACCGGCCATTCTGACGGCCTCCAGTTTTCGGCCCAGACGCCTGAGCAGATTGCCAGCGCGAGTAAGGTTGTCATTATTCTTCCCATACCATAAATATAACGATTTTATTATATTTGTGATATGAAACCTCTTTCCAGAATCTTATTTACAGCCTTCCTTTCCCTGGCTGTCATAGCCTCAACCTTTGCTCAGGAAGCCAGCAAGGCAGTTTACTACGATGCCGCCCAGTTCCCGATCTATGGCAAGGCCATAGCAAACACATCAGCCACCTACGAGAGGCTTCCGGCCTCGCTTGAAGGTGTGATCCGCAAGCCGGTCTGGGACCTGGCCCACCATTCTTCAGGTATCTCGGTCCGTTTCAGGTCCAATTCGAGTTCTATACGCCTCCGCTGGGTCTCCTTCGGTCTCCACACTATGAATCACATGACGGACACCGGCACCAGGGGTCTGGACCTTTATTCACAGGATCCGAAGGATGGGAGCTGGAAGTTCGTCAAGAGCGCCCGTCCTGCGAAGGACACTCTGAACGACCAGCTCATCATCAGTAACATGGACCCTGTGATGCGGGAATATATTGTCTATCTTTCCCTTTATGAAGGAGTAAAGAAGCTGGAGATAGGCATTGACGAGGGCTCAGTGATCGACCAGCCGGCAATCGACAGCCCCAGGAAGGGCTCTCCGATAGTGATGTACGGTTCAAGCATCCTTCAGGGAGGCTGCGCCAACCGTCCCGGCATGGCTTTTACGAACATCCTTTCCCGTGTCCTGGACAGGGAGGTCGTGAACCTTGGCTTCAGCGGCAACGCCCTGCTGGATTATGAAATAGCTGAATTGATGGCCCAGGTCAAGGATCCCGCAGTCTTCGTGCTCGACAACGTCCCCAACAGCGGCCATGAGCTTATCGACGAGAGGGAGGAGAAGTTCTTCCGGATCCTGCGTGATGCCCATCCGGACGTACCTGTTGTCTTTGTGGAGAATCCCAACTATCCCCACCTCCTTTTCGACAAGCAGAGGGCGGCAGACGTCCAAGCCCGCAATGCTTCGATGAAGGCAGTCTTTGAAAAGCTCAAGAAGGCCGGGGAGAAGAAGATCTACTACATCAAGGGTGACAAGATGCTTGGCCTGGACAGTGAGGCCACCGTCGACGGCACCCATTTCACCGACCTCGGCATGGTCCGTTACACTGAATATGTCCTCCCGACCCTAAGGAAGGCGTTGAAGAATAGTAAGTAAGTATCATGAGAGCCAATAGATTCCGGTTATTCTTTATAATAATCACATCTATCCTTGCAGCTGTATCCTGCAGCAAGGGAATAGATGTGATGTCAGTCCGTCTCAGCGAGACGGATCTGACTCTCAGGCTAGGGGAGACGGCTTCCCTATTGGCTGTTGTCGAGCCGTCTGCAGCTGATTATGACGGAGTTGTCTGGTCTAGCAGCGATCCTTCGGTCGCAACTGTGGAGAACGGATTAATCCAAGTTCACAATGCCGGCACCGCTGTCATAAGGGCATCGGCCGGAGGCGTCTTCAGCAACGTCTGCACGGTGACTGTGGGACCGGAAGAAATCCCGGAGATTGCAGCAGACGTTACCAGCGAGGCCGTTGAAGAAACTCCCAAAACAGTGGAAGCAACCGAAGAACCTGTAGAGGCTGCTGAAGAACCTGTAGAAGAGCCCAAGCCTGAGGAAACTAATGTAGAACTTGATGAAGTCGCTGAAGCTCCTGAGGTTGTGGAAGAAGCTCCGGAAGTCGCCGAAGAAGTAAAGGAAACGGCAACGGTCGCAGCAGAGAGTTTCATCTATCAAGTTGACTTCGGAGAGAAGGGCTCCTACATCGATATTGACAGCCTCATCGTCGTGACAGACTGGCGTGGCAGGGATTTCAATGAGTATCCCAGCTACTGGGGCTATTACGGTCCCTTCGAGTTCACTGTCGACATCGAGAATGCCGAATGTGACCTTAACGGGACGCGTCAGGCCCTCCCTGAAAGCATAACTCTCATTCAGACCGAAGCAGGGGCTACGAGCGTCAAGGATCCTTCTTCAGGAGGTGAGGTGAAACTTCCTGCCAACCGGCACGGTTTCCTGATGTGCAGGTTCAGCACAGTCGGCCTGACCCAGGGCTTCAATATCTACATCAAAGCCAGGGTCAAGTACGGCTTCGGGACGATCCAGACTGACTGGATCACCATCCCTGTCGTGATGGGGATCCCTGAGTAATCAGTTCAGTTTTTCCTCTGCGAAAGCGATGCGTCTCAAGGTCTCGGCCTTGCCGATCCTTGCGATGATGTCGGCTATGCCCAGTCCGCTTGCACTTCCGGCGAGGGTCAGGCGCAGGGCGTTCATAACCTTGCCCATGGGCCATTCGTTGCCCTTGATGAATTCCTCCAGGGCTGCCTCCAGTGCCTCTACGGACCATGTCCCGTCATATTCCTTGATGAAGGAAGCTAGGGAGCCGATCTTCTCGGCGATCTCAGGTCTCCAGAATTTGTCCACGTCTTTCTGGGTGAACTCTTCCGGTGCGACGAAAAGGTAGTGGGCGATGTCCCAGAAATCCTTTACGAAGGTAGCCCTCTCCTTTGTGAAGGCGATTACTCCGTTGATATATTCCTTGGTGAATATGTGCTTCTGCATGTCTGCTCCGGCCACGTTGAAGTCCGCTCCTGCAGTGAGGGCGCACTTGGGGCAGTCCACGACGTTCATTCCGTGCTCTTCGAGGATGGGAACAAGAAGATCAGTGAGCTCCTCGTCGGTCTTCAGCCTGAGATACTCCCTGTTGTACCAGTGTGCCTTCTCGGGATTGAACTTGGCTCCGGCTTTCTGCACCTTGTCAAGTGAGAAGGCGGCAATGAGTTCTTCCATCGTGAACATCTCCCTGTCATCTCCGGGATTCCAACCCAGCATTGCGAGCATGTTGACGAAGGCCTCGGGGAAATATCCGTCTTCGCGGTAACCTCTTGAAGTCTCCCCTTCAGGATTGGTCCACTTAAGCGGGAAAACGGGAAATCCCATCTTGTCACCATCTCTCTTGCTGAGTTTTCCGTTGCCGACAGGCTTCAGCAGCAGGGATAGGTGGGCGAAACGAGGCATTGTCTCTTCCCAGCCGAATGCCTTGTACAGCATGTAGTGAAGGGGCAGGGAAGGGAGCCATTCCTCGCCGCGGATGACCTCGGAAATCTCCATGAGATGGTCGTCTACGATATTGGCCAGGTGATATGTCGGAAGTTCGTCTGCCCTCTTCCAGAGCACCTTGTCATCGAGTGTGGAAGTGTTCACCTCGATATGGCCGCGGATCAGGTCGTCCATCTTCACGACTGTGTCTACCGGCATCTTGAAACGGATAGTCCAGTCAGTGGTCTCTTCTAGCAGCTTCTTGACCTCTTCTTCAGGAAGAGTCAGGGAATTGCGCATCTTTTCCCTGGTAGTCTGGTTGTAAATGAAGGTTTCCTTTGCAGCTTCGGCCTCGTTGCGTGCGTTGGCAAGCTCGTCAGCCGTGTCGAAGGCGTAATAGGCGTAGCCGTTGGCGATGAGCTGCTCGGCGTATTTCCGGTAGATCGGCTTGCGCTGGCTCTGACGGTAGGGAGCATGAGGATGCTTGGGGCTCGCTTCTTCTACGACCTTCCCGTTTGCATCCACCCCTTCGTCTGGAATGATTCCGCACCAGTTCAGGGCCTCGATGATATATTCCTCGGCCCCTGGTACGAACCTGTGAGAATCAGTGTCCTCTATCCTTATGATGAAATCTCCTCCTTTTTGCTTGGCGTACAAGTAGTTGTAAAGTGCAGTACGGACTCCGCCCATGTGGAGGGGACCTGTCGGGCTAGGTGCAAACCTTACTCTCGTTCTTCTTTCCATTCTATTCTTTCCTTGAGGTTAATTATTATCTTTATCCTGGCGTACCATCCTCTTTATAGCCGGCACGCTCTCGAGTTCTCCGATGCTCTGGCCGAAATCGACCACCAGTACCGGCTTCTTGTCTGCATCGAAATGGAACCTCTTGACATTGTCAGCAGCGTTGTAGCCGATCATGTTCATTCCAACCGGCAGGTCGGGCAGGGACACTTCCTCGGCTCCTACCATGTTCCTCTTTTCGAACTTGAAATCCTTTCCGATAACTATCAGATTTCCGAGGTCGGTCTTGGTAATCTTGGACAGGTCGTTGACTTTGAATCCGGTAGCTATTGCGGTAATCTTGACCTGGTCGCCGATTGCAGGATCGGTCTCCCAGACAAGGCCGGTCTTGAACTTGTTGACATTGCCCGTGTAGTCTGCGATCCTGGCGTTGATCTCCTTAAGTTCGTCCATGGTAAGACCCTGGTCGTTCTTTCCGCAGGTTATGTTGATCAGCAGGTTTTTGGCGGTAGTGAGGTCGAAATCGTTGAGGAGCGGGGAACGGAGTGCACCGAGGACGGCATCCTCGATCCTGTTTTCTCCTGTACCGATACCTATGCCCATCAGTGCCATTCCACTGTTCCTCATCATGGTCTTGATGTCCTCAAAGTCGACGTTGATGTAACCGGGTTTGGAAATAATTTCGGTGATACCCCTGACTGCCGTTGCCAGTACTTCGTCCGCCTTCGGGAAGGCATCCTGGATAAGGTGGCCTCCGAAGAAGTCGTAGAGCTTTTCGTTATTGATAATCAGCAGGCTGTCCACGTTTTTCACAAGCTCATGGATGCCGTCGATTGCCCTGGACAGTGCCATGTCTCCTTCATTCTCGAAAGGAATCGTAACCACTGCCACTGTCAGAATGCCCTTGTCCTTTGCCATCTTGGCAATCTGGGGAGCCGCACCAGTTCCGGTACCACCACCCATTCCTGCAGTTATGAAGAGCATCTGGGTACCCTCTCCAAGCACTACCTTTTCAATCTGGTCCTGGGCTTCAAGGGCGGCATTGCGACCCTTTGTAGGATCTGTTCCTGCTCCGAGAGCGTTCCGGCCTATGTGTATCTTGACAGTAACAGGGCTTTCTTCCAATGCCTGCCTGTCTGTGTTGCAGACAATGAAGCTACACCCTTCCACATTCTCGCGGAACATGTAGTTGACTGCATTGCAGCCTCCGCCACCTACTCCGATGACTTTGATCATTGACTGGATAGGAGTCCAGTCGCTTGCGACGATGTCGAATTTATCTATTTCTCCCATTTCTGCTCTGTTTAAACTTCTTCACTTCCCATGTCATCGAATATCTCGCCCATCCCTTTGCTGATGCTGTTCTGGATGTGCTTGAACCATGTGAATTTAGGCCTGGGCCTAGGTTTGCGTTCCTTCTTCCTCTCCTTTGCCTTGTCAATCTCTTCCTGTGTGTACTCGTCGAAGACGTTGGGTCCTTCTTCCTCTTGAGCCGCAATGACGCTAGGCTCGATCGGTACGTCTTCGGGCTCGATCGGGGTCTCTTTGAGATCCTTCGCTTCGTTTAGGATGACATTGGCTATGTCATCCTGAGGGAACGAAGTGACCGAAGTATCTGGCTCCTTCGTTTCGAGATCCTTCGCTTCGCTCAGGATGACAGAGGAAGCAGGGAAACTAGGGGAGGAGGATTCGGCGGGTTTCGGAGCGGTCCAGAACCGGCGCGCCGGGGCCTCCTTGATGCAATTGAGCGTCTTGTCGCCCTTCGCTGCCAGGATCATTCCCATCGAAGTGGCTGCCGATGTTTCCGCGGCCTCCGGGCAGCCCTCGAAGGAAAAGAACCTCCTCGGGTAACCTATTTTCACTGAATATCCTGACAGTTCCTTGATATAGTTGGCACAGTTCACCATCTCGGCGCCACCTCCTGTCACCACGACTCCGGCCCTGAGGATGTCCTCAGCAGCATAGCCGCTGATCTGGATGTGGTAGAGCAGGGCTTCGATGATTTCCTTCATCCTGGCGGAGATGATTTCTGAAATGTATTTGACTGTCACCTGTGCCGTCGGGATGTCATTCTCATCCACGATCTGTATTGATTTCTCACCCAGGGCGGACAACTTGTTGGGCATGCAGGCTCCGTAAGCCTTCTTTACGTTCTCAGCAAGGACTGAGGAAAAGTTGCATTCGGTCTTGATGTCGCCCGTGATGCTGTTGCCGCCGAAAGGTATAGCGGCGTAGTACCTCATGATCTTGCCCTTGAAGATTGTCACAGAACTGACACCCGCTCCGATATCGATCAGCGCTACTCCGTTTTCCATCTGCTCTTCCTTCAGGACAGCCCTGGCAGTGATGCCCGGTGTGAAATACTTTTTCGCTATGGCGATACCCATACTGTTGAAGACGGTGTCGATGTTGGAAGAATGCCTTCTTCTTCCGATGAACACCTTGAAGTTGCCTTCAAGCTTCTCTGCAGTCATTCCGACAATCTCATTTTCAAGTTCGTTGAGACTGTCTTCCGTGGAGAAAGACTGGGCGACCGCTCCGTAGATGACCTCGTTCTTGCTGTCGCCGAGGGGATATTCCTCCAGGGCCATGGACTTCAGGGTCTTGACCTCGCCTTCGCTGATCTGTGAATCAGGATCCGTCCTGACCATGCTTGCGGAGGCCGTCTCCTGGCGGACGTAGTAGCGGGGGAGTCCCACGATCACTTGCTGGATCTTGATCTTGAGTTCCTGCTGTGCCTGGCTGATGGCTTTCCTCAGTACGTCCTCTACCTTGCCAGGGTTGTTGACGTAGCTGTTCCGGATGCCCTGGGAGGGTGTCTCCCTATAGTAGATCACCTGGACATCCTGATCCTGGATCCTGGCCACGCAGATCGCCATCTTCGATGTGCCCAGGTCGACTGATGCTATGTACCTTTCTTCCATATATTATTGTATCTTATTTTCTGCAGACTATCTGGCCGTCAAATTTCACGTTCACCGTCGAATAGAAGCCCTCTCCCTTGCTTGGAACAATAGCTGTGTAGTATTTGCCGATCTTGTCGAACTTCTCCTCTATGTCTACCGGCTGTCCGAAGATGAAGAGTTCCTTACCTTGCCGCGGCACCAGGACCAGGTCGCCATTGGACCTGACAGAAATCTGGCTGATGTTCGAAGACCAAGTCTTCGATGCCTGGATGTAGCCGACAAGCTTTGTTACTTTCGCGAGCCATTCTTTCTCAGCCTCGGTTTTCGGTTCTCCCTTATAGCCACTTTCGAAGGCGATTGGAACTTCTCCGTCAATGATCGGCACCCTGGAGGTGTAGTTGTCCTGTAGGGGGAAGAGGAAGCCCTTTGAGTCAGCGTAGAATCCTGCCGATCCTTTCTGGAACCTGACTGATGGTTCCCTTTGGAAAACCTTGACATTCAACAGGCCGTCAGGGGTGGTGTAGGCTTCCGTCCTCAGGATGGCGCTCTTGTTTTCCAGGATGCTTTCCACTTTTGCAAGGTCCACGCTGTCCAACCTCTGGCCAATGTAGGCCCCATATTCATTTTTCAGGTAGCCTTCGATGTCTTCCTGGGTTACGAAGCTGTAGTCGTCAGCGAACTCTACCCTCACGCCTCCGCATGTCAGCTGCCGCCTCTTTTCCCCACCCAACCTGACGATGGTGAAGATGGCGGCGGCAAGCAGGCAGACGGCTGCTGCGATTATGGCTATCCTGAGTCCTTTTTTCATTTCTTGATCCTTGCTTCCAGCATCTGGGTTATCGGTTCAATGAACCTGTCGATGTTACCAGCCCCGAATGTCGCCAGCACGTCGACCGTTTCACCGGAGAGGTAATCCATAAGTTCTTCTTTCTTCAACAGAACCTTCTCAGGGGCAGTAACCTTGTCGAATATGATCTCAGAGGTGACTCCTGGGATGGGCTCCTCCCTGGCGGGATAGATGTCCAGCAGGATGAGTTTGTCCACGGCGCTCAAGGCCTCGGCAAATTCATCTGCGAAGTCGCGTGTACGGGTGTAGAGGTGAGGCTGGAAAACTCCTGTTAGTTTCCTGCCGGGATACATCTTCCTGATCGAAGATATCGCGCTGGCCAGTTCTCTCGGATGATGTGCGTAATCATCTATGTAGGTAAGCCCAGGCGTACCTACATGGACGTCCAGTCTTCTCTTTACTCCTTCAAATGTACCGATTGCCTCCTTGACGGCTTCCGGACCTACTCCATGGCTTAGGCAGAGCGCTGCGGCGGCAACGCTGTTCTCAACGTTGACCCAGCCTGGTATTCCACAGCGTACTCCCTCAATGGTCCCCCCTGGATAAACGAGGTCGAAAATATAATGTCCCAGCTCGTCCGGGTGGGGATTGACGGCGTGGTAGTCAGCCGAAGGATCGTCGTAACTGTAAGTGAATATCCGGGCTTCGGTATCCTCCGGGGTTATGTCCAGCCCTTTCTTGACGACAAGTGTCCTGCTTACTTGTGAGGCGAATGTCTTGAACGCTTTGCAGTACTCTTCATAGGTGCCGTATATGTCCAGATGGTCGGCGTCCATGGCAGTGATCACGGCCATCGTCGGCCTAAGCTGCAGGAAAGACCGGTCATATTCATCAGCCTCTGCTACGATGACAGGTGTCTGGCTCATCAGGAGGTTTGTGTCGTAGTTCTTGGATATGCCTCCGAGGAAGGCCGAGCATCCGGCGCCGCTTTCAGTCAGGATGTGCGCGATCAAGGTGCTGGTCGTTGTCTTTCCGTGGGTACCGGCTACTGCCAGGCATTTCTGCCCTACAGCCAGTTCTCCAAGCATGCGCGATCTCTTGATGACTGTGTAACCGTGTTCGCGGACGTAGACCAGTTCCTTCAAGTCTTCAGGGACGGCAGGGGTGTAGACGACCAGCGTCGAGGCTACGTCCTTTGGGATGAGGTCCGGATCGTCGGTGTAGTGGACGAAGATGCCCTCCTTTTCAAGGGCCCTGGTCAGGTCTGAAGGCGTCCTGTCGTAGCCTGCCACGGGATAGCCCTTGAATTTGTAGTACCTTGCGATGGCACTCATGCCTATGCCGCCGATACCTATGAAATAAACTTTTGAATACTTTTCCATCCTCTTCCTGTTCAAACAAGCTTGTACACTTCATCAGCAATCTTCTGGGCTGCATCAGGAAGGGCCATCTTTCCGGCATTCTGCTCCAGCATTGCGATCTTTCCAGGGTCCTTGAGCAACTCAAGTGCCGTGGGCATCATTTTCTCCATTGCCTCGGCATCCTTCACGATCATAGCTGCATCCTTCCTGACCAGGGCCATTGCGTTATGGGTCTGATGGTCTTCAGCCACGTTCGGAGAAGGGATGAACACCACGGCCTTGTGGGCAGCACTCAGTTCTGAGACGCTGCTGGCTCCCGATCGGGAGATAACCACGTCGGCCGCCGCGTATGCCAGTTCCATCCTTCCGATGAAGTCTGAATATCTTACAGTCTCAGCGAGTCTCGGATCCTTCTCTGTTTCTTCCTTCATGAACTGGTCGATGCCGGCCTTGTAATACTTGCCGCATTGCCAAAGTACATCCACACCCTCTGAACCGGGGCAGCCGTCGCTGATCCACTTCCTCATGCTTTGGTTGAACTTGGAACTTCCAAGGCTTCCACCCACTATGAATATATGTTTTTTGGACGGGTCCAGTCCATATTCCTTTACGCCTGCTTCCTTCATTTCGGGGGTGCATGGAACGAAGACGCTCCTGATAGGATTTCCTGTCATGACTATCTTGTCGGCGGGGAAGAACCTTTCCATCCCTTCGTAAGCCACGCAGATGCATTGGACCTTGTCTCCGAGTTTCTTGTTGGTCAGTCCTGCGAAACCGTTCTGTTCCTGTATCAGTGAAGGAATCCCCATCTTTGTGGCCGCCATCAGCAGTGGAGCGCTGGCGTAGCCTCCGACCCCTATCGCTACCTGGGGTTTGAATTCCTTGATGATCCTCCTTGCCTTGCGGATGCTTGAAAGTACCCTGAACGGGACACTGAGGTCATTGAGGATGTTCCTGAGATTCAACTGACGCTGCAGTCCTGTTATCGGCAGCCCGATTATCTTGTAGCCGGCGGCAGGGACCTTTTCCATCTCCATCTTCCCCTCCGCTCCTACGAAGAGAATCTCGGTTTCCGGATTCAGTTCCTTAAGTTTGTTTGCGATCGAAACGGCCGGGAAGATATGGCCTCCCGTGCCCCCACCGCTGATTATTACCCTCAAAGCCTTGTATTCCATAGGATTATTCATTGTTATGGTCGTCAATCCCGTAGTCCGGGATGTCATTGTCGTGTAGGGGAAGCTCGGATTCCATTATCTCCAGCTCTCCGATTGTGCTTTCCACCTCATCCTTCTGTTCATGTTCCACCAGAGGGGGAGCCTGGGCTGCCTCACGGGCAATCTTCCTGCGAGCCATCTTGCTGATCGACAGGATTATGCCGAATGCCAGGCTGAACATCAGGTAGGATGAATTACCATGGCTTATCAGAGGCAAGGTCTGTCCAGTGAGAGGACCCATGTCACAGTTGATCATTATGTGCATCATCGCCTGTCCGGTGATGAGGATCACAAGTCCGGCCACTGCTGTCTTCGCAAAATGGTTGTCGCAGTTACGCACTATGATCGAGCCTCTCGCAAGGAGGCTTATGTACAGGATGATTACCAGCAGTCCTCCGAGCAGTCCATATTCTTCCACGATGAAGCTGAACATGTAGTCTTCGAACATGATCGGAACGACGTATCTCTGTGTGCTCCTTCCGGGCCCCTTGCCGATCAGGCCGCCTTCGTGAATGGCAATCTTGGCGCTGACGGGTTGCTTGAGCTTGTCCAGGGCATCCTGGAATTCAGTAGTGTTCTGCGGCGCCGTGCGGATTGTTTCAAGCCTTTTTTCCGTGCTGTCTGAGGAGAGCCTGGCCATTGCGGACGCAAGGTGCGGGAACGGGGTCTTGATGTCTTTCTTTATGCAGATCGAGTTGATGCCGATACAGCCGAGCAGGAGCCCGACGGCAATTACTCCCGGGAATATAAGTTCCTTTACGCTGATACCACCGATGAGGATGGTGATGAACATTATGCCCCCGATGAATATCGTGCTGGACAGGCTGCCGACCATGATTCCGATGCATACCGTGAAGATGGGGACGTAGATGTAGACGACCTTCTTCACCATAGGCTTTGCCCAGAACGGGTGCTTTTTGGCCAGGAGGTTCGCAATCATGAACTTGTCGTTGCGGTAGGCGTTGACAGCCCATGAGAGGTACATTACCATCGCTATCTTCACAACCTCGAAGACATGTACCTGGAATCCCCCGATACTCACGATTCGCCAGGCGCTGTTGATCATCAGCGGCTTGAACGGACCTATCTGCTTGTGTGTAGCCAGGATAAGGAGCAGGAACATCGAGACAAGGTAGCCGAATTGCGAGATGATCCTGAAGAATCCTATGCTCCTTATGCTGTAGCAGGCTATTATGACGCCGAATCCAAGCAGGGTGATCAACATCTGCTCTCCCACGATCGCCATTCTGGAAGTGTTCTGTGAGAGGGCGAGTTGTGAGGTTGAAGAGAATATGGCCACGATGGAGATCAGCATCAGAAGCAGCACGATCATCCACACGACCTTGTCTCCCTCGAGATTGTCGAGGAAGTTCCACAGGTTGCTCTTGTTCTTTTTCTCTTCAGCCATTGTTATCCTGCTTCTAAAGCCTTCTTACGGCCTCCTTGAATCTTTCACCTCTCTCTTCCATGTTGTGGAAGAGGTCGAAACTTGCACAGCAGGGGCTCAGGAGCACAACGTCTCCCGGTGCTGCGAACTTGCTAGACTCCTTGACGGCATCCTCTGCGGAACGTGTCTCGACGAAGTTCTCGCTTCCGACTATCCCTTCGAAGGCTTCGCGGATCTTGGAATTGTCCACTCCAAGGCAGACTATAGCCTTTACCTTCTCTTTGACGAGAGGCTTTAGGACCTCGTAGTCATTGCCTTTGTCTTTTCCTCCGACGATCCAGACCACGGGGCGGCTCTGGCATTCTATTGCGTACCAGGCAGCGTCGACGTTCGTGGCCTTCGAATCATTTATGTAAAGTACGTCCTTAATGCTGAGGACAGGCTCCAGCCTGTGCTCGATAGGCTGGAAGGTGGCGAGGGACTCACGGATCACCTTGTTGTCGATTCCGGAGGCCTTTGCCGCGATAGCGGCGGCCATGGAGTTGTAGATGTTATGCTTTCCGCCGAGTGCAAGTTCCTTGAGATAGATGTCACACTCTTCTTCTTCGTACTTTACGACGATCTTGTCATCCTTCAGGTAGGCACCCTGCCCAACCTCGCCTTTCTGGGTGAAAGGAAGCCTCTTTGCGCTGAGTATGATCTTGTTGAGGTGGTCGATGGTGATCTCGTCGTCGGAGTCGAAGATGAAACAGTCCTCCGGGCGTAGGTTCCTGGTGATGCGGAACTTGGACCTGACATAGTTCTCCAGCTGGTAGTCGTAGCGGTCCAGATGGTCGGGAGTGATGTTGGTTATGATTGCGATGTCCGGATGGAACTCGTAACAGTTGTCAAGCTGGAAACTGCTGATTTCCAAAACGTAATAGTCATAATGTTCGGTGGCTACCTGGTAGGCGTAGCTTTTCCCTATGTTGCCGCCGAGACCTACGTTCAGTCCTGCATTCTTCAGGAGATAGTAAATCAGGGAAGTGGTAGTAGTCTTTCCGTTGCTTCCGGTGATGCAGATCTTCTTGGCGTCGTCATAACGTCCTGCGAACTCTATTTCGGACACGATAGGGGTGCCCTGGGCTTCGAGTTTGCGCACCATGGGCACGTTACCGGGGATTCCGGGACTCTTAATCACCTCGTCGGCGCCGAGAATGAGATCCTCAGTGTGCCCTCCCTGCTCAAACGGTATGTCCCATTTCCGGAGGTCGTCGGCAAAATGTCCGGCAATCTGTCCGCTGTCCGAAAGGAACACGTCAAATCCTTTGACTTTTGCGAGTACGGCAGCTCCGACGCCGCTTTCTCCGCCACCTAAAACTACAATCCTGCTCATATCTTTCTTGTCTTTCTTGCGTCTTTTTTATGTCTATCTAAGCTTCAGCAGTGCCAGTGTCGCCACTGCGAGGATGATTCCGATCAGCCAGAACCTTGCGACTATCTTGGCCTCGGGAATTGCATGTACCGGCTTCTGGATAAGGGCCGGGATACCTTCTTTCTGGTAGTGATGGTGCAGGGGACTCATCTTGAAGATCCTGCGTCCTTCACCGTATTTTTTCTTTGTGTACTTGAAATATAACCTCTGCATTATCACGGACAGGGATTCCACGAAGAAGATTCCGCAGAGTACGGGGAGGAGGAGTTCCTTTCTCATAAGGACGGCGCCTACTCCGATGATTCCACCGATCGTAAGACTGCCGGTGTCACCCATGAACACCTGGGCCGGGTAGGAATTGTACCATAGGAACCCCATCAGCGCACCCACGAAGGCTGACATGAAGACTGCGATCTCTCCGCTGCCCGGGATGTACATGATGTTGAGGTAGTCGGAGTTGACCAGGTTGCCTCCCAGCCATGCCAGGACACCCAGTACGACTCCAACAATGGCACTGGTGCCAGCGGCAAGCCCGTCCATTCCGTCCGTCAGGTTGGTTCCGTTGGAGCAGGCCGTGATGACCAGGACGATCATCAAGACATATATTCCCCATTTGCAGTACCAGCCCCACTTCCCCTTGAAAGGAGAGAGCCATTTGTAGTCGAACTCGTGGTTCTTGACGAACGGGATAGAGGTCGTAGTGCTCTTCACCACGTTTTCCATCTTCCATCCCGAGTCTTCTGCGACGAGGGTTTCGGAGTCGACGTTCAGGGACCTGGTGTTGCCCTTCTCTACGACATTGGCTATTCCGGCCGTTACCGGAACTTTTTCCCTGACCACGATGTCGTCGCTTAGCCAGACGGTCATTCCGATCACGAGTCCGAGAATCATCTGGGCCGCGAGTTTGGCTTTAGGATGGAGACCTTCCTTGTTGTGCTTGAAGACCTTGATGTAGTCATCCGAGAATCCCAGTGCTCCACACCACAAGGTGGTGAAAAGCAGAAGCTGGGTATAGACATTGGTCAGGTCGCAAAAGAGCAGTACCGGGACGACGATCGAAATTATAATGATAATTCCGCCCATGGTCGGAGTCCCTTTCTTCTGCATCTGGCCTTCCAGCCCCAAGTCACGTATCGTCTCGCCGATCTGCTTGCGCTGGAGCCATCCGATGATTCTCCTTCCGATGAAGAAGGCGATCAGCATGGCTGTGACGCTGGTCAGCATGGCTCTGAAGGACAGGTACCCAAACAGATGCTGTCCGGGAATGTCGTACTTCTCAAGGTATTGGAACAGGTGGTATATCATCTTTCTTGCGTTTTCAATTGTTTGTTATCGATCTGAATATTTCCGACACGATTTCCCTTTCATCGAAATGATGTTTCTCCTTTCCGAGGATCTGGTAGGTTTCGTGTCCCTTTCCGGCCAGAAGGATTACTGCTCCTTCCGGGGCCAGCATTATGGCTGTGCGTATGGCTTCCTTCCGGTCGGCAATGCTTATGGTCTTGGCAAGGCCCTTTGGACTGAACCCGGTTTTGATCTCGTCCATGATGTCCTCTGTCCTCTCGGTGCGGGAATTGTCTGATGTTACGAAGATCCTGTCTGAATATTCCTCAGCCACCTTTGCCATTTCTGGACGCTTCGTGCGGTCGCGGTCGCCTCCGCAGCCGAAGACGCAGATCAGTTCCCTCCCGCGGTCGATCTCCCTTAGGGTCCTGAGAACGTTGTCCATGGCATCGGGTGTGTGGGCATAGTCTATGACGACAGAAAGCCCCTTGGGACCGCGCATCACTTCCAGGCGGCCCTTTGCAGGCTCGAGTTTGCTGATGGCGACCAGGGTCTCTTCGGGATCCGCTCCCAGAGCCATGGCGGCGCTGTAGATGGCCAGGATGTTGTAGGCGTTGTGCCTTCCGATGAGCCTGGTCCATGCTTCCCGGCCGTCGATCCTGAGAAGCATTCCCTCGAAGCTCTCTTCGATGATCCTGCATGTATGGTCGGCCATTCCCTTGCATGAATATGTCTGGACCCTTGCCCTGGTGTTCTGCACCATGACATCGCCGTGCTTGTCGTCTATGTTGATGATTGCGGTTGCACCGGCTCCCAGGTTGTCGAAAAACAGTTTCTTGCACCTGAGGTATTCTGCGAAGGTTCCGTGATAGTCCAGGTGGTCATGGGTCAAGTTGGAGAATATTGCGACCTTGAAGTCCAGTCCGGCTATCCTTTCCTGCTCGACACCGATCGAGCTGACTTCCATGAAACAATATTCACAACCCTCGTCTACCATTTCGCTCAGGAGTGAGTTGATGGTAATTGGGTCCGAGGTGGTGTTGACTGCCTCGCTCCCTCGGGTGCCGACGTAGTTTGCGATTGTAGAAAGCAGGCCGCAGTTGTAGCCCTGGGCCATGAACAGTTCGTAAAGGAGGGTGACGGTAGTGGTCTTCCCATTGGTGCCTGTGATTCCTACGAGGTTCAGTTTCCGTGAAGGATTGTCATAGAAATTGGCAGCGATGATGGCCAGGGCATGACGAGAAGAGGAGACCTTGATGAATACCGGGCCGGATTCTTCCACCTGTGAATATTCTTCGCAGACGATGGCGGCGGCTCCGGCTTCGATGGCCTTCCCTATGAATGCATGCCCGTCGATGTCGTGCCCCTTGACCGCTATGAACAGGTCCCCGGGACCGATTTTTCTCGAGTCATTGCTTATGCTACGGATTTCGATATCAGGGTTGCCCATGATCTCGATTACTCCGCTGTCCTTTATGATGCTTTCAAGTCTCATTTCAAACTGATTGTTACTGTTGATCCCTTGGCAGCTTTATGACCGGCCTGAGGCACCTGTGAAGCGACATGCCCGGTACCTGAATATACTACCTTGAGTCCGCTGTTCTCTATCATGTACATCGCATCCTTGAGTCCAAGGCCCTTGACGTCGGGTACAACCGGATTCTTCGGATCGGTCTGGGGAGGGATTTCCCTGTCCAGGGCCATCTGGGGGACTGATACTTTGGATTCTATCTCTTCTCCCCAAGTCGGGTCGAGGGCATACAGGGCATCGACTATCTCCCTCATAGCGGCTGCAGGAAGGACACCTCCGTAGACACTGCCTCGGATAAGGTAGGACTTGAGGCAGATGATCGCACTGTATTTCGGTTCGTCGGCAGGGAAGAACCCAACGAAGGTTGCGAGGTTGTGGTAGCTCCCATCCTTGGTGACGTAGGGAGTGCTCATACCATATTTCTTGATTTCCTCGCCAGAGAGGACTTGCCTTGAGGTTCCGGTCTTTCCTGCGACTTGCACCCTTGCACCCTTGAGCCTGGTCGCGGTTCCTTCGGATGTTACGGCCTTCATGGCCCTCAGAAGGGTATCAGCGGTGGCCTTGGAGCATATCGAGGCGTTGAGGACGGCAGGTCCCTTCTTGGTCTTCACCACTCCGTCTTTCTCAATGCTTTCCACCAGGTAAGGTTTCATCATCTTGCCTTTGTTGGCAACTGCATTGTAGAAGGTAAGGATATGGAGCGGAGTCTCCTTGATGGCATAGCCCATCCCAACTGAGCCAAGGTCCGTGGCACTCCAGCGCGGGGACTCGGGATTGGGAAGTTCGGGCTCCCTCAGACCGTCCAGGTCGAAGTCGAAGGCCTGGCCGAGCTTGTACATGTAGAGCTTGTCGAGGAACTTCTTGGGATTGTCTCCGTAGTTCTTGACTGCCAGGTAACGGAATACGTAGTTGGATGAGATCTCGAATCCGTGGAGGATGGAGATATCCTTCATGCCGCGCACATGGTCGTCCGGCGGGTATCCGGGCAGGATTCCGTTGTTGGTGGGGATCCTGTCGTCGAGGGACTTGATGTAACCGTCTTCGAGGGCGGTCATCAGGGTAGTGGCCTTGAAGACAGAACCTGGTTCGGAGTTGAGGCCGATTGCCATGTTGTAGGTCTCGCTGAGGCTCCAGTCGGTGGAATCCCTCATAAGGTTTACCATCGAGCGGATGGCTCCGGTCTTGACGTCCATTATTATCGCGCAGCCCATCTCGATGGACTTGTTGTCCTCGATCTGGCGGCGGAGAGCCTTGTCCACGATGTCCTGCATCGTGATGTCGATTGTTGTCCTGACGTCGAGTCCGTCTTCCGGCTTCACGTAAAGACTGTCGTAGTTCTGTATCCTTTCCCGGTTGTCGGTGGGCTTGAGCCAGATCTCGCCCTCCTTGCCGTGGAGGACGTAGTCGTATTTACCCTCGAGTCCGATGTGGTTGTTGCCGTTGGAGTTGCTGTTGTCCTTGACGTAACCAATGGTACGCCTGGCAAGGGTACCGTAGGGATATTGCCTGGTGTCTTTCTTCCTGACGATGACTCCGCTGCGGTACTGTCCCTCATTCATCAGGGGAAGCTGCTGGAGACGGAGCAGGGTCTCGCGGTCGACGGGGTGGCCAAGTCTAAGGTACTTGTTGCCGTCCTTGCGTCCCTTCTCGATCATCTTCCAGTAATTTTCTCCGTCTGTGCCCATCTCGGCAGCAAGTCCTTTCGAGAATTCCTTAGCCTTGGCCTGCCACTCCGACTCCATCTTCTTACCATCCTTCCCCTTGCTCTCGAAGTATTCTTTCCGGACTGTGCAGTCCATGAACAATTCGTACATCGGAGTGGAGATGGCGAGGAGCTTTCCGTCGTTGCCGATGATTGCGCCTCGTTCGGGATAGATGACGCTCTTTTCGCTGACTGGCCTGAAATACTTTACGATCTCCTTGCTGGGCTTCCATCCCCACTGGATCCAGGCTATCCTGACCACCATCACGGCCGCAAGGATAAGGAAGGCGGCATAGAGGTAGTACAAGATCATTCCGATCCTGTCCCTTTCCTTCTTTGTCGAATTCTGACTCTGTGTCGCCATCTTGAGTTATCTATTTAATCCTGTCTGCAGGCTTCTGTGGCATCGCCAATGTGGAACCCTTTTCCTGGAGCATCTGCTCAACCTTGCTCATTCGCCCGAGACTGACCAGCTCCACGGTCTTCTGGGCGTGATATATTTCCATGTCCTGCAGGGCCTTGCGGTTGTCCTCGACCCTTGTCAGCGTCTTTTCGATCTTAAGGCTCAGCCAGATGCTGACCCAGAACAGGAAGAAAGTGTAGAGGATGTGGATGAAGTACTTGCTGACATGGAGCCTCAGCAGGAACTCTCCCTTGATGGTTGCAAGGAAGGCATTCCTGAGCCACTGTCCTACGTCGGACAGCTTCCATTTCCTATGTTCTTTCTCTCCCAGCATTTCAGTTTGCTTTCTTCCGGGCTATACGGAGCTTGGCGCTCCTCGCCCTCGTGTTGCTAGCTATTTCACTTTCTTCGGGAAGGACAGGTTTGCGGTTCACGGCCTCGAAAGGAGTCCTTACCACTCCGAACATGTCCTTCTCTTCCTTGCCTTCGGCATTTCCGGTCCTTATGTAATTCTTCACCATCCTGTCCTCGAGAGAGTGATAGGTGATGACGGCCAGTATACCACCTTCCTTAAGCGAGGCAGCTGCTCCTTCAAGGAATTTCTCAAGGGAGCGCATCTCATGGTTGACCTCGATCCTGAGGGCCTGGTAGACCTTCGCCAGGAACTTGTGCTCCGCGAACTTGGGGAGGGCGCTTTCAATGGCCTTGTCAAGTTCGGCTGTCGTACCGATCCGGCCTTTGGACCTGGCACTTACCACCAGGGATGCGATCTTCCTGGAGTTCTCCACCTCGCCGTAGAGTTTGAATATCCTTTCCAGGTCTTCCTGGGAATATTCATTCACCACATCCTCGGCAGTGATGCCGCCATCGCGGTTCATCCTCATGTCGAGCGGGGCGTCGTACCTGAAGGAAAAGCCTCTTTCCGCGGTGTCGAACTGATGGGAGGAAACCCCGAGGTCTGCCAGTATACCGTCAAGTCCTTTCTGCAGCCTGTCCCTGAGGGCTTCATTGTCGTGCGCTGTGGCGAGGACGAAATTATGTATGAAGCGGAAATCAGCGCGTACCAGCGTCAGGCGCGGGTCGTCTATCCTGTTTCCGAGTGCATCAATGTCACGATCGAAGGCGATGACGTGACCGTCTTCATTTAAGCGTGAAAGGATTCCGGCGGTGTGACCACCGCCTCCGAATGTGACATCTGCGTAGATTCCTGATGGGTTGAGAACCAGGGCTGAAATGCTCTCGTTCAAAAGTACCGGAGTATGGTATTCTGACATCCTGCTGACCCTCCTATCTCTCCTGAGATAGCTGGTCGGCAATATTCAAGAATTCTTCGTTCGAAATCTCACTGGCCTCGTATTTTTCCTTGGCCCAGATCTCTATCTTGTAATCGTTGCCCGAGAAGACTACCTCTTTCGTTACACCAATTGACTCCAGAAGCTTCTTGGGGATCGAGATGCGGCCGAGCTTGGCGTCCGGTTCGACGATTGCCCTGCCACGCATGTACTCTCTCCAGAAAGCGGCGTGAGCACGATTAAAGATGTTGAGTTTCTTTTTGACCTCTTCACTCTGGCGCTCCCACTCCTCGAAGGTGTACATCTCGAGGCAGGAAGTGAAGATATCTTTCTTCACCACGAACCTCATGTCACCTTCGGCAGGCATCAAAGACTTGAACGGCGCGGGGAAGACAACCCTCCCTTTGTCGTCAATCTTCGAAGTGTATTCGCCGATGAATGTGATCATAATCTTTTCGCCTTTCACGCTTGGTTACAAAGATAGCAATTATTTTCCACTTTCTTCCACTGCTTTCCAAATTTTTCCACATCTTTTTCAACAACATAGAAAAGGCACCCCGGTAAAGGATGCCTTTGTGTTTTCGGATGTAGGTTTATGGTCAGCGGATGTCCTCTAGCCTGACAGCCTGGAAGACCAGTTGTGAGGTGCTTCCTTCGTAGAGGATTCCGAGGGTCTGACTGTCGATCATGGCCATGCAGGAATATCCCCATCCGCCTTCTTCATCGAGCAGCAGAGATCGGTTCCAGGTAACTCCGAGATCATCGCTGGCCTTGATGGTGAACATGTTCCTGGTCTTGGTGGAAGCCGGGTTTGCAAAGAGCATGGTGCTGCCCGCCTTGAGGATGCTGGCCTGGCAGACCGGTTCGATCAGGGTGTTGTTTGAGGAATGGGGAGTCCATGTCTTTCCAAGGTCGGATGTGGTGAACACCTTCCTGGTCCTGTCCTGGGTCCCATGGTTACGCATGTTCAGCATCAGGACTCCTGGCTGGACCTCCACGACCTGGTCTTCGCAGACATGGTCGGTCGCCATGTTGGAAACGGTCCATGTGGCCCCATGGTCCTTGCTGAACATTATCCCAGCAGAGGGGATCTTGTCCTTGTCCCAGACCTGGATGGGGACGACCAGGGTTCCGTCCTGCATCGTGATTCCACAACCCGGGCCCTGGAAGATGGTCGAAGAGGAGGGGTCCTTGACCTGTGGAGTGATGCTGACTGGCACGGACCAGGTCTTCCCGCCGTCCGAACTCTTCACGACAGCGAGTTGGGCCACGTCGATCGGGTCAAGGCCGGACTTGGAATTGAAGATCGAATAGCTTCCTTCGAGGCCATGGGCCCATATCGCGAATATGAATATATCTCCAGTGACCTCATCAACCAGCACGCAGGGATCTCCTGTTCCGTTCTGGTCCTTTGGAAGCCCTCCGTATTCGCCCATGTCCATGGCAACTTTCATCTTACTCCATGTTTTTCCTCCGTCCTTGCTTGTCTGGACGCCGATGTCGATGTCTGACTGCAGGTCGTAGGATGAAGTCCAGCGGATGTCATAGACAGCGATAAGGTCTCCGGACTTGGTTCTGGCAAGGGCGGGGATCCTGTAGGTGTCGGAACCGTCGTCACCCCGGTTCCGCAGCGCCAGGGCATAACGTCTTCCGGTTGATGTGCCATGTTCGTTGACTGTCGCCCTGGCGCCGTCCAAGGTTATAGAAGTGACGGAGCAGTTGAAAGTGTCCGAGAGACCGACCTTTGCAGAGGATACATTCATGCTGACATAGAAATGGTTGTCTCCCTTCACAAGAGGCCTGTCAAAAGTCAGGACGACCCGGCCGGACTTGGGTTTCAACTTGCATGCGTCTGCAACAGAACGGCTTCCGTACCAGGCATTCTGTCCTGCCCCCCACGAACTGAACTGGTCCTTGATTATGTTGGACTTGGTTCTTGAGACTATAGGGGAGATTGTACCAATGTAGACAAGCCGGATGTCCTTGATGGCCTTGAGAGGGATGCCTTCGAGGGAAACTTCGACTTCACCTGACACCTGTCCTGAGTTTTCACGGGAAATGACTATTTCCGAGACCACGTTGTACTCCCGGTCAAGGATCAGGGGAATCCTTGGATTGTAAACTTCAACGGCTGCTGCAGCCAGAAAGGAAGTAAGAAATGACAGTAACATGATGGAAAGATAGCAAAAATATCTTTATCTTTGTCCGATTGTATTGAACATGAACAAGACATCCGGCTACAGATTCACGATCATCGTCCCCGTATTCAACGAGGAGGACAATATCGTGAGGCTCGAAGAAACCCTGGCGTCATTTCTTCCGAAGTGCGTCTGCAAGGCTTGCGTCCTTTTCGTCGACGATGGTTCAAAGGACAGGAGCCTGGAGGGCATCAAGGGTATCTGCTCGAGGCATGAGGATTTCTTCTACATCTCCTTCGAGAAAAATTCAGGACTAAGTGCCGCAATCAAGGCTGGCTTCGATTATGCCTGCTCGGATCTTGTCGGCTATATCGATGCGGACCTCCAGACAGATCCGGAAGACTTCAACCTTCTGCTGAAGGATATCGATGATTATTCAATGGTTATAGGAATACGTGCCGGCAGGAAGGATTCGTGGTTCAAGAACACCCAGTCCAGGATAGCCAATGGATTCCGCCGGATGATGACCCATGACGGCGCCCTTGACACCGGTTGCCCGCTGAAAGTCATCCATACTGACGTTGCCAGGAGAATCCCGATGTTCAAGGGCATGCACAGGTTTCTGCCCGCCCTGGTGCTTCTCCAGGACGGAGGATCCTACAAGCAAGTGCCGGTGAGGCATTACCCCAGGACTGCAGGAGTCTCTAAATACCATCTCTGGAACCGTCTCTGGGGACCGTTCGCCGATTGTTTCGCTTATCGGTGGATGAAGCCTCGTTATTGCAATTATAAAGTGGGAGACAATAATTTATAGGCCACCATGCACGGAATCCCTTACTGGATAGTCTACTCGATCGGCTTTGCAGCCCAGTTCTTCTTTGCGGGAAGGACGATTTTCCAGTGGCTTGATTCTGAAAGTAAGCAAAAGGTGACTTCTCCCTCGGCCTATTGGGGGCTGAGCGTTATCGCCGCCTGGCTGATGTTCGTCTACGGGGTGCTGAGGGATGATTTTTCCATCATCCTCGGACAATTCATCTCTTACTTCGTCTACTTGTGGAACCTGGATGCCAAAGGCGTCTGGAAAAAGCTTTCAATCCTTTTGAAAGCGCTGCTGCTTGCCACTCCCGCAGTGGCTCTTGTGCTCCTGCTCCATGATGCAGGGAACTTCGTACGCAATATGTTCCATAACGAGAACATACCTCTCTGGCTTGTCATCTTCGGATCGGCAGGGCAGATAATATTCACATTGAGATTCGTGTACCAGTGGGCTTATTCCAGGAGGCGACATGAGAGCATGCTGCCTCGCGGTTTCTGGATAATAAGCCTCATCGGTTCAGGAGTGATCGTGGCCTATGGAATATTCAGGAAAGATCCTGTCCTGATCCTCGGCCAGTCCTTCGGTTTCGTGGCTTACGTCAGGAATCTCATGATAGGGTTCAAGAAAAAGTCTGAAGAAAGGGTCTGACAATGAGAAAACATCCACTGCTATTGACTTTCATCTTCACCGCCCTGTGTCTTCTGCCGGTGATGCTGCTCAGGGATTTCACTCCTGACAATGAGCTCCGGTACCTCCAGATTGCAGACGAGGCCATAGAAAACGGGAACGTGTTTGCCTTTACTTTGCAGGGAGAGGCCTATGCCGACAAACCTCCGCTTTACCTGTGGCTGGTCATCCTGTCCAGGCTTCTTCTGGGGAAGCATTCCATGCTGATCCTCTCACTGTTCTCCCTTATCCCGGCATTCATAACGATCCATGTCATGGACAAATGGGTAAAGCCCGGAGGAGCTGTCGACAGGATAAGCGTGGCCTTCATGATGATGACCTGCGCCTTGTTCCTCGGCGCATCGGTTTTCCTGAGGATGGACATGCTGATGACCATGTTCATCGTCCTGGCCCTCTATTCATTCTGGAAGCTGTACGAAGACCATTCGTCAGGCTCGGGGACAGTGAACAGGAAGCTGCATGAGATCCTCCTTCCGGTCTGGATCTTCCTTGCGCTTTTCACCAAAGGTCCGGTCGGCATCCTGATGCCACCCCTTGCAATCATCTGTTTCCTCCTTTTGAAAAAGAAAGGCAGTGAGATCGGCAGGTACCTGGGCTGGAAGACCTGGGGAATAATTGCAGCACTCTGCGTGGTCTGGTTCACAGGAGTCTATCTTGACGGTGGCAAGGACTACCTCAATAACCTCCTGTTCCACCAGACAATGGGCAGGGCTGTCAATTCTTTCCATCACAAGGCCCCGTTCTGGTACTATTTCACTGCGATATGGTACATCGTGGCTCCCTACATGTTCCTTCTTGTAGGCGCTATTGTCATCTCCCTGATTGACAGCATCCGTTCCTGTCATCCTGAGCGCAGCGAAGGATCATGTCGCAGCGAAGGACCGAATGACAAGGAAGTGTTCTTCCTTGTGACGATAGTCTCCACATTCGTGATGCTTTCCATTTTCAGCGGCAAACTGGCGATCTACCTTGCTCCGATAATGCCCTTCATGGTCATGCTGTTAGTAGAGGTCCTTCGGAGAACCGGATGGCAGAAATGGATGACATGGACGCTTGCAGTTCCCTTGATCCTGATTGCAGCAATCGGTGTCGCTGCCCTGGGAGTCCTGCTTTTCACCGGCCCTGAAGGACGGCTTGCGGACCTGATCTCACCCTATCCTTTCCTCCGTTCCGGCATGGTGAAGTTCGCCCTGTTCATGCTTTCCCTCGGATTCATCCTGGCAACATATTCATTGTTCAAGGGGCGTCCTGCAATCTGCCTGATCTTCACGGGAGCGTCAATGCTCCTTTCTGTGTACGCAGCCTCATCCGTACTGCCTCAGGCGAATGACTGGATAGGCTGGGGCAACCTGTGCAAGACTATATCACCGGAAGAAGAGGTGGCTACATTGTATCTTCGCAGGCCATATCCCATGAAGGTCTATCTAGGTAGGGAAGTGTCTGATTACCAGAGGGATTTTGAGGAGTTTTACAAGGCGGAGGCCGAAGACCGGAAGCCTTCCGACGGACCGCTTGTGCTGGTGACCCAAAGCAAGAGGCTTACCAGGGACGAGGCCCTTGGGGACTTCGTAAAGGGAAAGAGCCTGTGGTATGTCGGTCCTTACTGCCTGGTGCAGGTGGATCCGGAGGATGAGGAAAAGAACACATTATCAAACGAACTATAAACAAAGCAGCTATGAGCAGTGACAGATTTGATTTGGTGAAGGAGTCCTTTGAGAAAAAGGCAATTCCATCCGAAAAAAATGAAGGCAAACCGTCCGACTATTTCGGAGAACTCGTCTTCGATCGCCGCAAGATGCGCAAGTATCTTGATGCAGACACACTTTCGGCTCTTCTTGAATGCATTGACAAGGGACGTCCGCTGGACAGGAAAACAGCTGACGGAGTCGCTGAGGGCATGAAGGAATGGGCTTTGGAGCATCATGTGACCCATGTGACCCACTGGTTCCAGCCGCTCACGGAAGGGACAGCCGAGAAGCATGATTCCCTCATTGAATATGACGGGAAGGGCGGAGTGATCGAGAAATTCGACGGCAAATCCCTCGCCCAGCAGGAACCTGATGCCTCTTCTTTCCCCAACGGAGGCATAAGGGCAACCTTCGAGGCCCGCGGCTATACTGCCTGGGATCCTACTTCGCCTGTCTTCATCATGGATGACACCCTTTGTATCCCTACCGTTTTCATCTCCTACACCGGAGAGGCTCTCGACTACAAGACTCCTCTGAAGAAAGCTTTGAAAGCAGTGTCTGATGCGGCCGTGCCGATCTGTCGTCTCTTTGACCCTAAGGTTGAAAAAGTCTTCTCCTACCTTGGGTGGGAGCAGGAATATTTCCTCGTGGATGAATCCCTCTATGCTGCCAGGCCTGACCTGATGATCACGGGGCGTACCCTGATGGGGCATGCTTCGTCCAAGAACCAGCAGCTGGACGATCATTATTTCGGTGCCATTCCATCCAGGGTCGCAGAGTTCATGCGCGACCTTGAGATCAGCGGGCACCGTCTGGGAATTCCGATCAAGACACGCCATAACGAGGTGGCTCCCAATCAGTTCGAGCTTGCCCCCATCTATGGGGAAACCAATCTTGCCAACGACCAGAACCAGCTTTTGATGAATCTGATGAACAAGATAGCCAGGAAGCATGGTTTCGTCGTGTTGCTCCACGAGAAACCCTTCGATGGGGTGAACGGTTCCGGAAAGCACAACAACTGGTCCCTCGGCACGGACAGGGGCACCATGCTCCTTGCCCCAGGCAAGGATGCCATGGGCAACCTTCAGTTCATAACCTTCTTTGTCAATGTCCTGGCTGCAGTCCAGAAGCATAACGCCCTGATGAAGGCTTCGATTGCTTCGGCCACCAATGCCCACCGCCTCGGAGGCAATGAGGCTCCGCCCGCTATCATCTCCGCCTTCCTTGGCAGGACCATGACCGGAGTTTTGAGGAAACTGCTTGAGGTTCCTTCTGACACTCCCATAGAGATCGCTGGCAAGAAGGGCAAGAATCTCGGACTTGTCGAGATCCCGGAAATATTCGTTGACAACACCGACCGCAACAGGACTTCTCCGTTCGCCTTTACCGGCAACCGTTTCGAATTCCGCGCCGTAGGCTCATCGGCCAACTGCGCTGGTGCTATGACCACCCTCAATGCTGCGGTTGCTGAGCAGCTTATGATCTTCAAGGAAGACCTGGACAAGGAACTTGCGAAGGGCAAGGCACTGAATGTCGCAGTCATGGACACCCTGAAGCCGATCATCGCTTCCATCATCGACGTTGTCTGTTTTGACGGCAACGGTTATGCTCCGGAGTGGGTCGAAGAGGCTCGCATGAGAGGCCTTGACACCGAGACAAGCGTTCCTGAGATGATCAAGGTCTTCACCCGTCCCGAGTCGGTCGAGATGTTCCGCAGGACCGGTGTTTATTCATTGATGGAGCTCGAGGCCCGCAACGAAGTCAAATGGGAGATGTACATCAAGAAGGTCCAGATCGAATCCCGTGTGATGGTCAGGATGGCCATCAATCACATTATCCCTGCCGCACTCGACTACAAACGCAGGCTTCTCAAGGAAGTCGCCCTGAGCCAGGAGGTCTTCGGGGACACTTCCGGATGTTCCGTAGAACTTGGACTTATTAACCAGATCAACAGCTACATCGAGGAGATAAGCTCCAAGGCTGAGGCAATGAAGAAGGCTCGCAAGATGGCCAATTCCATTGAGGATCTCTACCAGAGGGCAGTCGCCTACCATGGAATCGCCGAGGCCCTGAACGACCTTCGCAGGCCAATCGACAAGCTCGAAGAAAGAGTGGACAACCGCACCTGGCCTCTCCCCAAGTACCGTGAACTGCTGTTCATCAGCTAAACGAAAATCTGACTGACAACATGACAAGGTACATATTCATTACGGGGGGCGTTGTGTCCTCCCTAGGGAAGGGTATAATCAGCGCTTCCCTTGGAAAGTTACTTCAATCAAGGGGCTACAGGATTACCATCCAGAAGTTCGACCCATATATCAACATCGATCCCGGGACTCTCAACCCTTATGAGCACGGAGAATGCTATGTTACGGCTGACGGACAGGAAACGGATCTGGATCTGGGCCATTATGAGCGTTTTACCGGCATCAGGACGACCAGGGACAACAGTGTCACTACCGGAAGGATCTATAGCAGTGTGATCGAAAGGGAAAGGCGCGGGGATTATCTCGGCAAGACCGTGCAGGTCGTCCCGCACATTACCGATGAGATCAAGCGCCGGATCCAGCTCAAGGCCACGAAGGAGGATCTGGATTTCGTAATCACAGAGATCGGCGGTACGATAGGGGACATCGAGAGCCAGCCCTTCCTCGAAGCCATCAGGCAGTTAAGGTGGGAACTCGGTTCCAGCCAGGCCCTTAACATCCATTTGACCTATGTCCCATTCATTGCCGCTGCTGGAGAGCTTAAGACCAAACCTACGCAGACCAGCGTAAAGCAGTTGCAAGGCCTTGGTATCCAGCCTGATGTACTGGTACTTCGAACTGAGCATGTGCTGGGTGATGATGTGAGGCGGAAGGTTGCACACTTCTGCAATGTCGATGTCGAGGCGGTCATCCAGAGCCAGGATCTGCCGAGTATCTACGAGGTCCCTGTGAATATGGAACGACAGGGGCTGGATGCCATCTGTCTCAAAAAGATGGGGATCGAGCCTGGTGCCGAACCGGATCTGGGAGAGTGGCTAGGATTCCTGGAAAGGAGGAAGAACGCTTCTTCGGTCCTGACAATCGGTCTGGTCGGGAAATATGGCCTTCAGGATGCTTACAAGAGCATAACGGAGAGTCTTGCCCATGCCGGAACGTTCCATGACTGCAAGGTCAAAGCCGTTTTCATCAACAGTGAGGAGATCGACAGGAATAATGTTCATGACAGGTTGGAAGGCATGGACGGCATAGTGATCTGTCCTGGCTTCGGGCAAAGAGGCATAGAAGGGAAGATAATCTCTGCAGAGTATGCCCGCACCAACGACATCCCCGCTTTCGGCATCTGCCTTGGGATGCAGATGATGGTAATAGAGTTCGCCAGGAATGTTCTTGGCTACCCTGATGCTGACAGTGTCGAGATGAATCCTGGTACCACCCATAATGTCATCGACCTGATGGAGGGACAGAAGACCGTCACCATGAAAGGTGGGACCATGAGGCTCGGGGAATATGCCTGCAATCTTGTTCCCGGAAGCCGGGTGTGGGAGGCCTATGGAAGGGTCGATTCCATAATGGAACGCCACAGGCACCGCTACGAGTTCAACAACTTGTTTTCCCGGGATTTCGAGGGCAAGGGAATGAGCCTCGTAGGAAAGAATCCGGAATCCGACCTGGTCGAGATTGTCGAGATTCCTTCGTTGAGATGGTACGTGGGTACCCAGTTTCATCCTGAGTATTCTTCCACGGTACTCAAACCGCATCCCCTGTTCATGGATTTCATAAAAGCCTGCATTGAATATGGAAATTCTTAATCACGAGTGCGGGGTTGCCCTTATAAGGCTCCTGAAGCCGCTGGACTATTATAAGGAAAAATACGGGACGACCCGGTATGGAGCCGGGAAACTGTACCTTATGCTGGAGAAACAGCACAATCGCGGGCAGGAAGGAGCAGGTGTCGCCTGTGTCAACCTTGATGTACCTCCCGGAGAGGAATATATGTTCCGCGAGCGTGCCGAGGGGAAAGATGCGATCACTGAGATTTTCGGACGTCTGGACGATTCTTTCAACGGCCAGCTGTTCATGGGGCATCTACGGTATTCCACTACCGGGAAGCGTGGGCTTGTGTATGTCCATCCTTTCCTTCGAAGGAACAATTGGCGTGCGAGGAATCTTTGCCTCTGCGGCAATTTCAACATGACGAACATCGATGAAGTCTTCGCTGAAATGGTTTCCCAGGGCCAGTCGCCCAGGATCTACAGTGATTCTTACATCACCCTGGAGCTCATGGGCCACCGTCTGGACATGGAAGTGGAGAAGGAGTACAAGGAAGCCGTGCAGTCAGGCCTCTCAGGACTGGATGTCACCAGATATATCGACGACCATGTGAAGATAGAGAATGTGCTCCGTACCACTCTGTCAGGTTTCGACGGCGGTTATGTGATGTGCGGACTCACCGGAAGCGGTGAGATGTTTGCAGCCCGGGATCCATGGGGCATACGGCCGGCTTTCTTCTACCGGGATGATGAGGTGGTGGCTTTGGCTAGTGAACGTCCTGTCTTGCAGACAGTGTTCGATCTTGCTTGTGAGGATGTCGAGGAACTGCCTGCGGGCGAAGCCTTGATCGTGAGAAGGAGCGGAGAGGTCTGCGTCTCTAAGATACTCGACAAGAAAGGGGATTTCAAATGCTCATTCGAGCGTATCTATTTCAGCCGGGGTTCTGACCGCGACATCTATAAAGAGCGGAAGAGGCTGGGCGAGCAGCTGGTTCCTTCAATCTGCAAGGCCATTGATGGCGACGTGGGGAATACGGTGTTTTCCTTTATCCCGAACACTGCCGAAGTAGCTTTCTATGGCCTGGTCGAGGGTTTCAGGAGCAAGGGCATGGATGTCCGTACCGAGAAAGTAGCTTGGAAGGACATAAAGCTTAGGACCTTCATAACTGAAGCCGGGTCCCGTGACAGCCTTGCTTCCCTGGTTTATGACATCACCTACGGAAGCATACGTCCTTATCAGGATAACCTGGTTGTGATCGATGACAGCATAGTACGGGGAACAACCTTGAAAGACAGCATTCTTAAGATCCTTGAACGTCTCCATCCGCGCAAGATGGTGATAGTCAGTTCTTCGCCCCAGGTAAGGTATCCTGATTATTATGGGATAGACATGCCGAGGCTGGAAGAACTGTGTGTTTTCCGGGCTGCAATGGAACTGTGGAAGGAAAGGGGCTGGGAAAGCGGACTCGGATCGATCCGGGATTCTTGCAAGGAAGAACTGTCGAAACCTGCTTCCGAGATCCGGAACGCAGTCCGTGCGGTCTACAGTCCTTTTACTGTGGAAGAGATAAACGCCAAGATGGCTGGGATCCTTCGTCCTGAAGGGATGGAAACTCCCGTCGAGTTCGTTTTCCAGTCGCTTGAAGGACTTCGTGAGGCATGTCCCGGCCATAGGGGGGACTGGTATTTCTCCGGTCGTTATCCAACTCCTGGAGGTAACCGGAGGGTGAATGAATCATTCCTTGATTACTTCGCTAGAGCAGCGGGGCGAAAAGACGGATGACGGATTCAAGGAGGCGCTTGTACCAGGGCCTCCTTGACCATTCCTCGAGTGTGAGTTCGCGGCATTTCTCCAGGTCCTTCTCGAAGATAGCCTTGTTCATTAGGGCTGCCTCCTCATCGTAGATGTAGGTGTTGATCTCGTAGTTTATTCCGAAACTGCGGGCGTCCATGTTGGCGCTTCCGATGCTGGAGAGGTAGTCGTCACAGACGAAGGTCTTGGAGTGGATGAATTCTCCCTGGCGCAGGAATATCCTCACTCCTGCTCCCAGAATCTCTTCGTAATATGCCCTGTTGGCCGGCCTGGCGATGAAATTGTCGGCGGCTTCGGGGAGCATAAGGCGTATGTCTACCCCTGTCAGGGCAGCAATCTTCATGGCGTCGAGCACGGGCTCTGGTGGGACGAAATATGGGGTCTGGAACCAGATGTACCTCTTTGCATGGTTGATCGCCCATTCGTAGCTGTACAGGAGCATCGGCAGTGGCAGGTCCGGCTCGTCCGGCACAATCTGCATCAGTTTGCTGCGCAAAACGTCTACCCCCCTGCACCCCCGAGGGGGACTGAGGGGCGTACCCCTCAGACTCCCTGAGTCGCTATGCTCCGAGTCATTGGAACGACCGTCCGCTACCACTCTGGCTGGCGAGACCACTGCCACCCTCGGCACGTTAAGAGGGGGGACCGGAGCGGAGCGCAGCGTAGCGAGCGGTGGGGCCGAGCGTAGCGAGGCGGTCGAGCCGCCAGAGGTGGTAGCGGATGATGGTAACTCTTTTGCCATCGGGTAGTATTCGAGCATGGGACGGTCGATGGTTCCGCCGCCGGTGAGCCATGAATCCATGAAGGCGTACTGGAGTGATGCGACAGCTTTGCCGGTGAGGCGCATGTGAGTGTCTCTCCAATGCTCGAAATAATGGTCGTTGATATTCATCCCCCCGGTGTAGCCGATCTTCCCGTCGATTACGACTATCTTACGGTGGTTGCGGTAGTTGAGTGTGGTGACCAAGTCGAACAGGTGCGCCCTTGGATTCGTGAACCGGACGACCTCGACTCCCGCCTCCCTCATGTCGTCATAGTACTTGGAACTGATTGGGAAATTGGCGATGTTCTCGTTGATGAACCTGACCTTCACTCCCTCCCTGGCTTTCTGCATGAGGAGCTCCTTTATGGCCCTGCTGCCCTTGTCATTCCCGAAATGGAAATATTCCATATGGATGCTCTCCCTTGCCTGGAGGATGTCCTGGGAAAGCAGTTCGAACTTGCGTTTCCCTTCGGTTATGATCTCGACGTCGTTGCCGGCAGTTACGGAAGGGTAAGCTCCGCGGCCCATCATTTCAGCCAGCGGACGGAAATCCTCCCGTACAAGGGCCTCCGTGTCATGACCGAAAAGTATCCGGTTAAGGTCCTCATTCGTTTCCTTTTCGAAGATGTCCTTGTACTTCTGGTGCCTCCGGTTGAAGATCCAGTGGTGCCGGTAGTTGATACCGAACATGAAGTACAGCAGGATTCCGAAGAGGGGAATGGCAGCGATGATCAGCAACCATGCGAATTTCCTTCCTGAATCACCGTTATCGACGAGGATGACGACCACCACGGTGAGGATAAGGAGGACGTAGAGTATGGTCACTATCGTCTGCAGCATCTCAGGCGAGTTTGCAGATCAGGGTGGCGGAGGTGCAGGAGATAACGGTGACGTCAACATATTCCCCGGCCTTGTGGACCTTGTCGGGGAAGACACACATCTTGTTGCTGCCTGTCCGGCCGCATAGCTCTTCTGGATTCTTCTTTGAAGGGCCTTCGACCAGGACGGTGTAAGTCTTTCCTATTTCGGCCTGGTTGCTCTTCAGGCTCAACTCGTTTTGAAGGTTGATGATCTCATTCAGCCTCCGGGTCTTGACCTCAAGAGGTATATCGTCCGGGTAATTCCTGGCTGCGAGTGTCCCCGGCCTTTCGGAATAGTTGAACATGTAGGCATAATCGAAACCAACTTCCCTGAACAGGGAGAGGGTGTCCTGATGGTCCTCTTCCGTCTCCGAACAGAAACCTGCGATCACGTCTGTGGTGATTCCGCATCCCGGAAGGACTTCCCGGATCTTCCTGACTCGTTCAAGGTACCACTCACGGGTGTAGCGACGCCTCATTTTCTCAAGCAGCCGGTTGCTTCCGGACTGGACCGGTAGATGAATATGCTTGCAGATGTTGTCGTGCCTGGCCATTGCCTCGATCAGTTCGTCGCTGATGTCTTTGGGATGGTTGGTTGCAAACCTGACCCTTAGTTCAGGGCTGATTCCGGCCACGGACTCCAGGAGGTTTGCGAAAGTGACCGTCCTTGCGTCACATTTCCAAAGGTAGGAATCCACGTTCTGTCCCAGCAGGGTAACTTCCTTGTAGCCTTTGCTGAAGACATCCCTGGCTTCGGCCAGGATAGTCTCGGGATCCCTGCTGCGCTCCGCACCGCGGGTGTAGGGGACTACGCAGTATGAACAGACATTGTTGCATCCGCGCATTATCGAGATGAAGGCTGATACACCGTTCTTGTCCGTCCTTACCGGAACGATGTCGGCGTAAGTTTCCTCATGGGAGAGGAGGACGTTGATCTGGGGAGCGTCAGGGGTTATGTCCCTTACGAGCTGCGGGATGGTCCTGTAGGAGTCAGGCCCAGCCACCAGGTCCACCTTGCCGGTGTCGGTGAGTGAATCCTTTAGCCTTTCAGCCATGCACCCTACTATTCCCACGATGACCCCGGGCCTTTTTTCTTTCTGCTTGTGGAACAACTCGATCCTGCCCCAGATCCTCTGTTCGGCATTGTCGCGTACAGAGCAGGTGTTGGCGAGGATGATGTCGGCTTCATCCATTGATTCCGTCCGGGCGTAGCCTTCCTTGGCCATTATGGCGAAGATGACTTCGGAATCGACCACGTTCATCTGGCATCCGTATGTCTCTATGTAGATTTTCTTTTCCATTCAAAATAGACTGTACCGGCACAAAGATATGGATTTTTCAGCGAATAAGTATTTTTTCATATCTTTGTAGGAAAGGTTGCATGGACCGATGAAAGTGTTAAAGAACATAATCCTGGGACTGGCAGTATCCTTGTCCGTCTTGTTTTTCGGGAGTTGCTCAGGTATCTCCAAGATAAAGGACATCAAGGTGACATCATGTGGAGTGGAGTCTTATTCCATGAAGGGATTGCGATCCATCGATGCCGTCCTGGCCATCGGAATAGACAACCCTGCAATGGCTTTTACCGTGACGGATCTCAGCGGTATCCTCAAGTACAATGGCGAGGATGTTGCATTCTACACTGCTGACACCGTCATGGTGGACAAGAAGAGCAGCAAGGTTTACGACCTTCCCTGCAGTGCGACCTTGTCGGAGCGCGTGAACCTGATGCAAGCCCTTCAGATAGCAAGGAAGGGATCGCTCGAAGGACTTACTACCGACATTGAAGCAAAGGTTAAATTGAAGAATGGTGCAGGCAAGACATTGAGATTCAAGGACCTGAACCTTCAGGAAATGGCTGAGAGACAATGAGACGCATTATCGTGACAGCTTTGGCGGCACTGCTTATGGCTTTTACTATGGCCGCCCAGACAGAGTCGGTTCCCGCGCAGGGGGCTGCCCTGGATTCGACGCTTGTCGGCAAGAATATATTCACCCTCCTTCCGAACATTACCGTCCACCAGTCGGACAATATCAGGAAGGCTCTGAACAATCAGATCGCTTCGAACTCTTCAAGGAAGGTAGCGGGGTACAGGGTCAGGATTTTCAATGACAACAAGCAGACTTCCAGAGGGGCTTCGGAAGCGGCCCTCAACCGCTTCAAGGGTATGTATCCAGGGATAGCGGCCTACCGTACCTATTCCAATCCGTTCTTCAAGGTCACGGTGGGAGATTTCCGGACCAAGTCGGAGGCCATGCAGCTGCTTCAACAGATCAAAGGCTCATTTCCTTCGGCCTTCATAGTCAAGGAAGCTGCCATCAACTACCCTCCGGTAGGTTCAATTTTCTAGTGGAATATGCTCAAGCAAGGACTCGAACTCAAACAGACGCAGAAGCTTTCTCCTCTGCAGATACAGACGATCAAGCTGATCGAGCTGCCTATCCAGGAACTTGAGCAGCGTGTCAAGGCAGAACTGGAGGAGAATCCTGTCCTGGATGATTCCCCGGCTCCTGACAGGGATGACGATTCCGATGATCCGAAAGATGTCTCGATAGACGAGATCGATGAGAATGATCCCATCCCGTCTTACAAACTGCGGGTCAACAATTACGGAAAGGACGAGCGTCCCCAGTACAACACATTCTCTGTCAAGGAAAGTTTCACCCAGAGCCTGATGGAACAGCTCGGGTACCGGAATCTCTCCAAGCACGACCATGATGTAGCAGCCTTCGTGATAGGAAGCCTGGACGAGGATGGGTATCTCCGCAGGGACATAGAAAGCATAGTCGACGACCTGGCCTTCAGGGCCAACATCGAGTCCGACCCGGAAGAAGTAGAGAGGATTCTCAGGATCATCCAGGAGTTTGAACCTGTCGGTGTCGGCGCCAGGGATCTCAGGGAATGCCTGCTCCTGCAGCTTCGTTCCCAGAAACAGACCAGGGAAGTCCAGATGGCCGAGGCCGTCCTGACGGATTATTTCCAGGAGTTTTCCAATAAACACTTCCAGAAAATCATTGCCAAGCTCGGCCTGAGCGAGGATGACATGAAGGCAGTCATCTCCAGGATTGTCAAACTCAATCCTTCCCCGGGAGGACAGATAGACGACTCGTACAACGACCAGGCCCAGCAGATCGTCCCCGATTTCGTACTTGACATCGAGGATGGAGAACTCAAGCTCACGATGCCCCGCTTCTCGATCCCGGAGATCAGGGTAAACCGGAAATATGCCGAACTTCTCGCCGATGCCCAGGGGTCTACCGACAGGCAGCAGAAAGAAGCTGCAACATTCGTGAAACAGAAACTGGATTCAGCAAAGTGGTTCGTAGAAGCCCTGAAGCAGCGCCATAATACCTTGGAGAACACCATGAAGGCCATTCTCGAGTACCAGCATGACTACTTCCTGGATGGGGATGAATCCCACCTCCGTCCCATGGTGCTCAAGGATATAGCCGAGAAGACCGGATTTGACATTTCAACCATTTCCAGGGTGGTGAACAGCAAGTACATCGAGACGCATTTCGGAATCTTTCCTCTCAAGTACTTCTTCTCAGAGGGACTTGAAAATCAGGATGGAGAGGAAGTCTCGACCCGCGAACTCAAGAAGGCCCTCAGGGAATGTGTCGATTCTGAAGACAAGCGCAAGCCTCTTACCGACGATCAACTCGTAGCCGAGATGAACAAGAGGGGCTACAAAGTCGCCCGCCGTACCATAGCCAAGTACCGCGACCAGTTGGATATTCCTAAGGCAAGACTCCGCAAGGAACTATAGTTTCACCTTCGCTCCGAACGCAAGGTCTCCTGCGTCTCCCAGTCCGGGGATGATGTAGGATTGGCTTGTCAGTTCCTCATCTACGGCTGCAGTCCAGAGGCAGGTGTTGTCCGGAAGTCTCTTCTGGAGGTATTCGATGGCATAGATGCTTGAGATGGGGCTGATGAAATGGGTGAACAAAGGAGTTCCGCCTTCATCTACAAGCCTGTCGTAAGTGATTTCCATGGAGGCTCCGGTGGCGATCATGGTGTCGGAAATGATGAGAGTCTTTCCGGCCAGGTCGGGGCAGGAACAGTACTCTATCGCGATATGGAAGTCATCTCCCTTGTCATACTTCCTGTAAGCTGCGACGAAGGCGCTCTCTGCATCGTCGAAGATGTCCAGGATACCCTTGTGGAGGGGCAGGCCTGCCCTGAGGATTGTGGCTGCGACTATCTTTGATTCGCAGGTGCTCACCTTCGCAGTAGCCAGAGGAGTCTGGATCTCCTTCGGGGAATACTCCAGTCCCTTGCTAAGTTCATAAGCGAAGATCTGTCCGAGCCGCTCAAGGTTGAACCGGAAGCGGAGGCTGTCTTTCTGGACTTTCCTGTCGCGTACCTGCGCGATAATGTTGCCAAGCGCCGAATTTGTCTCGCCTAGGTTGATGACTTTCATTGTTTTTAGAGTATTGTTTCCGGAAATCAAAAGTAGAGATTTATTTCAACTCCTGCAAATTTTTCATGGAAGGTCTTCTGCCGAATACACCTCTTCATCGGCGAAACTGAAAAGGCTGTCATCACAGACTATGATGTGGTCGACCAGGGATATGTCAAAAGTCCCGAGTGCTTTCTTTATGTCCTTTGTCTGGACCAAGTCTTCCCGTCCCGGCCTCGGGTTACCGGAGGGATGGTTGTGTACCAGGATAACTCCTGTGGCATGGGTGTCCAGGGCTCTTTTGACAATGAGTTTAGAATCGACGACGGTACTTGAGATTCCTCCTCGGCTGACCATTTCCTTCCGGAGGACGTAGTTCGCCCGGTTGAGGAGGATCAGCCAGAATTCCTCGTGTTTGAGACCTTTCATGACCGGGATCATCAGCCGATAGGCTGTCCTGGGGCTGCAGACAGGGACTTTTTCTATCCCCCTGGCCTCAAGGCAGCATCTCTTCCCAAGCTCCAAAGCAGCAGCGATGGACGTGTATCGTACTCTTCCGATACCGTCCATCGCCATTACTTCTGAGGGATCCATCGCGGCTATGCGCGAAAGGTCTCCTTCAACTGTTGCAAGCAGCCTGTTGGCCACTTCCAGAACATTCTGGTTTTTCGTGCCCGAACCGATGAGGATGGCCAGAAGCTCTGCATTGCTCATCGCACCGGCACCTTTGGAGAACATCTTCTCCCGCGGACGTTCGTCCGCACACAATTCCTTGATTTTCATAGTTTTAATATGTTTAGATTCTGCGTCGATTCTTCGTCGGGCTCCGCCCTTCTCAGAATGACATTATTTCGCCCTTCTCAGAATGACATTATTTCCTGTCGATGACCTTGCGGGCGGCTTCGGCGATGTTCGTCGAGTCGATTCCGTAGGCTTCGAGAAGTTCGGACGGAGTACCGCTCTGGCCGAAAGTGTCCTTGCCGTTCACATATTCAATGGGCTTGGGCGAGACAGTTGCGAGCACTCCGGCTACCAGTTCTCCGAGTCCTCCGGCCATGTTGTGCTCCTCTGCCACGACCACAGCTCCGGTCTTGATTGCGGAGGCTATGACGGTTGCCGTGTCAAGGGGCTTGATGGTGGCAACGTCGATCACATCAGCGCAGATGCCTTCGGCTTCGAGGACTTCTGCTGCCTTCAGGGCTTCCCAGACCATGTGTCCGGTGGCAATGATGGAGACGTCCTTTCCTTCGTTCAGGACGTAAGCCTTGCCGATCTCAAAGGGTTCGTCTGGCATGAAGTCAGCCACTTTCGGGCGGCCGAAACGAAGGTAGACCGGGCCGTTGTATCTGGCGGCTGCGATTGTTGCGTTCTTGGTCTGTGTCCAGTCGCAGGGATTCAGTACCACCATGTCAGGGAGTGCGCGCATCAGGGCGATGTCCTCCATCGTCTGATGGGTGGCACCGTCTTCACCAAGGGTGATCCCGGCATGGGAAGATGCGAGCTTGACATTGGTCTTGCCGTAACAAACTTCCATCCTGACCTGGTCGTAGACTCTTCCTGTTACGAATTCTGCGAATGAACCTGCGAACGGGATGAGTCCGGTGATGGCCATTCCTGAAGCTACGCCGATCATGTTGGCTTCGGCGATTCCGCATTCGTAGTACCTGTCAGGGAACTCTGCAGCAAAGGCGTCCATCTTGAGGGAGCCTTTGAGGTCAGCGGTTAGGGCTACAACCCTGGGATCGGCCTTTCCTGCAAGCAGGAGGCCTTCACCGAAACCGCTGCGGGTGTCTTTCTTTCCTCTGTCTATATATTTTTTCATGATGCTGTCAATTTTAGAAATCTCCCAAAGTCTCTTCGAGCTGGCTCATTGCGCTTGCGCACTGGTCAGCATTGGGCACGCTGCCATGCCATTTGTGGGTTCCTGCCATGAAATCGACCCCGTGGCCCATTTCGGTCTTGAACAGGATCATGACCGGCTTGCCCTTTCCTTCAAATTCCTTGGCCTTGCCGAAGGCTTCGAGGATCTTGTCCATGTCGTGGCCGTCAGCCTGGATTGTCTCCCATCCGAATGCCTTCCACTTCGCCTCGAGATCTCCGAGTCCGGCAACCTCTTCTGTGGTTCCATCGATCTGCTGCCCGTTTACATCGGTCATTGCAATGAGGTTGTCGACCTTGTGATGGGCTGCGAACATGGCTGCCTCCCAGATCTCTCCTTCCTCGCTCTCACCATCTCCGCAGAGTACGAACACGGAATGGTTGTCTTTGAGGGCTTTCTTACCGAGAGCCATGCCGACTGCGACGGAAAGGCCCTGACCGAGGGATCCGGCTGCCTGGAAGACGCCGGGAAGTACCTTCCTGACCGAGGGATGGCCCTGGAGACGGGTTCCGAACTTGCGGAAACTTGCAAGCTCACTTACAGGGAAATATCCGGCCCTTGAGAGGATTGAATAATACATTGGGGTAAGGTGACCGGCAGAGAGGACGAACATGTCCTGTCCGTTCCCTTCGCGGGTCCATGTGGCTGGATCGTGGTCCATGACGTTGAAATAAAGAGCCGTCATGAAATCCGTGCTGCTCATCGATCCGCCCGGATGTCCGGATTTGGCCTCGACGACCATCCTGATGATGTCTCTTCTGACTTGAGAGGCAATCTTCTTCAGATCTTCAGTTGATTGCATTTGCTGTTTGATATTTTGAATTTGATTTATGCTTTTTGTCTAAGCATACAAATATAATCCTTTTTTATCTCACGAGGAAATTTTAACTTTGTATGATCTTTCCAAGGTCAATTGAATAAACAACATAATCGATGGCACAAGTCGTTATAATGCCCAAACAGGGGCAGTCAGTAGAAAGTTGCATTGTAACAGAATTCAAGAAGAAGGTCGGCGACAAGGTCTCCGTAGGAGACATCCTTTTCAGCTATGAGACTGACAAGGCTTCGTTCGAGGAGGAATCCAAGTTCGAGGGTACTGTCCTGGCTTGCTTTTTCAATGATAATGACGAGATTCCTTGCCTTGAGAACGTGATGGTGATCGGTGAGCCGGGAGAGTCTTTCGAGGAGTTCGCTCCCGGTGGCGCCTCTTCAGCAAGTGCTGCCGGCGCGGCTGTAGAGGATGCTTCCTCCGGCACCGTCTCGCTCCGCTCGACCCCACCTGTCGCTCCGCAAGGCTCCGCTCCGGCCCCCCCTCTTAACGTGCCGAGGGTGGCAGTGGTGCCTGGAGGAACATCCTCCACAGCCGCTTCACCTCGTGCCAAACGTCTTGCTGCCGAGAAGGGCATCAATACTTCGCTCATAGCCGGCTCAGGCCCGGGAGGACGCGTCATCGAAAGGGATGTGATCGCAGCCGCTGCCTCACCTCTTAGCGGCCTTGCCAAGGCAATGATGGCAGAAGGAGGCCTTCAGGCTCCCGCTGCCGGTTCTGGAATAGGAGGCATGGTCAGGGGAAGTGACCTTCGCCAGGCCTCTGCAGAAGCTGAAACTGCCTCCGCAGAGTTCACGGTCGAGAAGATGTCCAACATGCGTAAGCTCATAGCCAAGAGCATGTACAATTCCCTCCAGAATTCCGCCCAGTTAACTCACATGCTCGGTGCAGATGCAAGGAAGATCCAGGCCCTTCGCAAGAAGGCCAAGAAGGCTCTCGAAGAAGGCCGTATCGACGCTAATGTCACCATCAACGATTTCGTCTGCTATGCCGTCATCAAGGCTCTCCAGAAGTTCCCGAAGGTCAATTCACATTGCCTTGGAGATTCCATGAGAATTTTCCAGACCGTCAACCTCGGTTGTGCTGTGGACACTGAGCGCGGACTGATGGTACCGTGCATCAAGCATGCGGAGACCCTGAGCATAACCGAACTCAGCAAGGCTCTCAAGCAGGTAGCAGACGACTGCCGCAAAGGCAGCATCAATCCTGACCTGCTGTCATCCGAAGCCGCTTCATTTACGGTTTCCAATCTCGGCGGCTTTGGCGTTGAGTGGTTCACTCCGGTTATCAACCTGCCTCAGAGTGGAATCCTGGGAGTAGGCACAATCGTTCCCCGTCCGAAGGATCTCGGATCCGGTGTCTATGCCTTCGTGCCCTATCTCGGACTTTCCCTTACTTACGATCACAGGGCCCTGGACGGAGGTGAGGCAACGAGGTTCCTCAAGCAGGTTGCGACAGAGATCGAGAACCTCGAAATTGATTTTTAGTTCAGGAATATTAATTACTTCAATATGTACGATTTAGCGATTATCGGCGGCGGTCCCGGTGGTTATGTGGCCGCAGAAAGGGCCGGAGCGGTCGGCCTCAAGGTCGTCCTCTTCGAAAGGAAGTCGCTCGGCGGAGTCTGTCTGAATGAGGGCTGTATCCCGACCAAAACCCTTCTTTACAGTGCCAAGGTCTACAACTATGCCAAGACAGGCGACCATTACGGAGTCTATGTAAGCGATCCTGCCTTCAAATACGACGAGATCGTGGCCCGCAAGAACAAGGTGGTCAAGAAACTCGTCGGCGGTGTCAAGGCGGCCATGAAGGCTGGAAAGATCGAGGTGGTTGCCGAGAATGCGACCATCCAGGGCCGTGATGCGGAAGGAATCAAGGTTGAAGCAGCGGGAAACGTCTATGCTGCGAGGAACCTGCTGATCTGCACCGGCTCGGAGGCGGCTGTCCCTCCGTTCCCTGGCCTGAAGGAAGCCGGTGACGTGATCGTGACAAACCGCGAGATACTTGCCTTGAATGAACGTCCTGAGGAACTGGTTGTGATCGGCGGCGGAGTGATCGGAATGGAGTTCGCAGCATTCTTCAGCACCCTCGGTACGAAGGTTACTGTAGTGGAGATGCTCCCTAAGATCCTCGGACCTCTTGATGACGAGATCAGCGAAATGCTCCAGAAGCAGTACGAGAAGAGGGGAGTGCAGTTCTGCCTGCGTTGCAAAGTCACCGGAATCGAGGGCAATACGGTTGTCTACGAAGATCCTGAAGGAAAGGTCTGCCGTGTCAGCGGAGACAAGATCCTGGTGAGTGTTGGCCGCAGGGCCAATATCAAGGATTTCGGCCTTGAAAACATCGGAGTGGAGCTCGCTCTCAACCCTGCAGGCCGTCCCTGCGGAATCAAGGTCGATGACCACATGCGTACGAATATTCCCGGTGTCTATGCAGCCGGAGATGTAACCGGTTTCTCCATGCTTGCCCACACGGCATCCCGTGAAGGAGAGGTGGCGGTCAACAATATCCTCGGCAAGGAAGACCACATGCGTTACAATGCCATCCCTGGTGTTGTCTACACCAACCCTGAGGTCGCCGGAGCCGGACTTACCGAGGCAGAGGCCAAGGCAAAGGGCATCGACTTCAAGGTCGTCAAGCTCCCAATGGCTTATTCAGGCCGCTTCGTGGCTGAGAATGAAAGGGGAGAAGGAATCTGCAAGATCATCGTGGGCGCAACCCACCACGAGGTTCTTGGTGTCCATATGCTCGGCAATCCCTGTTCGGAGATTATCCACAGTGCCTGCCTTGCTATCGAGGCCGAAATGACCCTGGAGCAGCTCCAGCAGGTTGTCTTCCCTCATCCGACCGTGTCTGAAATCATCAAGGAAACCGCATTCTCCATCTAATAACCCCAGAATATCATGCCTAAAGCACTTTACATAGATCCCGAAGTCACCCTGCGTCCTCAGGAGCATGAACTCAAGCTCCCTTCAATCCCGGTGATGAAGTACAACAAGACCGTCAAGGAAGAAATCGAGAGCGGCCGTTTCTCCAAGGAAGACCTTCTCCGCATTTTCCGTGACATGTCCTATATCCGCGAGTTTGAGACTATGCTCAATCTCGTGAAGACTACCGGAGGCTACAATGGCGTTCCCTACAACAACCCGGGTCCCGCCCATCTTTCAGCGGGCCAGGAGGCTGCCGCAGTCGGTATGGCCTATGCACTTGACACTGATGACTTCATATTCGGAAGTCACCGTTCCCACGGTGAGATCCTCGCAAAGGGTCTTCGCTCGATCCAGATCCTTCCTGATGAAGAATTGAAGAAGGTCATGGACGAGTTCTGGGACGGAGCAACCGTGGCGGTCGCCAAGAAAGCATATTCAGGAAACGACACCAAGGAACTCGGCATCCGTTTCCTCCTTTACGGAGCGATGGCTGAGATTTTCGCCCGCACCACAGGTTTCAACAAGGGACTCGGTGGTTCGATGCACACCTTCTTCACTCCTTTCGGTATCTATCCGAACAACGCCATCGTCGGCGGAAGCGGTTCGATAGCTGTGGGTGCAGCCCTTTACAAGAAAGTCAACAGGAAGAAAGGTATCGTTGTCGCCAATCTCGGTGACGGTGCCATGGCCCGCGGCCCTGTCCTCGAGGGCATGACCTTCGCTTCCATGGACCAGTTCAACACCCTCTGGGAAGGTGACATGAAGGGCGGCCTGCCCGTCCTCTTCAATGTCATGGACAACCAGTACGCCATGGGTGGCCAGACCAAGGGCGAAACTATGGGCTACACCTTCCCCGCACGTCTCGGTGCAGGATTCAAGGCTGATGCCATGGCTGCTGAAAGGGTCGACGGTTACAATCCTCTCGCAGTCATCGACGCGTTCTACCGTAAAAAGGCCTACCTTCTCGAGAAGAAGGGACCTGCCCTTCTTGATGTCGTCACCTACCGTTACAGCGGCCATTCTCCTTCCGACCAGAGTTCATATCGTACAAAGGAAGAGATCGAGGCTTGGGAGAAGGAAGACTGCATCGTGGCTTTCGGCAAGAAGCTCATCGAGGCCGGAGTGGCTGACCAGGCTGCCCTTGACGCAATCCGCGCCGAGGTCAATGCCAATATCTTCGAGTGCTACAAGCTCGCGATAGATGAAGAAGTCTCTCCGAGAATGGATCTCGTAAAGCAGGATGAGCTTTTGGGTGAGATGATGTTCTCCAACCAGAGCATCGACTCTCTTTCCGACGCCAAGCCCGACGTGCTTATGCCTCTTGAGGACAACCCCAGGGTCAAGCAGATCGCAGGAAAGGAACGTTTCTGGCTCGACAAGGACGGCAAACCCGTCAGCAGCATGAAGTCCTACAACTTCCGTGACGGTGTCTTCGAGGCTATCGTCGACCGTTTCTACAAGGATGCTTCCCTCATTGCCTACGGTGAAGAGAACCGTGAGTGGGGCGGTGCCTTCGCAGTCTATCGCGGACTGACGGAGGCCATCCCTTACCACCGTCTGTTCAATTCTCCTATCGCCGAGGCGGCAATCATCGGAACTGCAATCGGTTACGCCATGTGCGGCGGCCGCGTTATCCCCGAGATCATGTATTGCGACTTCCTAGGATGCTGCGGAGACGAGATCTTCAACCAGCTCCCGAAGTGGCAGGCCATGTCCGGAAATATCCTTAAGATGCCTGTAGTGGTCAGGGTCTCTGTCGGTTCAAAGTACGGTGCACAGCACAGCCAGGACTGGACCAGCCTCTGCACCCATATCCCCGGACTGAAGGTCTGCTTCCCTGCTACTCCTTACGACGCCAAGGGTCTGATGAACGCCGCTCTCCAGGGTACCGACCCTGTGATCTTCTTCGAGAGCCAACGCCTTTACGGCATCGGCGAGAAGTTCCACGAAGGCGGAGTGCCCGAGGGTTATTACGAGATTCCTATCGGCGAGCCTGATGTCAAGAGGACCGGAAAGGATGTCACCATCCTGACCATAGGTGCCACCCTGTACAGGGCTCTCGAGGCTGCCGACATCCTTAAGGAGAAATATGGAATGGAAGCCGAGGTCATCGATGCCCGCTCACTCGTTCCGTTCAACTACGACAAGGTGATCGAGTCCGTCAAGAAGACCGGCAGGATCATCATCGCCGGCGATGCCTGCGCCCGCGGATCCTACCTCAACGACCTCGCGGCCAACATCTCCGAGATGGCATTCGACTATCTGGATGCAGCCCCCGTGGTGCTCGGTTCCCGCAACTGGATCACCCCGTGCCATGAGCTTGAGGAGGCCTTCTTCCCCCAGCCGTCCTGGTTCCTCGATGCGATCCACGAGAAGATCGTTCCTCTCAAGGATTATGTTCCCACCAGCAACCAGACCGTCGCCCAGATGCGCCTGCACGCACGTAAGGGTATTTAATTGAATATCAAGACGAATTTAATATGAAGACAAAAGCGGTACGCCTTTATGGCAAGGAAGACCTGAGGCTCGAGGAGTTCGAACTTCCCGAGATGAAGGAAGACGAGATCCTCGCTAAAGTAGTCAGCGACAGCATCTGCATGTCGTCTTACAAGTCCTCCCACCAGGGAACGGACCACAAGAGGGTCCCCAATGACATCGCCGAGAATCCTACGATAATCGGACATGAGTTTGCCGGAATCATCGAGAAGGTCGGTTCGAAGTGGAAGGATCAGTTCAAGCCCGGAGACAAGTTCTCAATCCAGCCTGCCATCAACTATCCCGGAGGCCCTGTCGGCGTGCTATCTTCTCCCGGCTATTCCTACAAATATGCCGGAGGCGATGCCACCTACATCATCATCCCTGCTGAAGTGATGGAGCAGGGCTGCCTGCTGCCTTACAACGGTCCAGGGTTCTATCCGGCTTCTCTAAGCGAGCCTTTGTCCTGTGTCATCGGTGCCATGCATGCATGCTACCACACCACTCCAGGATCCTATGTCCATCAGATGGAGATAAAGGATGGAGGTAAGATGGCGCTTCTTGCAGGAGTCGGCCCGATGGGTCTTGCCATGATCAATTACATCCTCCACCGTGAGGACCGCCGTCCATCCCTGTTCGTGGTGACCGACATCGACAAGGCCCGCCTTGACAGGGCTGCTTCCCTTTACACCAAGGAATATGCTGCTTCAAGGGGAGTGGATCTGCGCTATATCAACACCGGTACTGTCGAGAATCCCGCTGCCTTCCTGCGTGAGATTTCCGGAGGCACCGGCTACGACGAGGTCGTGGTCATGGCACCTGTCCCTTCAGTCGTGGAGCAGGGAGACGATATCCTTGCACAAGACGGCTGTCTCAATTTCTTCTCCGGTCCTAGCAAGGCTGATTTCAAGGCTCCCCTCAATTTCTACAATGTCCACTATGCTTCCACCCATATCGTAGGTACAAGCGGCGGCAACACTGACGACATGAAGGAAGCTCTTGACCTGATGGGCAAGGGAATGGATCCTGCAGGCCTCGTGACCCATATCGGAGGACTGAACGTTGTGCCTGAGACCACTCTTCATCTCCCCGAAATCAAGGGAGGTAAGAAATTGATCTATACCCATGTTGAGATGCCTCTGACAGCTATTACCGAGTTTGAGGAGAAGGGCAGGACAAATCCTGTCTATGCAGAACTCGACCGTCTCTGCAAGGCCAACAACGGCCTGTGGAACATCGAGGCCGAGGAATATCTTCTCAGCCATGCCGACCAGCTGTAATGCTGTTTTTTGTAACGGCTTAATTATGAAATAATTATGGAAAACGAGTGGCTTATTAAGCTACTCGTTTTTTGTAAATGGCTTACAATCAATGAATTCTGTAAAACGCCATATTTCAGTTACATTATCCCGATAAGAAAAGGAAGTCACTGGGATAGTCGACGAAGAAGGTTGTTAATGAACAATCAGTCTGACTAGGTCGTTCGCTTCCGTGCCCTGGAAAAACCTTGAGACTTCGGTTGCTGCAAGAGCCTCCAGAAGCGTCTTCTGTTCCAGACGGCGTCCGATTAGTTTACTGGCGAGGACATCAGTCGGCTCAGAGAAGAGAAAATCGCCGAAGAAAGCCAGTTCCTTGATAAGTCCGCGGTCCACAGTGATGTGGGCCTCGACGGTACCGCAAGGGAGTTTGGCTGACCGGACCAAACCGGCTTCGTGGGAGTGACCGTAGATGAAATCCCATGTAGAGAACTTCTCATCCCTCATCTTCCTGACTCTTTCAAATCCGTCTTCCGGAAAATCCAGCGTCTCGTCGCCTGCTGAGAGGATCTCTTGGAGGGCAGCCTGAACTTCGTCAAGGGATGAGAAGCCGGGAAGATATTCCTTGAGGTTGGCTACGCGGCTCTTCACCGAAGCTATTCCCTTGGCCTGCAGCTTCGAGCCTGGGGTGTCGAGGACCCTGGTAAGGGTCTCCAGATCCACGTCATACATCAGGGTACCGTGGATGATTTCCTGATTCTTTGAAACCCTTCTGGCGTAGCCGGAAACCTTCCTGCCTTCCACGAATATGTCATTGCGCCCTGTAAGTTCTGCGGGAACTCCAAGTTTCCTGAGGGCATCCACCATGGGCAGGGGCGAGGGATGACGGCCTACGATGGTGTAGTTCATGTTCTGGAGGTCGTGATAGACGGCCCCGCCTCCGGTGACCCTGCGGGCGAGGGTGATCCCATGCTCCTCAAGATAAGGCAGATTGACTTCCGAATAAGCGTTCTGGTTGAGTCCGATGATGACGGAAGGACGGTTGCGCCAGAGGTAGAAATACGGCTCGTCGGCGACGATGTTCTCAAGACAGAACTCGTCCAGGGCCATATTGAAATATGGGTCTGTGGAATTATTCAGAAGATACTTCATCGAGGATCACCGGGAGGAAATAGTTCTTGATCTGGGGAAAATTGGGAAGATGTGTTCCAGGGTAGCGGAAGCCACGGCCCGGGTAGTGGATGCAGAATTCATCAAAGCAGTCCACCATCTCGTCATGGTCGGCGAAAAATCCGGTGGTAAGAGCGGTCTCCTCTGCATCTAAACCATCGAATTCGCTCATTTCCAGCGTCTCGTAGCCTTGACAAATACTTTCGGTTATCTCGAAGGAAGTTTCCCCGTCCCGCCTCGGTGAGAGATATTCCATTATCCCTATCTTGCTTCTGAGGAGCTTTGACGGATGCAGGTCGGGGTTTACGAGGATCTTCTTCATCCCACGGAGTTTCTGGGCCCAGAACCCACCCAGGGACAAGCCTACTACCAGGTCGGGAGACTCGTGTGAGCATATTCCTTCAAGGAGGGAAAGGGCTTCCGATGGCTTGATCGGTACATCTGGGGCCAGCACGGTACTGCCCTTGAGTAGTATCCTCAAGGACGACGCCATCTTGTAGGCTCCCGATGACGCCAGACCGTGGATGAAGAGGATTGTCATCAGTTATGCCTTGCGGCTTTCAAGGATGAGGTCTCCGAGTTCCTTGAGGTCCCGGACGATGAAATCGGCTGTGCCGGCCTCAAGGGCGGTCTCCAGGGTGGTCTCTCCTGAGAGTACGAGTACGCTGACAGCTCCTGCCCTGCGCCCCATTTCGATGTCGGTGTAGATCCTGTCTCCTACCATGGCGATTTCTTCCGGTTTGAGCCCATGGCGGTCACGGATTCCGTCAAGCATTGTAGGATCTGGCTTGCCCATCACCTTGTCAGGCTTCCTTCCGGTCGCGGCCTCGATGCATTTCTGGAGAGATCCGCAGTCCACCAGGATGGTCTCTGCATCAGTAGGACAGACCCAGTCGGGGTTGGTGGCGATGTAGGGGAGACCCTGCTTCGCCCACCAGGCAGCCCTGCAGAGGCGTGAGTAGACCAGCGTGGTGTCGAAGGCTACGATGAGCATGTCAGGCCTGTCAGCAGGATCGTCCTCGCAGGAGACGAAGCCGGCCTGGACGAACTGCTCGCGCATGCTGGGGGTGCCCAGCATGAAGAGACGTTTCACCTCAGGGTAGGCTTTCTTTATGTAGTCTATAGTCGCTATCGGAGTGGTGTACATGTCTTCGAAGGCGCAGTCAATGCCCATCTTCGCAAGCTTCGCCACGTAATCACCAACGGATTTGGTAGGGTTGTTTGTGAGGAATGAATGGCCTACACCATCTGCCTTCAGTGCATCAAGGGTGGGAATGGTGAACGGGAATATGTTGTTCTCCATGTAGATGGTACCGTCCATGTCCAGGGCCAGATGCTTGATTTGACGAAGCTTCGCCCTCTGCTCCGGGGTAAGGGTTTTGTTATAGTTTCCTGTCATTTCCATAATACACAAAAGTACGAAATATCTTCGAGATAACGCCGGATTTACGTATATTTGTAAATATGGATCAAGATATCAAGAAAAAGTACAATTATTGGCAGTGGCGTACCTTGATCATCCTTATGATCGGTTACGCACTGTTCTATTTCGTCAGGAAGAATTTCAGCATTGCGATGCCGGCCCTGAAGTCAGAACTCGGACTGGACGAGACCCATCTAGGCATCTTCCTGACTCTAAATGGCATCATTTACGGAATCTCCAGGTTCATCAATGGTTTCATTTCGGACAGGGCCAAGTCGAAGAAATTCATCATGGGCATGGGCTTGCTCCTCTCGGCAATTGTCAACATACTGATCGGACTGAGCCCCCAGATGAATGGCTTCTTCCATCTTCTGGACAATTCCGGAAAGGCTACCATCGGCATGGTGTATTTCATCGGTTCCCTTTGGCTGATCAACGGATTCACCCAGGGCATGGGTTATCCTCCCTGCGGAAGTCTAATGGCGCACTGGATAAAGCCGTCAGAACTTGCGACCAAGCAGAGTATCTGGAACAGTTCCCATTCGATCGGTGCAGGATTGGTAGCAGTGCTTGTCGGTACCTTGATCCTTGGAAAGTTCGGTTATGAAGCTTGGCAGTGGTGTTTCTTTATCCCTGCAATCCTCGCGGCCGCAGGCAGTTTGCTGCTCTTCTTCGGCCTTAAGGACTCACCTGCTTCCGTGGGACTGCCCAATCCTGAAGAGCTGGATGAGAATGCTCCCGTGAAAAAGGTTGTCAAGGAGTCTCCAGAGCACGCAAAGCGTCTTTATGATGCCCTGCTCAAGAAGATGGTTTTCCGCAATCCCATCATCTGGATCCTGGCTATTTCCAATTTCTGTGTCTATGTGATCCGTTTTACTATCCTTGACTGGGGCTCCATGTTCCTGACCGACTACAAGCATCTTCCAATCGCTACCGCAGCGAATGTCGTTGCCGCGTCTGAGATTGTCGGAGGAATTATCGGTACCCTGCTTGCAGGATGGGTGACTGACAAGTTCTTCAAGAGCAAGGCTCACCATACATGCTTGATATTCATGGTGATGGCCACCTTCTGCTTCTTCATGTTCTGGAAGATGCCGCAATCCAATACGGGTCTGGCGATCTTCTTCCTCATCATGTCCAGTTTCTTTATCTATGGCCCCCAGGCCCTTACCGGTATCGCAGCCTCCAACCAGGCTACCAAGAGGGCGGCCGCTTCAGCCAACGGCATTCTCGGAATATTCGGTTATGCCAGTACGACAGTCTCCGGCCTGGCCTTCGGTATGATCGCGAAATCGTTCGGCTGGAATACCGTTTTCGCAGTTGCCATCGCTTTCGGTATCCTGGGCTGCCTTGTCTTCGCACTTATGTGGAAGGCTCCTGCTGACGGTTATGCCAAGGCAGACAAGATCATTGCCGAGGTAGAGGCACAGGAAGTTGCCGAACAGTAAACATTCTGAGGTGGAAACCAACAAGAGGCTTGCCTCGCTTGACATATTGCGTGGATTGGACCTTTTCCTGCTGCTTGCGGCAGGGCCGGTACTCCACGCATTTCTTAATGCAAATCCTTCTCCTGCCTGGGATGGCGTAAGGCATCAGCTCTCCCATGTCTCTTGGGAAGGTTTCGTACTCTGGGACATAATCATGCCTCTCTTCATGTTCATGTCGGGAGCGACGATCCCTTTCTCCATGGCGAAGTATCAAGACTTCAGGCCAGGAAAAGAGTTCTACCTGAAGCTGGTCAAGCGGTTCGCCCTGCTTTTCTTCCTGGGTTGGATCGTCCAGGGCAATCTCCTGAACCTTGACTGGAAACAGTTCCATCCTTTCGCCAATACGCTCCAAGCCATTGCGGTCGGCTATGTATTCGCTGCCCTCGCTTTCGTCCACTTCGGAAGGAAGGGCCGTTGGATTTTCGGCACGGCGTGTTTCATTGCCTATATCCTTGTCTTTTACCTGTTCGGCCATATGAATCTGGACCCGCAGGACAACATAGCCATGGCTATTGACAAGGCTGTCCTCGGGAGCCACAGGGACGGTGTGATCTGGAATCCGGACGGTAGCTGGACCTGGAACGATGGTTACCAGTACACCTGGATCCTCAGCAGCCTCAACTTCATCGTGACCGTGATGCTAGGCTGTTATGCCGGCAGTATCTTGAAGGACAGGTCAGTGAGGCCTGCCCGCAGGGCTCTCTTACTTGCCGGGGCGGGCGTAATGATGATAGTGCTCGGCCTTGCCATGAGTGCCTATTTCCCGATCATAAAGAAGATTTGGAGCAGTTCGATGACTCTCTATTCCGGTGGGATCTGCTCTCTTGCCCTCGCCGTGACCTATCTGGTGGTCGATGTGCTGGGCTTCAGCAAGGGGCTCGGATGGCTAAAGTATTTCGGAATGAACTCTATTGCCGCGTACTGCATTGGCGAGACCATAAATTTCTCATCGGTGAGCCGGTCGCTCCTTCATGGGTTCGAACATCTTACGGGAGACTATTACCAGCTCGTGATCACTTTAGGCAACGTGCTGATCCTCTTCCTGATCCTGAGGTTCATGTACAGGAAGGGAATATTCCTTAAGGCATAGCGATGGGTTCAGAAGTCGAGCGCCATCCTTTCGAGCCCTTCCTTCCGGAGAATGCCAAAGTACTTTTCCTCGGAAGTTTCCCTCCCCAGCCCAAGCGCTGGAGCATGGAGTTCTATTACCCCAACTTCATCAACGATTTCTGGAGGATCATGGGGCTCATCTTCTTCTCCGACAAGGACCGTTTCGTGGATCCAGGAGCGAAGAAGTTCAAGCTGACCGAGATAATCTCTTTCTGCAAAGAATATGGGTTCGCGATGTACGACACCGCAACTGCCGTGCGACGACTTAAGGACAACGCATCCGACAAGTTCCTTGAGGTTGTGGAACCTACCGATGTTGGAGCCCTTCTCCGCCGGATACCTGATTGCCGGGCCGTTGTCACCACCGGTGAGAAGGCCACCAAAGAAAAGCCGACGTTTACCGCCGGCTTTTCGAAGAGTTGGGTATGAATTCCTGACAGGACTAATTGACTACGTTGAGAGTCGTTGTCCCAAAGACAGCACTGCCATAACAGGAACTTATAGTAATGGTGGCTTTTCCGACCTTCTTTGCATGTACATTGAAATCAAACTCAGTATAGGAGTATGGTTCGCCTACAGAAGTATTACTGGATTTTACAGTCCAATACGCGGCGTTTACATAAGAGTTTGTAGACTTGTTGTACACCCTGAATTTCACATAATCCTGAGTGGCGGAGCCTAGTTGATAGGTTAGGGTGGAAGGAATGAGGCTTCCACTGTAGCGAGCTTCAAACTCGCCGACTATAACCTTGAGAGTGCGGGTGAATGTGCCAAAAGTCATCGTGATGGTGGCGCTTCCGGCTTTGAGGGCAGTAAGCTTCCAGGCATTGAATATTCCTGTAGGAGAACTGGATGCGCCCAGGTAAGCTATTTCTGCTTTGACGACGCTTGGATCAGATGACTTGATCGAGAAGCCTGACGGCTGATAGATAGTTTGGTCATTGTTCCTGTCATAAGGCTGGTAAATCATACTCTCTCCTACCTCGAATAGAGCGGTCGCACCTTCATAAAGATTGCGGTCCCCGACCATGATGGTGTACTCAGGTTTTGGCCTTACCGTGAGCTGGAGGGTCCTGATAGTCTTGCCCTTATAGGAGAAGGTAAGAACCGTCGTACCCTGGTAGTGAGCCTTTACGACCCTTTCAGTGCTGTTGTAGGCTATGCTCTGAGCAACAGAGGCCTTGGATGAGGTGATCTTGAAGTCGTCTTTGTAGACGGACTCTCCGGTCACCAACTGTTTGTTGACCTTGTCGTAGAGTTTGAAGATGATGTAGTCGCGAGTGGCTGAACCCAGGGTGTAGGTCATCTGGGAAGGGGCTTCGCCTCCGTTCCAGTAGACTGTGAAATCACCAGGATTATCCACCTTTACCGTACAGCTTGAAGTGAACTTTCCTTCCTCAGTGGTGACTGTGATAGTGGTCGAGCCGGACTTGAGTGCTGTTACGACACCATATTCGGAGACTGATGCCACGCTAGAATTGCTGCTCTTCCAGGTGACGTTCTTATTTTCTGCAGTGGAAGGCTTCACATTGGCTTCCAGTTCGAACTTATCTCCTACCAGGAGATTCAAAGTGCTCATTGAGAGTTCGACTCCGCTTACATCCGTAAGCGCTGCAGTGACTGTTACGTAGCAGATTGCTTTCTTTCCTCCGTCTTCTGTGGTCACGGTGATTGTCGTGCTGCCCATCGTCAGGGCAGTCATGGTTCCGTCAGAAGCGATAGTGGCGACCTTCTCATTGCTGCTTGTCCAACTTACATTCCTGTTGGTGGCATTCTTGGGGAAGAACTCAGGTTCAAAGGTGTAAGTCTCGCCGGCAGGAATCTCCATCTGGGTGTTGTTGAGGGTGACACCGGTTACTGACACTCCGTCCTTGACGATTATCTTCGCGGTTGCAGTCTTGCCTCCGTCTATGGTCTTTGCCGTGATTGTGGTTTCGCCTGTCTTCAAGGCCTTGACCTTTCCGGTTGCATCAACGGAAGCCACTTTCTCGTCCGACGAAGTCCATTCGATGCTCTGGTCGGTAGCATCTTCCGGCGTGATAGTGACGCCCAGTACGGCTGTTTCTCCTTCCTCGAGGGTGATTTCCTTGCTGTCATCATTGATCGTGATCCCTGTGACAGCAATCTTGGCAGGGACCACAGTGACTTCGCTCGTTACAGTCTTGTTGCCGTCCTTCGTGGTGACGGTGATGGTGGCCGTTCCTTCCGCAATTCCGGTCACGACACCTTCGGCAGACACGGTAACGACTTTATCGTCGGAAGACTTGAATGTAACTGTCTTGTCAGATGCATCTGCCGGCTCCACGGTCGGCTTCAAGGTGACGGTCTTGCCCTTCTCTACAGTAAGAGTCTTGGAAGCATCGTCCAAAGATACTCCGGTCACAGCCACATTGCTTGCAGTAACGGTGACAGTGCAGGATGCTGTCTTGGCACCGTCCGTGGTTATCACCTGGATCGTGGTCGTACCGGCTTTGACGCCGGTAACCTTGCCGCTGACATCGATAGTAGCGATAGAACCATCGTTAGACTTCCAGATGACATTAGTATTGGTGGCATTGGAAGGGGAGATAGTGTAGCTGAGTGTCCCAGTCTCACCTACTTTAAGGGTCATTGAAGAACTGCTCAGGGTTACACCGGTCACGGCAACTGTCTGCGGGGTAGGGGGAGTGGGATCCGGCTCCTCATGGCCGCAGCTTGCCATAAGCAAACTGAAGGCTGCGATGGCAGATAGCGCAGCACAGAATCTGGCAAATACTTTTTTCATGGTACGGACTGTTATGTGGATGATAAAGAAATTTCCCTTCCTGCCATAAATATGGCAAAAAGGGAGAAAAAAAACAAATAAAAGTAGATTTCCCTAAATTATTCTACGAAAGCAACTATCTGACCCTTTACGACTTTGTCACCCTGCTTGCCAAGAATGGCGACTACACGACCGTCTCTTGCGGGGATGATCTCTTCCATTCCATAATAAGTCTGGACGAATCCCATTCCATTGCCGGCCTTGACTTCGGTGCCGGCCACCGGGGCCTTGGACTCGTCATCCACATCCACCTGCCACAGGAGCTGGCCCTTGACCGGGGCCTGGACAGGGACTGCGTTGGGATAGCGTTTTGCATATTCATCGACATCGAAAGCTGGCATCTCGACGACCGGACGGGTCACGATGATGGGTGCTCCGGCCTTCTTCTTGAAGTCCTCGAGCTCCTTGTTGAAGCGCTCCTTGGCTATGCCGCTCCTGTAGTCGCGGTACTGGCGCTCATGCATTGCGAGTTCGAAGAGTTCCTCGTCATCCTCACCGTAGTCCCAGCCTTCCTCGTCCATCATCTTGCGGAACTTGGGAAGTTCATCGGGATAGTTGTCCTGGGGATTGCCTGTCGAGAACTCCATGCCCTTTTCCTTGGCCAGTTCCACGATTTCGGGAGCAAGAGGTCCGGGAAGCTGTCCCATGTTGCCCAGGATCATGCCCCAGGTGTCCTTGTCGATGGTTGTCCAGCGAGGCTTGTCGTTTAGCATGTTGAACAGGTTCATGAGGGCAGTATTCTTGACATACTGGCTGAACGGGGTCACGAGGGGCGGGTAGCCGAGGCGCGGCCAGACATATTCAACCTCCTGGAAGAGCTTGACCATCAAGGTGTCGAGACTCATCTCAGGACGGCCGTGAGACCTCTGGGCGGCATTGATGGCACCCTGGAAACCCTTCAGGTCGGCCATCATGGATCCCATCATGCCTCCGGGCAGGCCGCAGCCCACGAGAAGGGAACTCATCTGGGAGTTGGTGGGATTGATCCAGTAACCAAGGAAGTCGTCGATGAACTTCTGGGTAAGGCGCCTGACCTCCATGTAGGCATCCATGTTGAGATCCTTCACGAGGAAACCGTCAGCCTTCATCATCTCACGGATGGTGATCACGTCAGGATGGACCTTGCCCCATGAGAGGGGTTCGACAGCAACGTCGAGATAGTCAGCACCAGCCCTTGCAACCTCCAGCATGGATGCCGGGGAGAAACCGGGGCCGGTATGACCATGGTATTGGACAACGATGTGAGGATATTTCTTCTTGATGTCACGGACGAGTTCTCCAAGGAACGTAGGCCTTCCGATGCCAGCCATGTCCTTGAGACAGATCTCGTCGCAACCGTATTCAACCACCTTGTCGACGATTCCCATGTAGTACTCCACTGTGTGGACGGGGGAATTGGTGATTGAAAGGGCAACCTGGGAAATCATGCCTCCCTTCTTTGCACCTTCAACAGATCCACGCAGGTTGCGATGGTCGTTCAGGCCGCAGAAGGAACGGGCGATGTCTGTGCCCTGCTTTTTCTTTACCTTGAACATGAGGTCCCTGACATCCTTTGGAACCGGGTTCATCCTCAAGGCGTTCAGTCCTCTTTCCAGCATGTGGGTCTGGATGCCGGCCTTGTGAAAGGGGGCTGTCCATTTGCGGACGGCCACATTCGGATTCTCTCCGAAAAGGAGGTTAACCTGCTCGAAGGCTCCTCCGTTGGTCTCGACACGGTCAAAGCAACCCATGTCAATGATCGCGGGGGCTACTTCGCAAAGCTGGTCCACTCTCGGGACGTATTTTCCAGAACTCTGCCACATGTCCCTGTACACCAGGGAGAACTTTATTTCTCTTGCCATATCTGTTTTGTTATCGTTCGTGCAAATCGTGCAAATATACTCATTTCCCTCGAAATATAAGTTATTTTGGTGATGGGAAGACATTTCATTAAATTTGCAAGTTATGAAAAAGGTTTTTCCTGCCATATACATCCTGCTGGCGGTCTGCGTTGCATTGACCGGCTGTGACTTCTTCCGTACTCTTGCCGGAAGGCCCACTTCGTCTGAAATCGAGGCCACCCGGGAAGTGATCAGGCAGAAGACGGCTGAGCAACAGGTGCCTGAAGCCAGGGATACAGTGCATGCCGAAGTCCAGGTACAAGAAAAAGCTTCAGTAGAACCAGTCGAGACGGCTGTTAAGGAAGGCAAGAAAAGGTACTACATCGTAATGGCATCATTCGCAAGTGCCGAGAACGCTTCCAAGTATGCCGAACGGCTTTCTTCAAAAGGTTACGAACCGGAGTTCCTTGGTTTCAAGGGTGGTTACACAGCAGTGGGAATATGCGGTACCGACGATGAGGAAGAAGCCAAGGCATCCTTGAACGAGGTAAGAAGGCAGGATTTTTGTCCTGAGGGTGTTTGGATAATAGACAGGAACAAGAGATGAAAAACGCCAGATTCACGATAGTATTGGCATTCTTAGCCATGGTCATGGGCTTCTGTCCCCTCAGGGCCCAGTACCGTTCAGGATACTCGGAGTTGGGAGACAGCGAGACGGTCACTGCCTTGAAGAAGCATGTGTCCACGGTTTCCGCTGCCGTGATGGAAGGCCGGAAGGCGGGCTCCGAAGGAGAAAAGATGACGGCCGAGTACATAACCGAGACGTTGAAGGGATATGGGCTTGACATCATTTCTGGTGAGAGCGGCGATCCTTTCGGAATACGCCAGGATAATGGCGACACCCTGACTTCCAGGAATGTCTGCGCCTTTATCCATGGAGGTGACAAGTCTCTAAGGGACAGGTATATAGTCATAGGGGCCAGGATGGATAACCTGGGTACCGGAACAATGACCGTGGATGGCAAGACCATTGACAAGATTTATTACGGAGCCAATGGAAATGCCTCCGGTGCCGCTGTCCTTATGGAGTTGGCACGTATGCTCCAGACAAACCGCTTCCTTCTTCGCAGGTCAGTCCTGCTGGTCGCTTTCGGTGCATCCAGGGAATCCTTTGCCGGTTCCTGGTACTTCCTGAACAGGTCTTTCTCCGATGTTTCCAATATCGATGCGATGATCAATCTGGACATGCTCGGAACAGGATATGACGGTTTCTATGCCTACACGGCTTCAAATGCCGACATGAATGCACTCGTGGAGTCGGTATCCTCGGTGTTGCAGCCGATCAAACCGGAAATAATCACCAAGGAACCTTATCCTTCCGACCATGTGGCTTTCTACGACAAGAGGATCCCTTCCGTTCTATTCACCACGGGTATGTATCCTGCACATGATACGGAGAGGGATACCCAGTCGATTATCGACTACGAAACCATGGAGAAGGAATTGGAGTACATCTACAATTATTCAGTAGCCCTTGTGAACGGCCCCAAGCCCATCTTCAATCCTTCCGACGTGCTTCAGCGCGCTGACGGTTCTTCTGGAGTTGTCCCTTATTACGACTGTGACGTCAAACCGAGTTTCCTCGGGAGCACCGACCCCAGGGTTTTCCTCCAGAAATGGGTCTACACCTACATGAAGTATCCTCAGGAGGCCATAAGAAACGGGATCCAAGGCAGGGTCCTGGTGGATTTCATCATCGATGAGACCGGTAAGGTCAGGGATGTGAAGGTACTAAAGGGCGCTGATCCTTTGTTGGACGAAGAAGCAGTAAGGATAGTCAGCGGATCCCCGCAGTGGAAGCCCGGAAAGTTGAGGGGCAAGAAAGTAAAGTCAGAGATGTCCCTATATGTCGAGTTCCGTCTCGAAAGGAAGGGAACAAGAAGTTTTGGAATAAAGAAATAAATCAAGGATATGGATTACGATTTCAGGAAAATTGAAAAGAAATGGCAGGCCTATTGGGCTGAAAACGGGACGTTCAAGACAAAGGAAGATCCTTCAAAGCCCAAGTTCTATGTACTGGACATGTTCCCTTACCCTTCAGGTGCGGGACTTCATGTAGGACATCCACTGGGGTACATAGCCAGTGATATTTTCTCCAGGTACAAGAGGCTCAAGGGTTTCAATGTGCTGCATCCCATGGGATACGACTCCTTCGGCCTCCCTGCAGAGCAGTACGCTATCCAGACCGGCCAGCATCCTGAGGTCACGACTGTCCAGAACATCAACCGCTACCGTCAGCAGATGGACCGCATCGGTTTTTCCTATGACTGGGACCGTGAGGTGCGTACTTGTGATCCTGCCTATTACAAATGGACCCAGTGGGCTTTCCTGAAGATGTTCGGAAGCTGGTACGACAATGCCCTTGGCAAGGCCCGTCCGATAGAGGACCTGGTCGCAGCTTTCGAAGAGGGCGGCAGCGAAGCTGTCGACGCAGCCTGCTCCGAGCATGATCCTTTCACTGCTGACCAGTGGAAGTCCTTCAGCGAGAAGGAGAAGTCAGACATGCTGATGAACTACCGAATCGCCTACCAGGGAGAGACTTCCGTAAACTGGTGTGCAGGACTCGGTACCGTGCTTGCCAACGACGAAGTCAAGGACGGCCTTTCCGTCCGTGGCGGTTTCCCTGTGGAGCAGAAGAAGATGATGCAGTGGCAGCTCAGGGTTTCAGCCTACGCAGGAAGGCTTCTCGAGGGCCTTGACAGGATAGATTGGACGGATTCCCTCAAGGAAATGCAGCGCAACTGGATAGGGAAGTCCAATGGGTGCGAGGTCGTCTTCAAGTGCTATAACGGGGAGGTTGAACATGACGTTACCATTTTCACTACCAGGGTGGACACCGTGTTCGGGGTGACGTTCATGGTACTTGCTCCCGAGAGCGACCTTGTCCAGGTACTGACCACGGACGCCCAGAAGGCTGAGGTCGAGGAGTACCTTGCCTATGTGAAGAAAAAGACTGAGCGCGAAAGGATCTCCGAGACCAAGACTGTGACGGGAGTCTTCTCCGGATCTTACGGAGTCAACCCTCTGACCGGCGAAAGGGTCCCTGTCTGGATCTCTGAATATGTGCTCGCAGGTTATGGAACAGGCGCTATCATGGCTGTCCCGGCACATGACAGCCGTGACTATGTCTTCGCCAAGAAATTCAACCTTCCGATCGTCCCTATCATCGAGGGCTGCGATGTCAGCGAAGAGAGTTTTGACGCCAAGGAGGGAAAGATGGTCAATTCCGGTTTCCTCGACGGAATGGAGGTAAAGGATGCCATCCCTGCAGCGATCGATTACGTAGAGAAACACGGGCTCGGTCACCGCAAGGTCAATTACAGGCTCCGTGATGCCATATTCAGCCGCCAGAGGTACTGGGGAGAACCATTCCCGATCTATTACAAGGACGGAATCCCGACTCCGGTACCGTTCGAAGACCTGCCTCTGACCTTGCCGGAGATCAGCGAGTTCAAGCCTACCGAGAAGGGTGAACCGCCGCTCGCCCGCGCAAAGGACTGGAATTACAAGGGTTATCCTCTTGAAACCAGTACCATGCCCGGTTTTGCCGGATCCAGTGCCTATTACCTTCGCTATATGGATCCGCACAACGACAAAGCCCTGGTGGACAAGGATGTGGATTCCTACTGGCGCGATGTCGACCTCTACATCGGAGGTACCGAGCATGCAACCGGCCACCTTATCTATTCCCGTTTCTGGAACAAGTTCCTCTATGACCTCGGCTATGTCTGCGAAGACGAGCCTTTCTGCAAGCTTATCAACCAGGGAATGATCCAGGGCCGCTCCAACTTTGTCTACCGGATCGTTGGTACCAACAAGTTCGTTTCTCTCGGCCTCAAGGACCAGTACCAGACTACCGAAATACACGTGGACATAAGCCTCGTCCGCAATGACAAGCTCAACCTGGAAGCCTTCAAGGCGTGGAGGCCGGAGTTCGCCGATGCCGAATTCATCCTTGAGGATGGTGAATACATCTGTGGCTGGGCGGTTGAAAAGATGAGCAAGTCCATGTTCAATGTCGTTAATCCGGACAACATCTGCGATGACTACGGTGCAGACACCCTCCGTCTCTACGAAATGTTCCTGGGACCCCTCGAGCAGAGCAAGCCTTGGGACACCAAGGGAATCGACGGTGTCAACCGCTTCCTCAAGAAGTTCTGGAGGCTGTTCTTCGAAGGAGACTCCCTTGCCGTGTCAGAGGAAAAAGCTACTCCTGAGGAACTCAAGGTGCTCCATAAACTGATAGGTAAGGAGGAATATGACATCGAGCACTTCTCCTTCAATACCACTGTCAGTGCTTTCATGATTGCATTGAATGACCTCGGAGCTCTCAAGTGCCGCAAGCGCGAGATCCTGGAGCCGATGACCATCCTGCTTTCTCCCTTTGCTCCCCATATCGCTGAGGAGCTCTGGGCCGCCCTCGGGCATCAGGAAAGCGTTACCTATGCACACTTCCCTGAATTCAATCCGGCCTTGGCAGCTGAAGACAGCGTGAAGTATCCTGTTTCCTTTAATGGAAAGATGCGCTTTACTGTGGATCTTCCCAAGTCCATGCCTGCTCCTGAGGTCGAGGCGCAGATCCGCGCAATGGAGCAGACGGCCAGGTGGATTGGTGACAAGTCCATCGTCAAGGTGATCGTAGTTCCCGGAAGAATTGTTAACATAGTCCTGAAATAGGTTTTTGTATGGCTGACAAGGAAAACAAGACACTCAAACAAACCATCCTGTCTACGGCTGGTGATTATCTGATCATCACCCTGGGCGTAATCATGTACACCTTCGCCTGGTCCGCGATGTTCATTCCGAACGGAATTGCCAGTGGTGGTCTTACCGGCGCATGTACCATCCTCAATTTCGCGACCGGCATCCCCGTCTACCTTTCCTATATCGTCATTAATGCCCTCCTGATTCTACTGGGTATCGTTATCCTCGGCAAAGGCTTTGGATTCAAGACCTTGTACGCGATCGGCATTTCTTCCCTCTTCCTGGATCTCATGGCGAACTGGGAGTTCCTTCACATCTTCTTCGACAACAAGCTTCTCCTTGTCGTGGTGGCGGCTATTATCGAATCGATAGGGATATCCTTCATCCTTGCACGAGGTGGAAGCACAGGAGGGACTGATATCGTAGCCCTGATAGTCAATAAGTTCTGGCCGGTGTCCCTTGGAAAGGTGTTCCTTTTCGTGGACCTGTTCATAATCGCTTCGGTCCTCCTTATCCCAGGAAAGACAGTCGAAGATATGGTCTACGGCTACGTTGCGATGGTGATATTCTCGGTTTTCGTCGACTGGGTGATGCTTGGGCGGAATTCCACTTGGCAGATAATGGTCTTCTCCACCAAGTACAAGGAAATCGCTGACACCGTCATCCACGACTTGAACAGGGGAGTGACAGCCCTGGATGCTCAGGGATGGTACTCCGGTGAGAGCAAGAAGGTTCTTCTGATCATGGTCCGCAAGCCCGAGCTCCACACGATAACAAAGGTCGTAAAGGAGATCGATCCCAAGGCCTTCGTGACCGTGGCTTCTGCCAGCACGGTCTACGGAGAGGGTTTTGACGAAATGAAGACAGGAATAAAGCTAAAACTTAAAAAGAAAGCTGAAAATGCAAGAGAAGAACGTCCTGAGGACAATTAAGGAGTACATCCTGATCACACTCGGAATTATCATCTATACCTGCGGGTGGACTATCTTCCTTACTCCTAACAACATGTTCGGTGGGGGAGTGTCTGGTATAAGTGCTATCATACAGTATGCTACAGGCATAAAGATGGGCTATTCGTATTTCGTTATCAATGCAGTCCTTCTTCTGATATCGCTGTTTATCATCGGCCCTTCATTCGGAATCAAGACAGTTTATGCGATCCTTCTGGCATCAGTATGTCTCAATGTTGAGCAAAGCCTTATCCCAGCGCCGTTCATCCAGGATTTCGCACTTTCGAATGGAAAACTGATGTGCTCCATCATAGGTGGTTCCATGGCGGGTCTTGGAATAGGGATGTCAATCTCTCAAGGAGGGAGCTCCGGCGGAACAGACATAATTGCCTTGATAATTACCAAGTACCATAACATCTCTCCCGGGAAGGTCATCCTTCTCATCGATGTGTTCATCATAGCGTCATCCTTGCTCGTACCATCATTCACGCCTGAAGGCCAGCCGCTTCCGTTTGTCGACAAGTTCATCACTGCAGTCTACGGAATGATCATCGTGACTGTCTGCGGCAACCTTGCCGACATCTACCTCGCTGGTTCCAAGCAGAGCGTACAGCTCTTCATACTTTCGCACAAGTATGAAGAGATTGCCGACATGATCGGCAGGGATTTCCACAGGGGAGTGACTGTTCTTGACGGCCAGGGATGGTACACCAAGCAGGTGACATCCGTACTTATGGTTCTCACCAGGAAGACAGATGTCAACCTTTTGCTACGTTCAATAAAGAGGATCGACCCTGAAGCCTTCATTTCCATTTCTTCCGTTACAGGAGTCTATGGGAAAGGCTTTGACTCGATTAAGGATAAAAAGGCATAGGCGTAGTCCTAATTTGTCATTTATGAAGAAAACCCCCGGTATCTAGGCACCGGAGGTTTTTTCTTTTTTTATCTTTCGAAAGGTTAATCAATGACCACGCCAACTAAAACTTACACTTATGACGGGAATAATTGCATTTCCTCTGCTTTTGGAACTGTCCTTCTTCCTGATCTATGATCTTCTCAGGAACCGCAGTCCAAGGACTCCCAAATTCTGGATAAGATTCATCTCTGCCGGTTCAGGAGTCTTGTTCATTGCTGCCAGTTTGATCTTGAACAAAGCTTGTCCGCCGGACCTGGTCATAGCGGACATGCTTTTTCCTGCAGCTGTTCTTGCCATCTATCCCTGTTCATTCGAGAAGCCTCTTCCTGCACTGAAATCGTCCGTGGTGATTGCCTTTTCCGGGATCCTGGCCCTTCTGTATGGGATAATCATCCACTCTGGCCTGCCGTCATTCAGGACACAGGAAATCATTTTCGCTGTCGTACTGATGCTGGTTGTCTTTGTTTCCTGTGTGGCTTCCACAGTCGTAAGGCGTTTCAAGGGGATACGCCTGTTCTTCCGCAACATGGCAGTTTGGTACAACATGGAGGATTATTCGCGTTTCCTATTTTCGATGGCATTTCTTTGTATCTGCGTCTTGTTCGTGTGCGGGGTTTCCGTTCCAGGCGATGCCGGAGGGATCCTGGACCTTGCCTGCGCCTTGCTGCTCGCGGTGCTTTATGCCCTTCTCTACATGAAGGCTCTTTCAGGAAGAACCTTTCTGGTTGACAAAGGAACGGAGAACAGGATCAAGGACATTATCAAGGGCAATCTGCGGACTGCCAGCATAGACAAGGCTGAAGCAGACAGGAAGATGAACATGCTTTACAGTAAGGTTATGACCTGCATGACGGAGGATAAGCCTTATCTGGATCCTTCATTCTGCATGAATGACCTCGTTGAAAAAGTCTATTCCAACAAACTCTATCTCTCCCGTACAATCAATACTATGTCGGGACGTAATTTCAGGCAGTTCGTGAATTTTCACCGTGTCCAGTACGCCATGACGCTGTTCCGGAAAGATCCGAAGCTGAAGATCGGGGAAGTTGCAGCTCTGTCGGGTTTCAATTCCGGAGTGTCATTCAATATGGCTTTCAAGGTCAACACAGGGAAGACTCCTTCCGAATGGCTTCAGGAGTATATGATGGAAACCAGGGACCGATTATGATTTTTTATGCTATATTTGTGAAGTTGTGGAAACAAACTTAGAAATCAAATGTCACAGATGAGAAGAATCACCCTAATCGTCCTGGCAGTCTTCATGGCACTTTCCCCGGTGGGTGCCCAGGGCAGAAAAGCAGTCAAGCAGGCTAAGGAAGACTCCAGATACCTGGTTAACCAACTCAAACAGGAAGGTTACAAACCCCTGGACAGCAAGAAACTGGATAATTCAGTCCAGGATTACCTTGAGGTCAAGTATTCAGAGAAGAACCTGCTGGAAGTGGTCGGAAAGGCAACTTCCAAGAATTTGAACGAGGCAAAATCCCGGGCAAGGGAGGACGCCATGTCTTACTATCCCTACGGAGAGATAGCGAATTCTTTCTTTGTCTACAGGAAGAACAGGAATAGATACAGCGTCTCCTGCTATGCCCTTCTCAGGGCCTCTTCCAGGGGAGCTTCATCAGTGAGGGCTGCCCAGGGCACGGCATCTGCCATTGCAGCCGGCAGGGCAGAGCAGGCCGTGAGGGAATCAAAGGCCGAGGCCAGGAAGCTTGAAAAACAGGCCAGGAAAGAAGTTGAGAAGGCTCAGAGGAAGGTGGAGAAGCAGGCTGACAAGGCCCGGGCAAAGGCAGACAGGGCACACCAGAAGGCTGTTGACAAAGCCAATGAAAGGGCCAGGAAAGCTATCGAAAAAGCAGACCGGGAGAGAGAAAAAGCTCTGGAGGGCCTGGGAAACTACTAGAGACTAGATGAATTCCCCTATTCCTTTCCAGGAAGATGGGGGAGGAGCGATAATGTCCATCTCGTCCTTGCGGACGGGGTGGACAAATTTTATCTCCCGGGAATGAAGGCTGATACCTCCGTCTGGGTTGGACCTGGGCGCTCCGTACTTGAGGTCTCCCTTGATGACGCAGCCCATTCCGGCAAGTTGGCAGCGTATCTGGTGGTGCCGTCCGGTGAGGAGCTCCACTTCTACCAATGAATACCTGTCAGTCCGTCCCAGAAGCTGATAGCGGAGTCTGGCTTCCTTGGCTCCTTGTGAACCTGCTTTGACGATGAAACTCTTGTTCATCTTCTCGTTGCGGGAAAGCCAGTCCGTCAGTTCTCCGGATTCCTTTTCAGGGGCCTTGCAGCACAAGGCCCAGTAAGTCTTGTGGATGTCTCCGGTCCGGAACATCTCGGAGAGTCTCGAGAGGGCCTTTGATGTCTTTGCAAACACCACGATTCCGCTGACCGGCCTGTCCAGACGATGCGGAATGCCCAGGAATACTTTCCCGGGCTTTCCGTCTCGTTGTGCTATGTAAGCTTTCAGGGTTTCAGCAAGGCATTCGTCACCGGTCTTGTCACCTTGGACGATTTCTCCGGCAGCCTTGTTGAAGATAAGGACATGGTTGTCCTCGTGGAGTATCCTGGAGGAGATGTCTCCGAATTCTTCGGGTTCAAGTCTTCTGTACTCCATGCCAGACCCTTATTGCTGGATGGGGACGAGGGCGAAGGAAGGCTCTCCTTTGCAGCAGAGCTTGCCGTTGACCTCGAGTTTTGCCGAGCAGAAGAAGAGCTGGCCGCGCCTGTTGTCCAGGCTTGCTGTGACTTCGCAAAGGTCTCCCGGCCTCACTGTGTTCTTGAAGCGGACCTTGTCGATCCCTGCATATAGGGTGATGTTTCCAGGGATTTCGTCCTTGACGAGGATGGCGCAGCTCTGTGCCATGATCTCGCACAGGATAACTCCGGGGACTACAGGGTTGCCCGGGAAATGACCCCTTGTGAAGAATTCGTCTTCCTTGATCCTGTATTTGGAGTGGGCAAGGCCGTTATCGTCGATGTAAGCTTCTTCTATGAGGAGCATCGGTTCCCTGTGAGGCAGGAATTTCTTTATGTCGTCTTTGTTGAGTACTTCTGTCATGGTCTTTTCGAATTAATCGTCACATTTTCTGAATGCTACGCAGGCATCATGGCCTCCGAAACCGAAGGAGTCGGAAATACCGAGGGTCAGGTCAGCCTTTACGGCCTTGTTGGGAGTGTAGTCCAGGTCGCATTCTGGATCTGGAGTGTCCAGGTTGATTGTAGGAGGGCAGATTCCGTCACGGAGTGCAAGGACGGTTGCAATCGCCTCTGCTGCTCCTGCTGCTCCGAACATGTGTCCGGTCATGGACTTGATCGAGCTGATGTGGGCCTCGTAGGCAAAATCCCCAAGAGCATTCTTGTAGGCCAGCGTCTCGGCAGCGTCATTGAGTTTGGTGCCGGTTCCGTGGGCGTTGATGTAAAGGTTGTCCTTATCCTTGTCGAAGCCGGCCTCCTTGAGTGCAAGTTCGATACACCTGGCCTGGGTTGTTCCGTCAGGCCTCGGAGCTGTCGAGTGATAAGCGTCGCAGGTGTTGCCGTAACCGACCATCTCTCCCAGGATCTTTGCTCCACGAGCCTTGGCGTGCTCATATTCCTCGAGGATGAGGGAAGCAGAGCCATCTCCCATTACGAAACCTGCACGGTTGGCGTTGAACGGGAGGGATGCGTATTTAGGATTGGTCGACCTTGACAAGGCCTTGAGGTTTGCGAATCCGGCGATTCCGATCGGAATGGTGGCGTTCTCGCTGCCTCCGGTGATGATGGCGTCGGCATAGCCGTGCTTGATAGCCCTGTAGGCCTCACCCATGGCGTTGGTGGAAGTGGCGCAGGCCGTTACAATGTCAAGGCAGGGGCCTTCGGCATGATTGAGGATGGCAATCTGTCCGGCAGCGATGTTGGAGATCATCGTGGGGATGAAAAGCGGGGATATCCACTGGCCGGACGGATCGTCGATCATCTTGGCCATCTCCCTATACTGGGTTGCGAAGCCACCTATGCCGGATCCGAAGTAGACACCGAACCTGAAAGGATCGATGTTCTGGCCCTCTCCTGTCGAGACAAGGCCGGATTGCTTGACTGCCTGGTAGGCAGCGGCTACTCCAAACTGGGTGAAGAGATCCTGCTTGCGGATGAAGGGTTTGTCCATCCCATATTCCTCGGCGTGGAAATCCTTTACCTTTCCGGCAATCCTCACAGGAAGTTGCTCGGTGTCTTCACTTTCGATGACTTCGATTCCGCAATAACCTTCACAAAGGTTCTTCCAGAATGTTGTGACATCATTTCCTACAGGGGAAATGACACCCATACCAGTTATAACAACTCTTTTGTCCATATAATCAGATAATTCTTTATTCTTGTTGGAATTAGTTGGAAATACAAATATAACAATTAGTGTGAAGATTACCACTCGATTACCGCAGCTCCGGAGAGGAGCCCGGCGCCGAATGCACTGAACACGATGATATCCCCTTTCTTGAACATGCCCTTTCTGTTGCATTCATCAAGCAGGATAGGACATGAGGCTGATGAGGAGTTCCCATGGTCCTGGATGTTCATCGGACATCTTTCCTGAGGGACCTTCATGTAGTCCACGATTGCATCCAGGATCCTCTTGTTGGCCTGGTGCACCATGAACCATGAAACATCCTCCTTCTTGATGCCGACCTCGTCAAGGAGGTCCTTGACGCCGTTGGTGCAAGCGTTCACTGCGAAACGGAAGACTTCGCGGCCTTTCATCTGCAGGGCTACGTCAGGTTCCTTCACCGTGACATAGGGACTGTCTGTCAGGGCACGGGTCATCCAGATCTTGTCAATGTCTGGCTCAGAGTGCAATTTGGTTCCTTTGATGTTGTCACCTTCAGTCAGTACAACGGCTCCGGCGCCGTCACCGAACAGGACACAGGTGGAACGGTCTTCCCAGCTTACCATCCTGGTCGGCTCTTCGATGCAGGCTATCAGTACATTCTTTACCTTGCCGGCTTTGTAATATGCTTCCGCCATGTCCAGCGCATAGACGAAGCCCGGACATGCGCAGTTGATGTCGAACATCGGGCAGTTGAGTCCTACTTTGGCAGCTACTACGCAGCTGATGCCCGGGGTTCCATATTCCGAGACAACATTGGATGCGATGAACAGATCGATGTCAGATGCTTGTAGACCGGACATTTCCAAGGCTTTCATGACGGCCTCGGCTCCCAGGTCCTCCAGCTTTTCGTCAGTGATGACATGCCTCGACTTGATGCCGGTCCTGGTTGAGATCCACTCGTCGCTAGTGTCAAGGAATTGCGCTATCATTTCGTTGGTGACGACTTTCTTGGGCAGCGCACTTCCCGTTCCGATGATTCTCATATACTATTTGCTTTGTAATAAATTCCTGCAAAAATACCCACTCGCGCACGCGCGACAAAATAATTGTGGCGAATGTCATCAAAATTACGCGAGACACCTTTTTCTGTGGTTATTTCATCATATTTGTGGTGGAATCGGGATTTTTGTTAATTGTAAAAAGTGGTTATCTTTGTCGGATAATAGAGACTTATGGCATCTCCGACCAAGCAGCTGCCCGACTATTTCAGGGGTAAGAACCAATTGATCTACACCGTGACTTTCGCGGCGTTGTTCTCAATAGTGTTCCTGCTTCTTAGCCTTCCTTTCTCCCACAACAGTTGGATGGCTCTTGGTAATTCACGCTTCTTTGCCTTCACCGTCCTTTTTGCTACCGGTTCACTCCTGCTGGTGGCCCTGAGCAAATTCGTTATGTACAAGACGAGGAATATTCTGAGAATGACTTTCCTCGGCTACATCCTGTGGTGCATCGCGGAGGTGGTTGTTATCTGCCTGGCCTATTCGTTCATTACGGTCCCTATAACAGGCATCGGCTGGGAACAGTTCCCGGAAACTCTCGGCAATGCCCTCCTGTACGGGACGATCTCCCTTATCATTCCCTATATTCTTGCAGGGATGTATTTCGCAATACAGGACAAGAACCAGACGATCCGCCTGATGAACTACGGCAACGTCGTCCTTGATGAGAATGTCCTCCCTTCGAAACTTGAAAAGATCACCCTTTTCGACAACAGCGGTGACCTGAAACTGTGTGTGAGTGCGTCGAATCTGTTTTATATCGAGTCGGACGACAACTACATCAAGGTCTGGTACTCCGACAGCAAGGGTGACCTGAAGCGCTACATGCTAAGGTGCCGCCTTAAGACTGTCGAGGAGAGTTTCCGTGGGAGTTCGCTAGTACGGTGCCACCGGAAGTACATCGTCAACATGGACAAGGTGAAGGTACTCAGAAAGGAAAAGGAAGGTTATGAACTTGACCTGGACAATGACACCATCCCCCAGATCCCTATCACGAAGACATACGAAAAAAACGTCCTGGCCTATTTCAACAATAATCCAAGACGTTCAGAAGAATAACCTTTCTGAAGGTGGCTATCTGGTCAACTGTTCCAGGGACATCTCTATCAGGGAACGTACCTGAGGTTTATAGTCTGTGTTGCTGCTCTTGAGATAGCGGTTGGCTATGGCGCAGCAGACTGTGCCGGCCTCGTGCCCCAGATGTTTCGCAAGTCCTGCGACTGCTGAACTTTCCATCTCGAAATTTGTGATCCTGTAATCTCCGAACCGGAAGCTCTCGAATTTTTCAATCATGTCAGGCATCGCGAGGCCAAGTCTCACGACTCTTCCCTGGGGACCGTAGAATCCAGGAGCGGAGATGGTCACTCCTTCGACTGAACAGCCCTTGAACTTTTCAGACAGTTTGTCGCTGGCTTTGACGAAATAAGGAGAGGGGAGATTCTTGTCCCATCCTGTGTGCTCCTTGAAAGCTTCTTCCATGGCCTTTTCAGTGATCTTGTCCCTGTCCGCGTACCAGTTGAGGAGACCGTCGCAACCTACTGAGTAGCGGGAGAAAATCGCCGAGCCCAGAGGAATGTCAGGCTGGACTGCCCCAGTGGTCCCGATCCTCAAGATAGTCAGGGTGCGATGTTCTGCCTTGGGCTCGCGGGTTTCAAAATCGATGTTGGCAAGGGCGTCAAGTTCAGTCATGACTATGTCGCAGTTGTCCGTACCGATGCCGGTGGACAGGGCGGTAATACGCTTCCCGTTGTACTTTCCCGTTATGGAGACGAACTCCCTGTTGGCGTGGCGGAACTCCTTGTCTTCAAGGTAATAACCGATCATGTCTACCCTGTCGGGATCTCCTACCAGGATGACTGTGTCGGCGAGTTCTTCAGGTCTTAGATGGATGTGGAAGGCGGAACCGTCGGAGTTGATTATAAGTTCTGATTCGGGTATTCTCATTATCGTAGTGTTTTAAATGATTAATTCCAAATATAAGGATTTTCATCGGAAATAGCTATTTTTGCACCATGTGGCAAAGAATTCAGACATTGTACCTGGCCATCGCGGCAGGTCTGACTGTGGCGCTTTTCTTCTGCGTCAAGTCCTTTTCATTGGGTACCGGTGGTGCCCACGTCGATGAACTGAAATACATCCAGTTCTTCCCCTACCTGATACTCCTTATCCTGGTAACCATACTCCATCTCATAGCACTGGGATCATTCAATGTCAGGGTTCTCCAGATGCGTACGGCTGTCCTCGCCGGATTGCTCCTGCTGGCTCTGCAGGGGTGGCTGGCTGTAGACTATTTCGCAGCCGCGGAAGGAGTGATATTCAGATGGACGGCTGTCCTTCCGATCATCTCTGCCATTCTTGATTTCATGGCGGCGAGGTGCATATTCCGTGACCAGCTGCTGGTTGAAAGCATCACCAGGCTGCGTTCAAAGAAAAAGAATCACAAGATCTAGCTGTTACCCAGGAAGGTAGCGAGATCGGATTCGATCTTTTCTCCGAACTCCTTGTCGCCACTCTTCTTCACTTCATTTGCCAGATAGTAGATAAGCTGGCAGTTGTACTCGAACTCTTCCTTGTAGTCAGGGTAGTAGTCGAGGTACAGCATAGTGGATTCCATGACTTCGCTGACAAGTTCTTGGACTACCGCCTTGGCTTTGTCCGGTTTGCCGAGGAGGTAGTAGTCCTTTATCATTTCGATAGGATACAGGGCATTTGAAGCCCAGCCAAGGATGGAATTGTCATACGGATACCTCTTGGGATCCATGACTTCCCGGCACCGGTCGAGCATCTCTTCAGCCCTTGAAGCCTCTCCTGCTTTTATGAAGGAATTCGCTGAAGAAATGAAGAGATTCCTGATCGACATCACTCCGAGGAAGGTGTAGCAGTTCTGGAAGTCCACGCAGTAGTCTTTACGGGAAAGCGCGTCGAACTTGAATACATTTGTCATCTGGTCGTAGAGCTTGTCAGTGTCGACCAGACCTGGATCGAGAGAGGTGATGTTGTTGCGGATCGGAGTCAGCCTGGAGGAGAAGCCGTCGTACATCAGGTAGTCCTTCAAGCCTATGTTGAGGTCGCCTCCCTGGTTGAGCATGTTGATGGGACGGTCCCAATCATAGCTCGAGAGAAGATCCAGAACGAACAGTTCCTGCTTTGAGAGCGCATTCTTGCTCTGAGGTATCTCGAGGACTATGGAATCAGGTATCGCGGTTGCGAACTTTTCGCTCACGATTCCGTATTTGAGGCAGTTCTCCTTGTTGACCGGTACGATCATCTTTCGGGAGATCCAGTAGTCCAGTTTCCTGCCGTCGCTGGTCGCTACCTTTGCTTCGGGGTGCTTGAACACCTTGATGCAGTCTGACAGGAGGACGGCCTGGCCGCGATTGTCCTGGATGGGTACCCAGTCATTGGTTCCGTAGAGGTACTGGTTCTGTCCGACTGAAAGGTTAAGCGGGGCGGAATTGTTGATCGCATACCTCATCTGGTCGATGTACCAGTCGGTACCGAGCAGCGAAGTGTTGCAGATCCTCACGTCGTTCCTGATGCCTTCGACTTCCTGGGCGTACCAGAGAGGGAAGGTGTCATTGTCTCCGTGAGTGATGAGAAGACCGTTCTCGCCGACGGAATTGAGGTAGTTCCAGGCGATTTCGACAGAGGTGCGGCGGTTGCTGCGGTCGTGGTCATCCCATTCCTGGGCGCACATGAGGGCAGGAACACCGAGGCATGCGGCAGTGGTAAGCCCAGCCACGAGTGTCTTGCCTTTCTCGCCGGCGAGCGAGGAGATCCATGAATATATTGCCGCGACGGCAAACCCTATCCATATCGTAAATGCATAGAATGAACCGGCATAGGCGTAGTCCCTTTCACGGACCTGATATGGGGTCTGGTTGAGGTAGACTACGATTGCGATTCCTGTCATGAAAAAGAGCAGGAAGGTCAGCCAGCAGCCTCTCTTGTCCCTGTCGAACTGGAAGAACAAGCCAAGGAGACCCAGGAGCAGGGGAAGGAAGTACAGATGATTCTTGCCCTTGTTCTCCTTCAGCCATGTAGGGGCATTGTCCTGGTTGCCGAGGCGCAGTTCGTCAATAGGTTTTATTCCGCTTTCCCAGTTGCCTGTAAAATAATCGGCGACGGGAGAGTGGATTTCGTTCTGGCGCCCTACGAAGTTCCACATGAAGTACCTCCAGTACATCCATCCCAGCTGGAAGTCGAAGAAATACCTCAGGTTGGCTCCGAAAGTGGGTTTCTTGTAATCGGCACCCGGGATCGGAGTCCCCTTGCCTTCTGTGTAGGTCTGGTAGAACTCTATGGCCCGATCGTCGGTACTATACATCCTGGGGAACAGCATCTTGCCGGATGGGGAGTAGACAGGCTCCACCGGGCTTGCAGCCTTGATGTACTTCCCGTTCATCGGAGTCCAGTACCTGCCCTGTTTCAATTCGTACGGGGAACCGTAATACTGTCCGTAGAGCAGTGGAGTCGAGCCATACTGCTCACGGGAGAGGTAGCGTATGAGGGTGAAAGCGTTGTCAGGCTGGTACTCGTTGGTCGGAGTCTTTGCAGAGGAGCGGATGATCACGATGCTGAAGATCGAGAATCCTATGATGATGGTCGTGAAGCACAGCAGGGCGGTGTTCCAGAACACCTTCCCCTTGTCGAAGGTCTTGAAGAGTCCCCAGAAGCAAGCTGCCAGGAGAACCAGCATGAAGGAGGCTGCTCCGGAATTGAAAGGCAGTCCGAGGGTGTTCACGAAGAAGAGGTCGAAATAGGCCGCGAACTTCGGTACAAGCGGGATGATTACGAACAGGACGAGGGCCAGGATTGCTACGGACACCAGGAATATCTTGACGATCTCCCAGAGTGTGTAAGGCTTGTCCTCGCGCATCTTGTAATAGTACATGAAGACCAGCATGGGGATGGCAAGGAGGTTCAGCAGGTGAACTCCTATTGAAAGGCCCATTAGGAAGGAAATCAGCACGATCCAGCGGTTGGCATACCTTCTGTCTTCTGTCTCGTACCATTTGGTCATGGCCCAGACCACGATAGCCGTGAATAGGGATGACATGGCGTAGACTTCACCCTCAACTGCGGAGAACCAGAATGTGTCGGAGAAGCAGTAGGCAAGGGCGCCGACAACTCCGCTGCCGAAGATGGCTATGGCCTCGCCGGTTGAATGGGAACCATCCTCTCTCTTTGGAGGTATCACTCTCTTGACAAGGAAAACTATGGTCAGATAGAGGAAGAAAATGGTCAGGGCTGAGCATAGAGCGTTCATTGCATTCACCATCACGGCGGCCTTGTCGGGGCCGGTGAACATGGTAAAGAATCTCGCGATCAGCTGGAATACGGGGTTCCCCGGAGGGTGACCCACCTCAAGCTTGTAGGAAGAAGCGATGAATTCACCGCAGTCCCAGAATGAGGCCGTGGGCTCGATCGTGGAGAGATATGTTACCGCCGAAACCAGGAAGACCGCGGCAGCGACCAATAGATTCCAGCGACTGAATTTCTTTTTATCCATAATTATAATAGCATATATTCGGACAAAGATACAAAAGGATTAGCTATCTTTGCAAAAATAGATTCAATAAAATGAAACCGGAAAACGACTGGAAACAACGCCTCGGAGTGGTCTATTCGACCGACCCCGGTTTCAACTATTCCAAGGAAGAGGCTCCGGAGGTGAGTACTCTCGAACCGGGCCGCCAGAAACTCATCGTTTCCATCGACAGGCGGAACCGTGGAGGAAAGCAGGTTACCCTGGTTTCGGGTTTCGTCGGTACAGAAGACGACCTTGCCGCTCTCGGAAGGATTCTGAAAGTCAAATGCGGTGTCGGCGGCACTGCAAAGGATGGACAGATAACAATCCAGGGTGATTTCAGGGACAGGGTTACTGCTCTGCTCAAGGGGATGGGGTATAACGCAAAAAGAGGGAACTGACGGCCATGGACATGTTCGACAATCCAGTGTTCTGCGGTCTCGCGGTCTTTTTCACCCTTCTTTTCCTTTTGAACCTGAGAAGTTTGATCAAGGTTGCGCCTTCCCTTATCGACTGTATCATGAGGTGGAAGGGCAATTTGGACCTTGAAGACAGCATACAGTTGAGCCGCAGCCGCAACTGGATTGCCGCCATACTCTTTATTCCTTTCTGCATGCTGGTCTATGCCGATGGTCTTTTCTCCCCGGACATCATTTCCGGCCAGCCGCCTCTTGTAAGGCTGGCAGCGGTGGCCGGAGTCATGACGATCTATCTTCTGCTGAGGACCTTCCTTAACTGGCAGCTTGAGATGCACAACTACAGGTCCAAAGCCTTTACTGCAGCAAACAGGTCTTTCTTCAACTATGCAATCATCCTTTTTTTCATCCTGTTCCTTGCCGGTCCGTTGGTAAGGATGTTCACCGATGATGAAACCCTCGTGAAGACTATCCTGTTGTGGATTATAGCATTGACCTACTTATTCTTCACCTTACGCCGGGGGCAGATTTTCAGTTCTGTTTGCAATCCTTTCACAACATTTTTGTATCTTTGCAGCCTTGAATTGCTCCCTTCCGCCGCATTGGTCCTTTCGGCCGTTTTGCTTTAACGGAAGGTGTTGACAAATAATAGGATATGTCCATTAAGAGAATATTGATATCGCAACGCCCTCCCCTCAATGAGGCTCCATACAATGCTCTCAGGGAAAAATATGGCGTTGACATCACTTTCAGGCAGTTTTTCCTCATCGAACCCCTCTCTTCCAGGGAATTCAGGTCGCAGAGGATAAACATTCTGGATTACACTGCTGTCATTTTTTCTTCCCGTCATGCCATCGACGCTTTCTACGGCCTTTGTGAAGAACTAAGGGTCAAGGTTCCCGAGACAATGAAGTATTTCTGTACTACCGAGGCCGTCGCGATGTATCTGCAGAAGCACATAGTCTACCGCAAACGCAAGATATTCTTCGGCAACGGTACTCCCGAGTCCATAATCACCCAGATAGGGACCAAGCACAAGGGAGAACGTTTCCTGGTCACCCAGTCAGATTCCAGCAGCAGTTCTCCTCTTACCAACCTGCTTGATGCACAGGGGATCGACTACAAGGCAGCCGTTTTCATCAAGAGCGTACCACAGGACCTTAAGGATATGTCCCTCAAGGACTACGACATGGTCGTCTTCTACAATCCTCACGACGTGAAGTCCCTGCAGGAGAATTTCCCCGGGTTCGAGCAAGGAGACATCAAGTTTGTTTCCTATGGCAAGTCAATCGTCAAGGCCATGGAGGAGGCCGGACTCAAGATCGACGTAAAGGCACCTACTCCGGAAGCTCCTTCCGTGGCAAGGGCAATCGAACTCTACCTTCAGGCACATCAATAGTACTCCCATGAACACTCTACCGAAATCTGAACGCATCAGAGGGAAGGCGTCGGTTTCGGCTCTGATGTCAAAGGGCCGCTGGGGCTTCGCCCAGGGGCTCAAGTATTGTTATTTTCGCAGGACGGATGCGGATGAGGCCCTGTTGCCCAACAGGATCATGGTTTCTGTGCCCAAGAGGTTTTTCAAGCGTGCGGTCAAGAGAAACCTCCTGAAAAGGAGACTCCGTGAAGCATACAGGACGCAGAAAGGGACCATCCCTGCATCCGGTGTTGACCTGATGCTTCTCTACAACACCAATGAGATCATGGACATGGACACCGTTTCACGGGAGGTCGCGTCTGTTCTAAGGAAAATCGGAGATGAAGGACAGCTATAGCATACCATCGTGGAGAAGGACCCTGAGGAATGTCCTGAGCGCACCTTTCATGGCACTCATCTGGTTCTACCGTAAGTGCATCGGACCTTATATTCCCAAGACCTGCCGTTTCGAACCTTCCTGTTCGACCTATGCCCTGGAGGCTTTCCGTAAATGGGGCCCTATCAAGGGGTTGTACCTCACGGTATGGCGCATCCTGCGCTGCAACCCATGGGGAGGCAGCGGCTACGATCCTGTTCCTTAGGTTATCTTCTGAGTCTCACGAATATCGACAGCGGAAGGACTTTCCCGAAGCTGTCCCTGAGAGCGAGTTCTCCTGAATCCAGCGGGAAGTCAGGTGAAAGGCTCAGCGCCTGCCTGACTACGGTTTCGCCAAGGGCGGCTGAGAAACCGTTGGAGTAGAGGTTCAGGACCATGAAACTGTTCTGCGGAGCCAGGATCTTTCCGACATCTTTCATCAAATCGAAAAGACACTCGTCCAGTTTCCATTTTTCTCCGTCCGGACCATGGCCGTAGGCAGGAGGATCGAGGATTATCCCCTGGTAGACATTGCCGCGTTTTGCTTCACGTCTTGCGAATTTCATGGCATCTTCCACTACCCATCTGATGCCGTCCAGACCGCTTCGGTCTTGGTTCTCATGGGCCCATGTGACCACTTGGCGTACTGAATCAAGATGGGTTACATCCGCTCCGGCCTTCCTGGCTGCGAGGGATGCCGCACCTGTGTAGGCGAAAAGGTTGAGTACTTTTGGACGGGTCTCCTGGGATGCTGCAATCCTGGAGGTCTGGCTGAATATGTAGTCCCAGTTTGCGGCCTGCTCGGGGAAGACTCCAACGTGTTTGAAAGAAGTCAGGCCGAGACGGAGGGAAAAATAGTTCCGATAGCGGATCCACCACTGGTCAGGCATCTTGCGCAGCCTGTCCCAGGTGCCGCTGTCCTCCTTGCCGGCCTTGCCGAATCCGGCTCCCGGCGTGAAGCGGGTGTGGGTCATAGAACCCCATTGCTCTTCGCTCATATCCTTGTCCCACAGAGCCTTAGGCTCCGGGCGTGCAAGGACGAACCCTCCGAACTTTTCGAGCTTCATGCCTCCTCCTGAGTCCAGAAGCTCGTAGTCTTTCCATTCTTGTGTGGGAAACTCTGTCGCCATGATGTTGCAAAGATAAAAAAATAGTATCTTTGCTCCGGAAAAAAACGACAATAAAATATTTACTACAATGCAACAGCACATTGACAATTACGATTTCAAAGGCAAAAAGGCTATCGTCAGGGTTGACTTCAACGTCCCGCTAGACGAAAATTTCAACATCACTGACGACACCCGTATCCGCGCTGCCCTTCCTACACTCAAGAAGGTCCTTGCAGAGGGAGGATCCCTTATCCTCATGTCCCATCTCGGACGCCCGAAGGGTGTGACTGAGAAGTTCTCACTCAAGCACATCGTGAATCATGTTTCCGAATGCCTCGGAGTTCCTGTCCAGTTCGCAGAGGACTGCCAGAAGGCAGATGCCCAGGCAGCTGCCCTTAAGCCAGGCGAGGTCCTGATGCTTGAGAACCTGCGTTTCTATGCTGAGGAGGAAGGTAAGCCCAGGGGACTGGCCGAGGACGCAACTGATGAGGAGAAGGCTGCTGCCAAGAAGGCAGTCAAGGAGAGCCAGAAGGAATTTGTCAAGAAGCTCGCTTCCTACGCAGACTGCTACATCAACGACGCATTCGGTACCGCTCACAGGGCCCATGCTTCTACGGCCCTTATCGCTGCCTACTTCCCTGAGGACAAGATGTTCGGTTACCTCATGGAGAAGGAGATCAAGGCCATTGACAATGTCCTGAAGAACGCCCGCCGTCCTTTCACCGCCATCATAGGTGGTTCGAAAGTCTCTTCCAAGCTCGCAGTTCTCGAGAACCTGCTCGGCAAGGTCGACAACCTGATCATCTGCGGAGGCATGGGCTATACCTTCATCAAGGCAGAAGGAGGAAAGATCGGTGAGTCCCTCCACGAGGACGACCTCATCCCTCAGGCTCAGGAAATCATGTCCAAGGCTCAGGAACTCGGTGTCAACGTGTCACTTTCCGTCCAGACCCGCGTCACCCAGGAGTTCTCCAACGACGCTCCGGAGATGGTAGTTCCTTCTCACCAGATTCCCGACGGTTGGGAGGGCCTCGACTGCGGTCCCGCTTCCCTCGAGAATTGGGCCAGGATCATCCTTGCATCCAAGACCATCCTCTGGAACGGACCTGCCGGAGTCTTCGAGCTCCCTAATTTTGCCAAGGGAACCGAGAAGATCGCCGAACTGGTTGCTCAGGCCACTTCTCACGGAGCCTATTCCCTGGTAGGCGGTGGCGATTCCGTCGCTGCGGTTACCAAGATGGGCTTTGCAGACAAGGTCAGCTACGTCAGCACAGGTGGCGGCGCCATGCTCGAGGCAATCGAGGGCAAGACCCTTCCCGGAATAGCTGCTATCCAGGAATAATATTCCACGGCCATGGAATTACTTGCAGTGCATTGGAACATGAATCCGGAGATATTCCGGATAGGAGGTTTCGCCGTCAGGTGGTATGGCCTCCTGTTCGTCTCCGGTTTCATTCTGGGATATTGGATGTTCACGAAGTTCTTCGAAAGGGAGAAAGTCAACAAGGACATCCTTGACCCGCTACTTTATACGCTCCTGATCGGTACGCTCGTGGGAGCCCGTCTGGGACACTGCCTGTTCTATGGTTTCGACTATTACTTCACTTCCTGGAAAGGCTTTGTGGAGATCTTCAAGGTCTGGGAGGGCGGACTTGCCAGCCACGGCGGCACAATCATGCTGATTCTCTGCATGTGGTGGTTCGCAAACAAGTATGGCAAGAAGAATCACATCGACTTCCTCTGGATCCTCGACCATCTCTGCATTGCAGTAGCGTTTGCCGGCGCCTTTATCAGGCTTGGAAACCTTTGCAACTCCGAGATTTACGGTAATGTTACAGATCTCCCCTGGGGCTTCATCTTCGAACGCAGGGGAGAGACTGAACCTAAGCATCCGACCCAGATTTACGAGGCTCTCAGCTATCTGATCCTCGGACTCTGCCTTGTCTGGCTCTACATCAAGAAGCTGGACCGGATGTACAGGGGGACCTTCATAGGAATCTTCTTCATCGGTTGCTTTGGAATGAGATTCCTCATCGAGTTCATCAAGGAGCCTCAGGAGGCATTTGAGAACGATATGGTCCTCAACATGGGCCAGACCCTGAGCATCCCCTTCATCATTTTGGGAATATGTCTTCTGGTCTATTCTTTCAGTAAGAAGATTCCCGCGCGGGCAGTCATCCCTGTCACCCGCACCAAGAAGGCGGAACCGACTCATTATGCCAAAAGCCTGAACAAGTAATGATAAAGGCCCTTTTTTTCGACATTGACGGCACCTTGGTCGGGTTTGATACCCACAGGATGTCCGACAAATTGAAGGAATGTTTGAACGAGCTTCGCGCCAAGAGCGTGAAGCTCTTCATTTCCAGCGGCCGTCACACACTCGTGATGGACAATCTGGAATCTTTCCCTTTCGACGGCTATATAGCCATGAACGGGGTGCTGACCATCCTCGGTGGTGAAACTATCGACAGTCATCCGCTTCCCAAGGAGATATCTCTTCAGGTTGCCAGGATAGCGTCTGATGTCAAAGTCCCATGCTGGTCATTCGCTGATACGATAGTCGGGATCAATTTCGAGAACGAGAGATCCCTGGAGGTTTCCCGCCAGCTCGATTTCTATCCGAAAATGTATCTGGACCTTACTGATGTTGCCTTGAAGCACGAGGTCTATCAGTACACTATCTACATGTCTTCCGAAGAGGAAGAAAGATACCTTCGCCCTGTCCTTGATGGCGTCGGATATGCCCGTTGGCATCCTTATTTCACCGACATTATCCCGCAGGGGCTTTCCAAGTCTTACGGAGCCGGAAAGATCTTGGAACGGTTAGGAATTGCTCCGGATGAGTGCATGGCTTTCGGGGACGGGGGCAATGACATTCCACTTATCGAGTACGCGGGAATCGGAGTTGCGATGGGCAATGCCACTGACGACGTGAAGGCTGCTGCCGATTACGTCACCGGCACGGTCGGAGAGGATGGTGTGATTACCGCCCTGCGTCATTTTGGCGTGATTTGACACGCTTTCAGAAAGCTTTCCAAAGTACATCGTTTTAGGCGTTTTCGTGCTGTCTATCAGGCGCGACATTTGTAGTGTCCTTTAATTCATTTATAAGCTTTGGAATGAAAACGAGAATTGAAAGAATAGTGTTGACTGTCGCTATGTCCGTCCTTTCCTCGTCTGCATTCGCGCAGTACAATACGGACGCCTCGGTCTCCACCACCAATGCCGACACTTCTGCTGTCGTGATCACCCTTGACGATGCTCTTAAGATCGCTCTCAGCGAGAATGTCGCTGTCAAGGTGGCTGACAAGGAGATCGAACGCAGTGAATATGCCAAGAAAGGTACATATTCATCCCTCTTCCCTCAGATCAACGGGTCCGGTTCCTATCAGAGAACCATCAAGAAGCAGATCATGTACATGGATTCCGACAGCGGAGATGGTGAGGAAGGAGGCGGTTTCGGAATGCTTAGTTCCCTTGCTCCTTACTTTATGAGGATCAACGAATTGTCCGTCCTTCAGGGAATGGAGCCTATAGTCCCTGGACAAAGCGAGCAGAGCAGTTCCAACAGTGGTTTCGCTGTCGGTCGTTGGAATACTTATAATTACGGAGTTTCCGCTTCCATGCCACTGGTGAACGCCCAGCTCTGGGAGAGTCTCAGGATTTCCGGTCAGGGGGTCGATCTGGCCGTGGAGAAAGCGAGGTCTTCCAGGTTAGACATGGTGACCCAGGTCAAGCAGGCTTTCTACGCTGTCCTGCTTGCAAAAGAGGCGTTCAACGTCTACAAGGATGTTTACGAGAATGCTGTCGAGAACTTTCTCCAGACAGAGAAGAGATACAATGCAGAAAAGGCTTCCGAGCTTGAATACACAAGGGCGAAGTCAGTTGTTGCCAACGCTATCCCCAATGTCTACAATGCCGAGAGTTCAGTCATCCTGGCACTCTGGCAGCTCAAGGCTGTCATGGGCGTGGATCTCGACCGCAACATCGATGTCGCAGGAACTCTCGGAGACTATTCTACCCAGATGTTCAGGGACATCCACGAGAACGAGGATCCTTCGTTGGACCGCAACACTTCCTTGAGGCAGCTCGAGATCCAGGCAGACCAGCTTGCTTCTACGGTCAGGATGTACAAGGCCGCGTATCTGCCAACTCTTTCGGTAGCTTTCGCCTACAACATGATCGCCATGACCAATGATTTCAATTTCAGCGAGTACAAGTGGTCGCCGTATTCCTATGTGGGCTTGAGCCTCAACATCCCTATCTTTACGGGAGGGAAACGTCACTATGACGTGCAGCAGGCAAAGATCCAGGCGACTGAACTCGATCTCCAGCGAATCGATGCCGAGCGCCAGCTGAGGATAGCCATCCGCCAGTACCTTAATACTATGGAGACCAGCATGAACAGCTATAATTCGGCCTCCGAGGCTGTCAGTCTGGCCCAGAAGGCCTACGACATCGCAGCCAAATCCTATAAGGTCGGGAAGAGTACGATCACAGACATGAATGACGCCCAGCTGACACTTACCCAGGCCAGCCTCCAGCAGAGCCAGGCCATTTACAATTTCGTCGTTGCCAAATCGAATCTTGAGAAGACCATCGGTTACGATTTCATCGACGACAAGGGTGAAGTTGACCTGGAGAATATGTATAATCACGGATAATATGAAAGAAACGTATATGAACAAGATTTTCAAGACATTGACTCTCGTCGTCGCTGCCTTTGCCCTTTTTTCCTGCGGTGGAAGGCAGGCTGAAAGCGCTTCCGCTGCAGTGGAGGAAGAAAAGGCTATCCTGGTCTCAACTGCAACTGCCGTCATGCAGGAAGTTCCGCAGACTGAAGTATATTCATCTACCGTTGAGGCCTATGCCATAAACAATATCGCTCCTCAGACCCCCGGCCGTATCCAGTCGATAAGGGTTGATGTCGGGTCTTTCGTGGGCAAGGGCCAGGTCCTTGCCACGATGGATGCCGCCCAGCTCGACCAGACGAGGCTCAAACTGGTCAATGATTCGACCGAACTCAGCCGCTTGAAGAGCCTTTACGAGGAAGGAGGAGTTTCCAAGTCTGACTATGATGCCGTCGAGATGGCTTACAAAGTCAGCCGCAGGTCTTATAACAACCTTGCCGAGAACACCTATCTCCGCTCTCCTATCAGCGGCGTAGTTACAGCCCGCAATTACGACAAGGGCGACCTGTATGCCGGCCAGCCTATCTTTGTCGTTCAGCAGATCACGCCTGTCAAACTGAAGGTCGGAGTGTCTGAGTCCGACTACACCAAAGTGAAGATCGGAAACCAGGTTGAGATCACTGTCGATGCTCTCCCCGGCCAGACTTTCACCGGAAAGATCAACAAGATATATCCGACCATGGACGCTGTCTCGCACACCTTCATAACTGAGATCCTTGTCCAGAATTCCGACAGGGCGCTTCGTCCGGGAATGTTCGCCAGGGTGAAGATCGAGTTCGGCGTGAACAACAGCGTCGTCGTACCGGAGGAGTCTGTCGTCAAGATGCAGGGCACCGGCCAGAGATGTGTTTATGTGCTTCAGCCGGACAACACGGTGGAGAGTTCCATCGTCAAGCTGGGCCGCCATCTCGAAGGCAGCTATGAGATCCTTGAAGGACTGTCAGAAGGCGACGTGGTGACTGCAAAGGGCAGTACCAGCCTCAAGGACGGAGCCAAGGTCGAGGTGTCTAACAACTAATCTCAGCAGCCAATGAGTGTCATTAGATCTGCAGTGAGCAAACCGGTCACGACAGCCTTGGTTTTCCTGGCTTTCGCGATTTTCGGAATATATTCCCTGACAAAGACATCGGTTGCCCTTTTCCCGGACTTTGACGCCAATGTCGTCCTGGTCATGTCTTCATATCCAGGAGCAAGTGCTTCCGATGTGGAGAACAACCTGACCAAACTTCTGGAAAACACACTCAACAGTGTGGCCAACCTGAAGAACCTGACTTCCCGCTCCCGTGAGAATGTATCGATCGTAATGCTGGAGTTCAAATACGGAACAGACATTGACGAGGCAAGTAACGACATCAGGGACAAGCTGGACTTGGTCAATTCGTCGCTGCCGGACGGTGCATCCGTGCCGGTACTGTTCAAGTTCGGTATGGATGACATGCCGGTCCTGATCCTTTCCGCGACGGCAGACAAGAGCATGGCCGGCCTCGACAGGATCCTGGACGACAGGGTAGTCACCCCTCTGGGACGAGTTACAGGAGTCGGAACAGTCTCCGTGGCAGGAGCCCCGGCCAGGGAGATACACGTGTATTGCGATCCCAATAAGCTCGCAGCCTACGGTCTCAGCGTCGCCGGTATTTCCCAGATAATAGCTGCCGAGAACCGCAATGTCCCTTCCGGATCGATCGACATCGGCTCGGAATCATTCTCGCTGAGGGTGGAGAAAGAATTCAAGGATCCTTCCGAACTTCTCGATGTGGTCGTAAGTTACCGCAACGGACAAGTGGTTTACCTGAAGGATGTCGCCCGTGTTGAGGATGGCCTGGAAGAAAAGTCACAGGAGTCTTACACCAATGGACGCCAGTCTGCCATGATCGCTATCCAGAAGCAGTCCGGTGCCAACACCGTCAATGTGGTCAAGGCTGTCAAGCAGAGGATCAAGGAAATCGCCCCGACCCTTCCTTCCGACATCCAGATAACTGAGGTAGTGGACAACTCCTCAGAGATCATGAACACGATCAACTCCCTCAAGGAGACCATCATAATCACCCTTCTGGTGGTCATGCTCGTGGTCTTCATATTCCTCGGACGTTGGAGGGCGACATTCATAATCGTCCTGTCCATCCCTATAGCCTTGCTCGGTTCACTGGTCTATCTCTTCGCTTCCGGGAACACATTGAATATCATTTCGATGTCAGCTCTCTCGATAGCGATCGGAATGGTCGTGGACGATGCCATCGTCGTTCTTGAGAACATATCCACCCATCTGGAGAGGGGTGAAAAGCCAAAGGAGGCTGCCGTCCATGCTACTTCCGAAGTAGGTATCTCGGTCATCGCTTCCACCCTTACGATGCTCTGTGTCTTCCTGCCTCTTACAATGGTTTCCGGAATGGCGGGAATCATGTTCAAGCAGCTGGGCTTCATCGTCAGCATCATCATGATCATTTCCACCACCGCCGCATTGACTCTGGTGCCGATGCTCTGTTCAAGGATGCTGAAGGCTGGTCCAAAGACCGGTAAGCTTCACAGGGCTATCTTCGATCCTATCGAGAAAGGGCTCGACAATCTGTCCAACTGGTATTCAAGGGTCATAGCTTGGGCTGTAACTCACAGGAAGACAGTTATCTTCGGCGCTTTGGCCATCTTCGTAGGAGTGCTCGCCATTCTGGCTCCGGGCCTCAAGACAGAGTTCTTCCCCACGATGGATGGTGGACGTCTTTCCGTCTCGATTGAGTTGCCAGTCGGTACCGAGCAGAGTGTCACTGGCGCTTTCGCAAAACAGATTTCTGATCGCCTCGAGGCGGAAATCCCTGAGATCGAGGTGCTTCAGTACCGTTTTGGCCAGGCGAGTTCGGACAATGTGATAGGTAGCATGCAGAACAATGGTTCCCATGTCATCTCGATGAATGTCAACATCGGCTCCATGGAGAACCGCAAGCGTTCCTCGTCAGAAATCGCAGACCTCATCAGGAAGGATCTGCGTGAATATCCCGAGGTGAAAAAGGCCACCGTGACTGAAGGTATGGGCGGTGTCGGAGGAGCTGCTACCCTCAATCTTGAAATATATGGCTACGATTTCGACGAGACAGACAGGGTAGCCAAGGAGGTGCAGGAGAAGATGCTTGCAGATCCTTCCTTTACCCAGGTTATCCTGAGCCGTGATGACTACACTCCCGAGTACCAGGTCGATTTCGACCGCGAGAAACTGGCTTTGAACGGCCTCAATTCCACCACTGCCGCAGCGGCTTTCAGCGCTGCAATGAGCGGTTCCGTGAATTCCTTCTATCGCGAGGACGGAGACGAGTACAACATCAGGGTCATCTATGACAGACGCTTCCGTACAAGTGTCGAGGATATTGAGAATATATTGATATACACTCCTCTGGGTGGTACAGTCAGGATCAAGGACCTGGGTACTGTCGTGGAGTCGAAGGTGCCTCCGACCATCGAAAGGAAGAACCGTGAGAGGTACATCACCGTCACCGGTATAGTCACAAGAGGCTACGCCTTGAGTGACGGAGTCGCTGCTACGAACAAGATTCTCGCTGGAAACGATATCCCCAACACTATCTCCACCGAAATCACAGGAGACTTCGAAGATCAGCAAAGCATGTTCAAGGATCTCATCATCCTTATGATACTGATCATAATCCTGGTCTACATGGTCATGGCGTCCCAGTTCGAATCGTTCATGAGTCCGCTCGTGATCATGTTCTCAGTACCGTTCGCCTTTACAGGAGTGATCATGGGCCTGAGGTTTACAGGAACGGCGCTCGGGGTCATGGCGATGATCGGTATCATCATCCTTCTTGGTATTGTCGTGAAGAACGGTATCGTGCTGATTGACTATACCATACTCATGAGGGAGAGGGGAATGAATGTCATCGACGCCTCCGTTACCGCTGCACGAAGCCGTCTGAGGCCTATCCTCATGACGACTCTCACCACCGTCCTCGGTATGCTTCCGATGGCTTTGGGACGCGGTGAAGGCTCTGAAATGTGGCGTGGTCTCGGCATGACAGTGTGCTGGGGACTTTCATTCTCGACACTGATCACTCTCGTGCTGATTCCTGCAGTGTACTGCGTGTTCGCGGCTCGTCAGGAGAAAAGGGCTGCCCGCAAGGCACAGGAGAAGCTTCAGGCTTCCAAATCTTGAACTGATTAATGTACAAAGATATGAAGGCGATATTCATAGCATACAACCAGGCCTACGGCACTGAAATCGTGGAGCTCCTGAGCGAGCATGGCCAGAGAGGTTTCACCCAGTGGGTCGACATCCAGGGCAGGGGCGGCGATGAGGGAGAACCTCATTACGGCAACCATGCCTGGCCTACACAGAACTACGCCATCCTGACGATGGTTCCGGATGAAAAGGCTCCTGAACTGATGGCTGCCCTCAAGGAAACGGACCGGAAGTACCCTGACCTCGGCCTTAGGGCCTTCCAGTGGACGTTGGACGAAGGAAGTGAAGAATCTGGAAGAATCTGAATTAATTATTATATTTGTACGATAATCACAACCAAGAACCAATATGGAAATTACAGCTACCAACGAAAATTTCGCAGAGATACTTTCTGCCAATAATGTAGTCCTCGTCGACTTCTGGGCAACTTGGTGCGGTCCTTGCCGCATGCTCGGTCCGACAGTCGAGGCCGTGGCCGGTGAATATGAAGGCAGGGCCGCTGTCGCCAAATGCAATGTTGACGAATGTGAAGATATTGCCGTCCAGTACGGTATCAGGAACATCCCTACGCTGCTCTTCTTCAAGGGAGGCGAACTGGTCGACAAGCTTGTCGGCAACGTTCCCAAGGCTGAGATCACGGCAAAGCTCGATGCTCTTTTATAACAACTTAACAATAAAAGAATGATGAAGAAGTTTTTTGTAGCTGCCATGGCAGCAGTCCTGGCATTCAGCCTTAATGTCAGCGCCCAGCATTACAATAACGCCAGGTTCGGAATTACCGGAGGTTTGACTTCCGCTTCCGGAAAGATCAAGGATGTCGACACCAAGTCGATTTCCCAGTATCATGCCGGTATCGCCCTGGAGATTCCCATGGGTGCAGGTTTCGCCATCCAGCCCGAGGTCATCTATCAGGTTAAGGGAATGTCCCTTGACAAGTGGGGTGACGCTACCGGGAAAGACATCACCGGATCCTTCGAGACCAAGGTCGGATATATCGAAGTCCCCGTCCAGATCCAGTGGGGACCGGATCTCGTCGCCTTCCGTCCCTATGGTTTTGTCGAGCCTTTCGTAGGCTACAAGATCTCTGACATCAGCGAGGGAGAGGCCAAGGATCTTGGTACCTACCTTCAGACTGTCGAATACGGAATGAGCCTTGGCGCCGGACTGGACATCTCCCATTTCCAGCTTTCAGCCAAGTATTTCTGGAACTTCGGCAACATCTACAAGGGTGACATCAGCGAGACCGGAAACACCATCAAGAACCTGAAGGACGGCAACAACTTCAACGGATTCGCCGTTTCTGTTGCTATCTTCTTCTAATGATGTGTACCGGTTCTGAAGCAGAACGGAAGATCGTCATCTTCTGTTCTGCCAGTTATGAAATAGATCCGAAATTCAATCAAGCTGCGCGGGAAGTAGTCCGCGCGGCTTGTTCGCTTGGTTATACCATCGTTTCCGGTGGAGCGGTGAAGGGCACGATGGGTGTCGTCGCGGATGAGATTGTAGCTTGTGGGGGAGTCCATATTGGAGTTCTTCCCAGGTTCATGGCCGTCTACCGTCATCCTTCGCTAAGTGAGACGGTCTGGACGGACACCATGGCAGAACGTAAGGAAAAGATGAGGGAGGGAACCTGTGCTGCCGTTGCGCTTCCCGGAGGTATCGGCACACTTGACGAACTGATCGAAACGCTTACTCTCGCCAAACTCGACATCTACAAGGGGCAGGTCATCGCGCTCAACATAGACGGGTTCTTCAATCCTTTGATCGCTTTGCTGGACCACTATGTTGAGACAGGCATGCTTGACTCCAGGTCCAGGTCCCTCATTTCTTTCCCGCAGAGTGTAGCTGAGCTAAATGATCTTTTGAGATAGCCTTTCTAATGACTTTGGATGGAATCAGAGCTTTCCTTGGGGAGGACTGGAAGCGGACAGAGCGACTGATCCGTTCTTCACTCAGGAGCGATATAGATCTTCTGGACACTACCAATGAGGCGTTGCTTTCCAACGGCGGAAAGCAGTTGCGTCCCCTTATGTCCCTCCTGGTGGCAAGGGCATGCTCCGGTGGAAGGACGACGGAGGACAGCATACGTTTCGCCGCAGCCTCGGAGTTGCTCCACAATGCGACCCTGCTTCATGACGATGTCGTGGACGGAAGTACGGAAAGAAGGGGAGTACCCACGGTCATGTCTGTCCTCGGAGGTCCTGCCGCAGTCCTGATCGGGGATTATTGGCTGGTCAAATCGATCGAGAACATCCTGGCGTCCCCGACGCATAGCGAAGAGGTTACAAGGATATTCTCGAAGACGCTGAGTGATCTTGCCGAAGGTGAGATGCTCCAGCTCCAAAAGGCTGCCTGCTGCGACACGGACGAGGAAGACTATTACCGGATCATCTACAGCAAGACAGCTTCCCTATTCGAGGCCGCAGGCCTTTCGGCTGCCATTTCAGTTGATGCTTCAGATGCTCTTGTAGAGGCTGTCAGGGCCTATTCCGTCAGTTTGGGAATAGCCTTCCAGATCAAGGACGACATCCTTGACTACAGCGGGGAACCGAAGATCGGCAAGCCGACGGGAGTGGATCTGAACGAGCAGAAAATCACGCTCCCTCTTCTCGGGGCCTTGAAATCCGTGGATGACGAAAAGGCTGGCTTGGTCCGCAGGAAAGTGATGCAGATACATGAACATCCTGGGTACAGCGATGAGATACGAGCCTTCGTGTTCAGACATTCCGGCAATGAATATGCTTCATTGAGACTCAATGAATATGTCAAAAAAGCTGTCGAGGCATTGGAGATCCTTCCTGATTCAGAAGAAAAAAGCTATCTTGTAGCGATTGCTGAATTCACAGCCAGCAGGGATAAATGAGACTTGACGGGATCATAGGGAACAGGGAAGCCGTAACTGCATTGTCGGGGATGGTCCGCGAAGGACGTATCCCTCATGCGATGATGATCTATGAGAATGATGGCTGCGGAGCCATGGCCATCGTCCTTGCCTTCCTCAGCGAGGTTTTCTCGGATGAGCACAAGGTTTCCGGATTGATCCATCCTGATGTTCACTATGTCTATCCTGTCGCTTCCGGCAGCAAGGTGACAGAGAAGGTACAGAACCTTCGCGCCGAATTATTCCTGAAATACTGGCGCGACTTGATGAAAGAGAATCCTTATGCTCTTGAATCAGAGGTTAACGAGGCTTTCGGAATAGAAGGGAAGCAGACGGTCATCAACAATGCCGAGGCTAAGGAGATTCTCGAAACCATCTATCTTACCCCTGTTGAAGGCGGGTGGAAGGCGGTGGTGGTCTACCTGCCGGAGAAGATGAATGCGACTGCTGCCAACCGTCTGCTGAAAGCAATCGAAGAACCACCGGAGAAGACTCTTTTTCTGATGGTAACACATGCCCCGGAGAAAGTCATGCAGACCATTTCTTCAAGATGCCAGGCCTTGCGGATCCTCCCATATCCCAAAGAGGAGATAACCCTCATCCTTACCTCGGTGTTCGGAAAAGAGCCATCCGAGGCCGCTGCAGCTGCCCAGGTTTCAGGAGGAAGTGTCGGAGCTGCAATCCATTTCCTTTCCGACAGCGAAGACCATCAGATGCAGATGGAGATATTCACGAACCTGATGAATGCCATTGCATCCAGGGATCTGGCTGCTGCTCTTTCATGCGGTGACATGCTCTCCGAGCTTGGTTCCCGCGAAAAACAGAAAGCTTTTTGTAAATTTGCCGGAGAGTGCCTCAGGAAGATATTCCTGATTCAACAGGATTTGCCAGGGATAGCCGGCATCCCTGATGATGAGGTGGAATTGTTCTCTTCCCTGGCAGGGAAGTTCAAGAAGAGTTTCCCCAGGCAGGCCGCTTCAAGCCTTGACAGGGCGCAGATGCTGATCGACCGGAACGTGAGCCAGAAAATCCTTTTCTGCGAGCTTGTCACAAGGTTATATTCATTTTATTGAAACGAGTGATGGACAACACATACAACGAGACCATTCAGTTCGACTGCAACCGCGGATGTACCGTTATCCGCGACCAGGAGACGGGAGAGTATGACTGCAACTACCGTCAGGGATGCTGCAAGCTTGAATCGTACAATTGGCTGAAGGGTGTTACCCAGGAGCAGTACAAGGATCTTTTCGAGGTACGCTTCAAGAACACCCGCAAGGGAATATACATAAATGCCTCCGGGCAGGGAATCAAGACCGGTGACCTGGTGATCGTAGAAGCTTCCAATGGACATGATCTTGGAATAGTTACCCTGGAGGGCCCCATCGTGGGGAGGCAGATGAAATGCAAGGGTGTCGACCCGGATACCAATCCCTTGAAGAAAATCTACCGCAGAGCGAAACCTTTCGACATAGTCAAGTGGCAGGAGGCCATTGCCCGTGAACAGGACACCATGATCCAGGCGAGGCGCATTGCGGCAGAGTTAGGCCTTGACATGAAGATCGGGGATGTGGAATTCCAGGGCGACGGCACCAAGGCCATCTTCTATTACATCGCCGACGGCCGAGTGGATTTCCGCCAGTTGATCAAGGTCTACGCTGAAGAATTCCGCATAAGGATAGAGATGAAGCAGATCGGAGCCCGCCAGGAAGCCGGACTCATCGGGGGATTGGGCGTCTGCGGCAGGGAACTTTGCTGCGCCAATTACATAACCAGTTTCCAGTCCATCTCGACATCTGCTGCCCGGACACAGGACCTTTCCCTGAATCCACAGAAACTTGCAGGTCAGTGCGGGAAGCTTAAGTGCTGCCTCAACTACGAGGTCGCCAATTACCTGGATGCCCAGACAAGGATCCCCAAGGTCACCGAACCGCTTGAGTTCGAGGACGGACCAGCCTACCTGGTCAAGACTGACATCCTCCAGGAGACCATGTACTTCTCCTACGAGAAAGGGTCCCTGTCCAATCTTTATGCCCTCAGTGCCGACGAGGTCAGGGAAATAATCATGATGAACCGCAACGGAGAAAGGCCGGAGTCCCTTAAGTTTGAACCGGAACCTGCGGGGCCCCAATTCATCTCTGCTGTCGGTGACGACAGCATCACCAGGTTCGACAAACCCAAGAAGAGCAAGAACAAGAACCGTGGCCGCAACAACCGGAAGAACGGACGCGGCAAGAGGCCTTCAAAAGAACAATCCTGACCTTCAGATGAAAGGACGCCTGCTCATAATCATCCTTGCTTCAGTGCTGGCTTCCTGTTCCAGGCCCTCATCTTACGAGCCATTCGTGATGAAGGAGAAGGCCGAGTACGGGGACACCTATCCTTTCGTCCTGGATCTTTCTGACACGACGGTCTCTTACAGCCTGGCATTTTACACCAGGCTTGAACGGGCTGCTTTCGGGGAGTTTCCAGAGGAGGACATCATATTGGATCTGAGGTGGTTCTCTCCTTCTGATTCGATTTTTGCCGACACCACGGTTATCAGGGTAGGAGTGCCTCTTGATTCAGCTTATTATTCAAGGGATTTCGTAAGCAATTACCGCGATCCCTTCTCACTCCCTGAAAAAGGGGAGTGGCGCCTGAAAGCAAAGGTCGTCAATGATGCACAGTCTTTGCGGGGGCTGGGGCTTATTTTGAAAAGATATTGATGGGACACGATAAACTCAGAAAATTCGCGGAGAACGAGACCTTCCGCTGCCTTCTTCAACCGGAGGCTTCATTGGTGCTTGACAAGAGCGGGAATCCTGCGGATGGACTCCGTCTTAAAGACCATCCGGTCAAGGGCAGGTGGAATGAAACGATGTTTGCGACAGACCAGCCGATCGTCCTTGAACTGGGATGCGGTAAGGGTGAGTACACCATCGATCTTTCTAAGAGGGTCCCTGACCGGAATTACATCGGAGTTGACATAAAGGGTGCGAGACTCTGGAGAGGGGCTAAGACTGCGACGGAGGAAGGGCTTCCTAACGTGGCTTTCCTGAGGACCAGGATAGAGTTCATCGAAGCCTTTTTCGGCCCCGGAGAGGTCTCGGAGATCTGGCTGACGTTCTCTGATCCCCAACTCAAGAGTGAGAACAGCCGTCTGACCAGTCCACTCTTCCTGGAACGGTACCGTAAGTTCCTGAAGCCTGGTGGAATCATCCATCTCAAGACTGACAGCCGCTTCCTCCATGAATATACGATGGCCGTCGCCACCGAGAACAATCTCTCCGTCCTCGCTTCCACTACGGACCTGTACGAAGCTGTGCCGGGTTTTATCGAAACAAACGAAGCTTTGTACGAGGTGCAGACGTTCTACGAGAGGATGTTCCTGTCGCAGGGGTACAAGATAACCTACATGGCCTTCACGATAGACCATGACGGCCCTTACATGCATCCTCGGAGTTTTGATTCAGATTATTGGCGTTCAGTAGAAGGCCCCCGGCGCTTCTCTCACTCTCCTGCTTCCTCCCAGAGATAGAGCCTGTCACCACGGCGAAGTTTCTTCTCTCCCTTCCAGTCTTCAGGGAAGGTTACCGGTATTGAACAAACTTCCCCTTTGCGAACCTCCCGGGCAGGCTTCAGGTCAACCCTTATCTCTTCGACGGAGCCTTCGTAGACTCCGGTAGTGGACCCGATGACCAGATAGTCATCCCCAACTTTCATCTCACCTGATTCCATAGTGATCTCTGCAACACCCAGCCGGTCGTACCAGTTGGTGACCTTACCGACGTAGGTCTTCCGGCGGGTGGCATGGCTGCCGTAGATTTCACTCCATTCAGCCATCTTGGCGCCTTGGTAGTAGCCGTCCCAGAACCCCCGGTTGAAGACTTCTGCAAGCTGCTCTTTGAGCCCTGAAGCCATCTCCCGTGAATATGTCCCATCGCACACTGCATCCGCTGCACGACGGTAGCATGAAGTAGTCCTTTTGACATATTCAGCGGACCTGGCCCTTCCCTCGATCTTGAAAACCTTGACACCGGCATCTATGATCTTGTCCATGAATTCTATGGTGCAAAGATCTTTCGGGGAGAGAAGGTACTTGTTCTGCAAGTGCAGCTTTTCTCCAGTCTCAAGGTCTGTAAGTTCATAACCCCTTCTGCAAAGCTGGTAACATTCTCCGCGGTTGGCAGAATGCCCACATCCATGAAGGCTCAGATAGCATTTGCCTGAAACCGCCATGCACAGAGCTCCATGGGCGAACATCTCTATCCTTACCAAGTTGCCGGATGGCCCTTTTATGCCCTCCGTGACTATAGCTTCGTGGATGGCCTTGACCTGTTTGAGAGTGAGTTCCCTGGCGAGGACTACCACGTCGGCGAACTCTGAGTAGAATCGCAGGGCTTCAATGTTGGAGATGTTGAGCTGGGTCGAGGCATGGACTTCCATCCCTATGCTTCTGCAGTAAGCGATGGCAGCCATGTCCGAGGCGATGACCGCATCCACGCCGGCCTTCTTTGCGGCGTCAAGGGTCTCTCTCATTGCTGCAAGGTCATCCTCATAGAGAGCGATGTTGAGAGTCATGTAGGTCTTTACTCCATTCTCACGGCAGATGTCTACGATTTCGCACAGGTCTTCCGGATGGAAGTTGCCTGCCGAATGCGAGCGCATGTTCAGCCGTCCTACACCGAAGTAGACCGAGTCTGCTCCGCCTCCGATTGCAGCCTTCAGGCATTCGAAATTGCCTGCAGGTGCCATGATCTCAAGTTCCTTGCTGTCCATTATCCTTCTTCAATGTGAGTTGCAAAGATAGCCATTTTCAGATATTTTGGCTATATTGCACTCTCGTGCACTAGAAGCACTATGTGAATAATCATGAAAGTCAGAATCAGCATTGAGTATTTCACCTCATTCGGTGAAAGTGTCTGCATGGTCTTAAGGGACGGCAAGGTTGTCCCGATGCAGTATGTCCTGCAAGGTGTCTGGATGACCGACACCGAGATCCCTGCCAGCGCCAGATCACTTGACTACACCTTTGAATTACGTAGGAACGGAACCACCTTAAGGCGGGAATGGTCCGGGCACAGTATTCCCCTGCCTTCAGGCAAGAGACCTTCTTCCCTGGAGGTCCGTGATGCATGGCACGACAGGCCTGCCGATTCCCCGTTCTGGACCAAAGCGTTCACAGATGTCATATTCCGCAAAAAGGTGCCTTCAAGAGTTTCCAGGAAGGGTAATCTTGCGATCATGGTAGCTTCTTCCGCGGTGAGGCGCGGAGAAATCCTTGCTATAGCCGGAAGCGGCCCTGCTCTTGGTGACTGGAAGAAGTTCACCCCACTTTACTCTGCCGGTTCTCCGCTTTGGAGTATATTCCTGGACGTCAATGAACCTTTCGAGTACAAGTTCGTCATCATAGATTCGGAGACCAGGGAACCTAAGTTCTGGGAATCAGGCCCCAACCATTCCTCCCGTGAAGTACCCGGGGCGGATTCACTCCTTGTCCTTAGGGATAAGGAGCCGGTCTTCGATAGGATGCCATGGAGAGGATCCGGCGTCGCCATACCGGTCTTCTCCTTGCGCAGTGATGACAGTTTCGGCGTCGGCGAGTTCCGTGATATCCGGAAACTGGCCGACTGGGCTGCCGCCTCAGGACTGAGTGTCATCCAGATCCTTCCGATCAACGACACCACGATGACCCGGACATGGACGGATTCGTACCCTTACAATGCCAATTCCACTTTTGCACTCCACCCTCAGTTCATTTCCTTGCCGGAAGCCGGATTGAAGGTTACCAAGGAGTACCTTTCCCTCCAGAAAGAGCTCAATTCGCTCCCTCAGATCGATTACGAACGGGTGAACAATGAAAAGGACCGCTTCCTGAGGAAGGCCTTCAAGACTGTCGGCAAGAAGGCCATGGCAGGTGAGGACTACAAGGCTTTTTACAATGCCAACGAGCATTGGCTTGTCCCGTATGCTGCTTTCTGTGTCCTCAGGGACCTGAACGGCACTCCGGAATTCGGCAAATGGAAGGAGCTTTCTGAATATTCAAGGACGGCGGTTGACGCTTTCCGCAGCGAGCATTCCGAAGAGATGGATTTCTACCTCTGGGAGCAGTTCTGCCTGGATGCACAGCTCAAGGATGCCGTTGAATATGCCCATTCAAAGGGAGTGGCCATCAAGGGCGACCTGCCAATCGGCATAAGCCGGACCAGCGTGGACGCGTGGCAGTACCCTGAACTCTTCAATCTTGATTCACAGGCTGGTGCACCGCCGGATGCTTTTTCAGAGGACGGCCAGAACTGGGGTTTCCCGACCTACAACTGGGAAGAGATGGCCAAGGACGGCTACGGATGGTGGAAGGCCCGCCTTGGGAAGATGAGCGAATATTTTGATGCTTTCCGGATTGACCACATCCTCGGCTTCTTCCGCATCTGGGAGATTCCTCTCGGAATCAAGTCCGGCTTGCTTGGACATTTCAATCCTGCCCTTCCTTATTCAAAGGATGAACTTGTCGGCAGGGGATTCGATCCGGCTTCAGAACTCTTCGTGCCGGATCCTCATCGAGAAGGGTGGTACCATCCTAGGATATCTTCCCAGAACACCCAAGCTTTCCAAGCCCTGGACGAGGGCCTTAAAAACTCCTATAACGACCTCTACAATGATTTCTTCTACCGTCGTCACAATTCCTTCTGGAAGGAGACCGCGATGAAGAAACTCCCTGCGCTTCTGGATTCGACCAAGATGCTTGCCTGCGGAGAAGATCTGGGCATGATTCCGGCATGTGTACCGGAAACCATGGAAGAACTCAGGATACTGTCCCTGGAGGTCCAGAGGATGCCCAAATCACCAGAAGACTTATTCGGACACACATCGGCCTATCCTTACATGTCAGTCTGCACAACTGGTTCGCATGACACATCGTCACTCCGAGCCTGGTGGGAGGAAGACCGTCAGATGACAGACAGGTATTTCCACGAGGAACTTCACTGCGAAGGCAAGGCTCCTTACAGCTGCGAGCCCTGGATCTGCGAACGGATCATCCGCGATCATCTTGAGTCTCCGTCCATGTTCTGCATCCTCCCTCTCCAGGACTGGACGTCGATAGACTCTTCAGTCCGTTATCCCGGCAATCCTGAAGACGAGCGGATCAATGTCCCGGCCAATCCCCGTCACTACTGGAGATGGAGAATGCCTCTGACACTAGAAGAACTCATCTCACATCAGGATTTCTGCAAGCATGTCAATGACATGATAGTTGCCTCGGGAAGGGGATAGGAGACGTCAGCATTCACCACATGTGATTGTGCTGGTACGCAATTACCTGTCAGATAATTAAATAAATAAAGAGACGGTCCCGAATTAAGGACCGTCTCTTTGCTTTAATGATTGAAAACCAATCTATTGGATAGCAGGACTATTCGGTTTCAATGGTGATTGCCTTGATGTAAAGGGCTTTTTCAGAGGCATTGTCCCATGTCAAAGTAATGGTACCGCTTCCTGATCCTGTGAATTCCAGAGAAGTGGATTCCATTGATAGAGACTTGCTGCCGAAATCAGAATCACCGACCGAGACACTCAATGTGGCGTTGATCCCGGAGGCACCTGCTGTGGTTACTGTAATAGATTTGATGGTTCCGGATATGCCAGAAGTAGAAAGAACCAGCTCAGAGGCTGAGTTTTTAGCACTTCCGATCTGGAGACCCTTGTCGTAGCGTGTGTCAAAATTGAAGTATGCAGATCCTCTCCAAGAGTAGCTGATACTCCAGTTGACTCCGCCTAAAGAGGCAGAACTGGCAGGGCTGTCAGCACTGCCGAAGTCCCCACTTTCAAATGTATAGGTGTAAGAACCTTCGATAGGAGTGTCATCTCCGCCGGGAGTGACTTCTCCTCCGCCCTGGCTGGCTCCGTTGTCCGTGATTTCAGTGAGGATGATATTCAAGTACTTGTCACTTCCTGTGAATCCGTTGAAGTAGCCCTTTACCGTGACATTGTGGCCGCTCAAGCTTTCGAGCTTGGCACCTGAAATGTATGTGCCTACGTCATTGATCGGGTAGGAGATGCTGCCCGTGTGAGCAGATGCTCCCGCTACCGTGATGTTGTAGTAATTGCCGCTCTTTACAAGGTCCCCGGTGAAGGAAACGTATTCAGCCACATCGCTGGAATAATCGTCGAATGTGGAAGTTACGTTCGTGGCTTCAGGGTGTGAAACCGGGTTGCCGGAAGAAGAGACGGTTACATCAGAAGCAGAGCTGATGGTTATTTCAGGGACTCCATTGTACGTGGTCTTCGTTCCCTTGATCGAGACGATGTCACCGATTCCGGCTGAAACGCTGATTTTGCTGCCATGATAGAGGTAGGCGGCACTCGTACCATCTGAGACTATGATACCCTGTGTAGATTGGGCGACTACAAGGGCATTCTTAGCCTCGAACTGGGTCTCATCATCCAGCCCGATGACCTGGGTGATGGTCATTGCGGAAGTACCATTGTTGACCCTCTTGGTTGCAATGATGTAGGCAGTCCCGTCGGTAGAACCGTACCAGTAGCCTTCTACTGTAACGTTATGCCCGTCGAGGGCCTCCATGCTGAGTTCGTAATTAGGATTGTAGACTACGACTTTGGTAGAGGCACCAGGGACAGACATGCTGCATGTGCCGTTCTCAACCGTCATATCTCCGGTAACAGTTACGTACTGGGCTGTGGATGGCGAATAGGAATCAAGATTCTTGGTAATGTCCGTTGCAGAAGGATAGGTGACCTTATTGCCTGAAGATGCAACGTTAAGGTCGCTGATACTCTCAAGGTCGGTGATGCCGTTCAATGTTCCGGTCAGGGCCTTGAAGCTGACGGAGTCTCCGATTTCGGCCATACTCTGGCCAGCATTGACGAAGGCTGCACTTTCTCCATCAGTGATGACGAAACCGTTGGTGGTGACAGCCGTTACCAGTGAGGGCTCGAGTTCAATATCCTCTCCTTCTTCTGTAGCTACAGCCTCGGTTACGTCGATACCGGCACCTCCGGTGTAAGGAGCCTGGATCACGGTGCAGGTTTCGGTGAGATCGTTGCCGCTGAAGACGACAGTCGCTGTCCTTTCGGCCTCGGTGGTATTCCTTGTGGCTGTAAAGGTGAACACCTTATCGGTCAGTGCCTTTGTGGTGGGATCGACGCTAAGCCAGTCGCTGCCTTCAGTCACAGTGGCTGTTACAACTATGTTGGTGCTGACAACGAAGGCAACCTTCTGGCGGCGGCCATCGATCTTGACCTCGTTGCTGGACAGGACAAGGGCATCCCTGGTTACCTGCCGCAGGGAAACTACCGTTCCGTCTTCGAGGGTGATAGTGCAGTTTCGATAGTCGTATGATTCATTGGACTGGATGTTCAGGATGACCTGGTCGCCTGCCTCTACGACTTCCACCCAACCTTCAGCTTCCTCGCTGAGTTCAGCGGTGCAGGATGTGATAGGGATGACAAGTTCTCCACCATCAGGGTCGACTATGTAATCGGTCCTGACCGCAGGCTTGGCCTCTTCGTTGAAACCGATGTTGATGATCTTGACAAACGATCCTCCCTTCTCATCGGTCAGAAGGAACATGATCTTCGAGGGAGTCACATTGGCAGGAGACTTGATTGAGATCCTTCCGGATGTCTCGTCAGCGGGATAGATAGTTACGGTCCAACCGTTGCTTTCGAAAGTCTCAATTTCAGTCTTGGCACCTTCGGGAGCGATAATCTTGTAGGATGTGCTGAGCACTTCGCTGTTACGCATCTTCTCGAATACGCTCTCGTTGAAGACCAGCTGAAGTTTATTGGCGGCGTTTGCAAGAGGCAGGGTTATGACGCTGCCGTCGCTGAGAGTAAAGATGGCGTTGTTGGCATCTGTCACTACGCTCTCGAAGAGGCTGACGGAAGAAGCCTGCCCCTCAACCTTTGCCCAGGAGTTCCCTTCGTCATAGGAAACGAACCACTGGTCATCTTCGATTTTCAGTTTGGGCGTTTCGCCTGTTGACACTTTCTTTCCGGAAGCATCAAGAAGCCAGTTCCCGCCTACTGTCCAATAGTAGTTGCCATCATAATCCTGCTTTGCACCGAACTGGGGGATTAGTGCTTCGGTTGAGAGGATGGTGACGGTCGTTCCATCCGAGAAGGAAACAGCCTGGCCTTTGTCTGTCGTCCTGATTGCAGTGACAGTGATGTTTTTCTGCAGTGCGGCCACGATCGACTGCAGAGAACTGACGTTCGAGTTAAGGCTCTCGAGGGACTCGATCTTGGCCTTCTGGGCATTCAGTTCCGCCCAGACCTTCGAATCGTCATACTTGCAACCTGCCAGCATGCATGCAAGGGGCAGGAGTAAGAATAAAAACTTTTTCATTTGATATCTTGATTTATTGTTAGTTATTATGTGTGTATAATCGGGTAAAAGTACGCAGAATCTCTCTCAGTCGCAAGTAAAAGACCCCAAGATCGGTGATAAAAGTTATCAACAGCAGTTTGTTGATAATTGTACTTTGCGCAAAAATGCACATGAGGCAATCCTCCACCGTTTGATGGAAACGAACCTCGAACAGACTCCGGGTTATGGCCTGGATAAGTATTCAGAAAGCGCGAAGGACCGGATCCGTGAAGCATTCGGCATTCCGGATGCCAAGGTGTTTTTCCTGGTCGGAGGCACCCAGACCAATTCCACGGTCATTGCTTCCATGCTTCATGACTACCAAGGAGTCGTAGCGGTGGAGACCGGTCATATCGGAGTCCATGAAAGCGGTGCCGTCGAGTTTACCGGCCACAAGGTGCTGACCCTTCCTCATCACGATGGCAAGATGACAGCCGAAGACCTCAGGGCCTATCTTGAAGCTTTTTATGCTGACGGTACGTACGAGCATATGGTCATCCCCGGAATGGTCTACATCTCCTTCCCGACCGAGTTCGGTACAATTTATTCAAAGACGGAACTGGCGGCCCTGCACCGGGTTTGCAAGGAGTATTCCCTTCCGCTCTTTGTCGACGGAGCCCGTCTTGGCTACGGCTTGATGAGTGAGGCAAATGACATCGATCCGAAGGAACTGCCGGAACTCTGCGATGTTTTCTATGTCGGGGGTACCAAGGTTGGAGCCTTGTTCGGGGAAGCTGTAGTTTTCACCGGTGGAAATGCTCCAGCCCATTTCTTCACCACGATCAAGCAGCATGGCGCATTAATGGCCAAAGGCCGTCTGCTGGGACTCCAGTTCGACACCCTCTTTACCGACGGACTGTACTTCAGGATAGCTGCACATGCCGACAGGATTGCGGCTTTGCTTAAAGGAATATTCCTGGAGAAAGGCTACAAGATTTACATAGATTCTCCGACCAACCAGCAGTTCTTCGTGATGTCCCGCCAGAAAGCCAAGGAACTGCATGGGAAAGTCCGTTTCGAGGACTGGTGTCCCGTGGACGAGGACAATATAGCTGTCCGCTTCGTCACCAGCTGGGCAACTACCGAGGAGAATGTCCTTGCCCTCAAGGAAATCATCTGACCATAACGCAAAAACAGGCCCGAGAGCCTGTCCCTTGTGCGGGTGAAGGGACTCGAACCCATACGCCGAAGCACCAGATCCTAAGTCTGGCTTGTCTACCAGTTCCAACACACCCGCAATCGGACTGCAAAGATAAGCATTTTTTATTCTTCTCCAACTGCCTCTCCCAAGGCTTCCAGGGCTTTCTGTTCAATGGTGGACAGTTCCTCGGTCTCTTCGGCTGAGTAGGCGATTTCCGTCTTCTTCTCTTCCACTGCCTCCTGTGCCTTCTCGTGCTGGATCATTGCCTGTTCCACCCCTCGGTTGAAGATGTTATGGATAGAGTTGACAAGGTTAAGCCTGACATCGTCTATCTCATTGTCAAAGAGAGGAATCTTTGTGGACTTGAATTTAGCCTTCCCAAATTTCCATTTCCAAGCATCGAAGTTGCCTCCCATGTTCACTCCGAACTTGAAAGGTATCGGAGACTTTATTGCGGAAACATGATACTTGAAATTCTGGTCGAAACCTTGGATGCCGTTCAAGGCTACTGTGTAGCGGTCGACCTTGAGGATGAAAGGGAAGACCTCCAGCTGGTTTTCCTTTATTATTCCCCGGGCGGACATGGAATTGATGTAGCTTGAGTCCTTATCCTTGAACATCAGCGTCTTGCGAAGCTTGTCCAGATCCTTGCTCTCGCTCAGGGACAAGTCCTTGCCGTCTATCTTGATCATTCCGCTCAATGAAGGCAGGACTATGTTCATGCTGGTGTCAATTGCGGTGGTAGTGGCGATCTCGCAGTCCAGGAGGCCCTTGAAAGCCTTTAGCATCGGCATGATACTGTCGACGGCAGGGAAAAGCTGTATAACCTTTTCTGCAGTTATGTTCGAAAGCATCAGGTCGAACCCGGCCTTGAGGTCATTCTTCGTGCGGGTGGAATAGAATCCCTCAAGGAACACCTCGCCCATGTTCGTCATAGCCAGGGTGTTGGTGACCTGCAGGCAGCGTTCCTTCATATCCAGGTCGGTCGAAACGAAGGAAGTCTCCAGATCTGAATATTTTACCGTTTCCGCCTGGACGCTGACCTTGGCATTCAGGTTCGCGGGGATGACTATCAGGGAACTTGTGGAACTGGTGTCGACGACCGCTTCTTCCCTGACGGTGTTGAGGTAGGTCCCGTCATCAACTCCGGAAAGGGCTGTCTTTTCTCCAGGAGGAATGAATTGCTTTCCGGCATTCAGCGCGAACAGGATCTCGTTGAGGTCGATCCTGTGGGAGTTTACTCTCATGTCAAGATTCAAACGTCCCCTGCCTGAAGTGATCGCTCTCTTTATTCCAGTAAGCGATCCTGAAGCCGAGACATCGGACGACCCTGATTTGACAGCCAGGCTGGAGAGGTCGATCCTGTTGTTGGTGAACTTGCCGCTGACTCCCGACAGGCTGTTTTCCAGAGGGTAATAAGGAGTGATGACCTTCCCGTCCTTGATCCTGATGGCTCCGGAGAATGTCCATTCGTTGAAATATTTCGCCACCCCATCCCCGAGTTTGAGGTTGATGTCCTTCTTCTCGAAATCTTTTTCAGAGAGGAAATCCGGCACCTTTCCATCGCGAAGTCTTGGAAGCAGTCTCCCGGGCAGTGTGTCCATTTTTTCTTTTGCCTCGACTGAATTCGGGTGGGCGGAAAGGTTCAATGATGCTCCTGAGAAGGAATAGCGGTTGACGCTTTCACGGATAAAGACTGAGTTGTTGTTGCTCGATACAGACAGGTATGGGATGTTGACCTTGCCTTCAGGGATAAGGGACAACTTTATGGTGTTCCCTGACCCTCGCACTCCTACGAAGCATGAATCTACGTCCATCATGCCTATGGATGCAATGTCCAGATGACCATGGATCGGATGCCTTCCATGGGTCCCTTTGATGGTCTCTTCAGTGTTGTGGGCAGAGAGTCTTATACCTCTTCCACGGAAGAAAGTGGTTTTCCCATATTCAGCAAACAGACTGTCCACCGAGGCGGAGACTCCGACATGGTCATGGTTTCCACCTTCGTCATCATGACGGGAGAAAGGTCCGAGTTCTATGGATGTACTTCCGAGGAATGCATTGATGGAATCTTTTGGATCGCGAATCCTTATTCCGTCGCTTACGAGCCGGCCTGATAATCCCGATTCTCCGAAGTTGTAGATGTCCAGCTGGGAAAGTTTGAAACCACCTTTGAGGTTGCCGTCAAGATTGCCGCTTGCGGTTATCCCAAGATCTTCAGGAAGGAACCGCACGAGGGAATCCAGTTTCAAATGCAGCTTGCTGTCAATGTTCATGAGAGGGTCTCCGGCCAACAGGTCATTCGCCGAACCTTTCAGCTGTATGTCAGCCCCGCCGATGTGGAAGCAGAGATCCTCTATATCCGTCACCAACTTGCCATCACTTACGAAAGCTGTTGCGTCCAGGTCCATCCTTCCTTCTTCATCTATACCTTCCCATCCTACTTTGGAATCGGGGATGCTCAGGTGTACAGACATCTTTGGAAGTTCCTTTGTCTGTGCCACATAGTACCCGTCGCAATGTGCGTCAAGGGAAATCCTTGCATCTGTCTTGAGTTTCTTAAGGATGGGGAAGTTATTCCCGAAATAGCCGGTTACCTCCCTGACAGGCTGGTCGTCGATCGAGGCGTCCGCCTTGACGAAGATGTTCTCTCCGCTCATGTCCACAAGACCATCTGCTATCATTTCAATCATGGCTACAGATGCCTTGAGCTCTTTGACTGAATATACTCTCTTTTCAAAGTCGGGGTAGAACCTTGCCGCGAGCTTTACCGGAAGGTCAAGCACTCCTGTCGCAGCCGTCTTGAGCCTGAACCTGGTGTCAAGGTCGACATCGTAATGCTGTTCCCTATGGTTCTTTACGGATAGGTGATCAAGAGAGACAGCCCCTTCAAGACCGTCAGGTATGCTGGTGTACACGGTAAAAGGGTCCTTTTCAAGGCTTACCCTGCCGATGGAGATCGGGGGCAATTTGAAAGATGTGGTGTCCTCAGGATCGGAAGAGGGGAGACGGAGGACGTTCCAGTTGCCGGTGAGCGAGTCGTAGCGGTGCAGGAATATCCTGGGATGCTCAAGGACTACATGTGGGATCCTGATCTTTTTCTTGAGAGCCTCCATGTAGTTGACCGAAGCGCTGAGCCGTGAGAAGCTGGCAAGGGTGTCAGATGTGGGTAAGTGCCAACCGGAACGGTGGAGGGAGTCTCCGGAAGGGATCAGAGAATCGAAAGCTGCGAACCGCTCGTGAGGGTAAGTCAGGACGAAACCGTCGATGCTGACGTTGAGGTTCGGGAAACTCTTGAACACGGAAGCCTTTATGCTCGAAAAATCGACGTCACCTTCGACATATTCATTGGCTAAGCTGGTGGCAATCCTCTTCAGGACCTTGGAATTCAGGGCGACCTGGATTCCGAGGAGCAGGACTGCCCAGAGCCCCAGGACCGACCACAGGAGGATCTTCCACCAGCGCCCTTTCTGCGGCCTGCTGACTTTATTCTTTTCCGATTCTGCCATCGACTGCCTTCGATCTCATTATGAAGCTGGAATTAAAGGCTCCAGAAACAAATTTATGCAAAAAAAAAGACAAACCCTTGGGATTTGTCTAATTCCTGATTCCAGGAGCATTCTTACTGCTCGTCCTGGAGCTTGAGATGCTGGACGTAGATAGCCTTCATCCTGGCAGCTCTCTTCTTCACAGAAGGCTTCTCAAAATTCTTGCGGGCACGCATCTCGCGGATCGCACCAGTCTTTTCGAACTTCCTCTTGAATTTCTTCAGGGCCCTTTCGATATTCTCGCCTTCTTTAATGGGAACTATGATCATTGCTAATTTACCACCTCCTTTTTCTCAAAGCGGGTGCAAAGATATGAAAAAATTCTTAATTTTGTCAAAACAAAAATGTTATTTCAATGGACAGCCCGTTTTTGTACAACAAGTATGTTACAGGCCAGCGTTTTATCGGACGTAAGGAAGACTGTACTATTCTTGGGAATCTGCTCACCCAGGGCGAGAACGTGGTCATCTGGGAACCTTACGGTACCGGGAAGAAATCAATCATCCACCAAGTTCTGACCAGACTCAAGGTTTCGGGCGTCCGTTTCACTACGGGAGACATCACTGCTCTTGACATCCGTTCCAACGAGGTCTTCATAAGACGTCTCGGCGCTGCCGTGATAAGACTGGCTGCTTCTACCCCTGACGAGTATTCCCAGATAGTCTCAAGCTACCTTTCCGGGACACATTTCGTCTTTGACAGGAGCGCCTATTCCAGTTCAGACACTATCCTGTCCACCAACTGGGACCTTGACGACGATGACTATCGTGCCGTACTCAAACTGCCCTATCTCCTTTCGGCCGCTACCGGCGAGAAGATGTTCATGATCATCGACGAGTTCCAGAACATCGACCTGACCGAAGACGGGGAGAAAATATTCAAGATGATGGAAGAGGTGATGGATGAGATGAGGGTGCTAGGTAACAAGACTTTCTCCTACATATTCCTTGGCTCACAGTATAATGACATGCAGGACATTTTCGTCAAGAGGCATTTCTTTTACCGCCGGGTGGAACGTCTCAAACTCAGCAAGGTCGAGGAACGGGAGATTGTCGAGCACATCATCAAGGGTTTCCTTTCGAGCGGAAAGGTGATCGACAGGGACCTGATCAGCGGGGCCTGCCGCCTGTTCAGGTGCAACCTTTATTACATCAACCATTTCACTTCGATATGTGATTCCCTTTCCAAGGGTTACATAATGGAGCCCGTACTTCTGGAGGCTCTTGAAACCATCCTGGCCATCCACAAGGGACGTTTCATTGCCATTATGAATGACCTGACCACCTTCCAGGTCAGCCTCCTCAAGGCAATCATTGACGGCTACACCAAGTTCAGCACCGCCGAAGTGATCCGGAAATATTCCTTGAACTCATCGGCCAATGTCCGCAGGCTCAAGGACGCTCTTATGAAGAAGGAGATCCTCACCTTTGTCGGAGACGACGAACGTCCGCTCATCTTCGATCCTCTCTTTGAATATTGGCTCAAGAACACATATTTCAAGCGGCCATAATGTCATTCTGAACGCAGTGAAGAATCTATATATGTCAAAAAAGAAAATAGCAGTCCTGACGGGTGCCGGAGTCAGCGCCGAGAGCGGCCTCAGTACTTTCAGGGGTTCAGGAGGTCTGTGGGGAGAATATGATCCCCAGGAAGTCGCCTCCATAGAAGGTTGGTACAGGAACCGTAAGCTTGTACTGGGGTTCTACAACCAACTCAGAAAGCAGCTTTCAGAGGTAAAGCCGAATGCCGCCCACCTGGCGATAGCCGCTCTTGAGAAGGATTATGACGTCACTGTCATCACCCAGAATGTGGACAACCTTCACGAGAGGGCAGGAAGCACAAGGGTACTCCACCTTCATGGCGAGGCTACCAAAGTCCGGCCCGAGAATGGTGAATATGACAGGACTTATTCGGAGAAGGAAGTCATCGACGTGGGCTATGAGCCGGTAAACCTTGGAGACCTTGCTCCGAACGGCAGTCAGCTCCGTCCGCACATAGTCTTCTTCGGTGAAGCTGTGCCGAACATCGAAAAAGCCATCGACATCGTGGCGGACGCTGACATCATGCTGATCGTGGGTACATCCCTGAACGTCTATCCGGCGGCCGGCCTTTACCGCTACGCCAAGAACGGAGTCCCCGTCTATCTGATAGATCCTGAAGATGTAGCAATCTACGACCCGAGGATCACCCACATAAGGGAAGTCGCCACAAAGGGTATGGAAACATTCATAAGCAAACTTTGAACACCATGTATCTTTTAGGTTACGACATAGGAAGCTCGTCCGTGAAGGCAAGCCTTGTGGACGTTGAGACTGGAAAAAGCGTCGCATCCGGTTCTTTCCCGAAACATGAAGCAAGGATCATCTCGCTCAAGACAGGATGGGCTGAGCAGAGCCCCCAGTCATGGTGGGAGAATCTCAAGACTGCAACGACGGAATTACTTTCCAAGTGCGAATCAAGCCCTGAGATCGGTGCAATCGGGATCTCATACCAGATGCATGGTCTGGTGTGTGTGGACAAGGACGGCAAGCCCTTGCGCCCTTCCATAATATGGTGTGATTCGAGGGCAGTCCCTTACGGGGAGGCGGCTTTCAATGCGCTGGGACATGAAAGATGCCTCTCGCATCTGCTTAATTCTCCCGGTAACTTCACGGCTGCCAAGCTCGCCTGGGTGAAGGAGAATGAGCCGGAAATATATTCCCGGACAGCCAAGATCATGCTCCCGGGGGATTACATAGCCCTGAAAATGACAGGTGAGACATGCACTACCGTCAGCGGTCTTTCCGAAGGAATGTTCTGGGATTTCGTCGAGAACCGTCCGGCAAGGTTCCTTACGGATTGGTTCGGTTTTGACGAAGATGTGCTTCCCGGCGTCGTCCCCACCTTTTCAGAACAAGGGAGACTCACACCTTCAGCTGCCGCTGAACTCGGGCTGAAAGCAGGGATCCCAATAACCTACAGGGCCGGTGACCAGCCAAACAATGCTTTGTCCCTGAACGTGTTCGAGCCTGGAGAAGTGGCAGCCACAGCCGGTACTTCCGGTGTAGTTTATGGCGTCAGTGGGAAAGTCGGTTATGATCCCCAGTCGAGGGTCAACTCTTTCGCGCATGTTAACCACTCATCCTCTGATCCTCGTCTGGGTATACTCCTCTGCATCAACGGAACCGGAATCCAGAATTCATGGCTTCGCAGGAACGTAGTCCCAGAAGGAGTGATGTATGACGAGATGAACGAGATCGCTGCCGGAGTACCGATTGGCAGCGAAGGTTTGAAAGTACTCCCGTTCGGGAATGGGGCTGAGCGGATGCTTGGAAACAAGGAGCCGGGTGGAAGCATCCGTGGCTTGAACTTCAACATCCACACATGGAAGCACCTGGTCCGTGCTGCCCAGGAAGGGATTGTGTTCTCCTTCAAGTATGGAATAGACATCATGGAAGCCATGGGGATGAAAGTCGGAGTGATCCACGCCGGCAATGCCAACATGTTCCTGAGCCCCGTCTTCAGGAAGGCTCTGGCCGGAGTGACAGGCGCCACCATTGAACTCCATGACACAGATGGGGCCGCAGGTGCAGCAAAGGGAGCAGGAATCGGCGCCGGAATCTTCAGGAGCAGGACCGAAGCATTTTCGACTCTCGAGCGCCTGGAGGTCATAGAACCTGAAGATGAATCCAGGTACCGGGAGGCTTACGAAGGCTGGAAAGAAGAATTGGAAAATATTATAAATAATTAAAAAACACTTTATTATGGCTAAAGAATATTTCCCTCAGATCGGGAAGATCCCCTTCGAGGGACCTCAAGGCAAAAGCCCGCTTGCATTCCATTATTATGAGCCCGACCGCATCGTACTCGGCAAGAGGATGGAGGACTGGCTGAAGTTCGCGATGGCCTGGTGGCACACCCTTGGCCAGGCGAGCGGTGACCAGTTTGGAGGCCAGACCCGTGCCTACGCATGGGATGAGGCTGCTGATCCCATGCAGCGGGCCAAGGACAAGATGGACGCCGGTTTCGAGATCATGCAGAAGCTCGGGATCAAATATTTCTGCTTCCATGATGTCGACCTCGTAGAAGAGGCTCCCACCATAGATGAATATGAGGCACGCATGAAGGAGATCACCGACTATGCCCTCGTCAAGATGCAGGAGACCGGGATCAAGCTCCTTTGGGGCACGGCAAACGTCTTCGGCCACAAGCGGTACATGAACGGCGCGGCGACCAATCCTGACTTCAATGTAGTCGCCCGTGCTGCAGTCCAGATCAAGAACGCTATCGATGCAACCATCAAGCTCGGCGGAACCAACTACGTGTTCTGGGGCGGCCGCGAGGGTTACACCAGCCTTCTCAACACCCAGATGCAGAGGGAGAAGGATCACCTTGCGAATATGCTCAAGGCTGCTCGTGATTACGCCCGTGCCAACGGTTTCACAGGGACTTTCCTGATCGAGCCTAAGCCTATGGAGCCGACAAAGCACCAGTACGATGTCGACACCGAGACGGTTATAGGTTTCCTGCGTGCCCATGGACTCGATAAGGACTTCAAGGTCAACATCGAGGTCAATCATGCGACCCTTGCCGGCCACACCTTCGAGCATGAGCTTGCCGTAGCTGTCGACAACTGCATGTTAGGCTCCATCGATGCCAACAGGGGAGACTACCAGAACGGTTGGGACACTGACCAGTTCCCCGTGGACCTGTTCGACCTCACCCAGGCAATGCTCCAGATTATCCGCAACGGCGGTCTAGGCAACGGCGGCTCCAATTTTGACGCCAAGCTGAGACGTAATTCCACTGATCCAGAGGACATATTCATAGCCCACATCTGCGGCATGGATGCAATGGCAAGGGCCCTTCTTGCTGCAGCTGCCATTGTGGAAGAATCTCCGATCCCCGGCATGGTCAAGGAACGTTACGCTTCCTTCGATTTTGGAGAAGGCAAGCTTTTCGAGGACGGTGCCCTGACTCTCGAGGAACTCGTTACCTACGCCAAGAATCATGGCGAACCCGAGACCAGGAGCGGTAAGCAGGAACTTTACGAGACCCTCGTCAACATGTATATCAAATAATTGGGTAAAAATTATTTTGCCGGATTCACAGATATTACTATCTTTGCAATCCATTTTATGGCCAGGAGGCTCCGGAAGTCGGCCGCAAGTGCGGACGCGCCTCAGGCTGAAACTTAAATAAGTTTTGTTTTTATGTACGCAATTGTTGACATTGCAGGCCAGCAGTTCAAGGTCGAGGCCGGAAAAGAGATCTTCTGCAACCGCCTTCCCGCGGCGAAAGATGAGACCGTCGAGTTCGACAAGGTCCTGCTGATTGACTCCGAAGGGCAGATCCAGCTCGGTAATCCTTATGTTAAGGGCGCAGTCGTGAAGGCCACGGTCCTCGATGACGAGGCAAAGGCTGACAAGGTGCTCGTGTTCAAGAAAATCCGTCGCAAGGGTTTCCAGAAGCTCAATGGCCATCGCCAGAAGCTTTCCAAGATCCGTATCGACGCTATCGCTTAATTTCTAAAGAGTTACAATTATGGCACACAAGAAAGGACAGTCAAGTTCAAAGAACGGCCGTGAGTCCCATTCCAAGAGACTTGGACTCAAGAAATTCGGCGGTGAGGTCGTAAAGGCCGGTAACATCATCGTAAGGCAGAGGGGCACCGTCCACAATCCTGACAAGAATGTCGGAATGGGCAAGGACCACACTCTCTACGCCCTCGTAGACGGCACCGTGAAGTTCACGAAGAAGAAGGAAGACAAATCCTATGTCTCCGTCATCCCTTTTGAGAACTAAGCTCGGAGGAAAATAGAATAAGGAGGACTTGCTTCGAGACATCGTGCAGTCCTCCTTTTTTCAATAGACTAAAACATAAGACAGATATGCTGACAATAAAGATGCTTCGCGAGGATCCGCAGCGCGTGATCGAGAAGCTCGCAGTCAAGAATTTCGATGCAAAGAACATAGTTGCAAAGGTACTTGAACTGGATGCCAACCGCAGGGCTCTCCAGACGGAGAGCGATGCGTTGCTCTCCAGCCAGAAGCAGCTCTCCGCCAAGATCGGAGGCCTGATGAAGGAGGGCAAGAGGGAAGAGGCCGAGGAGGTCAAGAGGGAGGTCACTGCCATGAAGGCCAGGTCCACCGAACTCCTCGCCAAGGCAGAAGCAAACAACAAGGAATTGGACGAGACCATAGTACTCCTCCCCAACATGCCTTGCGACCTGGTGATCCCTGGCAAGGGTGCCGAGGACAACCAGATTGTCAAGACCGGAGGTCCGGAGGTCCATCTCCCCCAGGATGCCCTTCCCCATTGGGAACTTGCGAAGAAGTACGACATCATCGATTTCGACCTTGGAGTCAAGCTCACCGGAGCAGGATTCCCTGTCTATAAAGGCAAGGGCGCAAGGCTCCAGAGGGCCCTCATCAATTATTTCCTGGATTTCAACACTGCAGCAGGCTACAAGGAGGTTGAACCTCCGGTGGTTGTGAATGCTGCTTCAGGTTTCGGTACCGGCCAGCTTCCTGACAAGGAGGCTCAGATGTACTATGTCGGCCTGGATGATTTCTACCTTGTACCGACAGCAGAGGTCCCTGTGACCAACATATTCAGGGATGTCATACTCGAGAGCGACCAGGTGCCCCAGAAGATGACGGCCTACACTCCGTGCTTCCGCCGTGAGGCCGGTTCCTACGGCAAGGATGTCAGGGGACTGAACAGACTGCACCAGTTCGACAAGGTCGAGATCGTCAGGGTCGAGAAGCCAGAGAACTCCTATGCCGCCCTTGACGAAATGGTGGCACATGTGGAAAGACTAGTGAACAGCCTAGGTCTTAAGTATAGGATCCTTCGCCTTTGCGGCGGCGACCTGAGCTTCACATCCGCCATCACCTACGACTTCGAACTCTGGTCTGCAGCTCAGGGCCGCTGGCTTGAAATCTCCTCAGTGTCGAATTTCGAGACTTTCCAGGCCAACAGGCTCCATCTCCGTTACCGCGACGAGGATGGTAAGATCCAGCTCTGCCACACCCTCAACGGCAGCTCTCTTGCTTTGCCGAGAGTCGTAGCTGCCCTCCTCGAGGACAATGAGACCGAAGACGGTGTCATCATCCCCGAAGTACTCCGTCCTTACACAGGATTCGACAAGATTGATTAACTTTGTCCTTGGAATGGACAAAAGGACTATCATAGGCATCGACCCCGGAACCAACTTGCTTGGTTTCGGGGTAATCGATGTCATCGAGGGCAAGCCCGTCTTCGTGGACATGGGAGTCCTGGACATCCGGAAGGAGAAGGATGCATATTCAAAACTCCGTCAGATTTACGAGACGGTCAGCGAGGTCTGCAAGACATATCACGGCACAGAGATGGCCCTTGAATCGCCCTTCTACGGCAAGAATGCGCAGGTGGTCCTCAAACTTGGCCGCGCGCAAGGGGCCGCGATGATCGCTGCGATGGAGCATGGAATCGCGGAGGTCCATGAATATGCTCCCCGTGAGGCGAAACAGGCGATAACGGGCAATGGAGCCGCTTCGAAAGAGCAGGTGGACTTGATGATACGCAAGACCCTCGGCGTTGAATTGAAGGCGGAGCATCTCGATGCAACCGATGCCCTTGCAATTGCCCTTTGCCATTATTATTCTACTTCCAGTCTTTTAGGCAAGGTCAAGTCCTCTTCTAGTTGGGAAAAATTCATCCAGGCCAATCCTGATAGGGTCAAATAGGCTTTCTCATATTCTTTTTTATTTGTCAAAGATTAAACCGAGTCAGGCTTGATCTGTCAAATTAGTGTTTGAAATAATTACTGTATGAACTTAATGAAAAGATTTGTGGCGGTCTTCATCGGCGTGATGTCGATTTTCTCTATCGCCTCCGCACAGAACTCGGGTACGCTCAGGGCAGTTCTCCAGGATGAGAATGGGGAGCCTGTTCCTTTTGCGACGGTGTCGATCTCCAAGCCTAATGCCAGCAAGCCCTACAAGTACGCTCTCAGTTCGGCGGATGGTAAGGTCGCGATTGAAAAGGTGGCTAATGGAAAATATATCTTCAAGGCTGAGTTACTGGGATACCAGGCTTTTTCCAAAGATATAGAAGTCAAGGGAAATCTTGACCTTGGTAGCATCAAGATGGAGGAGGACAAGCAGACCCTTGATGCTGCGAGCGTCTCTGCTACGGGTAATCCTATTACCATAAAGAAAGATACTGTCGAGTACAATGCGTCCTCGTTCAAGACGACTGACAATGACATGCTCATCGACCTCTTGAAGAAGCTCCCGGGCATCGAGGTGAGCGACGACGGTACTGTCACCTCCAATGGAGAATCCATTTCCAAGATTACGATCGGAGGAAAGACCTTCTTCCTGGACGATCCCCAGATCGCAACCCAGAACCTGCCTGCCAAGATGATCGAGAAGATCAAGGTCGTGCGTAAAAAGTCCGAGCAGGCAGAATTTACCGGCATCGAAGACGGCAATGAGGAGCAGATCATCGACCTGAGTGTCAAAAGGGGCATGATGAACGGGCTTGTCGGCAACCTGTCAGCCGGAGTCGGTAAGGATTTCCCGAAGACTACCAGCACTTTGGCGGACAACGATGATATCCGTTACCAGACCGGTGCTTTCATCGGACGGTTCACCCAGAATAGCAACATCAGCTTCATCCTGAACGGTAACAACACCAACAACCGTGGTGCCAACGACATCTCCGGCAACATGATGGGCGGCATGATGGGCGGCATGGGCGGCGGTCGTGGAATGGGCGGCGGAGGTTTCGGTGGTGGAAACGGCATCAATACCTCATGGATGGCAGGTCTCAACGCAGCCGCGGACCTCTTTGATGACAAGATGAACGTAGGAGGCAACTACGTCTACAACCAGTCCAAGAGGGACGTCCTTCAGAGGAGTATCGAAACTGACCGTTCCTTCCAGAATGGTGACTACATGATCACCCGTAACGGTGTCGACACTCCCGGAGTGAACAGTACTACTTCTTATGGCCATAGGTTCGGAATGCGTCTGGACCATAAGTTCAGTGAGAACACATCGATTCTCTTCCAGCCCCAGATCAACTTCGGAACCGGAAACTATCTGCAGAACTCCGACTTCTCGACGGAAAGGTTCAACAGTCAGAACGAACTGACCTCATCCAGCAACGGTTTCTCCAATAATTCCGGCAACAACAACAATTGGCAGACAAACGGTTTCCTCCTGTTCCGCCAGCGTCTGGGAATGCCCGGAAGGACACTCTCGTTTATGGGAAACTACAGTTTCAGCCACAACCAGATGGACGGCTTCACTCAGTCCCTGACCAACAGCTGGAATTCGAAATCAGGAGATGGACAGGATATTGTCAACCAAAGGACTGAGCAGCTCTCCAACAGTTCTTCACTCTCCGGAAGGCTGGTCTACACTGAGCCTCTCGGGAACGGTTTCTATGCTTCTGCCAACTACAGCTATTCGTGGAGCAAGAACACTTCCACCAAGGATGCCTACGACAGCGGATCCAATGTCATCGGAGACAAGTCTCTCATTTATGATCCACGTGGTGAAGCCAGGAATGAAACCTATTCCAGCAACATCCTGAACAGGAATGACAACCAGAGTGCCGGACTCGATCTTCAGTACCAGAAGGATAAGATCCATGCCCAGCTGGGCTTCTCTGTTATGCCCAACAAGATCTACAACGAGACCAACAAGGAAGTCTACGACACGACCGTCATCAACATAGCTCCTACAGCGATGTTCTGGTACGACATGGGAGAGACTTCCAACATGCGCATCTTCTACCGCGGCCAGTCCCGTCAGCCTTCAACCACCCAGTTGATGAGGGTTCCGGACAACTCCAACCCGAACAATATTTCCAGCGGTAACCCCGGACTTGTTCCTTATTTCAATCACAACATCAACACTGAGTACAGGATGACTAACAGGAAGACTTTCACTTCCTTCAACATCAACCTGAATGGAGGAATAGTCCAGAATCCTATTGTCTCAGCCATGATTACGGATGACAAGAATAGGAAATATTCCATCCCTTACAACGGTCCAAATTCCTTCAATGGAGGGGCCAGGATCTTCTTCAATTCTCCTATTGCGAAGTCGAACTTCTCCATCTTCTCCATGACAAACACCAACTATTCTCAGTCAACATCTTACACAGATGCCGGCATGGCGATAAACATGGACAAGTACCGCAACGAAGACGGGGCCTTCACAAAGTACAAGGAATTCCTTGCAGATTACCCTGATCCGGCCAAGGCTTCCATTTTCAAAGAGAACATAGCTCGAAATTTCTCATTCAACCAGAGGCTGAGGCTTACGTACCGCAGTGACAATTTTGAAATTATGGGAGGAGCTAGCGGCCGTTACAGTCACATCACTTATTCGGTCAACAAGGGAAAGACTACTACAATTGGCGGTGTCAACAACACAGAGACCTGGACCAACAGCGTCGACGGTTCAATCAATTGGACCCTCCCTACTCCAGGACTGACTTTCAAAGCCGATGCATCTTACAATTGGTACATCAATTACGCTACGGAACAGGAACCTACCCTTCTTGTCAACCTCGACATTCAGAAACTTCTGTTCAAGAACAAGGTTACCCTTGCCCTCAGGGCGTATGACCTTCTCGACCAGGCCAGGATCATCGGAGTTCGGGAAAGCGACGGTGTGATCACCGAGAGCTGGAGCAACACCCTCGGCCGTTATGTTATTGTGGCCCTTACCTACCGCTTCGGAACCTTCGGGGGCAGAAGGGGCGGCGGAATGAGAATGGGCGGCGGCCCTGGCGGTCCCGGCGGCGGTCCTGGTGGCGGCCGTGGTGGCTTCGGTGGCGGCCGACCTCCGATGATGTAGAATGATATGGCGTGCTACTTTACGTAGGCACGCCATTTTTCGATCATGGATGTCATGTCGTCCGGAAGTGGAGAGTCGAACCGGATCATCTCTCCTGTCCGTGGATGGACAAAGCCAAGCGTCTTCGCATGGAGCGCCTGCCTTGGGCACAACTCGAAGCAGTTCTCGATGAACTGGCGGTACTTGGCGTAGATGGTGCCCTTGCGTATTTCCGATCCTCCGTAGCGAGTGTCGTTGAAGAGGGGATGCCCGATGTGGTTCATGTGAACCCTGATCTGGTGGGTCCTTCCCGTCTCCAGGCGGCACTGTACCACTGTGACATAGCCGAATCGTTCGAGGACCTTGTAGTGGGTGACGGCATGCTTAGCCCTTTCGTCATCTTCCGGGTAGACCTTGAAGCGGAGGCGGTCGTTGGGATCACGCCCTATGGCACCGTCGACAGTACCCTCATCTTCCTTGATGTTCCCCCAAACAACAGCGACGTAAAGCCTCTCGATGCTATGTTCGAAAAATTGTTTCGCCAGATTCAGTTGGGCTTCGTCATTCTTTGCCACCACCAGCAGGCCTGAGGTGTCCTTGTCTATCCTGTGGACCAGGATCCCCATCCTTTCGTCTTCTGCGTCAGGACCCTGGGAAATTCCAAGATGAAAAGCCAGTGCATTGATGAGCGTTCCGTTGTAGTTGCCGTGTCCTGGATGTACGACCATCCCGGCCGGCTTGTTCACTACAAGCAGGTCATCGTCTTCGTAAACTATGTCAAGAGGGATGTCTTCAGGGAGGATTTCCATCCCACGGCGCCGGTAGGGCATCATGAAACGGATGACATCTCCGGGCCTTACGATCAGGTTGGCCTTGGCCACCTTTTCTCCTACCCGGACATAGCCTTCCTTGATCGCACACTGGATACGATGCCGGGAAGTGTCTTCCAGGTGAGAGGCCATGAACTTATCGATGCGCATCGGAGTCTGGCCGGGATCGACGTTCAAGCGAAAATGCTCGAACATTCCCTGTTCTTCATCCTCAAGAGCTTCTTCGGGTTCGTTAAAGAGCCTTTCCTTGTCCACGGCTAGTAGTTTTCCTTGATGTCCAGGGAGAGATGGATGGTGACGTCAGAACCCATCAGGAGAGGGCTCTTGGATGCTCCGGGAGACTGCTTGTACACAGTGGCATTGAGTGAATCCGTGTAGTTCTTGACAGTCTTGTCAAAAACTACCTTGCCTAGGTTGAGGGAATTGTCATGCACTGCATCTACGGCGCGGAGGTATTTCATGCCCTTGACATTGGGTACGTATGTCATGTTGTCAGAGGGGTTGAGACCAACCTGCAGGTCGATTTCAGAACCAGTCTCGATCTGTCTTCCGGGACGTATCTCGCGGTTGTGGTAGATTTGCCTCAGGACGTTGTTGGTCGCTATGTCATTGACGTAGATCAATTTCCCCAGGGCAAGTCCGCGTGCATAGAGTTCGGCCTTTGCCTGGCGCATGGAATAACCGACAAGGTTGGGCATGCTAACCTTCTTGGCATTCATGGCATTGATGGTGAGCATTATCCTGCGTCCTTTCTTGACCTTTGTCCCGGCCTTGGGATTCTGGCTGTACACAGCACCTTTCTGCATCCTCCTGACATAGATCGAGTCTATGACTTCAATCCTAAGATCCTCCCTGGAGGCCTCATGACGAGCGTTATCCACGCTCATATTGGTAAGATCAGGGACTTCAATCGTCTGTCCATGATGGGTGATTATTCCAAGGATAACGGTAGCCGCAATCAGCAGGACAGCGAAAAACACCACCGCCCCGATAAGGTTACGGACTATCCAGTTGCTGAAAAAGCCTTTTTTCTCTATCTTTTCTTCTTCCATATATCCAAGTTACTTGAACAATAATTCAAACAAGCCTTCACCGACCAGTGCTATTCCGATAATCATCAGCACCACTCCAGCTATCCTGTTGAGCCAGATCAGGGACTTTAAGTCAATCGCTCTCCTCCATGTACCGAACATCCTGGAGAAAGCGAACCAATACGCCATCGAACCGGCAGCCACTGCAAGGATGATCGGAAACACCCTGAACCCTTTGTCTTCAGCGTCTACCCCGAAGAAAGCGAATAGGGCGAACATCACGAAAATCGCTCCGGGGTTTGACAGTGCTGTGGCTACGGCCTGGAGATAGTCCTTGATCGAAGCCCCTCTTTCTTCCTCTCCTGGTTTCATCTTCCTGAAAGGGTCCTTGAATGCCATCGACCAACCAAGTGCGGCAACAATTATGCCTCCGATCAGGAATATGAAGGTTTCATAGGTGTTCAGGAAATTCTGGGCGACTGCCAGGGCGAAGATTGATACGATGGCATAAGTCGTGTCAACGGTCGTGGCTCCAAGTCCAGTCGCAAATCCAGCCTTGTGTCCGTAGCTCAGCGACTTCTGGAGAACGAGAATTGCTATCGGACCGATCGGAACTGATGCGCAGATCCCGATGGCAAAGGCTTTCAGTAGATCCGGGGTCATGCCTGACTCCTATTTGGCCCTCATGAAGATCTGCACGGGGCAGCCGAGAAGGTCGAAATGCTCCCGGAGCTTATTCTCAAGGAACCTCTTGTAAGGTTCTTTGACGTACTGAGGGAGGTTGCAGAAGAAAGCAAATGCCGGGAATCTCGTTGGAAGCTGGGTTATGTACTTAATCTTTACGTACTTACCCTTCCATGCCGGAGGAGGGTAGTTTTCAATCTCCGGAAGCATGACTTCATTCAGCCTGGCCGTGGTAAGCCTGCGGGAGTAGTTCTCGTAGACATGGGCGGCTGCATCCAGGACATCCATTATCCTCTGTTTCTTTACTACTGAGGTGAAGATCACAGGCACGTCGTCGAACGGTGCCAGGCGCCTCTTGAGCGAGATTTCATATTCCTTGAGCGTGTTGTTGTCCTTGATGAACAGGTCCCATTTGTTCACAACGACCACGCATCCTTTCCGGTTGCGTAAGATCAGGTTGAAAATGCTCATATCTTGGGCTTCCATACCTGCCGTCGCGTCGATCATAAGTATGCAGACGTCCGCCCTTTCGATGGAACGTATTGCCCTCATGACGGAATAGAATTCCAGATCCTCGTTGACCCTGTTCTTCCTTCTCATTCCGGCAGTGTCCACAAGCATGAATTCGTGCCCGAACTTGTTGTAGTGCGTCGAGATCGAGTCTCGGGTTGTTCCTGCAACGGGCGTAACTATATTCCTTTCCTCTCCCAGCAAGGCATTCGTGAGTGAGGATTTCCCTACATTCGGTTTTCCGACGATTGCGATGTGCGGAAGGTCGGGACGGTCATCATCTTTTTCGGTCTCACTTTCAGGGAGAAGGCGGAGAACCTCGTCGAGCAAGTCTCCGGTTCCGCTGCCATTGGCGGCTGAGATGCTCCAGACCTCACCGAGCCCCAAAGAGTAGAACTGGTAGGTGTCGTAGATCTTCTCTCCGGAGTCTACCTTGTTGACACAGAGTACCACAGGCTTGCCGCTCTTCCTGAGCAGGTCTGCTATTTCGGCATCGTAGTCTGTGATTCCTGTCGCGGCCTCGACCATGAACAGGATGAGGTCGGCTTCATCGATAGCGATCACTACCTGTCTTCGGATGGCCTCTTCGAAAACGTCATCAGATTTGGTAGTCCATCCTCCGGTGTCAACAACGGAGAATTCCTTGCCGTTCCAGTCGCATTTTCCGTAGTGACGGTCCCTGGTGACGCCAGCTGTCTCATCGACGATGGCCTGGCGCATCCCTACGAGGCGGTTGAACAGAGTTGATTTGCCGACGTTCGGCCTTCCGACGATAGCTACAAGACTCATGAATATGCTTATTTGTTATAAAAACCGCAGCCTGCGCACTGGTCGCTGTAGGTTCCGGTGCAAGACTTGATCCTTTGACGCTGCCGTTCGGTGCCGAATAATTCCTTCTCCTGTTCGTGCATGCATTTGACACCCAGCCTGCGCATATTCTCGTTCTTGCTGACCTCCGTCTCGGGGAACTTTCCCTTGACGATGATCCCGACGCACATCAGGGCGATGGCGATGGCAAGGATGAGTATGGCGGCAAGCAGGGTCTTCATTGCAACTCCAGACTAGAAAATGAATTCGGTGCTGATCGGCTCGTAGTTGTAAACCTTCCTGATGATGGAAGCGAAGGTGGATGTCATGGAGACTACCTTGATCTTCCTTGTGTCCGCATCAGCCCTGAGCGGAATAGTGTCGGTCACGTAGACTTCCTTCAAGGCTGAATTGTTGATCCTGTCGTAGGCGGGGCCTGAAAGGACAGGATGTGTCGCACATGCACAGACACTGGCTGCTCCCTTTTCCATAAGCAGGTCAGCGGCCTTGGTCAGGGTTCCGGCAGTGTCGATCATGTCATCGACGATTACTATGTTCTTGCCCTCTACCTCTCCGATAGCGGTCATCGATCCTACGACATTCGCCCTTTCACGGGTCTTGTGGCAGATGATAACGGGGCATGCAAGTTCTTTTGCATAGGCGTTGGCCCTCTTTGCACCTCCCATGTCAGGAGCTGCGATCGCCAGGTTCTCGATATTCAGGGACTTCAGGTAGGGAATGAACACTTTGCTGGCGTAGATGTGATCCACGGGCAGGTCGAAGAACCCCTGGATCTGGTCGGCGTGGAGGTCGCAGGTCATGATCCTGTCGACTCCGGCTGCCGTGAGGAGGTTTGCGACAAGCTTGGCTCCGATCGAAACACGCGGTTTGTCCTTCCTGTCCTGGCGTGCCCAACCGAAATAAGGCATCACAGCTATGACCTTGTCCGCAGAGGCCCTCTTGGCAGCATCTATCGTGAGAAGGAGTTCCATAAGGTTCTCGGTCGGCGGGAAAGTGGACTGAACGACAAAGACGGTTGCTCCCCTGACACTGTCGGTGAAGGAAGGAACGAATTCTCCGTCACTGAATTGAGTTACTTCGGAATCTCCAAGATGGTACTTCTCTCCGCAGTCGGCGCCGATCTTGTTCAACTCCTCAACTACCTTGCATGCGAAGTCCTTGGATGCCCTGCATGCAAACAATTCCATTCTGTGTTCGATGTACATGATAAGTTTTTGGTTATATGTAGTTATGGATATATTCAAGTATCTCTTCTTTCCCGGCCCCTGTCTCGGCACTCGAGACGAACATGGGCGGCAGCTCTTCCCAGTACTGGGAAAGGATCTCCTTGTCCCTTTCAATCTGGGCCTTCAGTGCATTGGGACCGAGTTTGTCTCCCTTTGTGAAGATTATTGCAAAAGGTATCCCGTTTTCACCGAGCCCTGAGATGAATTCAAGGTCTATCTTCTGGATGTCATGCCTTGAATCCACCAGTACGAATAGGACCACCATTTCTTCCGACCCCAGGATGTAGTCATTGATCATGCGACGGAGTTCCTCCCGGGCTTCCTTGGATATCTTTGCAAAACCATAGCCCGGCAGGTCCACAAGGTACCAGCTGTCGTTGATGATGAAATGATTGATGAGTTTGGTCTTTCCGGGGGTTGATGAGGTCTTAGCCAGCTTGCTGTTACCGCAGAGCATATTTATCAGCGATGATTTGCCGACATTGGAGCGACCTATGAACGCAAATTCCGGAAGCTTGCGCGAGGGCTTGCTGGATGCCCTGGTGCAGCTGCCGGCAAATTTTGCTTCGGTAATCCTCATAATGCAAAGATAGTGGATTTTTGTTAATTTTGTAAGAGACATCGAGACTTTGAAGATGGAAATAGACTACATCGAACTGACTGACCTCACCGCCCTGTTAAGGGATGGCGTAGACGAGATGTTTCCTGAGCGTGTCTGGGTTAGGGCGGAGATCAGCAGCCTTAGCCGGAAGCAGAACGGACACTGCTATCTTGACCTGTCCCAAAGCGGTCGCGGAGGCGTTCTTGCAAAAGTCAGGGCTACCATCTGGGCATCCCGGTGGAACTACATCGACCAGTACTTCAGAAGCGTGGCTGGATCTGCCCTGGAAGTAGGTATGGAAGTGCTTTTTCGTGCACAAGTGGTATTCCATCCGGTCTACGGACTGTCCCTTGACATAGATGAAGTAGATCCTGAGTTTACCCTGGGCGCAGCCGAAAGGGAGAGACAGAGGACCATAGCAAGGTTGGAGAAGGAGGGCCTTATCGACCTCCAGAAAGAACTTGTCCTGCCGCCCCTGCCATATTCACTGGCAGTCATTTCCGCGCCTGGAGCGGCCGGCTACGGGGATTTCATGCACCATCTTCTTGGGAATGAATATGGTTTCGTGTTCAAGGTCGGACTCTTCGAGGCTATGATGCAGGGACAGCAGGCACCTGAATCCATCATGGGAGCATTGGATGATATCCTTTCGTCTGAAACCGAGTATGATGCTATCCTGATCATGAGAGGAGGAGGCTCCGACCTCGACCTGGCCTGCTTTGACGACTATGACCTTGCAGTGGCGATTGCCAACTGCCCCATACCTGTCTTTACGGCCATTGGCCATGACAAGGATTATCATGTGGCAGACATGGTTGCCAACACCTTCGTTAAGACTCCGACGGCCTTGGCTGATCTTTTCCTCGACTGTTTCATCGCTGAGGACCAGCGTATCTCTTCCGTGGAAAACCGCCTTCGCCTGGCATTTTCGTCTCGTTTTTCCGCCATACTCTCCTTCCTTGACCTTGCGGGGAAAAGGATTTACCACGCAGCTGAATTGCGTCAGTCAGATTCATCCCACAGATTGGACCTGCTGGAAGCAAGGATAGCTTCATCCGATCCAAGGCGGATCATCGAGAAAGGCTATGTCATGGCATTGGATGACAGGGGAGTCCGGTTGGATTCGGCTCGTTCCTCCAAGCCAGGTGACCCTGTCAGGATCCTTTTCCCTGACGGCACCCTTGAAGTGTCTGTAACACGCGTCATCCTCAGCGACCGCTGTCATCCGGAGCGCAGCGAGGGATCTATAAACCCTGAATAATAAACAACCGAACCATGGATACCAAACAATTCGATTACACCAAAGCGATGACCGAACTCGAAGGGATCGCAGCAAAAGTAGAGGATCCCAAGACGAGTCTCGACGACATCGGCGCCCTTGTGAGCAGGTCGAAGACCCTGATAGAGGAGTGCAGGAACTATCTGCGCTCTGTCCGTGAATCAATAGAAAAGGAGGCTTAATAATGAAAGAGATACATTTTGCAGGAGGGTGCTTCTGGGGTGCAGAGCATTACTTCAGGAATATTGAAGGAGTAGTTGACACCGAGGTGGGTTTTGCCAACGGCGACCTCCCTTCACCGACTTACGAACAGGTCTACACAGACACTACCGGTTACGCAGAAACGGTAAGGGTCGTTTATGATTCCGGGAAGATTCCCCTGGATGAACTTGTGAGGGACTTTTTCTGTGCAATCGATCCTCTCAGCCTGAACAAACAGGGCGAAGACGAGGGTACCCGCTATAGGACAGGCGTTTACTATTCTGATCCGGCCGATCTTGGAATACTGAAGAAGGTCTTCGATGAGGTCCAGTCACTTTATCCTTCTCCACTTGCTGTTGAACTCGAGCCTCTGAGGAACTTCTGGCCGGCTGATGCGAGGCATCAGGACTATCTGGTCAAGAATCCGGACGGTTATTGCCATCTTCCGCTCAGAATATTCCGCTATCCCAAGCTGGTTGCGGACCTTAAGGCTCTCCTTGGGGATGAGACAGACAGGATTGCAAGGTATTCAAACACGGCGGCTCTCGTACAAGAGCGGATGGGGTTCTTCTGGACAGGCTTCTATCTTGTCGATGGCGACCAGCTGGTCCTCGGACCGTTCCAAGGGCCGGTTGCCTGCATGAGGATAGGTTTCGGCAAGGGCGTATGCGGAACCGCATGGAAAGAAGCCCGTACCATGGTCGTTCCTGACGTTGAGGAATTCCCAGGGCACATCGCCTGTTCGTCATTGTCCCGCTCTGAGATTGTGGTGCCGCTGAAGGATGCTGACGGAGTGGTTACTGGTGTACTTGACATCGACAGCAAGGATCTTTCCACCTTCGACCACATCGATGTCTTCTGGCTCTCCCGCCTCACCGCCCTCCTCTGACATTTTATATCAGTATCTGGTCAGTGTTGACATCACCGTGGAACCTCCGAAGGGTTTCGGCAGTGCAGTCAGGGTGATAGACCCTTCGCGAGAGAGTTAGTCGATATGGAAGGCAGAGATCTCCTTGTTGAGGGACTCGAGCATCGAGATTTTCTTGTTGTAGAGATCCTCTGAGATGTCAACCTTGTAGTAATGCGGATTGATCAGACGTCTTTCCGAAGGGCTGAAATGGTGCAGGGTATCATTGAAGAAAGCCTTCTTCTCGAGTAGGGTGTGCTTCTCAGAGCAGTCCTCTCCGTCCTTTATGATCTGAAGCTGGAGTGTCCTCCAAGTGTAGGAACCTGCCTCGAAAGTCTTGTGCTTGAAACGGTCAGCCTCGGCAAAGATAGTGAACTCCTCCCCGGCCTCGATCTTCCTTGCAATTGAGTCGCCTCGCAGGCAGGTCACGTCAGCCTTGTAGATCTCCCCGTTGTCGGGATCCTTCTTGATGATCCTGTAGGTGATCTGGAACCCCGGGTTGATCAGCTTGATTGTGTCTTCCGAACGTTTCAGGACAGGCTCTCCGGCGATTTGCACCAGTTTGTAGACATTGCCGAAGCAAGGAGCGGCCTTGCTCGTGGCGATGGCATCACCGACTCCGTATGAATCGATGCATGCCCCCTGGCGCTCAAGATCCGAGATGAGATATTCATCGAGTGAATTGGTTGCGAATATCTTGCATTTTGTCAGTCCGTGGGCGTCGAGGATCTTCCTTACCTTCTGGGAGAGGTAGGCGAGGTCACCGCTGTCGAGCCTGATTCCGTAGCCAGGAGCATAACTGTCGTCGATACCGCACTCCTTGAAAGACCTGATGGCATTGAGCACTCCGCATTTAAGTGTGTCGTAGGTATCTATAAGGAGGATGAGGTTCTCCCCCCTGTGGGTGTTGCAGTAATCCACGAAAGCACGATGTTCCCCTTCCACGGTGCTTCCGTAAGAGGTAACGAAACTATGTGCCATCGTACCAGTTGAAGGGACATCGTTCATCGCTCCTGTCAGGATGTTGGAAGTACTGGCGCAACCGGCTATGATGGCTGCCTTGGCCCCATAGGTCGCAGCCCAGGGACCATGCGCCCTCCTGGAACCGAATTCGCTCACAGGACGGTTGGTAGCCCTGCAGACCCGTGATGCCTTGGTGGCGACCGCCATCTGGTGGTTCATTATGCAGAGGAGTGGGGTCTCAAGCACCTGAGCTTCAATCAGTGGAGCCTCGACGATGATGATGGGCTGGTTGGGGAAAACGATCTCTCCTTCCCTCATTGCATAGACATTCCCCGTGAACTTCATCGTCGAAAGGAACTCCCGGAATTCAGCATATTCATCACCAGGGAGAAAGCGCTCGTAGAATGAAGGTTCGGCGGTTCCTAGGTTGCGTACGCATTCGATGACCTCCTCCGTACCGCTGCACACTGCCCAGTTGTTGTTCTCGGGAGCCACACGGTAGAACATGTTGAAGACCGCGATCTCATCTTTCCTTCCGGTCTCGAAGAAGGACTTTCCCATCGTGTACTGGTACTTGTCCGAGCAATACGAATTGTTCAGCATATCTTTTTGATTATTATTCATTTGAATGGTTGTTGAGGATCATGTCCAGGATCTTTCTCGAAGGAGCGGGATCTCCGGAAGCGACGAGCTCGATGTCCGGGAATGAAGGACCTCCGTCCTCCCGTACTATGTCCTCCATGCGCATGACGTTTTCAAGATGCCTTGCCACGGCTGGGGCCGGATCGATTACTTTGACATCAGGACCTGCAATCTTCTGTATGACGCCGGCCAGGAATGGATAATGGGTGCAGCCCAGCACGATCCTGTCAGCTCCGGCATCAAGCAGGGGCTGCAGGCTGGCCTTGACGGTCTCTTCGGCTTCATGCCCTTCAAGCACGCCTCTTTCCACCAATTCCACGAAACCCCTTCCAACATGCTCCACTATCTTTACGTTATCTTCGTACAATCCCTTGGTCGTGAGGTATTTGGAACCCTTCAGGGTGCCTGCGGTGGCAAGTACTCCGATCACTCCTGTTTCGGAACTCAGGGCAGCCGGCTTGACGGCCGGCTCCATGCCTATGAAACTCAAAGAATATTCTTTCCTGAGGGTGGAGATTGTTGCGGCTGTGGCTGTGTTGCAGGCAACGACTATGATATCGGCACCTTTCTTGATAAGGAAGTCGGTGATGGCTCTTCCTCTCTTCCTGATGAATTCCGGAGTCTTTTCTCCATAGGGGCAGAAGGCATTGTCCGCGAAAAACACGTATTTCTCCTTGGGGAGGATCTTGATGATCTCCCGAAGGACGGACAGGCCGCCTGAACCGGAGTCGAATATGCCGATCATACTTGCAAATATACTCATATTCCAGAATATTATTCTTAAATTTGCGTGATACGAAAACTTTGAAAAATAGATTTGACATGAAGTTTTTGAACCTTAGGCATATTGCACTGATTGCTCTGTTTCCGTTGCTCTTTTCTTGCGTAGAAAAGGTCAATCCGGAACCATCACCCAATGACCAGCCCGGGAAGGAAACGCCGGAAACCCCTGTCGTCTCCAAGCCTTCGGCGGAAATCCAGCAGGCTGACCAGTTCGCACAAAACCTGCTGGGTACCTACTATCTTTGGACAAAAGAGATCAACAGTGACATTGCCAAGTTGACGCCGGACACTTGTAAGTCTCCCATTCCTGTCGTGAAGGAAATACGTTACCATCAGGGAGGTAAGGAAGTCGACCATTGGACAGAGTTGATGAGTGACCTCAGTTCGATGACAAGTTCAGTCCAGGGTCTTGGCCTGTCTTTCGGCTATGACCTTATGAGTGGGGCTATATCCAATAAGCAAGGATGTTATTTCCTGATCGTCTGTTATGTCAACAAAGGCAAACCAGCGGAGAAGGCAGGCCTCAAGAGGGGAGACATCATAATGACGATTGATGGGAACGATATAACGGCGTCCAATATTTATGACGCCTTTTATGCAGAGAACGTGACTCTCGGTATAGCCCATCTTACTGCTGACGGCTATCTCGGCCCGGTTGAGAAGACGGTCTCCATGACTGCGGACAAAGTGTGGGAGGACCCTGTTTTAGTCAACAAGACCTTTGATGTGGGTGGCAAGAAGGTCGGGTATCTTGCCTACAGTGCGTTCGACCTCAATTCTTCCACGACGCTTCCCGATGTTTTCCGGGAATTCAAGTCCGAAGGAATTGAAGAACTTATCATCGATCTGAGGTACAATGGAGGAGGCTATGCTTTCACAGAATGCCTGCTGGCTTCCATGATAGCACCTTCTTCCAATGTTGCCGCCGGAGATGTGTTCCAGACAGAAGTTTACAATTCAATCCTTGCAGATGCCTGGAAGCAGCAGAATTACGACACCAACACCTACTTGTCAACCAAGCATGTCTACAAGGATTCCACCCATGACATCGATGAAGATGTTTCCAATGCCAATCCCGGGATCAAGAAACTTTATGCCATAGTGACAAAAGGTTCCGCTTCTGCCTCTGAAGGTTTGATCGTAGGGCTTTCTCCTTACCTTGACATTACCTTGATCGGACAACAGACCTATGGAAAGTATTGTGCGGGGTTGATGATGTCTCCGGAAGACCTCTATGGAACCAATTCACCTTACGATTACTCGAAGATCACCAAATGGGGCATGTACGTGATGGTCAGCAAATTCGCCGACAAGAACGGGGACAATGCCGCCCAGCCTGACGGAATACCAGTGCAGATAGAAAGCAAAGACAATCCTCTCGATGGATCACAGCTTGGTGACGAGAACGAGACGATGCTCAGAGCAGCCTTGACCGCTGCCGGCAAGGTCTACACCAGGTCTTCAGTGGAGACAGGAAGGCAATTTGAGACTGAATTATTGGAACATAGCGTACCGAGGGGAATCCTTATCAAGACAGATATCCCTCAGGTTGTGAATAACTTTTAAAATGGAGAGCAGATGATTTCCAAAGATCAGATAGAAGCTCTGCATCAGCGGTTAGAGACGTTGGGGAGGTGTCTTTGACATCCCCGGGAAACGGGAACAGGTAGCCGCCCTGCAGAAAAAGACGGAATCCCCGGATTTCTGGAATGACCCGAAGGCTGCTGAAGCCTTCATGAAGAATCTCAATGGAATAAAGTCCTGGGTTACGGGATATGACAAGGCCTTCACAGAGACTGAAGACCTTGATGTGTTGTATGAGTTTGCGAAGGAAAGCCTTGCCGGAGGTCCCGAGGATGTTGACTCCTCTCCTGAAACTGTAGAACTCGACCAGGCATATTCATTGGCACTGAATGACATCGAGGGGCTTGAGATGAAGAATATGCTCGGCTCAGAGGGAGACGCTCTCGGCGCCATACTTACGATCAACTCAGGCGCCGGTGGTACGGAGGCCAACGACTGGAGCGCAATGCTGATGAGGATGTATCTTCGCTGGGGCGAAAGGAACGGCTACAAGACTGCAGTTACAGACATCCAGGATGGGGATGAAGCTGGAGTAAAGTCCGTCACCATAGAATTCGACGGGGAATATGCCTACGGCTACCTCAAGGCAGAGAACGGGGTGCACCGTCTGGTGAGAATCTCTCCTTTCAATGCCCAGGGCAAACGCCAGACGACTTTCTCTTCCGTCTTTGTCTATCCTCTCGTGGATGACACCATAGAGGTCAACGTAGATCCTTCCCGGTTGTCCTGGGACACTTTCAGGGCCGGAGGCCACGGTGGCCAGAATGTCAACAAGGTCGAGTCGGGAGTCCGTCTCCGTTATCTGTACCAGGACCCTGACACAGGGAAGGAAGAAGAAATCCTTATTGAAAACACCGAGACCCGCGACCAGCCGAAGAACAGGGCGAAGGCTCTCCTTCTGCTCCGTTCAAGGCTGTACGACCTGGCCATGAAGAAGCGCCAGGAAGAAAGGGACAAACTTGAGGGTCAGAAGAAAAGGATCGAATGGGGTTCCCAGATCCGTTCCTATGTACTCCATCCCTACAAGATGGTCAACGACCTCAGGACCGGTTACAAGACTGCCGACACCCAGGGAGTCTTGGACGGGGACCTGAATGAGTTCATGAGGCGTTTCCTGATGCAGGAAGGCTCCGGCGGACCTTCTGCTCCGATAGAAGATATAGACTGATAATCAATTATTAATATTCATTTTATGGCAGATTTTAAATATGCTCCGATGTTCCAGTTGGGACCGGACACGACAGAGTACTACAAGATTCCGGGGTCGGAGAAGCTTGTGAAAACCCTCAAGTTAGGCGACAAGACTGTCCTTGAGGTTTCTCCCGAGGCGCTCACGTTGGTGGCGCAGCAGAGTTTCCACGATTGCCAGTTCATGCTCCGCAGGGCTCATAACGAGCAGGTTGCGGCTATCCTCGCCGATCCGGAGGCTTCCGAGAATGACAAATACGTGGCTCTGCAGTTCCTGCGTAACGCCGAGACTTCCGTGAAAGGAGTCCTTCCGTTCTGCCAGGACACCGGTACAGCCATCATCCATGGAGAAAAGGGCCAGGGTGTCTGGACAGATTTCGAGGATGAGGAGGCCCTGAGCCTAGGTGTATTCAACACTTACACCCAGGAGAATCTCCGTTACAGTCAGAACGCACCCCTGAACATGTACGACGAGGTCAACACCAAGTGTAACCTTCCTGCCCAGATCGACATCGAGGCAGTAAGAGGATGCGAGTACCGTTTCATCATGGTTGCCAAAGGTGGCGGATCGGCCAACAAGACATATTTCTACCCGATGACGAAGGCTACGATCCAGAATGAAGGGACCCTGCTTCCTTTCCTCGTGGAGAAGATGCGTTCCCTTGGTACAGCGGCCTGCCCGCCTTATCATATCGCTTTTGTTATCGGAGGTACCTCAGCTGAGAAGAACCTGCTGACAGTCAAGCTTGCCAGCATCAAGTATTACGATGCTCTTCCTACGACCGGTGACGAGACCGGCCGTGCATTCCGTGACATCGACCTGGAGCAGAAACTCCTCGTCGAGGCTCAGAAGATCGGCCTCGGAGCCCAGTTCGGAGGCAAATATCTCGCACACGACATCCGGGTCGTCCGCCTTCCCCGTCACGGAGCCAGCTGCCCGATCGGCATGGGTGTCAGCTGCTCGGCTGACCGTAACATCAAGAGCAAGATCAATGCAGACGGAGTCTGGATCGAGAAGATGGACACCAATCCTTCAGAGCTCATCCCGGAAGAGTACCGCCGCCCCGGAGAGGGTCCCAAGGGCATTGTCATAGACCTGGACAAGGGAATCGATTCCGTGCGTGCGGAACTCACCAAGTATCCTGTAGGCACCAGGGTCAACCTTAACGGCACCATCATCGTGGCCCGCGACATAGCCCACGCCAAGTTGAAGGCCCGCCTGGATGCAGGCCGGGAGATGCCCGCCTACTTCAAGGACCATCCCATCCTCTACGCCGGTCCGGCAAAGACTCCGGAAGGCTATCCTTGCGGCAGCATGGGCCCGACAACGGCCAACCGTATGGACCCCTATGTGGATGAGTTCCAGGATCATGGTGCATCCCTTGTCATGATCGCCAAGGGCAACCGAACCAAGGTCGTTACCGACGCCTGCCTCAAGCACGGAGGATTCTACCTCGGCACTATCGGAGGTGTGGCTGCTGTCCTTTCACAGAGCAGCATCAGAAGTATCGAATGCGTAGAGTACCCTGAGCTTGGCATGGAGGCCATTTGGAAGATCCGTGTAGAGGACTTCCCGGCTTTCATCCTCGTCGATGACAAGGGTAACGACTTCTTCAAGAAACTCGGGCTGTAATCAGCGTTTGATAATCAACACTGCGTCAGCGTGGATATCTGAATCGTCAGACAGGAACCTCAGGCTTCCTGTCTGACCTTTTTTGAAGGTATAGGACCCGAGGCTTACCCATTCGCCCCTTGTCTGGCCCTCAACTAGCAGGCTGCCCCTGTCGAAAGGAACGGTTTTGACATCGTCCCCGACCTTGATCTCAAACGTTGTGTTCTTGCATCCGTTTGCTTGCTGGAATGCATAGATGTCATACTCTCCGTCAAGGTTGGAAGGTATGGAATATTCCAGGTGATTGTCCCCAGGCTCTCCCTCAAACCTGAGATAGCTCCTTCCATAGGAACCTCCGCCCCAGACGACTTTCCAGTTGTCCTTCCCAACGATATACTCAGAATCTTCGTCTATGAGAATCTCCGGTTCTTTTCCGTCAAGGTACGGATCTTCCCTGAGGACCTGCTGGATCTTGCTGACATCGATCGTCTGTACATCGCCCTTGCCTGCCATGGCTGCAGCTAAGCCTGCTACCTGGCCCATACCCATGAAGACGGGTTCCATCCTTATGGATCCGTATGCAATGTGTGAGGCTGAGAGGCAGACAGGAACAAGCAGGTTGACACATTCTTCCCTCTTCGGAGTCAGGCTGCGGTAGGAGACTGGATAAGGGTGGCTGACTCCTTTCTGGACATCTCCCTCGTTCTTCACCATCAGTTTGCCATCCCTTTCGACGACAATCCTCTGACAGTTATGTGAGTCCATTCCATAAGCGGCGTAGCCGATGCCGTCCGTGATGTCCGTCTTCCCTTCGCAATCGGCCTGGGTGGCAACATATTCACCGACAAGTCTTCTTGCCTCGCGGACATAGATCTGCGGACTCCAATGGCCGTTATTGACATACTCGTCCTTGGGGAGTCCCCAGCGACGGATTTCGTTCTGGAGATTTGCCGGAACCCTGGGATCGGTCTGGTAGAAATAGAGCAGCCCCAACGTGTAGTCAAGGTGATCCTGCAGGATCTTCTCGCGCTCCTCCCATGAGGCCTCCGGATAGGAATGATTCATTCCTATCATGTCCGTTGAGAATGGCCCCCTGTTGTTGATGTCCGTCTTGTGGCCCGGCATCCGGCTCCAGATGAAGTAGTTCCAGAGCTGAGGGTTGGGATCGGCCTCGAAGACCCTGACGAGCAGCTCGTACTTGGAGGGGTCGTAGCGCTCCGGTTTGCCGATAGGGATCAAGTTGTCAGGATCGTCTGTCAGGCATATACGGTAATTGTAGGCCTGGACACAGGTGTCTCCGGCGCCTTTGTCCTTCTCGCGGGCGTCGCTTATTCCCCAAAGCAGCCCGCTCTCGGGGTTCCCTGGCTCGACGAAAGGATCGATCCCGTCGGGGAACTGGTGCTGGTCAAGCAACTCGAACCCGTTCCATGTCTCCCCGTACTCGCTGTTGTCCTCCCTCCCGACACGGTAGCTCACTCCGGCGGCCGCCATCAGGTCACCCTCGTATGAGCAGTCGATGAACTGGTCGGCCTTGATGGTGACACTCTTGCCTTTGCGGTCGGTGCAAGTTATTGATTGTATTCTGGTTCCATCTTTCTGCACTGAATCAAGATACCATCCCTGCATCAGAGTTATCCTTGGATTGTCAAGATATTCCATAAGAATCTCTTCAGCCACGTGGGGCTCAAAAAGCCACTGCTCGAGCTTACCATAGTGAGCGCCCAATTTGCGGTAAAACTGTCTCGCGAGGCCGATGACAGCCTGTTTGTTTCCGATGTCGGTCTGACCAAGTCCGCCTGTGGTCATTCCTCCGATGGTTTTGTCCGGGCAGATAATGACCACTTTGGATCCTTCATGAGCGGCTGAATATGCCGCGGTCACGCATGCGGAGCTGCCGCCGTAGATGCAGACATCGTTGCCCCTGCTACAGGAGAGCAGGGACAACGACAATGTCAATAAAAGTAAAGCGTTTGGTTTCATCGTTAATAACCAGGATTTTGAATCAGGCTCGGATTGACAAGGATGTCATCGGCCGGTATAGGCCAAAGATAGTTTTTATTTTTGTCAAAACCTCGCGCGTAGAATGTCGTGATGTAACCATGCGCTTCCTGGTTGGAAAGATCCGGGAGTCCGTTCTCGTCGAACACGATATCTCCGCCGAGAGGGAAATTACCGTCATCCCAGTTCTTCAGGATAGATTTGAACTCGTCAGAGAGAGACACGTTCGAGTCTTCGACGGAACCGTTCCAATTGGCGTTACCGGACCAGGCTCTGGGAAGGTAATATTTCGGTCTCGCGAAAGCGTATTCAGCAAGTTTCCAACGGAGCATGTCCCTGTACCGGTGTCCTTCGAAGCAGAGCTCGATCCTGCGTTCGTTGCGTATGGTCTGCCGCAGCTCATCTTGGCTCGCTACGGTTATCTTCGGGTAGTCAATCCCTGTCCCAGCGTAGGCTCTGGCTCTGACAAGGTTGATTGACTTGTCAAGATCAGCCTGAGTGACAGAACCCAGCTCATTTTTAGCCTCAATGTAGGAAAGGAGGATTTCAGCATACCGCAGATAGGGATATACGTTGTCACCCACGGAATTGTACGAATTGTAGTCTGCCCATGAGTCTTTGACAAATTTTCTCAATTGCAGTCCCGTGTAGACTGAGTGCTGGTTGGAAGCCTTTGAGTCTGTGTTGACAACCAACTTCCCGCTCTTCACTTCGAAGACCCTGTTGGCGTAAGGACTGTTGTTGTACTCATAACCAAGGGTGATATAGTCCGGAAATTTCTCTGGCAGTGTACCATCTATCCTTGCTTGTTGGTAAGCCTCGAAATCTTCAGAGTACTTAGACATGAATGGTTGGATAGTGTATGCCATTCTCGGGTCTCTGTTCTTGAAAGGATCCTTTGAGTCGAAAAGCGGTGACTTGTCGATCCTTAGACCGTCGATGCAAGGGTAAGAGACGAATAGTTCATATGAGGGTCCCTGGTTGGAATAGCCGCCTATCTTTCGGATAACCAAGTCTTTAACGTTACTGAACTTGCCTACTCCCTTTTTCTGGGTCAGGTTGCCCTGAAAGTAGAACATGAGTTCAGGCGAGGAAGTGGCGGTAAATAGATCCTTGTAGTTGGGGTGCAAAGAATAAACACCACTGCTCATGATTGCTTCACAGGCAGAGACAGCTGTCTGCCAGTCTTGGTTTACAAGAGCAAAACGTGCCTTGAAGCCGAGGGCTGCTCCTGAAGTCGGTCTTTGCTGTCCGGACCTTGTGGCAGGAAGGAAACCTGCTGCCTTGTCCAGACATTCGTAACAGTACTTGAAAACCTCGCTTCTTGGAGACTGTTTAGCCACATAAGCTTCATCCAGGGTGATGGCCTCCTTGTTCAGGACAACATCCCCGAAGTAGGTCGCCAATTCGCCGTAAGCGAATCCTTGCATGAAGTAAGCTTCTCCCAGGTACTGCTTCACGAGAGCATCGGAAAGGCCTTTCGCGGAACCCTCCTCAAGCGCCGCGATGATCTTCTGTGAGCGAGTTATGCCTTTATACAGCGCGGTCCAACGTCCGGACGCCGTAGACCATTGGGAAGTTATGGTTCCGAGAGTGACAACGTTGGATCCGTTCCTGTTCATCCAGTCGTCATCCCAGTCAAGATCATCGATAGGGAAGAAGTCTGCCCTCCACAGGTCATTGAGCGACATTTCTATCTCGGTCGCGTCATGATACCAGTTCTCGCTTGATCCATAGGACAGCGGGTTCAGGTCAAGATTGGCGCATGAAGAGAGAACGAAGGAAATGGCGATAGCCATTAATGATATCTTTTTCATATTCATAGTGCCTTTAGAATGTGATGTTAGTTCCGAATATAAACGAAGTCATTATGAAATCGCTGTACTTGTTCCATTCGGGGTCATATCCTTTCGGATACTTTGAGAATGCGGGCAAGTCGTTTATCGAAGCGTAGATTCTGAATCTGTTGACGCGGATCTTTCTCGAGATCTCTGACGGGACAGTGTATCCCAGGGTGATGTCCTTTATTCGCATGTAAGCTCCGTTAAACAGGTAGAAGTCACTGCCAGCGAAAATATTAGTGGTATTGGTCGTCAGGTAGGGATACTTTGCTTTAGAATTCTGCTCATCTGTTGCATTAGGGCTCCAATGACTGTCAAGCAGGACCTGTGGAGCTGAATATGCCTGGTAGAGGAAAGGTGTTACACCCCATGACCAGTAGCTGAGCTGATGACCTACTCCCTGGAGAGATAAATTGAAGTCAAAGCCTTTCCATCCTGCATTGACGGAAGCACCGTAAAGATATTCAGGAAGAGAGTTGCCGAGTTTTACACGATCCTGACTTGCGGTGATTTTACCGTCTCCATCCTGATCGACATAGGCTAGGGCACCAGGTTTGTCGTTGTTCGTAAGGACGGCAATCTTGGTCCCGTCCTCATTAAGCATAGCCTCCTCGTTGAGGATGATTCCCTTGCTCTGGTAACCATACCATTCCTGATAGTAGGAACCTTCTTCTGTGAGTTTGTTGTTGGATATGCTCTGCTTGTCAGCCATGTAACCCATCCTTGATCTGTAGTCAGAAATGTTGAAGCTGATTCCGTACCTGAAATCCCCGATGCTGTCATTCCATGATAGGTCGAGGTCCCAGCCCTTTGTGAACATGTCAGCATTGTTGCCCTGGGGAGAATTGTAGCCGAAATATGAGGGGAAACCGACGGCGATAAGCATGTCCTCCGTCTTTTTGTAATAAGCGTCGAAGGTGGCATGCAACCTGCTTCGGAACATGGCTAAGTCAAGCCCGGCTCCGTAGGTGGTAGTTGTCTCCCATGTTATATCCTTGAAAGCGTAGTCGGCCTGGTAAGCGGTCTGGACAATGTCTGTTTCTCCTGTAGAGGAGTTGGGAATAAAACCGCTTCCGAAATTCAAGGCTGCCTGATAAGGGAACTCGGAACCGATCCGCTCATTTCCAAGCTGTCCAACTGAACCTCTGATCTTAAGATAATTGATCGGCCCAACGTTGAACCATGGCTCTTCTGAGATAACCCAACCGGCTGATACCGAAGGGAATACTCCCCAGCGGTATTCCTTTGCGAAACGGGAAGAACCGTCGGCACGGACATTGGCCTGTAGCAAGTACTTGCCCCTGAAGGAATACATCAAACGGCTGAAGAACGACTGGTAAGCGTTGTGTCCGGCAGTACCATTGTTGAACTGGTAGTCGGCAGGCCCGAGATCCAGATAGGGGAAGTTGTTGAGGGTGTAATTCGTCCTGCTTGCGCCCAGATTCTCCCATGAATAGGAATAACCCTCAAAGCCCGCCATGGCGCTGATACTGTGTCCGCCCAGATCTATCTTATAGTTGGCATAAAGCTGGGATGTCATTGCTTTTGAGTTGTTCCTGGTCTCGCTAAGAGACGTGGAACCGAATCCGGTGCCGGCTATGTATCCTCCGGTTGCATTCCTCAGTTCAAATTTCTTTAAATGACTCTTGCCATAATTGAAATTAAACTGCGGGGCGACGAGTGCTGTTAATGTGAAGTTTTTGAAAGGTGTTATATCAAGTTGGAGTTTTCCGTTCATTGAGTAAGACTGGTTAAGTCTTTTTCCACCAAGGTGAATTGCGGCGATTGAGTTATCTCCATCCTTCGCATCTGCAAATTCTCCGTCTGACCAGTAGGCATTGAAAAGAGGCGATCTCTCCATTAGTGAATACACATAACTCCCGCTCATGACCTGAGGATTGTGGGCATCGCTGTGGGTCAAGCCCATGTCCACGCTCGCATGGATCCAATCATTTATCTTGTAGTCATTGTTGATTCTGACGTTGTAGCGTTTGTAGTTCTTATTGTCGTACAAGGCGTCGGCATTATAATAGTTGAACGAGAACACTGTCGTCAGTTTTTCCGTTCCACCAGACAGGGAAAACCCGTGACGTTGGTGGTTGGTGGCCTTTTTCAGGCCAAGACCGAACCAATCGGTGTCGGGATAGAGGTCCGGGTCGCCGGCTCTCATGGAAGCGTAGTTGTTGATCAGATCCTCCGGGTAGCGGGAATTCATTGAGGAGGCACCGTCGTTGTAGGCAAGTTCGTTCAATCCTATCATCCAGGGAACGATGCTCGCCTGCTGGGGGATGGCCGTTGCCTTGTCGATTCCGTACTCGAAGTTGTAGCTGAGTGAGATGTCGTTGTTTTTTGCCCTCTTTGTGGTGACAAGTATGACTCCCGCGGCTGCCCTTGATCCATAAATCGCTGCGGAAGCGGCGTCTTTAAGTACTTGAATGTCTTTCACATCTTCAGGAGAAACACTGTCCAGTGATCCTGGCACTCCGTCTATGATCACAAGCGGATCGTTGGTTGACATGGTTGTGATACCTCGCACTCGTATCGTCGCTCCGGCGGCCGGGTCGCTAGTGTTTCGTGTCACCTGAACTCCGGGCATCAGACCCTGGAGCTGTGTGGAAAGATTCGGAGTGTTTTTCGCGGCCAGTTTGTCGCCCTGGACAGATGCGGTAGAGCCGGTGAGATCCGCCTTGCGCGCCGTACCGTATCCGATCACAATCACATCGTCCAGACGATTGATGTCTTCCTCCATAGTGACATTGATGACAGACCGGTTCCCTACGGCGACCGTGACTGTCTTGTAACCGATAGATGAGAATTGAAGAGTTGATCCTTTGGGGACAGTCAGTGACCAGTTTCCGTTTTCGTCGCTTACCGTGCCAACATTGGGCTTTCCATCGAGGATGACTCCGACTCCGATCAACGGATTGCCATCATTGTCCTTGACGGTTCCCGTCAGGGTGATAGTGTTGTTCACTTCTTCGGGTCCTGTGAACAACACGATGGATTTGTCGGAGAGAATCCGGTAACTGATGTCCCGGCCGGAGAACGCGGCATCCAGGACCTCCTGTACAGTCGCGTTTTGAAGATCCAGGGTGATGTTTTTCTGTCCACTCAGGATTTCATCCCTGTACGAGAACCGGTATTTCGTCTGGTTCTCAATTAGTTGGATGACTTGCGAGAGTGGAGCTCCGTCAACTTTGACGTTCACTTTTCCTGTCTGTGCAAAAGCCCCGGAGTAGAAAAATGACATCAAAGATACCAGCAAAAAGAATTTCCACATTCGTGAGCTGTTCATGTCATTTTGTTTTTGTGGTTAAACTACAATATAAAAATGTTTTATATAATAATAGACAACGTGACTGACAAAAAGTACCAAGTAATCACGTTTTTTATTGGCGTGAAAATAAATCCGGCCAGAAAAACTGGCCGGACTTAGCGAGTCGCGGGACTTGGTCAAAAGTTAAATGATTCATTTACTTATAATCGCGGCCCCTCCGGAAAGCTTGATCTTCACGCCGTAGGCATATTCAAGAATCTCAGCACATAATAGCAGGTCATTTGTCGGCAGAGTCCCGGTGAAAAGCTCCTCCATGTCCACGCCTTTATCGATGTCAAACACGATGTCGTATTTATCGGAGAGGAGGTCTGTGATTTCCCTGAGGCTCACCCTCTTTAAGACAATTTCTTTTTTCACCCAACTGGTGATACTCTCCTTACTATCGGGCCTTGTGACAACCATCTTGCCTGTATTCTTGTTCAGGGTCACTTCTTCATTTGGATTCATCACGATGGTCTCTCCGGAAATCGATGACACCAACTTGATACTACCTTCAATCAGCAGGACCTTGTTAAACGCATCCGATACTCTGGCTTCAAGGTTGAAGGATGTCCCTAGCACGGTCGTTGTCATCTTGTCCGCTTCTATGATAAAAGGGCACTCATCGTTTTTCGTAACATTGAAAAAGCCCTCTCCTTCGAATTCAATCTCCCTTTTCTTTCTGCTGAATGAGCCCGGTGAATACTTTAGGTCGGACAGTTCGTTGAGTTTGACTGTGGTTCCATCAGGAAGGTTTATTGTGCTCTGCTCTCCCTTGGCTGTTGAGATGACGATTTCTTGTGAAGACTGCTGCCGGATGGTGGTGATGCTCCTTGCCGTGAAGAACAGACTTAAGGGTAACAGGAGGGATGCGGCGATCCCGCTCCACCATATCCAAGTCCTGGACTGTTTTTCCGGAGCAAGTTTCTTACGGATGTCCAGATATAGGTTATCAACTCTTTCTTCAGAAATAGCGGAGTCGTCGAAGTCACCGGTCATCCAGTGCCTTTCCATTTCCGAGGAAATGTCTTCATCGGAGGATCCCGCAAGCTTTTCTCTCAAAAGCCGCAATTCTCCGGGTGTAAGAGTGTCCCTTCTGTATTTTTCTTCCAGCAAAGTATCCATTTGTTCTTTATAGACAAGTAATAATGAAAGAAAGTACCAAAATGATCATTTTCCCAAGCTCTTCTTTCAGGGATTTCAACCCAACTGATAGGGAGTTCTTTACAGTCTGTTCGCTGAGCCGAAGTTTCTGGGCTATCTCCTTGTTCTTGAATCCCTCGATCCTGGACATCATGACGACCCTGGCTTGCGTGCGAGGCAGCCTGTCGAGGATCGACTTGACCGTGGAGAGGAACTCGTCATATTCGAGTCTGTCGGAAGATTTGTCTTGTAAAAGATTAATGTAGTCAACATAGTCCTCGAACACGGGTTCTTTCAACCTCGTCCTCCAGGCATTGATCAGGAAATGCCTGACTCTAAGGAATATAAGGTTCTTGATTGTGGTTTCCTGGCGGATGGAGGAACGGTTCTTCCAGAGCCAAACGAAGGCATCCTGGACAATCTCCTCCGTGTCTTCCCGGGACTTGGTGTATTCCAGGCAAAACGCGTAAAGCCTCTTGGCGTACATGTCATATAAAGACTTGAACGCCTCCTCGGAGCCTTGCTTGAGCATGGTGATCAGCTCCGCCTCTTGTGTCTTTACGTCGTTCAGCAATGTATTATTCCTTCGCTATGGAAAATGAATACGGCTTGTCCTCGGTGGCGGTGCCGCGGGTGGTGACTGGCTCCGCGGACATCGAGTAAACTATCTTGGCTCCATTTGTCAAGTCGCTGTGCTTGAAGTAGTTCCTGGTCCAGTTCTTTCCATTGAGCTTTATTCCTCCGATATAGAAGTTGTCCTTTGAGTTTTCAGGAGCTTCCAGCGAGATGACCTTGCCGCCGGGCAGCGAGACCTTCATTTTCTTGAACAGGGGAGTGCCGATGGCATATTCATCGCTGGCAGGACAGACGGGATAGAATCCCAAGGCTGAAAAGACGTACCAGGCGGAAGTCTGGCCGTTGTCCTCGTCACCGCAGTAGCCATCGAAGTTGGAGTTGTAGAACTTGTCCATGACCTCCCTTACGTGCTGCTGGGCCTTCCAAGGCTGGCCTGCCCAGTCGTACATGTAGAGCATGTGCTGTATGGGCTGGTTGCCGTGGGCGTAGTTACCCATATTCATGACCTGCATCTCCCTGATCTCGTGGATAGGACGGCCGTAGTAGCTGTCGTCGAAGAGCGGGGGGATTGTGAATATGCTGTCGAGCATGGAAACATATTCATTGTCACCACCCATAAGGTCGATAAGGCCCTGGGGATCGTGGAATACGCTCCAGGTGTAGTGGAGGCTGTTGCCTTCGGTGAAGTTGCCTCCCCACTTGAGCGGGCTGAAAGGTCTTTCGAAGGTTCCGTCCATGTTCTTGCCCACCATCAGCTTGTATTCCGGATCATAGAGGTTCCGGTAATTCATGGCTGCCTTTGCATAGGGTGCAAGCTCCTCATCGCTCTTGCCGAGTGCCTTTCCGAAGGTGTAGATGCACCAGTCGTCGTAAGCATATTCAAGGGTCCTGGCAGCATTCTCATTGATTCCGACATTGCAGGGGACGTAGCCGAGACTGTCGTAATACTCCCAGCCGAGCCTTCCGGTCGACTTGACCGAAGGGTGTACGGCGTGCGCTCCGTGGGTGACGGCCTTCCAGAGTTCTTCGGCATCGTAGCCGCGGAGACCCTTGATGTAGGCTCCGGCCACGACTGAAGCAGAGTTGTTGCCGACCATGCAGTTCCTGTGGCCCGGACTTGCCCATTCGGGAAGGAAACCGCTCTCTTTCCAAGTGTTGACCAGGCCTTCCTGCATCTTTACCTCCTGGTCGGGGTAGATCAGGTCAAGCAGAGGGAACAGGCAGCGGAAAGTGTCCCAGAAACCAGTGTCTCCGAAGAGGTATCCATCGCAGACCTGACCGTTGAACGGACTGTAGTGGACTCTCTTACCTTCTGCGTTAATCTCCGAAAGATCCCTAGGGAAGAGTACAGAACGGTAAAGACAAGAATAGAATGTCCTCAGGTTGTCGATGTCCGGGTCTTCGACCTTGATCCTGCCGAGGACTTCGTTCCAGCGGGCTCGTCCTGCCTCGGCCACTTCATCGATCGAACGGCCGCCGAGCTCCTTGAGGTTGAGTTCCGCCTGCTCGGGGCTTATGAAGGATGAGGCGACCTGGAGGTTGACCTGCTGGCCTTTGGAGGTCTTGAAACCTACCATGGCATACTGGCCGTCCACTGTTTCTACCTCGAAAGGTGTGTCACTGACAACGATGAACCAGTTGCGGAAATTCTCCGTCACACCACCGTGGTTGGATGAAGACCAGCCGCGGATTATATTCCTGGCCTTGTCGATTTCGACCTCTCCGCCCCTGTACGCATCAACTACAAGGTAGGAGGTGTCTTTCTGGGGATAGGTGAGCCTGAAGGCAGCGGCCCTCTCCGTAGGGGCCAGCTCTGCCACCACGTCGTGTTCGGCAAGGTACACCTTATAGTAATAGGGCTTGACTGTCTCGGCTTTATGCGAGAACCAGCTCTGCCTGCCTTCTTCGTCGTAGATCGGACCTGTGGTGACCGGCATCAGGGAGAAGGCGCCGTAGTCGTTGATCCACGGGCTGGGCTGGTGGGTCTGCTTGAGGCCACGGATCTTTGTCGCTGAATAGGTGTAAGTCCAGCCGTTGCCGTCCCTTCCGGTCTGTGGAGTCCAGAAATTCATGCCCCATGGAAGTGCTATGGCAGGATAGGTGTTGCCGGTTGAGAGTTCGTAGGTAGAAGCGGTTCCAGAAAGGGGATTGACGTAGTCGACGGGATCGAGGGTCATGTAGGAATCCTTGACGCCGCAGGAAACAGCCAGCAGCATCAGGCTGCCGAGCACCATGGAGATGATTCTGTTCATATAGTGACTATTTGACTTTTATCGAGTTCAACAGGTCCAGCTTGCCGTTGTCCACCAGGTGGATGATAAGTTCCCCGAATAGGGTGTTCTGCCAGGCGAACCATGCCCTGGTGAACTTTGAGGGATCATCCTTGAAGAAGGACTCATGCATGAATCCTGTTCCAGCATCTGTCTTCATGAGGGTTTCGATGCACCATTTGATCTCGGCATCATCCTGTGAGGTGAAGGCTTTCATCATGATGCTCATGGGCCAGATGTAGTCGTAGCCGATGTGCGGCCCGCCTATCCCTTCTCCGGCCTTCCCCTTGAAGAAATAGGGGTTGTCCTCGCTCCAGACAAAACGGCGGGTGTTCTGGTAGATGGGGTCGTTGATGTCCACGTCTCCCAGATAGGCCATTGCAAGAAGGCTGGGGACGTTGGAATCGTCCATCAGCAGGTGGTTGCCGAAACCGTCGACTTCGTAGGCATAGATCTTTCCGTATTTGGGATGGTTGTAGATCGCATATTCCTTAAGGGCATTCTCTACCTCGGCAGCCAGGTCGTCGCATTCCTTGGCGAGATCCTCATTCTTGTTGACCGTGCGGAGAACCTCCGAAGCCTTTCTTAATGAAGTGACTGCGAAGAAGTTGGACGGGATGAGGAACTCGAACATCGTAGCATCGTCAGAAGGCCTGAACGCTGAAGCTATCAGGCCGCAAGGCTTGACGGGGTTGCCCCTTCCATCGTTGGACTTCGTGTCGAACTGGCGACTCGTGGTCCTTGCGAAGCGGTAGGGACCGTGGCCTTCCTTGCGCTGCTGCTCCTTGAATGTCTTGAGCGTGGCCTTTATGGAAGCCATCCATTTGTCGCCGAAGACGGAATCATCCCCGGTTACCTTCCAGTACTGGTAGGCTAGGCGGATAGGGTAGCAGTGGGAGTCTATCTCCCATTTCCTCTCATGGTCCCAGGGATTCATCTGGGTGTGGTCCTTTGCCCATTCACTGCCTTTGGGACCGTCGTTGAAAGCATTGGCGTAGGGGTCGATTGCTATAAGGGAGAACTGGCAGTTGATTACGCCGGCGAGCATGTGCCGTAGTTCCTCGTCCTGGTTGGCGAGCTGAACATAAGGCCAGACCTGGGCTCCGGAATCCCTGAGCCACATGGCGTGGATGTCTCCCGTGTAGACGAAAGTCCTCCAGTTGCCGTCTTCGTCCTTGCCGAAATGGACGGTTGTGTCCAGGGTGTTGGGGTAGCAGTTGGCGAACATCCAGGCGAGTTTCGGATTCTTGAGTAGGGACTGGATCTTGACGATCTTGCTTTCCACTGCTTCCGAACGGAAGAGTCTCTGGTCGGCGGCCGGACGTTGTGAAGTATAGTTCTGGGCGTTCGAGGTGCATGCCAGAAGCATGAATATGCTCGAAATCAGGAGGAAGGAACGTTTCATCAGATTGACTTGTTTTCACAAAAATAGAAAATTTTTGAAATTAATTAGTACTTTGTGTTGCAAGGTATTTGAATTTATTTATATCTTTGCAAAGGATAATTAATTGTAAAGCCAAGAATATTATGAAAAAAGTTATCAACGCTAGCATCGGAGGCCGTAGTTTTGCCCTTGACGAGGACGCTTACAACAGGCTCTCTGCCTATTTCGATCATTTCAGGTCCAGGCTCAGCAGCGACTCCCAGTCTGCGGGAGAGGAGATAATGGCGGACCTCGAGAACCGTATCGCCGAACTCTTCGACCAGGGGATTGGGGGTGCTACCTACAGGGTAGTGGACTTCGATCTTGTCAGAAAGGTGGTCGGACAACTTGGAATGCCAGATGGCTCTGCCGAGCCGATCGGCAATTCCACGGATGCAGGTCCTTCTTCCAACTCAGGGACCGGAGCGTCGGCAAGTTCGGGGACTGGACCGGATTTTTCATATTCAGGTGAGAAGGGAGAGGCTCCGAAGCGCCTTTACAGGGATTCCGACAACAAGACCATCGGTGGCGTCTGTTCAGGTCTTGCCGCCTTCCTTAATATCGACATTACAATCGTCAGGATAATAATCCTGCTTGCCATCCTCCTCTGGGGGTCAGGCCTTCTCGTGTACCTTGTTCTTTGGATAGTCGTCCCGCTTGCAAAGACTCCCGCAGAGAAATGCGAGATGCGTGGGCTGGAGCCTACCGCCGAGAACATGGCCCGTTTCAGTGAATACAAAAAGAAATAAGCTATGGAGAACAGTGCAGAAAACGTGCGCTCTCAGATGCGCAAAGGGGTGCTGGAGTATTGCATCTTGAGCATCCTTGACAAGAAGGAAGCCTATGCTTCTTCGATTCTCGATGAACTCAAGGCAGCCAATATGATCGTCGTGGAAGGGACTCTTTATCCTCTCCTTATCCGGCAGAAAAACCAGGGCCTTCTCTCTTACCGCTGGGAAGAATCCACCCAAGGCCCGCCCCGGAAGTACTATTGCATTACTGACAAAGGGCGCCAGCAGCTGGGCGAGATGGACGTTGCGTGGCAGGAGATAGTCGACACGATCAGGACGATAAAAGAACAGCAAAGATGAAACCTGTGGAAAATGTCAGCATCGGTGGCTGTGTATTCAGCCTTGAAGAGGATGCATGTGCAGTCGCCAGGAAGTACCTGGACGAATTGAATGAATTCTATTCCAAGAGGGAGAGTGGAGCGGAGATCATGGAGGGAATAGAAGAAAGGATGTCGGAGCTCCTGCTCGAACAGAGCGGGACCGGTGGTGTGGTTACCCTGGCCATGGTCGAGAGGGCAATGTCTACCCTCGGCAAGCCGGAAGCAATTGAGGAGGAGTCCGGAGATTATTCCGGGGAGGCTTCAAATGAACCATCCGGTGCGGCAAATCCGGTCCGCAGGAAACTTTACCGGGATCCTTCAACCGGAAAAGTGGCTGGCGTCTGCAGTGGGCTGGGCGCCTATTTCAAAGTGGACCCGACTCTTTTCAGGCTCATATTCACTGTCCTTTCCCTGATCGGTCTCGGATTGTTCTTCCATAGGGGATGGCTCCATCTTCCCGACTATTTCTTTCCTTTGATCTATGCCGTACTATGGATCTGCATGCCGGTGGCAAAGACCGTCAGTCAGAGGGATGAACTACGCGGAGAGAAGGGGACCGTCGACGCAATCAGTGCGAGGGTTCTTAGCTCCGTTCAGGAAATGGGTGAAGCCGCAGAGTCTGTGGTGAAATCAGATTTCTGGACAGGAATATGGAGGATCCTCCAGGTATGCATGGGGATAATCCTTCTTGTGGCAGGAGTTGCGGGGGTGGTTGCTCTCGGGTGCCTGGTGTTCGACGGGAGTTTCTTCTCCAACACTTTCTTCCTCAACAGGGTCATGGAAGACATAGCCAATGATGCACCAAGGGTTTTCGACATGCTTTCCTATCCGCCGCTGGTGTTCGCCTTGGCCGTGGCTGTTGTCGTACCCTTCGTCGGGATGGTCTATGGAGGAATCATGCTCCTTTTCGACCTGAAGGCTCCCAAATGGCATCCTGGACTGTGTATGTTCGTGATATGGTTAATTGCCCTGACAGTCCTTGCGGCCCTCAGTGCCATGATCCTTTTCAAGGGATTGTGAATTATTTCCAGATCTTGAGTCCCTGGATGACGGCGTTGGAAAAGCCGGCCTCTTCCATTGCGTTTAGTCCGCGGATGGTTATCCCTCCAGGGGTCGTTACACGGTCGATTTCCTGCTCAGGATGAGTACCATGGGCGTCAGCCAGATCGGCGGCGCCCTTTACTGTCTGCAGTGCAGCCTCCAGGGCCTGCTTTGGATAGAGTCCGAGCTCGATTCCTCCTTCCATGGTTGCGCGGACGTAACGGAGTGCGAAGGCGGTTCCGCAAGAGGCGACCATCATTCCGGCTCCGAGTTGCTTTTCATCTACGACCATGCTTTTCCCGGTCGAATCGAAGAGCCCCTTGACTATTGCCAGGGACTCTTCGTTACCGGAAACTTCATTGATGAAGGTCATGCTCTCTCCGATCTCGATTGCAAGATTGGGGATGACCGTGTAAACTCCTGAAAGACGGGCTCCTTCAGTCCACTCTTTCAGGGTTGCTGCCGGGATGCCGGCGGCGAATGATACCAGGATTCTGCCATCCATCAAAGGAAGCAGGGGAGATAGGACTTCATGCAGCAGCCACGGCTTTACTGCCATGATGACAACATCGGCATCGCGCACGGCTTCTGAATTGTCCAGAGTGGCCTTCATGCCTGCCTTTGAATATTTTTCCAGAGTCCCGGCATGGCGTGCCGTTACTGTTATTTCATCCTCGGGGAGGCAGCGCTTCAAGCCAAGGGCAGTAGCACCACCCATGTTCCCGGCTCCTATGATGGCGATTTTCATGTTCCTTAGAATCTGCGCATCTGCTGGTTCATTGCAGCAGGGTTGACAGGAATCTTTCCAGGGTCGTTCGCTGCACAGATTGCAAGCCAAGCGACTATGGTTGCATCAATCTTCAGGTCACCGAGAGAAAGACGCTCGTAGGTGTCCATGATTGTGTGATAGGTTCTGTTGTACTCGAGAACATCCTGGATGAACTGGTAGGAAGGAAGACCTACCCTTCCGAAGGTCACGTGGTCGGTAGAACCGGTGTTGCGCGGCGAGAGATAGTTGAAACCGAGGGGTTCGATGTACTTCATCCAAGCCTCGAAGAAGGGGAAGGCTGCATCATTCCTTTCGAGGTAGATTCCGCGGAAACGTCCTGATCCGTTGTCCATGTTGAGGTAAAGGGCGAACTTGTCGAATCCGGGAAGCTTCTTCTGATCCTTGTAGAGGTACTGCTCCATGTAGCCCCTGGATCCGTAGAGACCTTGCTCCTCACCGCCCCAGAGTGCCAGACGGATGGTTCTCTTAGGAGTGATGCCTAGTTCCTTGAGGATGCGCATCGCTTCGATCATCACGATGCATCCGGAAGCGTTGTCTGCAGCTCCGGTGCCTCCGTGCCATGAATCAAGATGCCCGCCGATAAGGACGATCTCGTCCTTAAGTTTGGGATCCGTGCCGGGGATTTCTGCGTAGATGTTGTGAACCTCCTGGTCATTGGTGAACTTGTTGATGAGCTCGAGCTCCATCTCGACCTTGTGGCCGTTTTCGATCAGGCGAACCATGCGTCCGTGGTCCTCGATCGGCATGATCACCTCGGGAGTAGGTTCAGGGTCTCCGTATTTGTAGCTGACTCCCGTTCCGCTGGGGACATTGAAGGTCCCACGTCCTGTAATGACGCAGAGAGGCTTCTCGGAGGCAAGCAGGTCATTGGTCAGCTGGCGCAATTCCATCATGGCGTTCCTGTCGAAAGGCTGCCTTGGGAAACCTCCTGCAGGCGGGCCGGCAGGATTGATGGAGTTCTGGACGCGGTTGTCCTGGGTCAGGGCTTCGAGCTGTTCCTCATCGTAGCGTGATGCAAGGGGCCTGAAACTCATGGTGTAGGTCTGGGTTGCAGGCATGAGGAGGATCTTGCCGGCAATCTTGCCACGGTATTTCTCGATGTCTTCCTTTGTCTTGACGTCGAAAACCATGCACTCTCCCTTCACGAGTCCGTCAGTACTGCCGGACCACGCTTTGGGATTGACAGAGAAGGCACAGTAATATGGCTCCGTCATTGCAGCGTAAGTCTTGACCACGTCCCATCCGCCCCTGGTGAATTCAGCAGCGAAAGCTGAACGGGGATTTGAAAGACCGAACTGCTTAAGTTTATCGATTACGAGGTTGTCAGCACGGCGTTTCTGCTGCGAAGCAGTAAGCCTGGAACCGAGGAGGTCGGTCATGTACTGGGCAATCTCTTCAATTTTCGAGTTGTTGAGCCCTTCGTTCTTGATTTTGGTAGCCAGTTCAGGGGATTCTGACACCTGCGCGAAGGAATCGTAGCTGCTGGCAAATGTTGCCAGCAATGCTAAAAGCAATAAACCTTTTTTCATAAGTCCGTTATTTTAAAACACTTCTTCACAAATATAGGAAACAAATTCCGTAATGTTGTTCAAAATGATTATATTTGCTTGGTTAATATGTTTTAATCAGGCTTATATGAAAAAGTTTATCCTTTTGTCAGTCCTGTGCTTCCTTGCCGGAAGCGCTATGGCCCAGGAAGAAGATGGTTACTTCAATCACATGGCAGCCGGCCTGAAGGTCGGTACTGCAGGAGTAGGTGTTGAACTGGCCGCCCCGATAGGTTCATATTTCCAGCTCAGGGCCGGATATTCAATGATGCCTCCGGTTTCCTACAGCAGGACAGTCGATGTCCCTGAGCATCCTGGCAAGCAGGGAGCTGACAAGGGACCTGACAAACCTGTCGATGCCAAGGCAACGATGCATTTCCAGAATGCAGAGCTGATGCTTGACATCTTCCCTTCTTCGGAAAGTGGTTTCCACATCACTGCAGGCCTTTTCTATGGTCCCAAGAATGCGATAAAGGTTACCAACACCAGCCCTCTCCCTAACGACTACAACACTGTAGGTCTCAGTGTTGTGGAAGGCGGTGAGGATTATACGGTAAGGGCCGTGAACAACAAGGTCAACGGATACATCGGAGTAGATGCTCTCCGTCCTTATCTCGGCATCGGTTTCGGCCGCGCGGTCACTACAGACAAGAGGGTGAATTTCACATTCGACCTCGGTGCTATCTATTGGGGCAAGCCTGGGCTTTTCGCTCCGGGTGAACCTCTTATCGGCGACTGGAAGGATGTCAGGATTACTCCTGAGTCACTGAACAACCGTGATGACGGCTTGATCAAGAAAGCAGAGAAGCTCGTTGTCTACCCGATGCTGAACGTCCATCTGTTCGTAAACCTGTTTTAGTGTCTAAACAATATGAAAAAGTTTTGGCCGGTACTGGCATTGATGGCCGCCCTTTCTTTGACGGTCGCTTGTGAAAAGAATAACCCGAACGGTGGTAAGGGGGGAGGAAGCGTAACTCCTACTCCAACCCCTACACCGACTCCGACTCCCACACCGACTCCGACTCCCACGCCTCCTGCTCCAAAGCCGGAAACGGTCAGGTTGGTTGTCAATGGGGAAAGTGTTTCTGTCAAGTTCGTAGAACTTACGGAGTCCGGCACATATCTGATCTGCGAAGTCAATTCTGACAAGGATCTTGATTACTTGACGGGCAATTACACTATCAATTCTGACGGTGAGTTCGTCCTGGGCAACGATGCGGTCCTTAAATATGACCAGCAGGCCTCTCCTACATCCTTCACCTTGAAGAAAAAAGATGGAAAGACTGTCACAGGTACTGCCAATCCCAAGAAAGCGACCAATCTTTCTGCCGATGCCAAGAAGCTTTGCAGGACCTGGGTCATCACCAAGACCCGTGTGAGCATCACTGAGAGTATCAAGGCAAATGCTGACTTCACCGGTTGCAACCTTGGTGAGATTGCCGATTTCGCCCGCAACCAGGGAATCGAGATCAAGAAGGATCTAAGCGGCATCAGCCTGCTCAGCATCACACTCACTCCTATGGGATCCGCGATCATCCAGTACAGCAACAAGCAGATGGATGTAGCTGACTGCGACCTTTCAGCTGTAGACAAGGGCAATCTCAAGTACGCTTGGCACGATGAATCGGCAATGGGTTATGAATTCACCAACGGCTCTGCCAACGTCTCATTCCAAGGCGAGAACTGTCTCCTTTCTGTCTCCTCTGACTTCACCAAGGACTCCAAGAAGTACGGAGTCTCTGTCATCTTCGTCCTCGCAGAAAAGAAGTAACGATAGTTCAGGAATATCATGAAGTCAGCATCTCACAAATATGTCAAGATTGTCCTGACAGCTTTGCTTGCTTTATTGGGATTTGCTTCTTGTTCCAAGCCAGAAGAGGATCCAGTCAACTCGGAATGGAATACTCCCATGACTCTCTATGGCGCTTACCTGACTTCTTATCAAGAGAATCTGCCGAATTCTTAACATGACAATCGCCTGCCCGGTGGAAATGCCCTGGGCAGGATTTTTTGCATATCAGGCGGGAAGGCTCGGCCAAAATGCCTCGCCAGCCCGGATAGCATGCTTTAGGCATGTGCAGGGTCTGGTTAGCTTGGGAAGGTGAATGTCGGGTTGGATGATGGCTTATAGATTCCATTTGTAGCGAGAATCCTACAAATCATAATTATTATGCTTATATTTGAATAGTAATTGCTTACTAATTAGGACGTATAGAAACGATTATGAAAAGAGTATTATGTATTTACCTTTTGGTTGTATCTGCATTGTTTATTTCAGCATGTGCTAAGGATGATTGGTCAGGAGAGAAATCGAGTCAAAATGGTATTTACTTGGATGGGAAAATCATAGTCTCTTTGCAGTCTGCTTTTGCTGGAGGCTCAACTGCTGATCCAACTTGGGGTACATCTCATCGTTTCCATTTATTTGAACAAAAAATAGAATCTTGTCCTAATTGGTTCGAGGTCCCTGCTGTAGTAGGAATTGAAGGATTCCGTCATTCAGGCAAGGAATATGAGTCATTGGGTAAGGCGGTGGATTACATCAATCTAATTTTTCCAGTGCAGATTGCAGGATTGGGCAATACTCTGGATATTCCTATGGAGCAAGGCAAATACAAGGGTGAAAGCCGCGAAGTGTCTGCTGTCAAGATTATTCGCTATAGTCTCTCTACCGTTGAGAATAGTGTTGAGAGAAAGCATAATAATGATGGGGAAATCGAGATAGTTATTACTTTGAAGGATGGCCGCTCGTTACGCATACATTATCACGGGGCTACTCCTAATGATAATGTTTACTAGGAGATTCGGTTTTTAACCGCACCTTATCTTGAAGTTTATTCTGAGAGATAACTCGAGACTTGTCCTTTCAATGTTGGCAGATCGTTCTTCAGGATGTCCCAAAGAATCTCGAAGTTGATCTGATAATAGTCGTGGACAAGAATGTGTCTCATCTTCTCAATCAAAATCTTGTAGACTGCCTCTCCGATAATCTGGACATTGTGAGTGACAGCATGAAGATGAAGAGGATCATTCATTAGGTCATCATAACTAAACCCCTCGGTAAAAGCCGAGATATAGTCAATGGCGGTAAGAATATGCTCCAACCTACCCTTGTCTCTAACTGGCTCTCTCATACACTATGATTTTATCTCGGTCAGCAGTTGTTTTGGCGAAAGGAAGCAAATCACCATCTACTACGAGATCAACCGGCCTCTGGAGCAGATTCTCCAAGTCTATGACCATTCCGAAAAATTTCAATCCAATAGGCTGGCTCCTATCGAGGGTTACTATGATGTCAATGTCACTATCAGGTTGTTCTTCTCCGCGGGAATACGATCCGAAGACCCACGCCTTGAGCACGGGCTGACCGGAGAAATACTCTTGTAAAATAGTGACAATCTTTTGATCCATATTGCAAATATAGGAAACTAATTATCAATTCACAAAGCGGCATTCTCTCCCAACAAGCAAATCGCCTGCCCGGAGGAAATGCCCTGAGGAGGCCTCTGTGGTATGTTAGGCGGGAAGGGGCGGCCAAAATGCCTCGCCTGCCCAAGTCGTATGCCTCCGGCGTGTGCAGGGGCCGGGTTTCTGGGGAAGGTGAATGTCGGGTTGGATGATATATTAATATAAAAGGAGCCTGCTTTTGGGGAGGCTCCTTGAAAGATTCTTCGCTGCCGCTCAGAATGACATGCTGCCGCTCAGAATGACGTTCTGGCGCTCAGGCAGCATTATTTGCTCTGCTCGATGGCGGCCTGTGCGGCGGCGAGGCGGGCGTGATTATCAGTTATTTACAGATTGGCTGTAAACATACTGTAAACAACCTTCCTAAAACCATGTTCCAGTAATCCGGAGTTCGTGTTTGTCTGGAATCAAAGATCGTAAAATCCTGCCAAGAATACAACTGTTTTCTCCTTACTTTGGCACAAGCTTTCTTTATCTTCGCAGTCATGATTACCTACAGTCTGGGTTTTTGAATCACTCTGACAACTAGAGAGACAAGATAGATGAATATTCCATAGATGACCGGTATCAAGCCGACTTTAATTCCACCAAAGAATACCCCAGGAGAGATTAAATCGAATATACCGGAAACCGAATCATTAGCCATCGCAACCTGTTGCAAGGTAGAGAATAATCGACGAAGTCCAAGAATAAATGAAAGAAACCCAGCCACAAGTGCAAAGGCTCCGATTTCTTTCACCCAGCGCGGTGCTTTCCAGGCGGCGAAGAAAACGGCAACTAACAGAACTGTGAGAAAGGACATAAAAATAAGTCCTCCTTCCATAAACAATTTAAACATAAGTCAAAAGAGTTTTGCGGTTTATTTTGTAAGCAAAAGTAGAATAATGCAGATATCCATCCAAGCCGAAAACCCACGAACGTAAGTTAAAACCCCAATGTCGAGGTTTAAATTGACAAAGCTTTGTTTGTTTGCTATTTTTGTGTTGATTATGAAACGGCTACTCGTCATATCGTACTGGATTGCCTCCATTCTGTTGGTAGTGATTTGCCTCAGTAGCTTGGGATACCGGTTCATTGAAGCGTTGTTCATCGGAACCATGTTTCTTCCCGGTGCTCTGGCTACCAAGTATTTCTTCCCGAAGGTAAGCTTCAAAAACAAGCGATCAGGTATTAAGGAAACAATCTTCGTTGTGTTGGGAATCTTGATAGGAGAGATTCTTCTTCTGATTGTTGCCCATTTTTGCATTATTTCCTTCAGGGGAAATCTTCCCGGTTCCGTGAATGATTGGCCCGACCTTCCTCACATCTTATCGAATCCTGTTTTTATTGCTATCATCCTGACCTCGCTAGCAACTGGTTGTCATTTCTTCGAATCTTGGTTGAATAAAAAGCATCCAGACCAGTCCGGTACCATCTCTTTTACTTCGGACAGGAAACATGTGACGCTGACTAAGGACGATATTATCTATATAGAATCAAATGACGATGCGACTACCATTGTCGCTTCAGGTGGCCGGCGCTTCAAGAACTATACTCCTATTTCACAGTGGGAGGCCATCCTTGCTCCCCATTTCATCCGAATCCATCGCTCTTTCCTTGTTAACAAGTCTGCAATAACTCGAATCGATGTTGACATCCTATACATCGGTGATATTCAGCTACCGATATCTCGAAAGTATAAGGATGCAGTCACAAATAATCTATAGTTGTTGAATGTTTTCTCTTCGGAGAAACTGAAGAAGTCTACGTATGTGAAACAAATGTGATCCAGGAACCGGATGTCCATCAGGTCGCAAGCCTTCTTCATCCTTTCCGTTATCCGGGTGTCAGCAGGACTGGGCTTCGGATTACCGGATGGATGGTTGTGCAGGATGATGACAGCATTTGCGTTGTTCATCAGTGCCCGTTTGATGACTGTCCTGTTGTCGATAGAAGTCTGAGTAAGGGTTCCCTTGGATAGCATCTCCCTTGATATGACCGTGTTGTCATTCCTGAGGAACAGTCCCCAGACTTCCTCATGATCCAGTCCGTACATGACGTCCCGGACCGCTTTCTCTGCTGCGATACAGTTTGTAATCCTTGTTTCCATAGATTTGATGTGTTTTGTAGTTGATTGATTTTTAGATGATTTGATGTTATTTGTTATAGGTCTTTCCGACATCCTTGGAATGATCCCGTGGACCTTGGATGCCGGATTGACCATGTAAGAGAGAGGGAGTGTCATGAAGCCGAGCGGATGAACCTGGAGGGATCCTTCCGGAATGAGAACCCTTTCCGGAGTATGCTCTTGGGATAGGACAGACAGAGAGTCTTCCTTGCCCTTGTAGCAGCGACATACATCTTCTTCCACTCTGCGTTGAAGAACTCCTCCTGCTCCTTGGGTGGCAGTGCCTTGCAGAAATACGGGTTCGGGAAGTTCCCTTCACACAGTCCCATGATGAACACCGTGTCCCATTCAAGTCCCTTTGCGGAATGGATTGTCGAGAGT